>NZ_JBVHWR010000077.1:0-1000 GCF_055564355.1 Streptomyces sp. NPDC029152 | reverse complement strand
CTGGTTGCTCATGGGTGGAACGTTGACTACTCGGTCACGGCCTCGGGCCGGAGGCTGCTAGTACTGCCCGCAAGGGCGTGGAACGCACGATCTCCGGACGGGAAGTGACCGGGCACGCTGTTGGGTGTCTGAGGGCACGGCCGCATGGTCGCCTTCAGTGCCGGCCCCAGTGCACTCGAGCCGCTGGTTCGGGGTGATGGGTGGTTGGTCGTTGTTTGAGAACTGCACAGTGGACGCGAGCATCTGTGGCCAAGTTTTTAAGGGCGCACGGTGGATGCCTTGGCACCAGGAACCGATGAAGGACGTGGGAGGCCACGATAGGCCCCGGGGAGTCGTCAACCAGGCTTTGATCCGGGGGTGTCCGAATGGGGAAACCCGGCAGTCGTCATGGGCTGTCACCCGCTGCTGAACACATAGGCAGTGTGGAGGGAACGCGGGGAAGTGAAACATCTCAGTACCCGCAGGAAGAGAAAACAACCGTGATTCCGGGAGTAGTGGCGAGCGAAACCGGATGAGGCCAAACCGTATGCGTGTGAGACCCGGCAGGGGTTGCGCATACGGGGTTGTGGGATCTCTCTTCTGTCGTCTGCCGGCGGCAGGACGAGTCAGAAACCGTTGATGTAGGCGAAGGACATGCGAAAGGTCCGGCGTAGAGGGTAAGACCCCCGTAGTCGAAACGTCAGCGGCTCGTTGGAGAGACACCCAAGTAGCACGGGGCCCGAGAAATCCCGTGTGAATCTGGCGGGACCACCCGCTAAGCCTAAATATTCCCTGGTGACCGATAGCGGATAGTACCGTGAGGGAATGGTGAAAAGTACCGCGGGAGCGGAGTGAAATAGTACCTGAAACCGTGTGCCTACAAGCCGTGGGAGCGTCGGACATCAGCTTGCTGGTGTCTCGTGACTGCGTGCCTTTTGAAGAATGAGCCTGCGAGTTTGCGGTGTGTTGCGAGGTTAACCCGGGTGGGGTAGCCGTAGCGAAAGCGAGTCCGAACAGGGCG
>NZ_JBVHWR010000076.1:0-1014 GCF_055564355.1 Streptomyces sp. NPDC029152 | reverse complement strand
CTCCAGGTGAAGAGCCTCCAAGAACGCCTCGCCCGCGACCAGGCCGCTCTGAGCAAGACGAAAAAGGGCTTCCAGTTTGTCGAATACGACGTAGAGAGTTCCCTTTCGCAAGTCAACCCCCTTGGGCCGGTTCCACACCGGGACGTCTGACCTCGACGTCCCGCTGCCCGCAGACATAGGGCAGGTTCAGCGCCAAACCAGCAGGGAAGCAGAAATGCTGACGTATCAAGATGTGATTACCATCCGGCTGGCCCCTCTCGCGACGGCGGCCGTGTCATGGGAGCAGATGGCCGACGGCTTTGAGGACCTGGGTGAGTTGTATGGGGGCAGTGTCCAAGCCGTAGCTTCGGACGGTGGTTGGGTAGGAGTCAGTGCGGAAGCCGCCGAGACGCGCTTCTCCGCGACGCGGAAGCAGTTCGACGCCGCTGCCGTCGAAGCGCGAGCCATCGCGGGCATTCTGCGAGACATTCATGCGCAGTTCACCGAGCGCATACAGGCCGTGAAGAATCTGATCGAGTCGGCGAAGGAAGCCGATATGCATATAGACGCCAAGGGGCAGGCGCATCTCGATACAAGCAGGGAAAAAGATGCAGGAGGCGGCTTTCTCTGGGATGCTGCAGAGCGTGCCATGTTAGAAGCCAACTGGACTTCTGCTGTTGCTGCGGCCGTGCAGGCAGTGGATGATGCCGACCAAGGGGCCAAACTGGCACTTCGGGACGCTGCCGGCATCAAGAGCCTCTTCGAGGAGATGCTTGACACTGCCCGCGGCACCGGTCATGACTTCAATGCTGACGCGGTCGGAGACATCGAGGTCGTCGAGGCACGCGAGGCGAATAAGTACGCGGACCAGATCCTGGCGGGAGACAAACCTGCCGACCCGGAGGAATGGGCGCGGCTGATGCGCGACAACTCCGGCGACAAGCTGTTCAGCCAGACAGTGCTCAACCACCTGGGTCCCGAGGGGACCATCAAGATCACCAACCAGCTCAACACCTTCGCCTACGACTCGGACAC
>NZ_JBVHWR010000075.1:0-1020 GCF_055564355.1 Streptomyces sp. NPDC029152 | reverse complement strand
TCGAGGCGGATCACCGCGTCCTGGGCCTGCCGGCGGTCCTTGAGGGCGTCGAAGGCGCCGTCGTTGAAGATGTTGCAGTTCTGGTAGATCTCCACCAGGGCGGTGCCGGGGTGGCCGGCGGCCTGGCGCAGCACGTCGGTGAGGTGGGCGCGGTCGGAGTCGATGGTGCGGGCGACGAAGGAGGCCTCGGCGCCCAGGGCCAGCGACACCGGGTTGAAGGGGGCGTCCAGGGAGCCCATCGGCGTGGATTTGGTGATCTTGCCGGTCTCGGAGGTCGGGGAGTACTGGCCCTTGGTCAGGCCGTAGATGCGGTTGTTGAACAGCAGGATCTTGAGGTTGACGTTGCGGCGCAGGGCGTGGATGAGGTGGTTGCCGCCGATGGACAGCGCGTCGCCGTCGCCGGTGACGACCCACACCGACAGGTCCCGCCTGCTGGTGGCCAGGCCGGTGGCGATGGCCGGGGCGCGGCCGTGGATGGAGTGCATCCCGTAGGTGTTCATGTAGTACGGGAAGCGGGAGGAGCAGCCGATGCCGGAGACGAAGACGATGTTCTCGCGGGCCAGGCCCAGGCGGGGCAGGAAGCCCTGCACGGCGGCCAGGACGGCGTAGTCGCCGCAGCCGGGGCACCAGCGCACTTCCTGGTCGGACTTGAAGTCCTTCATGGACTGCTCGCCCTCGGCCTTGGGAACCAGCTTCAGTGCCTCAGTCATCGATGGCCTCCTTCAGTGCCGCGGCGAGCTGCTCCGCCTTGAACGGCATGCCGTTGACCTGGGTGTGGGAGCGGGCGTCGACCAGGTATCTGGCCCGCACGAGGGTGGCGAGCTGGCCGAGGTTCATCTCCGGGACCACCACCTTGTCGTAGCCGGTGAGGACCTCGCCCAGATTGCGGGGGAAGGGGTTGAGGTGGCGCAGGTGGGCCTGCGCGATCGCCTCCCCGGCCGCCCGCAGCCGCCGCACCGCCGCGGTGATCGGCCCGTAGGTCGAGCCCCAGCCCAGCACCAGGGTGCGCGCGCCGTCGGG
>NZ_JBVHWR010000074.1:0-1069 GCF_055564355.1 Streptomyces sp. NPDC029152 | reverse complement strand
CCGATGTTCTGGACGATCTCGACCTGGGAGCCGCGGGTGTCGGCGAAGCAGATCGAGTCGACTCCCCGTTCGCCGGTGATGTCCACGCCTTCCCCGAGGACGCGAACGCTGGCGAGGAAGGCGCGGTGCACCCGCCGCCCGGCCGCGTCGATGCCGTTGGCGAACTGGCGCAGCACCTCGCGTCGCTCGGAGACGAGGTGGTCGCCGCACAGCCACGCCGACCACACCCGGTCCGGCGGGACGTGGCGGCCGGCCTCCAGCTTGTAGAACTCCGCGTCGATCGACGACGCAGGGAGCTTGTCGGCGGCGGCCAGGTCCTCGTCGGTGGCGTCGTTGACGTACAGCGCGGCCGCCGTCTCCGGCAGCCTTTCCGCGAACGCCGCGGCTTCCTCCACCTTCTGGTGGAACGTCATGACCGTACGCAGGTTGTGCGCAGCGGCGTGCTCCAGGAGCGCGGTCTGCAGCAACGCCAGGCGCCGGCCACGCCGCGCCTCCTCCGACTCCCCGAGAACGGGAGAGGGGTCGCGGATCTCCAGCACGTCGATCTCGAACCCGGCGAGGATCTCGCGCTCGATCGCCTCCGACAGGCCCAGCTCGGCCAGCCACGCGCCGTAGGTGCCGTTGGGGTCGTCGGCCATGGTCGCGAGCTCCACCTCCTGGCCGCCGGAGCCCTTCTGCGGCCGGGGAGCGGCGAGGACGCGCGGGGTGGCGGTCAGGTACAGCCGGAAGTCCGCCGGGATCCGGGCGTTGTCGTGGATCGCCGCCCACGGCCGACCGAGATCACCCGCGGTTGAGTGGGCTTCGTCCACGATGGCGAGGTCGAACGGGGCCATCTGCTGGCCGTAGAGCCGCTCTCCGCCCGCCAGAGCGGCTTCCAGCGGCCCGCGAACCGTCCGCTGGCCCGTCGGATCCTCCGGGTCCTCACGGTCCACCAGGGAGGCGTACGTGGCGAACACGACCACCGGTCCCGACCCGGCCCACAGGGCGAGCTGGATCGGGTTGGTGGTGGTGCGCACCCCCAGCGAGTTCAGCACGGGGTCGTTCTCCAGCGAGCACACCGCCACCATCA
>NZ_JBVHWR010000073.1:0-1077 GCF_055564355.1 Streptomyces sp. NPDC029152 | reverse complement strand
AGGCAGGCGAATCCCAATCATCTCGACGGTGAATCACGAGACACCACGATCTCTAAAATAAATGGCACTGTAAACGACGGAAACAGTACCGCACGCGGTCTGGCAGGCAAGGGATCATGAAACGCAGCTATTTTTGCGGCATACTCGTAACTGCCGCTCTCCTCGCTTCCGGCTGCTCGAGCGACAAGCCGGGATATGACTATGCCATCCCCTCGCGAATCTGCGGCATCGGAGTCGACGAGTCCGCGTTGAAGCCGCTCCTTCCCCCAGGAAAAGAGGGAGGTGCCACAGAGGTCGGCACCAATGACTGGAAGCACCATAAGTGCTGGGTGGTCGTCGACAAGAAGAGAGAGCTGATCATGTCGATGGCGCGCGACAGTGCAGTCGACGACGCCGCGAAATACGGGAAGGAGGAGTATGAGAACTTCAGGAGAATTTCTCTGAATGAACCCGTGACGAGCGCGGGAGTCGGGGACGACGGCGCCGTGGCATGGATGAAGTGCCGGCCCAAATCCGGTCAACCCCAGGAAGAGATGCCCGACTTTCCCTATACGCACCTGGTGCTGAAGATCCATACCACTGCCACAATCAAGGACTCCGATAAAGCGGCTGATCACCGGGCGAACATGGAACGGTTCCTGCGGTCCTACGTTCCAGACCTGGCCGAAGCCTGGTGCAGGTGAGGAGAACACGTCCGTCCCGTGCCCCGGCGCCTCATGATCTCCGCATCCCGGGGAAACCTCAATACGACGCCAACGCCCTGGCCAGCACCGCATAAACCCCTTCGGGAGGATGGGTTGGACTACATCGACGACGTGGGCGTCTTCCTCGGCCTGGACGTCGGCAAGAGCGCCGACACGCACCCCCCGCGAAGAGCTTCCGCAGCCCTCCGTGCCGCAGTACGTCCAGGTCGTCGATGGATCGGCGCCGGCGGCCATGCCGCCCACGATGCTCATCGCCTTCGCGTCGGGGGCCTTGCCGGCGCCGTTGGCCGCGCCAGTCAGTTTGACCTTCTCGGCCACCAGATCCGGCAGGCCGCACCGCTCGGCCAGCCGGATCACCGGGACCAGCCCGGCA
>NZ_JBVHWR010000072.1:0-1197 GCF_055564355.1 Streptomyces sp. NPDC029152 | reverse complement strand
CCAGTAGTGCTGGTGTTGGAAGGGGTAGGTGGGCAGGTCGACGGTACGGGCCGGTGGGAACAGGGCGGCCCAGTGGACCGGGTGGCCGTGGACGTGGAGGGTGGCGGCCGCGGTCAGCACCGCACGGATGTCGTCGTGGCCGGGACGCAGGGCGGGGACGGCCGTCACCGCGGTGGCGGTGGTCTCCGCGCAGTGGCCGACCATCGAGGTGAGCGTGCCGGCGGGCCCCAGCTCCACGAACACCCTCACCCCCGCCTCGAGCAGGGTGGCGACACCATCGGCGAAACGGACCGGCTCACGCACCTGACGCACCCAGTACTCCGGCGTCTGCCAGGCCTCCGCATCCGCCCAGCCACCGGTCAGGTCCGACACCACCGGCAGGACCGGAACGCGGTACCGCACCGACTCCAGCACCCGACGGAAGTCCGCCAGCATCGGCTCCACCAGCGGGGAATGGAAGGCATGGGAGACCGCCAGACGCCGAGAACGCGCCCCGCACCCGGCCAGCACACGCTCCACCCCCGCCTCCGGCCCCGAGATCACCACCTGACCGGGCGCGTTCACCGACGCGATCACCACATCATCACCGAGCAGACCGGCCAGATCACCGGGACCGGCCTGCACCGCGGCCATCGCCCCGCCCGCCGGCAACGCCTGCATCAGCCGCGCCCGCGCACCCACCACCCGGCACGCGTCCTCCAACGACCACAGACCCGCCACACACGCAGCCGACACCTCACCGATCGAATGCCCGATGAGATGACTGGGCCGCACCCCCCACGACTCCAGCAACCGGAACAGGCCCACCTCCAACGCGAACAGACCCGCCTGCGCCCACACCGTCCGGTTCAGCTCATCGGCATCCGACCCGAAGACGACATCCCGCAGCCCTTGATCGATCCGCCCGCACACCTCGTCGAAGACCTCGGCGAACACCGGGAACCGCTCATACAGCCCCCGCCCCATCCCCAGCCGCTGACTGCCCTGACCGGAGAACACAAACCCCAGACCACCCGACGGAGCGGAGGCGACACCCGCCAGTCCCCGACCCTGCGCCACCTCCTCCAAACCCCGCAGCAACTCATCCCGGTCCCGGCCCACGACAACCGCCCGATGCTCGAACGCCGCACGCGTCGACACCAACGACCAGCCCACATCCACCGGACTCAGACCGGACACCGCCTCGGCCAACCGGCC
>NZ_JBVHWR010000071.1:0-1205 GCF_055564355.1 Streptomyces sp. NPDC029152 | reverse complement strand
GGGAACAAGCAGCATTACCTGGGATCCGAGCAGGGGCTTGCCAACGCGCTGGCCACCGCCACACAGGACCCGAAGTCGAAGTTCTACAAGGACTTTCATGCCGGCCTGAAGGAAGCCGGAATGAAACGGTACGAGTGGCAGGGCGAGAAGGTCCGCGGGTACCAGTCCCTTGTCACCCTGATGCAACACGGCGAAGGGTACTCAGCCCGCTTCATGCACGACCTCGGTGACGATCTGATCGCCGCCGAAAAGGCAGACAAGGGCGACGACAACTGGGATCTGCCCAAGGCGTTCGTCACCTCACGGGACGAGTGGTTCGCGAACGACCCCCTCGACGGCCTTCTCGGGGTCATGAGCAAGGACCCCGAGGCAGCGGCAGCCTTCCTCGACCCCGAGTCCGATCCCAGCCCGGATGACGGAAAGAAGGAAGGCAACGACCGGCTGGAGTACCTGACGCGGAAACGGGACTGGGACGTTGTCGACGGGCACCCCCACATGCGCAACCCGCACGACCCCGACAGCATCTGGGGCGATCCCCTTCGCGGTTCTGACATCGAGGACGCGCAGGGCAGGGCAGGATTCGGCGCAGCGTTGGTGGCGGCAACGACGGGCATCGACCCGGGCAACTCGGGCAGCGGTTACGTCCAGCACTCCGACGCGAACAACCGCGTGTTCGAGAATGCCCTGAAGCATCTGTCCGCGGAGGGCAACGACTTCCCGCCGAGCCTGCGCACGCCGATGGCGATGGTCATGGGCAATTACGGCGACGAGGTACACGCCACGACGAGCGCCCAGCTCGAGTCGCGTAGTCCGCTGGACCGCGGCGAAGTCCTTGAGGTGTCGAAACAGATCTCACGCGACCGCTTTGCCTACTTCACGTTGCAGGACTCCATCAACCGGGAAATCGTCCATGACATCAACACCGGGGTGGGCGGCCATGAGGAGACGTGGAGAAAAGCAGGCCATACCATCGGCTTCCTGGAAGAGGCCCGATACCAAGGGCTGGCCGTGGATGCCGACGACGCGAAGAGCAAAGCCGTCTGGGAAGCGAAAATGGATTACCATACCTGGGGCGGTGTGGTGAACTTTATCCCGCATGCAGGTGATGCCGCGCAGCGCGGCATCGATGTCCTGACATCCAAATGGCTCGAGGAAGAGACCGAGAGAATCAACGAAGGGCTGGCGTACGAGAATACCGAGTCCTC
>NZ_JBVHWR010000070.1:0-1335 GCF_055564355.1 Streptomyces sp. NPDC029152 | reverse complement strand
GCCACGACGCGGTCCACCCCGACCTGGGCACCCTCGAGGACTTCGACCGCTTCGTCGCCGAGGCCGCCGCCCTGGGCCTGGAGACCGCCCTCGACTTCGCCCTGCAGTGCTCCCCCGACCACCCCTGGGTCCACAAGCACCCCGAGTGGTTCCACCACCGCCCCGACGGCACCATCGCCCACGCCGAGAACCCGCCCAAGAAGTACCAGGACATCTACCCCATCGCCTTCGACGCCGACCTGGACGGCATCGTCGCCGAGACCGTGCGCGTGCTGCGCTTCTGGATGGACCACGGCGTGCGCATCTTCCGCGTCGACAACCCCCACACCAAACCCGTCGTGTTCTGGGAACGCGTCATCGGCGAGATCAACCGCGCTGACCCCGACGTCATCTTCCTGGCGGAGGCCTTCACCCGCCCCGCGATGATGCACACCCTGGCCCAGATCGGCTTCCAGCAGTCCTACACCTACTTCACCTGGCGCACCACCAAGCAGGAACTGACCGAGTACCTCACCGAACTGTCGGGGGACGCCGCCGCCTACATGCGGCCCAACCTCTTCGCCAACACCCCCGACATCCTGCACGCCTACCTCCAGCACGGCGGCCGCCCCGCCTTCGAGGTCCGCGCGATCCTCGCCGCCACCCTCTCCCCCGCCTGGGGCATCTACAGCGGCTACGAACTGTGCGAGAACACCCCCCTGCGCGAAGGCAGCGAGGAATACCTCGACAGCGAGAAGTACCAGCTCAAACCCCGCGACTGGGACGCCGCCCACCGCGAGGGCCGCACCATCGCCCCCCTCATCACCCGCCTCAACACCCTCCGCCGCGACCATCCCGCGCTGCACCGGCTCAGGAACCTGCGCTTCCACCGGACCGACAACGACGCCCTCATCGCGTACAGCAAGCGCGCGGGGAGCGACGTCGTGCTGGTGGTCGTCAACCTCGACCCCCACCGCACCCAGGAGGCCACGGTCTGTCTCGACATGCCGCAGCTCGGCCTGGACTGGCACGAGTCGGTACCGGTGCGCGACGAGCTCACGGGTGAGACCTACCACTGGGGCAGGACGAACTACGTGCGCCTCGAGCCGGGCCGCACGCCCGCGCACGTCCTCCACGTCCAGCGGCCGCCCGCCACCGCGCCGCAGAACGAAGGGTCGGCAGCCTCATGACCGTCAACGAGCCCGTACCGGACACCTTCGAGGACACCCCGGCCAAGGACCGCGACCCGGACTGGTTCAAACGGGCCGTCTTCTACGAGGTCCTCGTCCGCTCCTTCCAGGACAGCAACGGCGACGGCGTCGGGGACCTCAAGGGACTGACCGCCAAACTGGACTA
>NZ_JBVHWR010000069.1:0-1354 GCF_055564355.1 Streptomyces sp. NPDC029152 | reverse complement strand
CTGTCGTCCTGGTCGGTGGGTGAGAGAGGATCAACAGCGATCTGGTCCATCAAGTGTTCAAGAGGCAACTGTGGTTGACGGAGTGCAGACGTTCGAGCTGTTCCGGTTCGCAGATACGGTCCAAAGCGTCGCGGTTGAGGTGAGATGCGGTGCGCCTCTGACGGTGGGCGAAGAGCGGTACTACCCAGCCGAGATCGTTGTGAAGAGCGACTTCGTCAACGGGCGGGTCGGCTTGCAGGTATCGCATGAGGATCTGGACGAGTGGGAGCGTTGCCTCGATGCCCTTCAGGCTGAGGAGGGGGCCGAGTGGCCGGCCGGTGACCGCAGCGCCTGGGTAGACGTGGTTCCCGATGACCCGGTGGAGGTGACTGTGCACGACTCGCCGTCGACGCAGATTGCGGTGCGTGTACCGATCGACGTCGCTTCGGAGTGGCTGGAGGAAAACCGGCTGCGGTTGGATCGTGTCCGGGCGGCTGTCTCAGCGTCCTCATAGGGCCCGCAGGATGTGATGATCTTTGTGTGGCTGGAGTGATCACGGCGTCTGAGTCGTCTTGGATAGCACCGTTCACCGGGCTGAGCCCGCGCTGTTTCCGCAAGCTGGTGAATGCACTTCGTCGCGACGGAGTGGACGCGGTCCGGCGGGGCCGGCCGTGGAGCCTGCCATTGGACGACCGGGTGCTGCTGGTCGCGGCCTACTGGCGGACGAATTTGACGCTGCGCCAGCTCGGGCCCCTCTTCGGGGTCTCGAAGTCCGCGGCCGACCGCGTCATCAACCACCTTGGGCCCCTCCTCGCGCTTCGGCCGCGTCGGCGGTTCCGCAAGGACACCGTGCTGATCGTGGACGGCACCCTGGTCCCCACCCGCGACCACACCATCGCCGAGCAGTCCAAGAACTATCGGTACTCCACCAACCACCAGGTCGTCATCGATGCCGACACCCGCCTCGTAGTCACGGTCGGCCGGCCCCTGCCCGGCAACCGCAACGACTGCAAGGCCTGGGAACTGTCCGGAGCGAAAGCCGCCATCGGCCACAGAACAGTGATCGCCGATGGCGGCTACCGCGGCACGGGACTGATCACCCCGCACCGCCGCGAAGCCGGGCAGGCGGAACTTCCGGCCTGGAAAGAGGAACACAACCGCTCGCACCGCAAAGTCCGTGCCCGCGTCGAGCACACCTTCGCCCGCATGAAGGGCTGGAAGATCCTCCGTGACTGCCGCCTCAAGGGTGACGGTGTTCACCACGCGATGCTCGGCATCGCGCACCTCCACAACATCGCCCTCGCTGGATGACCCGAGGGGTCAGACGCTGAGCTGGCTGACTCAGCTCTTCGATCATTGCGGGACAGCCCTTAGG
>NZ_JBVHWR010000068.1:0-1392 GCF_055564355.1 Streptomyces sp. NPDC029152 | reverse complement strand
CCTGCCCGCGCTCGGCGAGTCCGTCACCGAGGGCACCGTCACCCGCTGGCTGAAGTCGGTCGGCGACAGCGTCGAGGCCGACGAGCCGCTGCTCGAGGTCTCGACCGACAAGGTCGACACCGAGATCCCGGCCCCCGCCTCCGGCACCCTGCTGGAGATCGTGGTCGGCGAGGACGAGACCGCCGAGGTCGGCGCCAAGCTGGCCGTCATCGGCGAGGCGGGCGCCGCTCCGGCCGCCGCCCCGGCCCAGGAGGCCCCGGCCGCCCCCGCGCAGCCCGAGCCCGCCCAGGCCCCGGCCCCGCAGCAGGCCGCCCCGGCCCCCGCCCCGGCCGCCCCGGCCCCGCAGCAGCAGGCCGCTCCGGCTCCGGCCGCCCCGGCGCCCGCGCCGGCCCAGCCCGCCGCTCCGGCCCAGCCCGCCGCTCCGGCTCCGGCTCCGGCCGCCCCGGCCGCCGCCCAGCCGGTGGACGACGGTGCCTACGTCACCCCGCTGGTGCGCAAGCTCGCCGCCGAGAACGGCGTCGACCTGTCCACCGTCAAGGGCACCGGCGTCGGCGGCCGCATCCGCAAGCAGGACGTCACCGCCGCCGCCGAGGCCGCGAAGGCCGCCACCCAGGCTCCGGCCCCCGCCGCCGCGCCCGCCGCGAAGAAGGCCCCCTCCCTGGAGGCCTCCCCGCTGCGCGGCCAGACCGTCAAGATGCCGCGCATCCGCAAGGTCATCGGCGACAACATGGTCAAGGCGCTGCACGAGCAGGCCCAGCTGTCGTCGGTCGTCGAGGTCGACGTCACCCGCCTGATGAAGCTGCGCGCCAAGGCGAAGGACTCCTTCGCGGCGCGTGAGGGCGTCAAGCTCTCCCCGATGCCGTTCTTCGTCAAGGCGGCGGCCCAGGCGCTGAAGGCCCACCCGGTCATCAACGCCAAGATCAACGAGGCCGAGGGGACCATCACCTACTTCGACACCGAGCACGTCGGTATCGCGGTGGACTCCGAGAAGGGCCTGATGACCCCGGTCATCAAGAACGCCGGTGACCTCAACATCGCCGGCATCGCCAAGGCCACGGCCGAGCTGGCGGGCAAGGTCCGCGCCAACAAGATCACCCCGGACGAGCTGTCCGGCGCGACCTTCACCATCAGCAACACCGGTTCGCGCGGCGCGCTGTTCGACACGATCATCGTGCCGCCGGGCCAGGTCGCCATCCTCGGCATCGGTGCCACGGTCAAGCGTCCGGCCGTCATCGAGACGGAGGAGGGCACGGTCATCGGCGTCCGCGACATGACGTACCTGACCCTGTCCTACGACCACCGCCTGGTGGACGGCGCCGACGCCGCCCGTTACCTGACGGCGGTCAAGGCGATCCTGGAGGCGGGCGAGTTCGAGGTCGAGCTCGGCCTGTA
>NZ_JBVHWR010000067.1:0-1393 GCF_055564355.1 Streptomyces sp. NPDC029152 | reverse complement strand
GGGGGGTGCCTCTATGTCCTTCGTCAAGCGGTTCGGGGGTTCCTTGGTTCGTAGAAGGTTCCGTCGCGGAGCATGGCGAACAGGACGCTGATGCGGTGGCGGGCGAGGCGGAGGAGGGCCTGGGTGTGGGTTTTGCCGCGGGCTCGGCAGCGGTCGTAGTAGCTGCGGGAGGCGGGGTCGTGGAGGGCTGCGAACGCGGACAGGAACATCGCCCGTTTCAGTTGCCGGTTTCCGCCTCTGGGGGCGTGTTCGCCGTGGATCGAGGTGCCGGACTGCTTCGTGGCCGGGGCCAGACCGGCGTAGGAGGCCAGGTGGGCGGCGCTCGGGAAGGAGTTGCCGTCGCCGACGGTGGTCAGGAGGACTGCGGCGGTCCTGACTCCGATGCCGGGCATCGAGGTCAGGACCTGGGAAAGAGGGTGGGCCTCCAGCAGTGCCTCGATCCGGGTCTCCAGGGCCCGGCGTTGTTCGTGGACGGCGGCCAGCGACTTCGCCAGTGAGGGGACGATGACGTCGAGGGTGCCGGTGCCGGGGACGGTGACGGTCTGCTCGTCGAGCGCGGTGAAGATGTCGTCGATGAGCCGTTCGGCCATGCGCGGTGCCCTCGGGCGGATGATCTCGACCAGCCTGCGGCGGCCTGCCTTCCGCAGGGCCTGCGGGGAGCCGTAGCGCTCGAGGAGCCAGGTGACGGCCTGGTGGTCCAGGCGTGGGCCGAGGACGCGTTCCAGGCTGGGGTGGAACTGGGTGAGCAGGCCGCGGATGCGGTTGGAGGTGCGGTTGGCCTCGCCGGCGAGGTCCTGGTCGAAGCCGACGAGCATGGTCAGCTCGGCGGTGACCTCGTCGGCGAGGTCGAGGGTGCGCAGGGTGTGGGGCATGGTGCGGGCGGCGTCCGCGATGACCGCGGCGTCCTTCGCGTCGGTCTTGGCCTCGCCCGGGTAGAGGTCGGCGATCCGCCGCATCGCGAGTCCGGGCAGGTAGGCGACCTGGCAGCCGGCGTCCCGGGCGACGGTCAGCGGGAGGGCGCCGATGGAGGCGGGCTGGTCCACGATCACCAGGACGGTGCCGAACTTGGCCGTGAGCTTGTCGAAGACGGCCCGCAGCTTCGGTTCACTGTTCGGCAGAGCCTTGTCGAAGACGGTCTTCCCGGCCGGGGTCAGGCCGTGTCCGTGATGTGTCTGCTTGCCGACGTCCAGGCCCAGGAAGACGCCCACCCCGTCGATGTCGACCATCGTGCCCCCACCTGTGTCGATGCGTGCCGGCCTCGGCGGTCGGGGGCCGTTCGCGCGCATCCACGTTATGCAGACCTGCCGCCCGCGAGTGGCCGGGCGTTGCGCCCGGCCGGGCGGTGGTCGGACCTCTGATCAGCGTCTGTGACGGCACCCCTCGGACCCGGTGA
>NZ_JBVHWR010000066.1:0-1416 GCF_055564355.1 Streptomyces sp. NPDC029152 | reverse complement strand
AACACAGTGGACGCGAGCAACTGAGGACAAGCCCTCGGCCTATTAGTACCGGTCACCTCCACACCTTGCGGTGCTTCCAGATCCGGCCTATCAACCCAGTCGTCTACTGGGAGCCTTACCCCATCAAGTGGGTGGGAGTCCTCATCTCGAAGCAGGCTTCCCGCTTAGATGCTTTCAGCGGTTATCCCTCCCGAACGTAGCCAACCAGCCATGCCCTTGGCAGGACAACTGGCACACCAGAGGTTCGTCCGTCCCGGTCCTCTCGTACTAGGGACAGCCCTTCTCAAGACTCCTGCGCGCACAGCGGATAGGGACCGAACTGTCTCACGACGTTCTAAACCCAGCTCGCGTACCGCTTTAATGGGCGAACAGCCCAACCCTTGGGACCGACTCCAGCCCCAGGATGCGACGAGCCGACATCGAGGTGCCAAACCATCCCGTCGATATGGACTCTTGGGGAAGATCAGCCTGTTATCCCCGGGGTACCTTTTATCCGTTGAGCGACGGCGCTTCCACAAGCCACCGCCGGATCACTAGTCCCGACTTTCGTCCCTGCTCGACCCGTCGGTCTCACAGTCAAGCTCCCTTGTGCACTTACACTCAACACCTGATTGCCAACCAGGCTGAGGGAACCTTTGGGCGCCTCCGTTACCCTTTAGGAGGCAACCGCCCCAGTTAAACTACCCATCAGACACTGTCCCTGATCCGGATCACGGACCCAGGTTAGACATCCAGCACGACCAGACTGGTATTTCAACGACGACTCCCCCTGAACTGGCGTCCAGAGTTCACAGTCTCCCAGCTATCCTACACAAGCCGAACCGAACACCAATATCAAACTGTAGTAAAGGTCCCGGGGTCTTTCCGTCCTGCTGCGCGAAACGAGCATCTTTACTCGTAGTGCAATTTCACCGGGCCTATGGTTGAGACAGTCGAGAAGTCGTTACGCCATTCGTGCAGGTCGGAACTTACCCGACAAGGAATTTCGCTACCTTAGGATGGTTATAGTTACCACCGCCGTTTACTGGCGCTTAAGTTCTCAGCTTCGCCCACCCGAAGGTGAGCTAACCGGTCCCCTTAACGTTCCAGCACCGGGCAGGCGTCAGTCCGTATACATCGCCTTACGGCTTCGCACGGACCTGTGTTTTTAGTAAACAGTCGCTTCTCGCTGGTCTCTGCGGCCACCCCCAGCTCACGGAGTAAATCCGGTCACCGGGTGTGGCCCCCCTTCTCCCGAAGTTACGGGGGCATTTTGCCGAGTTCCTTAACCATAGTTCACCCGAACGCCTCGGTATTCTCTACCTGACCACCTGAGTCGGTTTAGGGTACGGGCCGCCATGAAACTCGCTAGAGGCTTTTCTCGACAGCATAGGATCATCCACTTCACCACAATCGGCTCGGCATCAGGTCTCAGCC
>NZ_JBVHWR010000064.1:0-1683 GCF_055564355.1 Streptomyces sp. NPDC029152 | reverse complement strand
TCTACGTGCAGCTGGACGCGCTGCCGCTGACCGCCAACGGCAAACTCGACCGCCGCGCCCTGCCCGATCCCGACGAGACCGCCACCGACTCCTACGTCGCCCCGCGCACCCCCACCGAGGAACGCATCGCGGCGGTGTGGAGCAAGGTGCTGGGTGTCGAGCGGGTCGGGGTCGAGGACAACTTCTTCGATCTCGGCGGGCACTCGATCAAGGCGATCGCCCTGGTCGGCGCCCTGCGCGCGGAGGGCTTCGAGGCCGCCGTGCGGGATGTCTTCCAGCACCGGACCGTCGCGGGCCTGGCCGCCACCCTCACCAGCGGCGAAGCGGACGGTGCGGGGGAGACGCTCGTCGCCCCCTTCGCCCTGATCGGCGACGAGGACCGGAACCGGCTGCCGGACGGCCTGGTGGACGCCTATCCGCTGGCGCAGGTGCAGCTCGGCATGCTGGTGGAGATGCTGGCCGACGACGGGCGGAACAAGTACCACAACACCACGACGTTCCGGATCAAGGACGGCCGTCCGTTCGAAGTGGACGCCCTGCGCCGCGCGGGACAGGCCGTGATGGAGCGCCACGAGATGCTGAGGGCCTCCTTCGAGCTCGACGCCTTCTCGGTGCCGCTGCAACTGATCCACGCGACGGCGGACCTCCCCGTCACCGTGCATGACCTGCGCGGCATGAGCCCCGCACAGCAGGCGGAGGCGCGCCGGGCGCACATCGTGAACGAGCAGGCCACCGCCTTCGAGCTCGACCGGGCGCCGCTGCTCCGGGTGTCGGCGCTGGTCGAGTCCGACGAGGCGTGGTGGCTCTCGGTCAGTGTCTGCCACCCGATCACGGAGGGCTGGAGCCACCGCACCCTGCTCAGCGACATCGTCGAGGGCTACCTGCGCCTGCGCGTCGGCGAGCGGCTTCGGACGGTGGAGGTCCCCGACGTCCGGTACGCGGACTTCGTGGCGGCGGAGCAGGCGTCCCTCGACTCGGAGGAGGACCGTGCCTACTGGCGGGACGTCCTCACCGACCACGCCAAGTTCGAGCTGCCGGCCGGGTGGGGCGACGCCGAGCCCGGCGACCGCGCGGTCACCGTGCGGGTACCCCTCGACGACCTCACCACGGCACTGCGGTCCGCGGCGCGCACGACGGGCACCTCGCTCAAGGCGGTCCTGCACGCCGCGCACCTCAAGGTGATGAGCGCGCTCACCGTCGAGGACACCTTCTGCACCGGCCTGGTCTCCAGCGGCCGCCCCGAGGTCGAGGGCGCCGAGCGGGTCTACGGCATGTACCTCAACACGGTGCCCTTCGCCCACCGGCGCGGCGCCCGCACCTGGGCCGAACTCATCCACCAGGTCTTCGACCAGGAGGCCGACCTCTGGCCGCACCGCCGCTTCCCCATGCCGGTGATGCAGCGCGAGCTGGGAGACGGTACGCGCCTCCTCGACGTCCGCTTCAGCTACCTCGACCTCTCCGACGCCCAGGCCGACAGCGATCTCGTCGACGCGGACTCCGGTGACGGCGAGGGCGCCACGGAGTTCGGCCTGGCGGTCGCCGCTCGAGGCAGCGGACTGCTGCTCACGGCCGACCCGGCCGTGCTGGGCCGTGCCGCGGTGGACCGGTTGGCGGCGATGTACCGGGCGGTCCTGGAGTCGATGGCCGCGGATGTGGACGGTGACGCGCGGGAGGCCTTCCTGC
>NZ_JBVHWR010000063.1:0-1871 GCF_055564355.1 Streptomyces sp. NPDC029152 | reverse complement strand
GACCGGTACGGCGAGACCTCGGCCCGGCGCCTGTTCACCAGCACCTTCGTGGACCAGGCGCAGCGCCTCGCGGGCCTCGGGCACCTGGACCTCGGCTACACCACTTGGGAGCAGGCACGAGCGGCGGTGAGACCTCCGGCGTCGACCTAGTCCGACCTGGCCCGGGTCGCTCTGCGGACCGCGATGGAGGCGGCCCGCAAGAACGGCGCTGGTCAGAAGGCGAAGAAGAAGTCGCAGGCCGTCACGACGGTGCGGCGCGACGGGCGCGAGCCAATGGGCCTCGGAGCGGCGATCGGCGCGCTGGTCACCGAGCGGGCCTGGGAGCGGTCGGCGCGAGGCTGCGGGAGCGGTGGGTGGTCATCACCCCCGAGCTCGCCGGGCATGTCGCCGCTGTGTCGTACGACTCGGGCTCCGGCCGGCTCACGGTGTGCCCGGAGTCGTCGGCCTGGGCGACGAAGGCTCGCCTGGAGCAGACCCGTCTCATTGCGGCCGCCAACAAGGCGTCGGGCCGAACCGTCGTGAACTTTCTGCGGATCCTGCCGCCCGGCGCCGTAACCGCGCCCGGTCCGGCCGACGTCGTCTCGGCAAGCCCAGCCCCTACCGCGCCCATCGGCCTGGCGAAGACCAGGGAGACCGCGTCCGAGGGCTACTGCCGCGCACCAGGCCGTCACGCCCACGCGCCGCGTGGACCCGTCGATCGTGGAGGCGGTGGATAGGCAGACGCGGGCGATGCGGGCGCTCAGCCGCCAGGCGTTTCCCGAGCCGGAGGCTGCGGCCTATGACCAGCTGGCGCCGATCGAGCAGGCCCGCAGCGAGCGCCGCCGTCAGGCCGACGTGTCCCACGCCGCGGCCCTGCGCCGGGCCCGTGCGGAGCGCGCTGCCCGTCAGGCCGGTACGGCGGCTGCCGTGCCGCAGTCCGCTGAGCTGCGGACCACGGCGTGAGGTGAGGCAGCATCGGGGGAGGGGGACGACTCGACTGCTTTAGCAATAACTGCCTTGAATATCTGGCGAGTTGAGGTTATTCACTCGATCGTGGGTTGATCTTGGGTGCTCCCAAACCTGGGAAAGGTGTGGCCTTCGTCACCTTCCCTCGTCTTCCTGTCATTCTCATGCCACGTTCAGCGACTCAAAGGCACTAAAGGTTGTCCCGTAAGCCCACGAGGCTGAGGGTCATGCTGCGTCAGGGTCGGTGCCGATGGCGCCGGCCGAGCGAAGGGAACGCCCGAGGTCTCCGGTGAGGATGCGCGGGTGTCGCCGCCACCACCACAGGTCGGGGCAGGGCAGCCTGTGGAACTGGTCGAGTGCTTGGCCGTCGTCGTCGACGGTCGCGGCCCTGTACCGGTCGTCCAGAGCTTTGATCCGCGGGGTCCAGAGCTGGACGATGTGTTCGTCCAGCAGGATCCATGCCTCGTGCAGCCAGTTCCGGCAGTAGAGGTCGTTGGTGTACTCGTAGATGTCGTCGCTGTAGCCGCGCTCGATGGCGCTGACCAGGGCGGCCCACGCGTTCACCCTTTCAGTGACCGTGAACGCCGTTCGCCAGCCGCGCTGGTGCAACAGCTCCCCCACCTCGGTCTCCGTAGCCACGGGCGGAGGATCTCACGCGGAAGCCGTCCGGGCGATCGAGATACCGTCCCGCCAGAGGCTGCGGGCCCTGAAGCATGATTAAGGTGAGACGATCTCGCCGTGGCTGGTGTGATCACGGCGTCGGAACCCTTCTGGAGAGCCCCGTTCACCGGGCTGAGCCCACGGCTGAGCCCACGACAGTTCACGAAAATTGTGACCGCGTTGCGGCGGGAGGGCGCCGACCCGGTGCGCAGAGGCCGGCCCTGGGGCCTGCCGCTGGAAGACAGATTTCTGCTGGTGGCCGCGTA
>NZ_JBVHWR010000062.1:0-2166 GCF_055564355.1 Streptomyces sp. NPDC029152 | reverse complement strand
CCAGCGCCACCCCCTTCGGCCTGCCCGTCGACCCCGACGTGTAGATCACATACGCCAGATCGTCCGGCGAAGCCAGCGGCTCCGGGTTGTCCTCCGGACCGGCCGGCCACTGCGCGTCCACCAGCAGCCGGTCGACCGTGCCGGGCAGCCGGTCGGCCAGACCGGTACTGGTGATGATCAACGGCGTGCCGGTGTCCTCGATCATGTAGGCGATGCGGTCGACGGGATACTCCGGGTCCAGCGGGACGAACGCCGCGCCCGCCTTCAGCACGCCCAGCAGCGTCGCGACCAGTTCGGGCGACCGCTCCAGGCAGACGGCGATCAGCGTGTCCGGTGTGATCCCGATGCCACGCAGGTGGTGGGCGAGCCGGTTCGCGCGGGCATTGATGTCCGCATAGGTCCAACGGTTGTCGCCGCGGGAGACGGCCACCGCATCCGGGTCGGCGGCGGCACGGTTCTCGATGAGCTGGTGAATGGTCGCCGTGTCCGGATACGGACCGCTGACACCGTTCCAGTCGACCAGGATCTCCCGCCGCTCCCCCGCCGTCAGCATGTTCAGCTCGGACAGACGCGCCCCCGGAGCGGCCGCCACCGACGCGGCCAGCGTCGCGAAGTGACCGGCCAACCGCTCGATCGTCGCCCGCTCGAACAGATCCGTCCGGAACTCCAAGGCCGCCAGCAGCTCACCGTCCGCCTCGGTCGCGGTCAGCTGGAGATCGAACTTGGCGTCCTGACCGCCCACACCGACCTGCTCGACCGTCAGACCGGGCAGGCTCCACGCGTCGCCGTCCGGTGTGTTCTGGAAGACGAACAGGGTCTGGAACAGCGGGTTGCGGGACAGGTCCCGGCCCGGGGCCAGCTCGTCGACGAGGCGTTCGAAGGGCAGGTCCTGGTGGTCGTAGGCACCCAGGGCGGTGTCCTTGACGCGGTCCAGCAGCTCGGTGAACGTCGGGTCGCCGGACAGGTCCGTGCGCAGGACGAGGGTGTTGACGAAGAAGCCGATCAGGTCCTCGGTCTCGGCGCGGTTGCGGCCGGCGATCGGGGTGCCGACCGCGATGTCGTCCTGACGGCAGTAGCGGGCCAGGACGATCTGGAACAGGGACAGCAGCGCCATGAACAGGCTCGCGCCCTGCCCGCTCGCCGCCGTCCGCAGCGCCTCCGTCACCTCCGACGGCACCGAGAAGTACACGGTGTCGCCCTCGGCGCCCTCCCTCTCGGCCGGCCGCCCGTGGTCGGTCGGCAGCTCCAGGGTCGCCACTCCCGCGAGGCGCTCGCGCCAGTACGCCAGCTGCCCCTCCAGGAACTCGCCGCTGAGCTGCTCCCGCTGCCAGACGGCGAAGTCCGCGTACTGGATCGGCAGTTCGGGCAACGACGCCTCACGTCCGGCGACGGCGGCCGCGTACAGCTCGCGCAGTTCACGCGCCAGGATCCCGGACGACCAGCCGTCCGACACGACGTGATGCATCGTCAGCAGTACGAACTGGTCGTCGTCCGCGAGCCGCACCACGTCCACGCGCAGGAGCCGACCGCCGTCCAGCACGAACGGCCTCCGGGCCTCGGTCGCCATGATCTCCGACGCCGCCCGCTCCCTGTCGGCCGCCGGGAGGGCCCGGACGTCGTGTACCGCTGGAGTGACCGCCCACGGGGCGTCCACGACCTGCGCGGAACGGCCTGAACCGTCCGTGACGAACCGGGTGCGCAGCACCTCGTGCCGGGTGACCAGACCGGTGAACGCCGCTCCCAGGGCACCGACATCGAGCTTGCCCCGCACCCGCAGCCCGAACGGCACGAGGTATTCGGCGCTGCCCGGCGTCAACTGGTCCAGGAACCACAGACGCTGCTGCGCGAACGACAGCGGCAACGGACCGCTGTCGCGGTCGACCGGAACCAGGGGCGTCTCGTCGGCCGCCTCCAGCTCGCGCACGACCGCGGCCAGTGCCGCCACCGTGGGCGACGTGAAGAGGGCCCGCACGGGGACGTCCACGCCGAGCCGCTGACGCAGGCGCGACGTCACCTGCGTCGCGAGCAGTGAATGTCCGCCGAGTTCGAAGAAGTTGTCGTGGATGCCGACGGTGTCGACGCCGAGGACGTCGGACCAGACGGCGGTGATGGTCTGCTCGGTCGAGTTGCGGGGTGGGGTGTAGGTGGTGGCGAGGTCGGGCCGGT
>NZ_JBVHWR010000061.1:0-2815 GCF_055564355.1 Streptomyces sp. NPDC029152 | reverse complement strand
GTGCGCGAGAACGCGTACACACCCGGACCGTCGTCCGCGTACCGCTCCTCCTGCACACCGTCACGCAACGCCGGATGACGCCCCGTCAACTCCGAAAGAGAAGCGATCGCCCGGTACAACGGATGCGCCCGGTCGTACGCGTCCAAGGCATGCGTACGCTCCGTGCCGATCTGGTCGTCGTCCAGGTACTCCGGAACCTTCGAGCCGAACAACGTCTGCCGGGCGCCCTTGTCCCCGCCCGGTCCGGTGAAGCCCTGTTCGTCACCGGCGTAGATCACCGGATTGCCCCGCGACAGGAACATCAGCTCGTGCGCGAACCGGTCACGGCGCAGCAGCTCGGCGTCGCCCGCGCCCGGGTTGTCCTGGCTGACGAAGCTCCCGATGCGCCCCATGTCGTGGTTGCCGAGGAAGGTGACCTGTTCGTAGGCGTTGGCCTTGTCCGTGGTGTAGCGGTAGTCCTGGGCCAGGACACCGGAGAGGGTCTTCGCCGGCTTGTCCTGGGAGGCGTAGCCGCGGATGGCGTTCTGCAGCGGGAAGTCGAGGGTGGCGTCGAGCCGGCCCTCGGTCACGTAGGGGGCCGTGACGGCCGGGTCGGAGGAGAGGGTCTCGCCGAAGACGAAGAAGTCCTCACGTCCCCTCTTCGCGGCGTAGGCGTCGATCGCGGTCGCCCACTGCGTCCAGAACGGCATGTCGACGTTGCGGACCGTGTCGACGCGGAAGCCGTCCACGTCGAAGTCCCTGACCCACCTCTGGTAGATCTTCTCCAGGCCCTCGACGACCTCGGGGCGTTCGGTCCACAGGTCGTCGAGTCCGGTGTGGTCGCCGTAGAGGCCGCTCTCGCCGACGAAGGTGGAGTCGCCCCGGTTGTGGTACATCGTGGGGTCGTTCAGCCACGCCGGGACCTTCGCGTCGGCCTCGTCCCCGTTCACCACGGGGGTGTAGGGGAAGCTGTCCCGGTCGACCTTGCCCATGCGGGTGCTGTCGTCGAAGGGGCGGCCCCGGGTGTCGAGGTAGGGGTAGGCACCCTTGGTGCGGTAGCCGTACTTCTTCTCGACGTTCGTGACGGTGTCGGCGGTGTGGTTGGTGATGACGTCGAAGAAGACCTTCATGCCCTTGGCGTGGGCCTTGTCGATGAGTTCCGCGAGTTCGGCGTTGGTGCCGAAGTGCGGGTCGACCTGGGTGAAGTCGGTGATCCAGTAGCCGTGGTACCCGGCGGACTCGCCACCGCCCTGCACCGGCTTGTTCTTGAAGATCGGCGCCATCCAGATGGCGGTGGTGCCCAGGCCCTTGATGTAGTCGAGCTTCTTGATCAGGCCCCTCAGGTCACCCCCCTGGTAGAAGCCCTTGTCCGTAGGGTCGAAGCCCGTCGCGGTCCGGTCGCCGCTGAGCCCTCCGCGGTCGTTGGCCCGGGAGCCGTTGGCGAACCGGTCGGGCAGCAGGAAGTACGCCTGCTCCCGGGTCAGGTCGTGGCGGGCCGGCTCGGCGGCGAGCCGGGCGTCGGACGGCGGGCCGGGAGGCCGCGGTGCCGCGGCTGCCTGCTGGGGTGTGCTCAGCGCCGTGGCGAGCAGGGCGGCCACGACGACCGAGGCGGCCGCGGTGGTGGGACCGGTCGTGGCGACCGTGCCGGCCGGGGGACGTGGCACGGCTCCGCAGCCTGTGCCGCCGGTGCGGCCTCTTCGTCTTCTTCGGCCTCTTCGGGCCGAGAGCGAGCCGATCACGTGCTGCTTCCTTCCGGTCGGTTGCCTTCGATGCGTACGCCGGTGGCGCCCAGGAGGGCACCGTCGTCGGCGCGTTGGGTGGCGATCAGCCGGGCTCGGAGCGCCTGGCCGACGCGGTCGCGGTCGCGCGGGTCCACACGGAACGCCGAGGCCTGTGCGTACTGGGGGTAGCGGGATCTCTGGGCCTCGGTCAGCTCGGCCG
Organism: Streptomyces sp. NPDC029152; assembly: GCF_055564355.1. Classification (NCBI taxonomy): domain Bacteria; kingdom Bacillati; phylum Actinomycetota; class Actinomycetes; order Kitasatosporales; family Streptomycetaceae; genus Streptomyces; species Streptomyces sp. NPDC029152. The sequence goes on along the minus strand of NZ_JBVHWR010000061.1, from coordinate 895 downwards.
GTACGAGCCGCAGCCACTGACCCTCGTCGGACAGTGCGCCGTCCTCGATCGTGAGGTCGCCCTCGGTGGCGTACACCAGTTGCTGACTGGCCACGCCGCTGCCCTCACCCGCCCACACGACGGTGTCGTCCCCGATCCAGGTGGCCTCCGCCGCGTGCAGGTCGAGGCCGAAGGCGCCGCCGGGAGAGGGCGTCAGACCGGTGGGGTCGCCCGCCACGCGCCAGACCTCGTGCCCGTAGAGGGAGAAGTCGAGGGTCTCGTCGTCGGGAACGTCCTTCTCCTGCCCCTTGTGCAGGATGTAGCTGAGGGAGACGGCTCCGTCGTCCAGCGGAACCTCGAACACGAGCCCGAAGGGGTCCTCGCGCACCGGCAGGATGGGGTCGTTCCACTCGGGCGGGTCGGCGGACCCCGTCCAGGTGTGCAGGCCCCACCCCTCGTAGTCGCCGTCAGGCCGGTGGTAGTGCAGTACGGCCTTGGTGCCGTCCTGGGGCGGGTAGGCGGACTTGGGCCGGGCCTTCAGGACCGTCGTGCTGCTCTGTTCGGTCCACACCTCGCCGGACACGGCGACGTCGAGGACGCGCTCGGGTCCGTCGGCGACCCCGTCCTTCTCGATGGTGAACCGGATGGCACCGGTACCGGAGCCGGGGGCGATCCAGGCGAAGGCTCCGTAGGCGTCGCGGCCGGCGAACCGGGCCGTCGTACCGTCGGCGGTCCGCAGCAGCAGACCGTCGTAGTCGCCGTCTGCGCGCCGGTGGTGGACGACCACGTGGTGTCGCTTCGCGGTCGGCTTCTCGGGGACGGGGGGTCGTCCGGCGGTGGTGGCGGCGGTGTCGCCCGCGGTGCGTCCCGCGTGGTCGACCACGACGGCCTTGTAGCGCAGGGGCGTCCCGGCGCG
>NZ_JBVHWR010000060.1:0-2892 GCF_055564355.1 Streptomyces sp. NPDC029152 | reverse complement strand
TCGACGTCGAAGTCGTCAACAGGAGCCCGGAGACCCGCGGCTTTCAGCTCGTGAAAAGACGCTGGGTGGTCGAGCGGAGTATCGGTTGGATCATGCTGCACCGGCGCCTCGCCCGAGACTACGAGACCCTGCCCGCCAGCTCCGAGGCCATGATCCACATCGCCTCGATCGACAACCTCACCAGGCGCATAACGGACGAGACAATACCCACCTGGCGAGGGACGTACTAGGACGTAAACGGCAAGTTGTCCACTTCAAACGCCCTCTTAGAGGGCGTTTGATCTAGGAGGATTGCCCTTTATATCCTAGTAAGTTCCTCGCCAGGTGGGTGTGGTCTCGTCCGTTATGCGCTTGGTGAGGTTGTCGATCGAGGCGATGTGGATCATGGCCTCGGAGCTGGCGGGCAGGGTCTCGTAGTCTCGGGCGAGGCGCCGGTGCAGCATGATCCAGCCAATACTTCGTTCGACAACCCAGCGCCTTTTGACAACGTGGAAGCCGCGAACTCCTGGGTTTCTGTTGACGACTTCGACGTCTATTCCGAGGCGGGCGCCGTGCTCGATGACGGCGTTCTTGAAGCCGGTGTCGACCCAGCTCTTGGAGATGGTCGGGTAGGTCTTCTTGGCCTGGTCGAGGAGCTGGATTCCGACGGCATTCTCGGACAGGCTCGCGGCGGTGACGGTCACGGCGAGTATGAGTCCGATCGTGTCGGTGAGGATGCCCCGTTTCCTGCCGACGATCTTCTTGGCGGCGTCGGTTCCCTGGCTGGTCAGGGGCACATTGGTGGAGGTTTTCACGCCCTGGGTGTCGATGACGGAGGCGGTGGGTTCGGGCTTGCGTCCTTCCTTCACGCGGGCCAGGCCGGTCAGGTCGTAGTTGAGCTGGGTGAGGATTCCCTCGTCGCGCCAGGCGGCGTAGTAGGCGTAGACGGTGCCGTGGTTGGGGAAGTCGTGCGGAAGGTATTTCCAGGGAATTCCGGTGCGGTTGACATAGAGGAGTGCGTTGAATACGTCGCGCAGGTCGACCTTGGCCGGCTGTCCGGTGGGCCTGCGGTCGAGCCGGGCCTTTCTCCAGGCCGTCAATGTCGGCTCGAGTAAGGCCCATCGGGCGTCGGACAGGTCGCTGGGGTACGGCTTCCGCTGGCTCACGCCGTAGCGTGACCATGGATCCGGCGGACGATGTTGTTCCGCTACTGCTGGGCGTTTCTGCCTGATCTTCAAACCAGACGGACTTTGTGCACGAGAACCGAAGTAAACGGGCGAGCAAGTTCGCAGCTCGGTGAACGCGAGGGTGCATGTATGGGAAATATGCCTCAAGCGTGACGGCCACAAAAGTTGTTTACCGACACAGACACTCTCTAAATGCCCACTTAAAGGGCGTTTACGCATACCCTCTGGCGATAAATCCGCTTTACGGGCAGAGGCTTTTACGGTGAATCCATACCGGACATGCTGCTTCGTGCCCTTCGATGCATCGGTCCGGCCGCCCGTTTACTCTGCTTTTCAGCCCCGGATTCCGTCTGGTTTAGCGATGACCTGAAAGCTCCCCATCCATTGAAGCCTTCCCAGGCGTTTCAGCCTGAGCACGGCGGCGACGAATAAACGCAAACCGCATTGAAACGGTCAGTGCGAAACAACATCAAACGCCCACTTACAAGCTCGGGTGTTCTGAGTCAGTCGAAGAGGGCAACGAGTCCAATCACCCAGATCGCGAGGAACCCAAGAGCCGCCGCCAGGCAGCCGACGCCTGCTAGCACACCACCGACCGTCCACGGCTCGGTGGGCGCCTCGTACTCCCCTTCCAGGTCCTCCCGGTAGGAGGCGGGGTCGTCCCAGTCGACGGGGTGTCCCAATTCCTCGGCGCAGGCGGTCCGCACCGCGACCAGTTGCTTCTCCGCGAAGACGGTGGCGGCCTTCGCCTCGGGGCCCTGCCAGGCGAGGGCTTTCATCCGCCGCCCGGGTGACCCGTACCGTACCTCGAAGGCAGCGGTCTCGTCGGCGTTCCGATCCTCTTCCAGGTACATCCAGCGCCCAGCCTCGGCGGCGTCGCCGTAGAGCCGGTACACCCCAGCCAGACGACGGCGGAGCGTCAGGTCGTGCGGGAAAGACGAGATGAGACCGCGCAGGCGCTGACGCGCGACGGGAACCCGGCCGGCGGCCAGGTCTGCATCGACTCGGGCAAGTGTCTCTCTCAGGGGCATGAACGCATGATCGGGCACCGCACTGATCCACGTCGACCTGGTTTCGCCGCTCAGCACTGGCTCGCTCTTGCCCGCATCGGCCGAACCCCACTGAGACGGAGCACCGCCAGTTGCGGGACAGCGCTGAGGTGCCGGTGACCAATAGTCGGTGACGTGCCGAAGCAGTCCGGCGCCCTTGCGGATCTGCTTATTACAGCCGGGTTGCTTGAGCAAGTACGGGAAGAGGTGTCGCAGGTGGAAACAGGCGTAGCGGAGCCGCCTGGCCTCGGGGGTGAAGCCGAGCACGGCCTGCACCATCACCAGTGTGACCAGTCCGGAGTCGGTGAGTCGCAGGGTGTCCCCCACGACCGGCCGCCATGGTGTGAGATGCGGAAACGCTTCCAACAGGTCGTCGCTCTTCACATGGAGTGCGGCCGTAAAAGTGCCCAAACCCCTTTCCACACAATGCTGTTGGACGCCCTCGTCCTATACGCGCAGCCGTTGCCGTGGAATGGTCCACCTAGTATCCCGTGTCATGGTGATGTTCGTGCACTTGACCTCAGCGGCGAACGCGCCGCGCATCCGGCGGTCCGGGATCCGGGCGGCCAGCCACGGGCAGGGCAGCGCGCGGGGGGTCTACTGTTTCCCGGTCCTGCCGTCGTACGCACTCACCCACCAATGGCTGCGCGAGCTTGCTCGTTTCGGCAGCCGGGGCG
>NZ_JBVHWR010000059.1:0-3002 GCF_055564355.1 Streptomyces sp. NPDC029152 | reverse complement strand
GACATCGCTTCCTGGGTCAAGGACGGCGGACCCGGCATAACCGACCCACCCGCCGTCCTCGACCTCTACGCCTTCCGCCCCTCCCGCCGCCTCCAAGCCGAGCTCCGCGAGGACTAGAAGCCGCCCACTGCTGCATTTCGGGACGCGTCACGGTCGGCTCGTCGAGCCCGCCGCTCGTATCAGGCGTCGAAGCCGAAAAGGCCAACCTCATTTCAGTCTTCGCCGACCACGGCCAGGTCGTCCCCCAGGGCAGCGGCGATCTGTGCAGCGCGGGAGTGGTCCTCCAGCCGTCGCGTCAGGTAGGCGCAGCCGTGGCCATGTCGCAGGGACCACCATGCGGCCGAGCCCCCGATTCCTCCCTTGACGATCTTGCCGCGGTCGCGGATGAAGCCGAGCGTCCAGGTCAGCTGGGTACCGAAAACTTCGTCGTACCCGGTGACCTGGGAGGTGAGCAGTTCGGTGTGCAGGTCGGGGCCCAGTAGGGCGCGCAGCTTCCCGTCCTGGTCGGTGAGGGCGGAGAAGAACTCGGCCATGGCCGAAGCGGTGGTGTGCAGGTTGACCGCGCCGAAGACCGACTGTCGCCAGGTGCGGGAGTTCACCCGCCCCGAGCCCAGCGCGCCGTCGGGTATGCGCAGCCACGGCTCCGCGTGGAGTTGCTGCGGCCAGTCGGACCGGCCGTGCTCGAGGTCAGCCACTCGGTCCAGATGCTCCGTCGGTACCCCGAACCAGGCATCCAGCCCCAGCGCAGGTCGCACTACCTGGTTGAACATCTCGCCGAGTGTCGTCCCCGCCGCTGCCCGCAGGATGCCGTCGACCAGGTGTCCGTAGGTCAGGGCGTGCTCTCCCAGGGATGTCCCCAGCACGTACTCCGCTTCCGCCCGCTCCAGACTCGCTCGCAGCCGGTCGTCGTCGAGCAGGTCGATCCCGGCCGCCTCGGCCGGAAAACGCGGCTGGCCCGCTCGGTGTGTGAGGACTTGGCGGAGCGTGGTGCCATCCTTCCCGCCGCACCCGTACTCCTTCCAGTGCGCGGCCACGGGCTCGTCCAGCGTGAGCGCACCGTCCCTCACCGCCACCAGGGCGGCCAGCGTCACGAACGTTTTCGACAGTGAGTAGGGCTGAACCAGCGTGTCCCCCTCCCACAGGCGCCGCCGGCCTGCATCGGCCCATCCACCGGACAGCCGCACGACCTCGACTCCCTCCCGCCACACCGACACCCCCGCGCCGCTCTCCGCACCCTCCTCGATCAGCCGCTCGAAGACCTCTCTCACCGCTTCGTAGCCCGCCGCCGCGAACCCGCGAACCGTCACTGGGACCACCGCCCCCACAAACGGAACATCTCGTGCACGTCCTACCTCCCCGCATCAGTCACTCGTCACCAATCGAGAAAATACCCCAGGGGGGTATGCGGTGAGTAGGATCAGGTATCCGGCCACCAAGGTGCGAGCAGTGCTGCGATCAGGTTTTCGATGCGCGCGTCGGCATCATGCGTACAGCACTCCCCCAGTACGGTCCTTACCTGGCCCGCCTGGCAGGGGGAGATCGTCACGGTGACTTCCGTGGGCCGAGATCGAGACAGCCGACCGGAGAGTCGCCCCTGTTGCCACCTGCGGGCCGACCGACCCCGCTGCATAGAGCCGGACGCGCAGGTCCCTCCAAAGCGAGTACGGCCCTTCCGCCAAGAGGGGCCGATGCACTGCAGTTGTCCGCACCGCAGTCTCGTGCTGAACCCTCAGTCGTTCGCACAGGGGCTCAGCGCGGGTGTTCTCAAGTGGACAGGTTTAAATAGACGCAGTTAAACCTTGCCTGACAAGGCATCGGACGCTACGGTCCCCACATCTTTATTTGCGTCTAATGAAACGGGAGCCTCGTGTGGAGATCGTCATCACGGTGAAGAACCCGACACCCAAGTTTCAGAACGACCTGCTCGCCCTTCTCGACAAGCACCGCGCCAGCCTGCGTCACAACCCCGGCTGGACCGCCGACCGCGCCCGCACCTTCTACACGGCTCTTGCTCCGCGAGCCCGGCGCATCCTCCGCGCCGCCCTCGCCGGAGTCGGCGGCGAAGTGTCCGCCGACGAACTCCGCGACAACGACGACAGCAGCCTCCGCGGTCACGCCGGCGCCTTCACCCGGGTCCTCAAGCGCGGCGTGGCAGAAGGCTGGTGGGACAGCGGCATGCAGTCACCGATCATTGCGCTCGGGCCGGGCTCCGGAAAGGTGCAGGGGTACCGCATCCGCGACGAGGAAACTGTGCAGGCCTTCCTCGAAGGCCTCAGGGAATTGAGCACCGAGAAGTGAGAACACCGGCCATGCCTGCGAAGTTCCGTGCAGCCGATGCCACCATCAACTGGCACAGCACAGACGACAACACCCCACCCAGCCACAGCGTCACCACTGGCACCGACAAGTTCGGCACCGCCTACCTGTAGCTGACTGAAGGCGACAGACCACCGACGAAACGCTCGCCGACCCCATCAGAAACCCAAGCCTGACCGGCCAGATACCAACCGTGTACAGGCGCGGAGGTAGTTTCGTCAGCACAGCCCCGGAAGACCAAGGCCGCGCTGGAGCAGCTCGTCGCCCAGGCTGCTGCCGGCCGCGTCACTGAGACGTGAGGACGCAGGCTGTCGCGACCTACCAGGTTGATGGAACCGTGCAAGCGAGCCCGGACCCGGACGAATGGGAGACCACCCTGATCTCTGATGAGCCGACCGAAGCCACTGACGTCGCCCACGAGACCGAGAAAACGTTCCGGCAGCGACTGACCGGAAACGACGAAGACGCACTCCCCCGCGTCTGACGCGCAGTGCCCCCGTTATCTTCTTCGTGGTCCTGCAAGAGGGCCGCTGGCCTCCGGGCCCGGTATGACTGTTGCCCCCTGTCGAACGGATGACCTGGGGGGTGGTGTCACCGGGTCCGAGGGGTGCCGTCACAGACGCTGATCAGAGGTCCGACCACCGCCCGGCCGGGCGCAACGCCCGGCCACTCGCGGGCGGCAGGTC
>NZ_JBVHWR010000058.1:0-3091 GCF_055564355.1 Streptomyces sp. NPDC029152 | reverse complement strand
ACGTCCACGGCCACCCGGTCCACTGGGCCGCCCTGTTCCCACCGGCCCGTACCGTCGACCTGCCCACCTACCCCTTCCAACACCAGCACTACTGGCTCGACGTACCTCCCCTGTTCACCGCTTCTTCGTCGGCGCAGGACGACGGCTGGCGGTACCGCGTCGACTGGCGGCGCCTTGACGCGAGGGAGCCCGGCGCCCGGCTCTCGGGCCGCTGGCTGCTGCTGGTGCCCGAGTCGGACGAGCCGGTGCCCTGGGCCGAGGCCGCCGAGAAGATGCTGGCCGAGCGGGCACGCGAGGTCGTCGGGGCGCGGATCGTGGTCACGGCGGAGCGGGCCGTGATGGCCGAGGCCGTGCGGGAGGCTGTCGGCGATGGGCAGATCGACGGCGTGCTCAGCCTGCTGGCTCTCGACGAACGCCCGCATCCCGCTGCGCGGGTGGTGCCGGCCGGGCTGGTCGCCGCGTCGCAGACCGTGCAGGTCTGCGACGAACTCGGCATCGGCCCGCTGTGGATCGCCACCCGGCAGGCCGTCTCCGTCAACCGGTCCGACGCACCCGCCGACCCCGCGCAGGCCGCCGTATGGGGACTGGGCCGGGTCGCCGCACTGGAGAAGCCCCAGCTGTGGGGCGGTCTGGTCGACCTGCCCGCAGAAGCCGACGAACGGATGCGCGACCTGGTCGCCCGAGCCCTCACCGCTCCGGACGCCGAGGACCAGCTGGCCGTCCGGGCTGGCGGTGTCTCCGTCCGCCGCCTGGTGCGCTCCACAGCGCTGGCCGCCGCCGAGGACTGGCAGCCGAGCGGGACCGTGCTGGTGACCGGCGGCACCGGCGGCGTCGGAGCCAACGTGGCGCGGTGGCTGGTCACCCAGGACATCCAGCATCTGTTGCTGGTCAGCCGGCGCGGCCCGGACGCACCCGGCGCCGCCGAGCTGCTGTCCGAACTGGGTGCCTCCGGGGTCCCCGTGTCCATCGAGACCTGCGACGTCACCAACGCCGAGGCGGTACGACGCCTGGTCGCAGCTGTGCCCGCCGAGCGGCCACTGAGCACGGTGATCCACGCGGCGGGCGTCCTGGACGACTGCCTGATCGACGTCCTGACCCCGGAGCGCCTCGCCGCCGCACTGGAGGCCAAGGCTCAGGGGGCGCTGCATCTCCACGAGGCGGCCAGGGACGCCCACCTGGTGCTCTTCTCCTCGCTGGCCGGAACCGTCGGCACCAAGGGGCAGGGCAACTACGCCGCCGCCAACGCCTACCTCGACGCCCTGGCCGAACGGCGCCATGCCGACAACCTGCCCGCCACCTCCGTGGTCTGGGGCGCCTGGCAGGGCGAAGGCATGGTGGCCGACGCCGCCGTCGCCCACCGCACGCACCGCTACGGCCTGCCGCTCATGAACCCCGGCCGGGCCATCGCCGCCCTGCGGCAGGTCATGGCCGAGCAGGTGGCCACCCAGGTGGTGGCGGACATCGACTGGCAACGGTTCGCCGCCGACTTCACCGCGACGCGCCCCAGCCGGCTCATCGCCGACCTGCCCGAGGTGCGCGCCCTCGCCGAGCTGCGCCAGGACGGCCGGGACGGCGACCTGGCGAGCGCCCTGGCCTCCCTGCCCGAACCCGATCGCCGTCGGGCCCTGCTGGACCTCGTGCAGGAGTTGGTCACCGGCGTGCTGGGTCACGCGTCACGAGCGACGATCGGTCCGGACAGCTCCTTCCACGCCATCGGCTTCGATTCGCTCACCGCCGTGGAACTGCGCAACCTGCTAGCCGTACGCATCGGACTCAAGCTGCCCGCCACCCTCGTCTACGACCACCCCACCCTGGCGGCCCTCGCCGACCACCTGCACGGGCAACTGGCCGTCGACGACGAGCCCGGGGCCGATACCGCGGAGACCCTGCTCGCCGAACTCGACGCGCTTGCCACAAGGCTCGCGTCCGCCGAGCTGAACGCGGACGAGCGCACCCGCATCGGGCACCGACTCAAGGAGCTGCAGTCCTCCTACGCGCCTAGGGCGGGATCCTCGCGCGACCTGGCGTCCGCCTCCCGCACCGAAGTACTCGACTTCCTCACCAACGAACTCGGAATCTCCCGCTGACCAGTTGACCACCCACGACGACCCTCCATCTCGCCTGACGCACCGGGAGCTGACCACCACATGCCCAGCGACGAAGAACTCCTCGACTACCTGAAGCAGACCGCCGCGAACCTCCAGGAGGCGCAGCAGCGGGTGCGTGAGTTGGAAGAGAGCGAGCGCGAGCCGATCGCGATCGTGGGGATGAGCTGTCGTCTGCCTGGTGGGGTGGGGAGTCCGGAGGAGTTCTGGGCGCTGTTGGAGGAGGGCGTGGATGCCGTCTCGGGGTTCCCGCAGGACCGGGGCTGGGACGTGGAGCGGTTGTACGATCCCGACCCGGATGCTCCCGGGAGGTCGTATGTCCGTGAGGGCGGTTTCCTGGAGGGGGCGGGGGAGTTCGATGCGGGCTTCTTCGGTATCTCGCCGCGTGAGGCGTTGGCGATGGATCCGCAGCAGCGGTTGCTGCTGGAGTGTTCGTGGGAGGCGATCGAGCGGTCCCGGATCGATCCGAAGTCCCTGCACGGCAGCCGCGCCGGCGTCTTCGTCGGCTCCAATGGCCAGGACTACGGCACGCTTCTGCTGCGTGCCGACGACCGGTCCCAGAGCTACCTGGCCACCGGCGCCTCCGCAAGCGTGATGTCCGGGCGCGTGTCGTACACGCTGGGCCTGGAGGGCCCCGCGATCACGATCAGTACGGCGTGCTCGTCGTCCCTGGTCGCCATCCACCTGGCGGCCGGGGCCCTGCGGTCCGGCGAGTGCGACCTGGCCCTCGCCGGCGGCGTGACCATCATGCCGACGACCCGCCTGTTCGAGGTCTTCTCCCGGCAGCGGGGGCTCGCCCTCGACGGCCGCTGCAAGGCCTTCGCCGCTTCGGCCGACGGCACCGGCTGGGGCGAGGGAATCGGGATCCTGGTGTTGGAGCGGTTGTCGGTGGCCCGGCGTAATGGGCATCGGGTGTTGGCGGTGGTGCGGGGTTCTGCGGTGAATCAGGACGGTGCGTCGAATGGTCTGACGGCGCCGAATGGTCC
>NZ_JBVHWR010000057.1:0-3162 GCF_055564355.1 Streptomyces sp. NPDC029152 | reverse complement strand
GCAGGATCCAGCTCCGCCCCCACCTGGTCGACGGCTGCCTCACCGCCACAGGTCTGGCTATCACCCCACCGACCCCGCCGTGAAAACCTCAGTAAGCGTCCATCCCTCGGTCTTGCGGGTGAGGGTCAGGCCTCCTCCCGCCGGGCCGGCGTAGGTGCCGTCGGGGTTGGTGCCGAATCGCACCTGCGAGCCGTCTGCGAGCGTGACCAATACGGTGGCGGTCTCCGGTTCCTGCCGTATCCGCATGTCCCAGCGCGTCGACCAGCCCTGGCCGAAGGCGCCGTCGCGGCGGGGGTCGAGGGAGTTGTAGGTGCGGGTGACCGCGAGTTCGGGGCCGACCGTGGTGATCGCCGCGTCGGTTGCCGCGGTGACGTAGTTGCCCGCGCGGGTGCCGATCTCCTTGCCCTGGTCCGAGCCACCGAGGTAGCTGGTCACGGTCGGCTGCGGGACCTGGGTCGTCAACAGCGCCGCGCCCGGGCGTGCCGAGGTGGCGGCGCCGTCGTAGGCATAGCCGTACCAGGCGTATGTCTTGCCCCAGGACAGCCAGCCCGAGGGGAGGGCCCACTGCTGCCCGCTGACTCGGGGGCCGATCTTGCAGTTTTTACGCAGATTGCTGCCCTCGACCTCGCACACCTCGAAGCTGTACTGCAGGGCGGCCTTGGGGTAGCGGTCCGCATCCGTGCCCTTGGCCCATAGCGTCGGCGTCAAGGAGTCGACCGTGACGCCACTACCGGGCGTCTCCGCCGTCAGCTGAGGGGGGATGTTCACCGAAGAGAGCTTGACCGCGGCCCCAGGAACACCCGCGCGAACGAAGGTGCCGACGCCGCCCACGTCCATGGTCCACAGCACGGTGTACGTAGCCGGCACCAGAGGTGCGATCTTCGCATCCAGCGTCACCGTCTCGCCCGGGGAGATGTCCTGCGGCATGGGCGTCCAGCGGATCTTGGAGGAGTCGATGATCTCCTTGCCTGCCGCATCGAACAAGTGGTAGCGCAGCTTGTAGTTGCTGCCCTTCGCCCAGGTCTCCTGCCCCTGGTTGGTGACGGTCACCTTCTGGACGCCCTCGCTGGTGGCGGTCACCGGAGCGGTGAGGTCACCGAGTCGATAGGTGGCACCGTACGTGGTCCACGTCACGTCCAGGCTCGGCTTGCCGTTCGGGTAGTCGTCGGAGCCGAACTGCTTCCATCCCTTGGCGTCAGAGGTGGACGCCTTCACCGCGAGGCCGTAGTTCTTCTGCCGGCCGTGCGTCCAGTCGTCGACGAGCTTGCGGCCTGCCGAGCCGAGCCTGATGCTCTCCCAGGCCGGTCCGCACGACCACGTGGTCGTACCCGACGGCCGCCAGCCGTGAGCGAAGCTCTTGGAGGCCAGCGACGCACCGGTCGACGGCCCGGGGTACTGCGACGTGGTGGACTCCGACCAGTTCGACGTGATCGGGTGCACCGTCACCGGGCGGGCCGTGCAGGACTGGGACCAGGTGTTGTACAGGGCCAGGTTCGCTCCCAGCACCCACGCGTTCTTCAGCGTGCTCTCCACACCGTTGAAGCGCAGGAACGCGGCCGCTTTGTGGCCGCCACCGTCGTACGTGCCGGCCTTCAGCACCGTGTCCGAGGCGAAGTTCTGGTTGTACGGGTACTCCACGTACGTGCCGGAGGTGGCGTCAACCGACTTCACCGAGGGGTCCACCCGCACGGGAAAGACACGCTCCGGAGCGGCAAGCCACTCCTTGTCCAGCTTCACGACCAGGACCTGACGGCCGTCTTCCTCCTCCAGGTTGTAGGTGACACCGGAGGAGACCACGCCCTCGTTGGAGTCCGGTGCCAGATTGGAGTCCTGCATCCAGCCCGCCGGAGTCCACGCGTGAACCTCCCCGTCGGCGTCGGCGAAGACCACACCACCGTGATCGTCGATCGCCGCTGTCAACCCTTCCAGGGCCAGCGGGAAGCGCCACTGCGTAGGCGCACTCGCGTCCTTGAGGACCAGTGTCTCCTTGACGGAATCGCCACCGGCAATGAACTCCACGTCCGAGCCGGGCCGTGCATCGGCGTAGGTGACCGTGCTGCCCTCGGCCTGTCCGGCGACAGGACCAGCGTCACTCATCCCGTAGGCGATCGACATGCCGTCACCGACCTGCAGTCGCACCACAGGATCGGCGTCAGCCGTCCCCGCGAACTCGATCGCCCCTTCGGTCGACGCGGTCTCCCAACCGTCCTCACCGACACTCATCGTGCTCGGCCCGGCAGTCGCACGACGCTTCAAAGTGGTGTCGATGGGCCGCCAAGCCCCATCACTGCCCTGGTAGTTGACAGGCTCGTTGTAGAAGCGGGTGGTGTATGTGCCGTCCGGATTGCGGAAGGTGCGCTGCTGCTCCTTGCGCGCAGACGCGACCTCCTTGCTCTCCTTGGCATCAAAACCCCGAGCTTCGGGCAGAGCGGGCGCCTCGGTGGTCACGGCCGGGCCCGGCTCCGGCATCTTCGCCGTACCGGGCAACCTGGTGATGCCGTACTCGTCCGCAGCAGGCAGTTCACCTTGGCCGGCAAGCGCACCAGTACGGCCTCCCGACACCGTCGCCTCTGTGGCATCCGTGGGGGCACTGTGTCGACGCCCGGCAGCAGAACCCCACCGCTGCTCCGGAGAAGCGAAGTCAGCACTCTCGCCACCGGCCCACTGATCCACCGCCAAAGCGGCCTGCTCAGTACCGGTCAGTACCGCCAGCACGAAGGCGACAGCAACAACAACCGAACGCGCTGGACGCACAGATGCCCCCCACAGAAACCAAACAAGAGGTGCCAGTTTTAAGTGATCTTCACCCGCCTACACAAGGTGCTCACAGAATTACAGGGCGCTATCGTGACCACGATCACGTAGACCTTCCGGATAAACAGCTCACTTACGGATGAGCTACAACCCCATCCAGGCCCCCCACTGGCATCCGAGCAACAGAGTGCGACCAGGGTGTACCCAAGCATGAGTCGAGGATCCTGCGTCAGCGGCCGGGAGCTGCATCCATCTGGGAAGCCAGCCGGGCACGGCGACGCAAAGGCTGCCCTCCTTCGGTGTACCGCGAGTAACTGATCGTTTCAGAATGAGGTTCGGAGGCGACGCAAGCAGATGATGCTGCAGGCGAGTTGGAGCAGGCCGAGGTGGAGGTCGGCGCGTATCTCG
>NZ_JBVHWR010000056.1:0-3180 GCF_055564355.1 Streptomyces sp. NPDC029152 | reverse complement strand
GCACCTCCACAACATCGCCCTCGCTGGATGACCCGAGGGGTCAGACGCTGAGCTGGCTGACTCAGCTCTTCGATCATTGCGGGACAGCCCTTAGGCTCTGGCCGACACCCACCTCCCAGCCGAGCGCCCCACGGAACGCCTTCGAGCCCAAAACCCCTCCCGGCGCCCTGTGACCATCGTGTAGGCGTCCGGGCCGAGAGGTGTCCCTCCCTGGGCTGCGGGGGCATCGCGGCGTGTGCTCTGCCGCAGCGGACGCGGCCGCATCCCGCGCGCCCGCTGTCACCGGTGGAACGGGTGTGCATGCCATCGATCTTCGTGGCAGACTGCGCCGACCACTGGCCGTGATCGGCCCGGTGTTCGTATGGGGAAGCGGGGAGTTGTGCGCAGATTCGGCGTGACGGCGGCGAGTGCCGTCATCCTGGTGTTGTCGGCCACGAGCTGCGGTGGGGGTGGGGGCGCCGACAGTACGGGGGCTGCTCCGGCGAAGCCGGCCAAGCAGGACGCGTCGGCTTCCGCCTCCCCGGCGGGCGGGCAGATCAAGGCCGTGTCGCAGAAGCAGGTGGAGAACGACGTCCGGTTCGCTACGCAGCCGTACGGCGATCTGACCTTCCTGGACCGCCCGGACGGCTCCTGCGCCGTGAGCGGCCTCGTGCCGACCCCGAAGGTCGCCGACAGCACGGCCATGAAGGACATCATCGGGCGCCTCAAGACACGCGGCTGGACCGCTGACGGCCCGCTGCAGACGATGTCCGACAACGACGCTGACGGAAGCGTCGCCTTCCTCACGTCGGGTACAGCGCGACTGCTGCTGGGAGCAGCCCCGATACCTCCGGAACTCAAGGAGGCCTATGCCCCGAACCAAGGAGAAATCACCATCGGGGTCAGCTGGACCTGCCAGGGCCGCTCCGCCACCCCCGGCCCTACCGCCTAGCCCCGCCCCGGCATGTAGACGGCGGAGCACCGGGGGCTGACCCGCCGGACCCACGATCCGATCAGCCTCGCGGGGCCGGGAGCTCGCCGGGCTTCACGTTGACACTTTCGATGTCGGTGGCCCCTGCCTTCTCGAGTTCGCCCCGTCGCCGGTCGGCGGAGACCCCGTCGTATGGGGAAGCGGGGAGTTGTGCGCAGATTCGGCGTGACGGCGGCGAGTGCCGTCATCCTGGTGTTGTCGGCCACGAGCTGCGGTGGGGGTGGGGGCGCCGACAGTACGGGGGCTGCTCCGGCGAAGCCGGCCAAGCAGGACGCGTCGGCTTCCGCCTCCCCGGCGGGCGGGCAGATCAAGGCCGTGTCGCAGAAGCAGGTGGAGAACGACGTCCGGTTCGCTACGCAGCCGTACGGCGATCTGACCTTCCTGGACCGCCCGGACGGCTCCTGCGCCGTGAGCGGCCTCGTGCCGACCCCGAAGGTCGCCGACAGCACGGCCATGAAGGACATCATCGGGCGCCTCAAGACACGCGGCTGGACCGCTGACGGCCCGCTGCAGACGATGTCCGACAACGACGCTGACGGAAGCGTCGCCTTCCTCACGTCGGGTACAGCGCGACTGCTGCTGGGAGCAGCCCCGATACCTCCGGAACTCAAGGAGGCCTATGCCCCGAACCAAGGAGAAATCACCATCGGGGTCAGCTGGACCTGCCAGGGCCGCTCCGCCACCCCCGGCCCTACCGCCTAGCCCCGCCCCGGCATGTAGACGGCGGAGCACCGGGGGCTGACCCGCCGGACCCACGATCCGATCAGCCTCGCGGGGCCGGGAGCTCGCCGGGCTTCACGTTGACACTTTCGATGTCGGTGGCCCCTGCCTTCTCGAGTTCGCCCCGTCGCCGGTCGGCGGAGACCCCGTCGTAGGCGACGGCAGAGGTGCGCGGGGTGCCGTCCGCATCAATCCAGGTGAAGCCGTAGCTCTGCATCGTGATCGTCGCACCGGCATGCGGGTAGGGATCACCGGCCACCGCGGCCTCGACGAGCAGATCGAGAAACGCGTCCGCGCCCTGCTGACCGAAACCGTTCACACCTACGGCCCGGGTGAGCTGGTCGGCGTCTCCTGCCTCGCCGACGGTCCCGGCTCCTGGTTCGCCGCAACCGTCCTCGACCCCGGCGGCCGCATCGAAGCCGTCATCCCCGCCACCGCCTACCGCGACCGCCTGCCCACCTGGCACCACCCCACCCCGACCGGAGGTCATCTCAGTGTTCCGCGCACGGGTACTCGCCGTTGCCCCGCTGGCTCTGGTGATGCTCGCCCTGTCCGGCTGCTCTTCCTGGGGCTGCACCGACACGACGGCGGAACGCGGTAAGGCCGGTGCCAGGGTGCAGGTCGTGGCCACGGATGGGCAGCCTCTCGGCGTCATCGCCGCGGTCGTTGACTGGAGCCTTGAGCCCCACCCGCAGGTGCCCTCCGAAGGTGACCAGGTCCACTTCCGCTTCCGCTTCGACGGCGCCGATGAATATTCCGACCCCGCAGTGGACGCCTGCGCGGTCGACAAGGAGCGCGTGACGTTGGGGTGTCAGACGGTTTCCTCGTCCCAGGCGTTCGGGTCGGCCGACGATCCCCTCACGGGCGACACCTGGCTCGCCGTCGAGCATCCTGAGCAGGTTGCCGAAGTGCTGTTGATCCCTAATGACCAGTCCTACGACCGACGCACCTGCGAAGTGGACATCAAGGACGGTGGCGGGATGCATCCTCCGGAACCACCCAGCAGAGGGGACCAGCTGTAGGGAGGCCAAGGCGGTTGAGCGCGAGGCACGGGCCTGCCGGCATCCCGGTGTGCGCTGTTTGGTGGTCTGGTTATGCGCCCCTCGCCCCGGTGCGACCTTGCTGCGGCCGCTTTGCCCCACGCCCTGGCGCCAGGGGGGTATGGCTCTGCCAGCCTCTTGAAGCACAAGGGAGGTGCCCGCCACGGCGTTGATGGTGTCGGTGAGCTCGGCGAGGGTGAAGGACGCCCCGCCCAGCTCGTAGGTGCGCGACTCGGTGCTCCTGGCGGTGACTGAGGTTTTCGGGTTGTCGTCGGGTGGTGACGGTTCATGATCCCCGCGGTATGCCGATGAGGTGAGGTATGCAGAGGGTGGGGCCTGACCGCTGAGCGTCGGACGTTTCGTGAGGGGATCCGGCTTCAGGCCGGCGAGAGGTTCGCGGCGGGCGAGAAGACGGCGGCGATCGCGAAGGATCTGCGGGTGAGTGTGCGG
>NZ_JBVHWR010000055.1:0-3283 GCF_055564355.1 Streptomyces sp. NPDC029152 | reverse complement strand
CTCCCCCTCACCCCCAACGGCAAGGTCGACACCAAGGCCCTGCCCGCCCCCGGCCACGACCGGCCCGACCTCGCCACCACCTACACCCCACCCCGGACGGACGTCGAACGCACCCTCGCCGCGGTCTGGGCCGAGATCCTCGGCGTCGACACCGTCGGCATCCACGACAACTTCTTCGAACTCGGCGGAGATTCGATCATCAGCATCCAGATGATCGCCCGTGCCAAGAAGTTCGGTCTGCACCTCACGCCCCGGCTGATCTTCAAGAACCAGACGATCGCCGAGATCGCGGCCCACGCCGGCACGGCCACACCGGTCGACGCGGAACAGGGCCGCGTGGTGGGCGAGGTGCCGCTGACACCCATCCAGCACTGGTTCTTCGAGAAGGACCTGCCGGCGTTCGACCACTTCAATCAGGCCGAACTCCTCGTCACCGAGGGGCTCGACGCCGACGTGCTGCGGCTCGCGCTGGCCGACCTGGTCGAGCACCACGACGCGCTGCGCCTGCGCTGCGCCGACGGGGCCGACGGCTGGCGCCAGTACCTGGACGAGACCGTGGACACCGGCTTCCTCGACGTGCACGACCTGTCCGGTGTCGCGGACGATTCCCTGACGTCGGTCTCGTCGGAGATCGCGGAGGAGACGCAGCGGAGCCTCGACCTGGCCAAGGGGCCGCTGCTGCGGGCCGCCCTGCTGGACTCGGGGCCCACGCGCGGACAACGCCTGCTCATCGTCGTACACCACATGGCGGTCGACGGCGTCTCATGGCGGATCCTGCTGGAGGACCTGGGCAGTTGCTACGAGCGGAGGGCCGCCGGGCTCGCGCCCCTGCTGCCGGCGAAGACGACGTCGTTCCGGTCGTGGGCACAGCGGCTGCACGACTTCGCCGACTCCGAACAGGCACGAGCGGAGTTCGCCTACTGGGCCGAGCCCAAACCGACCGGCCGGGTGCCGCGTGACCGGGACGGCCGCAACGACCTGGCCTCCGCCGCCGGTGTCGTGGCGAAGCTCAGCCCCGAGGAGACCCGTGCCCTGCTGCGGGACGTCCCGGGGGCCTTCAGCACCCAGATCAACGACGCGTTGCTCACCGCGTTGGCGCACGCCCTGCGGACGTGGACGGGGGACGACGAGATCCTGGTCGGTCTGGAAGGACACGGCCGTGAGGATCTGTTCCCCGACGTGGACCTGTCACGGACGGTGGGATGGTTCACGTCCGCCTTCCCCGTCACCCTGCGGCCGGCGCCGGGAGCCACCAGCGCGGTGGACTCGCTCGACTCCGTCCGCGAGCAGTTGGCGCGGATCCCCAACAAGGGCGTCGGCTACGGCATCCTACGCCACCTCGGTGCCCCGGACGTCGCCTCCGTACTGCGCCGGCAGCCCACTCCGGAAGTGAACTTCAACTACCTGGGGCAGTTCACCAGGGACCTGCCGGGCATCGGGCGGTACGCCGGCCCGGAAGAGCCCAAGGGCCACTCGATCAGCCCGGACGGCATGCGGTGGAACGTGCTGGACGTGACCGCCGCCGTCGAGGGCGACACGTTCGGCCTGTACATCAACTACTCGACCGCGCTGCACGACCGGCGCACCGTGGAGCAGCTGGCCGACGGCATCCTCGGCCACCTGCGCGAACTGATCGACGGCAGCGCCGACGGAGCCGCCGACGCCCGCCGGGAGACCCCCGGTGTCCCTCTCACCGATGTCGGTGACGCTGACATGGCCGCGATCCTGAAGAGGTTCTCGATATGAGCGCGCACAACGTGGAAGACGTCTACGGACTCTCGCCCCTGCAGTTCGGCATGCTGTACCACTCACTGGAGGACACCTCCGACACGCGCCCCTACATGGTGCAGATGACGGAGGAGGCCGAAGGACCCTTCGACGAGACGCTGTTCGGCGCCGCCTGGCAGCAGCTCGTCGACCGGCACTCGATCCTCCGCAGCGCCTTCGTGTGGGAGGGGGTGTCGGAGCCGGTCCAGGTGGTGCAGCGCACGGCCGTCCTCCCCTTCGAGGTGAGGGATCTGCGCGGCCTGGCCGACCAGCGGGAACGGCTCGACGCCTTCCTGGCGGAGGACTGGGACCGAGGGTTCGACCTGTCACGGGCCCCGCTGGTCCGGGTCACCGTGCTGCGCATGTCCGAGGAACGCCGGATCGTCGTCTGGTCGTTCCACCACATCCTCCTCGACGGCTGGAGTGTGCAGATCCTCCAGAAGGAGCTGTTCGCCCTCTACCGCGCGCTGCTCGACGGCGCTCCCGCCGGCCTGCCGCCGACCGTCCCGTACCGCCGGTACATCGAGTGGCTCAACTCCCGGCGGGACGACGGCTCCGCGGTGTTCTGGACCGACTACCTGGCGGGCGTCACCGAGCCCACCGCCCTGAACGTCGACCGGGACACCGGCGACACGGGAGTCGGCGAGTTGGAGGTGTGTGCCTCCCCGGAGCTGTTCGCGCGGGCCCGGGACTACGCCAAGTCCCAGCGCGTCACGATGAACACCCTGGTACAGGGCCTGTGGTCGATCCTGCTCTCGCGGTACAGCCGACAGGACGAGGTGCTGTTCGGCTCGACCATCTCGGGCCGCTCGATCGATCTGCCCGGCGTCGAGTCGATGATGGGCCTCTTCATCAACACGCTGCCGGTGCGCGGCCGGCTCACGGGCGACCTGATCGTCTCCGAGTGGCTGCGTGATCTCCAGGACGAGCAACTGGAGATGCGTCAGTGGGAGTACTGCCACCTGGTCGACGTGCAGAAGCACAGCAGGATCCCGCGCGGCGAGCCGCTGTTCCGGTCCATCCTCGTCTTCGAGAACTACCCGGTGGTGCACAAACCGTCGGACTTCCCCGAGGGACTGAACCGACGCCTGGTGAACTGCGTGGAGCGCACGGGATACCCCCTGACCCTCGTCGTGTCGGCGGGCCGGGCCCTGGAGTTCCGCTTCGTCTACGACCGGAGCAGGTTCGACGCGGAGACGATCGCACGTATGGCAGGCCACCTCGAGAGCCTGCTGGCCTCCGTGGTGGACGCGCCCGGGGCCCGCATCGGTGACCTCAACATGCTGACGGCGGGGGAGCGGCGGGAGATCCTGGTCGACTGGAACGGTGTCAGCGGTCCGTATCCGGACACGGCGACGATCCACCGGCTGATCGAGGAGCGGGTGGTTGCCGATCCGGATGCGGTGGCCGTGGCCTTCGGTGACCGGAGCTGGTCCTACGGGGAGATCAACGCGCGGGCGAACCGGCTGGCGCATCATCTGCGTGGCATCGGGATCACTCCGGACACGCTGATCGC
>NZ_JBVHWR010000054.1:0-3524 GCF_055564355.1 Streptomyces sp. NPDC029152 | reverse complement strand
CACGGCCACCCGGTCCACTGGGCCGCCCTGTTCCCACCGGCCCGTACCGTCGACCTGCCCACCTACCCCTTCCAACACCAGCACTACTGGATGCACCCCGCCGCCGGTGGCGCCGAGCCGGTGGAGATGGGACTCGGAGATGCCAGGCATCCGCTGCTGGGTGCCGTCGTCGGCGTTGCGGGCGACGACAAGGTCGTCTTCGCAGGACGGCTGGCGCTGCGTACGCATCCCTGGCTGGCCGACCACACGGTGCTGGGCTCGGCCCTGCTGCCGGGTACCGCGTTCCTCGAGCTGGCGGTGCGGGCCGGGGCGGAGGTGGACTGTCCGGTCGTACAGGAACTGACGCTTCATCAGCCACTGGTCCTGCCGGAGCGGGGTGCGGTACAGGTGCAGGTGGTGGTGGGGGCGCCGGAGACCGACGGTCGGCGTGCGCTCAGCGTGCACGCGCGCCCCGATGGCGAGAACCCCGAGCACACGTGGACGCTGCACGTCAACGGGCTGCTGGCGCCGGCCCAGCCGACGGAGTCCGTCATACCGACCGGTGAATGGCCGCCAGCGCACGCCCAGGCCGTCGACCTCGACGACTTCTACGCCGACCTCGCCGACCACGGTTACCGGTACGGCCCGCTGTTCCGGGGCCTACGGGCTGCGTGGCGGTTGGACGACGAGGTGCTCGCCGAAGTGGTGCTGCCCGAGGCTGCCGGTGCCGACGCCGCCCGGTTCGGAATGCATCCGGCCCTGCTGGACGCTGTATTGCACGCCACCCGGCTGGGCGCCTTCCACGAGCGGCCGGGGGAGAAGTACCTGCCGTTCGCCTGGGAGGGCGTGACCCTGCACGCCCATGGTGCCAGCACCGTACGCGTGCGGATCTCCCGGGCGGGTGCCGACGCCGTCCGACTGGACATCACCGACACCATGGGCCGGCCGGTGCTGACAGTCGACTCGCTGGCCCTGCGACCGATCTCCGCCGGACAGCTCTCGGCAACCCTGCGCGACTCGCTGTTCCATGTCGCATGGGTGCCGGTGGCCGCCGCCGACGGCTCTGACCTGCGCGTGGCCCGGGCGGGCACGGCGGAGGAGGCACTCGCCCAGGACGCCGACATCGTGGTAGTGCCGTGCCTCGACGGCGAAGGCGCGCATCAGGCGACGCATCGCGCACTGGAGCTGTTGCAGGGATGGCTGGCCGGGGACACCGGCACCACCAGGCTCGCCCTGCTCACCCACCGTGCCGTGGCGGTCGGGGACGACATCCACGATCTCGACCACGCGCCGCTCTGGGGCCTGGTCCGCACCGCGCAGACCGAGCACCCCGACCGCTTTGTGCTCCTCGACTCCGACGACCCGGATCTGGACCCGGCCACCCTGGCAGCCGCGCTCGCCACGGGGGAACCCCAGGTGGCGATCCGTGACGGCGCCGTCCTGGCACCCAGGCTGGCCGCCGCCCCCGCCCCTCAGACCCCCGCCGCCTGGGACGCCGACGGCACCGTCCTGATCACCGGTGGCTCGGGTGCCCTGGCCGGACTCGTGGCCAGGCACCTCGTGGAACGCCACGGCGTGCGCCGGCTGCTCCTGGCGAGCCGGAGCGGCAGGCTCACCCCGGGCACCGAACGGCTCGACGCGGACATCACGGCCGTACGCTGCGACGTCTCCGACCGCGAGGCCGTCGCCGCACTGATCGCCTCCATACCGGACGACCACCCGCTCACGGCCGTCGTGCACACCGCCGGTGTCCTGGACGACGGCGTCCTGCACGCCCTCACGGCCGAGCGCATCGACACCTCGTTCGCGGCGAAGGTTGACGGCGCCCGCCACCTGCACGAACTGACCGCTCAGCTGGACCTGGCCGCATTCGTGCTGTTCTCCTCCGCGTCGGCCGTGCTGGGCGCCGCCGGCCAGGGCAACTACGCTGCCGCCAATGCCTACCTCGACGGGCTCGCCGCGTACCGGCGCCGACAGGGCATGCCCGCCGTGTCGCTCGCCTGGGGACTGTGGGCCGAGCACGGCGGCATGGCCCGCGGCCTCGGCGACACCGAACTGACGCGCATCTCCCGGATTGGCGTCACCGCGCTGACCGCCGAGGAGGGCATGCGGCTCTTCGACGCCGGATGCGCCGCCGGGCAAGCACTGCTGGTGCCGATGCGGGTGGACGCCGCAGTGCTGCGCGCCCGGCGCGAGCACCTCCCCGCTCCGATGCGCGGACTCGTCCCCGAGCAGGCACGGGCGGCGACGCGCACCCAGCCGGTCGCCTCGCTGCGCGACAGGCTCGACGAACTGACCGCACCCGAGCGCACTCGCACGGTCCTCAACCTCGTGCGCAACGCGGTCGCCGACACCCTGGGGTACAACGCCGCCGACGGCGTACGACCCGACCAGAACCTCGACGAGGCCGGCTTCGACTCGCTCACCGCCGTCGAGTTCCGCAACCGGCTCTCCGCCGCCGTCGAACTGCGCCTGCCCGCCACCCTCACCTACGACTACCCCACCCCCGCGGCCATCGCCGAGCACGTCCTGTCCCGCCTCACCCTGCCCGAGCACACGGCCACCGCCCCGGCCGCCGCACCAGCAGCGGTGGCCACGCCGGCCGAGGACGACCCGGTTGTGATCGTGGGCATGGCCGGCCGTTTCCCCGGGGGCGTGCGCACCCCCGAGGACTTCTGGAACCTCGTCGCCTCCGGTACGGACGCCATCACCGAGTGGCCCACCGACCGTGGTTGGGACGTCCAGAGCCTGTACGACCCGGACCCTGACGCCGTGGGCAAGTCGTACGTACGGCACGGCGGATTCCTGCACCAGGCCGGGGAGTTCGACGCCGCGTTCTTCGGTATCTCGCCGCGCGAGGCCCTGGCGATGGATCCGCAGCAGCGGCTGCTGCTGGAGTGCTCGTGGGAGGCACTGGAGCGTGCGGGTATCGACCCGGCCACGCTCAAGGGCAGCCGCACGGGCGTGTACGCCGGAGTGATGTACCACGAGTACGCCTCCCGCCTGGGCGCCGCGCCCGCTGGCTTCGAGGGCACGCTCGGCACGGGCAGCGCCGGCAGCATCGCCTCCGGCCGCATCTCCTACACCTTCGACTTCACCGGGCCCGCGGTCACCGTCGACACCGCCTGCTCGACTTCCCTGGTCGGCCTGCACCTGGCCGCGCAGGCACTGCGGTCCGGCGAGTGCGACCTGGCCCTCACCGGCGGCGTCACCGTCATGCACACCCCACGCCCCTTCGTCGAGTTCTCCCGCCAGCGCGGCCTGGCCGCCGACGGACGGAGCAAGGCCTTCGCCGCTTCGGCCGACGGCGTGGCCTGGGCCGAAGGCGCCGGGATCCTCGCCCTGGAACGTCTTTCGGACGCCCGGCGTAATGGGCATCGGGTGTTGGCGGTGGTGCGGGGTTCTGCGGTGAATCAGGACGGTGCGTCGAATGGTCTGACGGCGCCGAATGGTCCTTCGCAGCAGCGGGTGATTCGGGCGGCGTTGGCCAGTGCGCGGCTTGTGCCTGAGGACGTGGATGTGGTGGAGGCGCATGGGACGGGGAC
>NZ_JBVHWR010000053.1:0-3578 GCF_055564355.1 Streptomyces sp. NPDC029152 | reverse complement strand
GGTCGGTCACGGGTCGGTCGAGGAACTCACCCTCCAGGCGCCGCTCGTGCTCGGCGAGTCGGACGCCGTACAGATCAGGGTCGTCGTCTCCGACCTCGGCGAGAACGATCGCCGGGCGGTGTCGGTGCACTCGCGTGGTGCCGACGGCAGCTGGGTGACACACGCCGAGGGTGTCCTCGGTCCGGACAGGCCGGCGCCGGAGCCGCTGGCGGAATGGCCGCCGGACGGCGCCACGCCCCTCGACACCGACGGCTTCTACGACGAACTCGCCGCGTCCGGCTACCACTACGGGCCCGGATTCCGCGGTCTGCGGCGCGCCTGGCGCGCCGGTGAGGAACTCCTCGCCGAGATCGCCCTACCGGAGAGCGCCGACGCCACCGGATACGGCCTCCACCCTGGGCTCTTCGACGCGGCCGTGCACAGTGTGGCCTGCGCCCGCACGAACACGGGCGGAGAGGAGGGAACCCGGCTGCCGTTCGCCTTCTCGGACGTCCGATTGTTCGCGGCCGGGGCGACCTCGCTGCGGGTCCGGATCAGTCCGCCGGACTTCTCATGGCAGGCGTGGGACGACTCCGGGCTGCCGGTCCTCACCATCGGCCGGCTCGTCAGCCGCCCCGTCGAGGCCGACCAGTTCGCCGTGCGTCGGGCGAGCTGCCTGTTCCGGGTCGACCGGCGGCAGGAAGCCCCGGCCGGACCGGCCCCGGCCTCCTGGGCCGTCGTCGGCGCGGACCCCGGCGGTCTCGCGGCCGGCCTGGAAGCCACGGGCGCGCACGTGACGACGGCCGTCGGCCTGGGCGACATCGGCGCGGTGCCCGACGCAGTCCTGTTCCCCCTGCCCGGCATACGGGGCACGGCGGATCCCGAGGACGTGCCGACCGTGATCCGGGCGGCGACCGCGCACGTGCTGGGGGTGGTGCAGGACTGGCTCACCGACGACCGCTTCGGTGACGGCCGGCTGGTCGCCGTGAGCCGCGGAGCAGGGGACGGCGACCTCGTCCACGGAACGCTGTGCGGTCTGCTGCGCGCCGCACAGGCCGAGCACCCCGACCGCATCACCCTCGTCGACCTCGACGAGCACCCCGCCTCACTCGCGGCCCTCCCCGGCTACGCCCTCGGTCCGGAACCGGAGGTCGTCGTGCGCGCCGGACACGGCACGGTGCCTCGCCTCGTACGGGCGCAGACCCCAGCCGGAACGGACTCACTGGGCACCGGCACCGTCCTGATCACCGGAGGCACGGGCACCCTCGGGGGACTGCTCGCCCGGCACCTCGTCCAGAGGCACGGAGTCACCCGGCTGCTACTGGTCAGCCGACGGGGACCGGCAGCCGACGGCGCCGACCGGCTGCGCGCCGAGCTGACCGAACGCGGCGTACACGTCGACATCGTGGCGGCCGACCTCGCCGACCGCGCGACCGTGGCCGCGCTCCTCTCCGCGGTCGACGCCGACCATCCGCTCTCGGCCGTCGTGCACGCCGCCGGCGCGCTGGACGACGGCGTGCTCGGCACGCGGACCGCCGAGTGGCTCGACCCGGTCCTGCGCCCCAAGGCGGACGCCGCCTGGCACCTGCACGAACTCACCGCCGGGATGCCGCTGACCGCCTTCGTCATGTTCTCCTCGGCCGCCTCGGTGCTCGGCGCCGCGGGACAGGCCAACTACGCCGCGGCGAACGGCTTCCTGGACGCGCTGGCCGCTCACCGCACCGCCCAGGGGTTGCCCGGCATCTCACTCGCCTGGGGGTTGTGGGAACACCGCAGCGAACTGACCCGGCAGGTCGGTTCTCCCTCCCGCAGCATCGCGGCCGTCGGCGCCCTGTCCACCACGGAGGCCCTGGCCGCGTTCGACGCCGCCCTGGCCGCCGGTGAGCCCCTGGCAGTGCCGATCCGGCTGGAACCGGCGTCCACCGAGGACGTCCCACCGATGCTGCGCGGCCTGGTCCAGGTACGCCGCCGGGCCGTCACCGGCGCGGAACACGCTCAGACCGCGAGCGAGGGGCAAGCGGCCCGGCAGTTGGCCGGCCTGGACGCGGAGGAACGACAGCGACACGTGCAGCAGATCGTCCTCGAGGCCGCGGCGGCAGTCCTCGGCCACGACAGCCGCGACGCCATCCCCCTCGCCCGGGGCTTCCTCGAGCTGGGATTCGACTCCCTGACGGCGGTACGGCTGCGCAACCGGCTCTCCCGCCAACTGGGGCTGCGCCTGCCCGCTACCGCGGTGTTCGACCACCCCAGCCCGGCGGCCCTCGCCGCCCACCTGCTCGAGCAACTCGTGGGCACCGCCGACCCGACCGCGCAGGCCCTGCAACAACTGGAAACCCTGCGTCGCAGCGTCAGCGGAGCCACGACCGACGGCCTGGACCGCGTCCTCGTCGCACAACGCCTGACAGTCCTGCTCGACGAACTCCGGCAGCCCGACGGCCCTGACGGCCGCGCCGAGCCTGGCGACGACCTGGAGAACGCCACAGCGGACGAGATCTACGCCTACATCGACAACGAACTGGGCATCGGGGGCGCGGAGTGAACGCCGACGACAAAGCACTCGCCTATCTGAAGCGGGTGACCGCGGACCTGCGGTCGGCGCGGGCCCGGCTCCAGGAACTGGAGTCCGCCGCCACCGAACCCGTCGCCGTCGTAGCCATGGCCTGCCGCCTGCCCGGTGGCGTGCGCACCCCCGAGGACTTCTGGGACCTCGTGGCACACGGGCATGACGCGACCGGTCCCTTCCCCACCGACCGCGGGTGGGACCTGGACAACCTCTACGACCCCGACCCGGACGCACCCGGCAAGGCCTACGTCCGCGAAGGAACGTTCGTCCACGATGTCTCCGGCTTTGACGCCGCCTTCTTCGGTATCTCGCCGCGCGAGGCGCTGGCGATGGATCCGCAGCACCGTCTCCTGCTGGAGTGCTCGTGGGAGGCACTGGAGCGTGCGGGTATCGACCCGGCCTCCCTCAAAGGCACGCGGACCGGCGTCTACACCGGGCTCATGACCCACGAGTACGCGACCCGACTCCCCGAGATCGACAAGGAGCTCGAGGGCCTGATCGGCATCGGCAACGCCGGCAGCGTCGCCTCAGGCCGCATCTCCTACACGCTCGGACTGAAGGGTCCCGCGGTCACCGTCGACACCGCCTGCTCCTCCTCACTCGTCGCCCTGCACCTCGCCGCCCAAGCCCTGCGTCAGCGCCAGTGCACCCTCGCGCTGGTCGGCGGCGCATCCGTCCTCGCGGCACCGACGGTGTTCGCCACCTTCAGCCGACAACGAGGCCTGGCCCCGGACGGCCGCTGCAAGGCGTTCTCGTCCACGGCAGACGGCACCGGCTTCGGCGAGGGCGTCGGCGTACTGGTTCTGGAACGCCTCTCGGACGCCCGCCGCAACGACCATCACGTCCTGGCCGTCATACGAGGCTCGGCGGTCAACCAGGACGGAGCCAGCAGCGGATTCACCGCCCCGAACGGACCGTCCCAACAAGACGTCATCCACCACGCCTTGGCCGACGCACGCCTGGCTCCTTCTGACATCGACGTCGTGGAGGCGCATGGGACGGGGACGCGGTTGGGTGATCCGATCGAGGCGCAGGC
>NZ_JBVHWR010000052.1:0-3581 GCF_055564355.1 Streptomyces sp. NPDC029152 | reverse complement strand
CCAGAGCGGGGTGGAGTTCCTTCTGGCGCAGGGGCACACGGTGTTCCTGGAGTCCAGCCCGCACCCGGTCCTCACCGTCGGCATCGAAGAGACCGCGGACCGGGTCGTGGCGTTGGAGTCGCTGCGTCGTGACGAGGGCGGTCTGCGGCGGTTGGTGGATGCGGCCGGTGAGGCCTGGTGCCGCGGCGTTCCGGTCGACTGGGCGGGCATGCTGGCCGGCGGCCGACGGGTCGACCTGCCCACCTACCCCTTCCAACACCAGCACTACTGGCTCGAGGCCCCGGCGCACACGGACCATGCCACGGCCAGCCCGGGCGTCGACGAGTTCTGGGCAGCCGTCGAGCAGGGCGACGCCGCTGTGCTGGCGGACCTGCTGCGGGGCTCGGCGGCGGAACCGGTGCAGGATCTTCATGCGCTCCTCGTGAATCTGCTGCCGACGCTGTCCGCATGGCGTCGAGACCGTCGACGGAAGGCGGCGGTGGACTCCTGGCGGTACCGGATCGCGTGGCGACCGGTCGCCACGCCGCAGTACGCCAGGATGTCGTCGGGTCGCTGGGTTGTCGTCCTGCCCGCCGGCCACGAGGGCGACCCGGTCGTCGACTGGGTCTGTTCGGCGCTGCGCGGCCACGGGGCCGAGCCCGAACAGCTGGTGCTGGACTTGCGGGAGAGCCGTTCGGCGCTGGCCATGCGTCTGGCTGCGGATCCCCCCGCAGGCGTAATTTCTCTGCTCGGGCTGAGTGGGGCGGTGCACCCCGACCACGAGGTTCTGCCCAGCGCCGTCGCTGGCACCGTTCTGCTCCTCCAGGCCCTCTCCGATGCGGCCGTACGGGCACCGGTGTGGAACCTGACCCGCAACGGTGTGTCCGCGACGGCGACGGACCCGGTGGCTCCCGCGCATGCTGCGCAGGTATGGGCCGTGGCCCGGGTGGCCGGCCTGGAGCACCCGGAGCTGTGGGGCGGCCTGCTCGACCTGCCGGACAGGCTCGACGACCGGGCGGCGGC
The DNA here is from genome assembly GCF_055564355.1 of Streptomyces sp. NPDC029152. Taxonomy (NCBI): domain Bacteria; kingdom Bacillati; phylum Actinomycetota; class Actinomycetes; order Kitasatosporales; family Streptomycetaceae; genus Streptomyces; species Streptomyces sp. NPDC029152. Next base: position 2,579 of record NZ_JBVHWR010000052.1, on the reverse strand, counting down.
CCTGCTCGCCGCTGCGCTGTCCGTAGACGAAGGCGAGGACCAACTGGCGTTGCGGTCGTCCGGGTTGCTGGCGCGGAGGCTGGTGCGTGCACCCGTCCCGGACGTTGCAGCGGCGCCCGTCTGGCAGCCCCGCGACACCGCGCTCGTCACCGGCGGCACCGGTGGCCTCGGCGGGCAGGTCGCCCGCTGGCTGGCGGATGCGGGCGTACGGCACATCGTGCTGGTCAGCCGCCGGGGTCCGACCGCGGACGGCGCCGACCGCCTGCGCGACGACCTCACCGCCTGCGGGGTGCGGGTGACGATCGCCGCGTGCGACGTCGCGGACCGCGCCGCACTCACGGCGCTCCTCGACCGGGTACAGGCAGACGGTCCGCCGATCCGTACGGTCGTGCACGCGGCCGGCTCCGGTCGCGCCGCGCGATTGCTGGACACCGACGCTGAAGAGATCACGGCGGTGCTGCGGGCGAAGACGGCCGGAGCACGCCACCTGCACGAACTCCTCGACGACCTGGACGCCTTTGTGCTGTTCTCCTCCGGAGCCGGCGTGTGGGGCAGTGGTGCTCAGGGCGCCTACGCGGCGGCCAACGCCTACCTGGACGCGCTGGCCGAACAACGCAGGAGCCAGGGGCAACCGGCGACCTCCGTCGCCTGGGGCGCCTGGGCCGGTGACGGCATGACGGCGAACGCCGGCGAGGAGTGGTGGGGCAGGCAGGGACTGCGGTTCATGGACCCCAGGGCCGCGCTCGGCGCGCTGCACCAGGCCATCGACCGCGCCGAGGCCACGCTGGTCGTCGCCGACGTCGACTGGCGGACGTTCGCTCCCCTCTTCGCCTCCGCCCGCCCCCGCCCTCTCATCGCCGACATCCCCGAAGCCCGCTTCGAGCCGACGCTGGACACTGTGGGCCAGCTCACGCCGGACCTCACAGCCAAGTTGGCGGCGCTGTCCGAGGACGAAGGGCGGCGGGTCCTGCTCTCCGAGGTGCGGGCGCAGGCCGCGGCGGTGCTTGGCCACCCCGGCGCGGACGCCGTACCGGTCGACCGGCCGTTCCGCGAGCTCGGCTTCGACTCCCTCAGCGCGGTGAAACTGCGCAACCGGCTCGTCGCCGCCACGGGGCTCGATCTTCCGGCCACCCTGGTCTTCGACCACCCCACGTCCACGACGCTCGCCGCGTACCTGGGCGCCCGGCTCGGAATCGACCACAACCCTGCCAGGTCCTCCCTGTTGGAAGACCTCGTACGGCTGGAGTCCACCGTCGCCTCCCTGGCCGCGGCGCCCCTCGCGGAGGCCGTGTCGGACGCCCGGGACCGAGCGGCGTTCACCGCACGGCTGCGGGCACTGCTGGAACGGTGGTCCCAGGCCCAGGGCGAGGACCTGATCGCCACCACTCGAGAAGAGATCGACGATGTGAGCGACGACGACCTCTTCGACTTCATCGACGCCAAGTTCGGCCGTTCGTGATCTCTGTCGAACACCACGACCACCACGTGAAAAGGACGGGTCTCTCCATGGGAGACGAGCAGAAACTCCGCACCTACCTCCGGCGCGTCACTGCCGACCTGGCCGACGTGACGGAGCGGTTGCAGCGAGCAGAGGAGAAGAACTCCGAGCCGATCGCGATCGTCGGCATGGGGTGCCGTTACCCCGGTGGGGTGCGATCGCCTGAGGAGTTCTGGACCCTGCTCACCGAGGGCGTCGACGCAGTGGCCGGCTTTCCCGAGGACCGTGGCTGGGACCTGGACAACCTCTACGACCCCGACCCCGACGAACCGGGCAAGTGCTATGTGAGCCAGGGTGGGTTTCTCTACGACGCGGGCGAGTTCGACGCCGCGTTCTTCGGTATCTCGCCGCGCGAGGCCCTGTCCATGGATCCGCAGCAGCGGCTGCTGCTGGAGTGTTCCTGGGGCGCGCTGGAGCGGGCCGGCATCGATCCGGGCTCGCTGCGCGGCAAGGACGTCGGTGTCTACATCGGCGCATGGAACAGCAACTACGGCAGGGGCGGCGGGGCGGAGAGCTCCGAGGGCCACCTGCTGACCGGCAATGCTTCCAGCGTGGTCTCGGGCCGCGTGTCGTACGCGCTGGGACTGGAGGGCCCCGCCGTCACCATCGACACCGCCTGCTCCTCCTCCCTGGTCGGCCTGCACCTGGCCGCCCAGGCTCTCAGGTCCGGCGAGTGCGGCCTGGCGCTGGCCGGCGGCGTCACCGTGATGTCCACCCCCCTGTCGTTGGTGTCCTTCTCCCGGCAGCGAGGGCTCGCACTCGACGGTCGATCCAAGGCGTTCTCGGCGGACGCCGACGGCATGGGCATGGCCGAGGGCGTCGGCGTACTGGTTCTGGAACGCCTCTCGGAGGCGCGCCGCAACGGGCATGAGGTCCTGGCCGTACTGCGGAGCTCGGCCGTGAACCAGGATGGCGCTTCGAACGGCCTGAGCGCTCCGAACGGACCGGCGCAGCAGCGTGTCATTCAGGCTGCTCTGACCACCGGCCGCCTGGCTCCTTCTGACATCGACGTCGTGGAGGCGCATGGGACGGGGACGCGGTTGGGTGATCCGATCGAGGCGCAGGCGTTGTTGGCGGTGTA
>NZ_JBVHWR010000051.1:0-4922 GCF_055564355.1 Streptomyces sp. NPDC029152 | reverse complement strand
TTCGGCGCCGTCAGACCATTCGACGCACCGTCCTGATTCACCGCAGAACCCCGCACCACCGCCAACACCCGACGCCCATTACGCCGGGCCACCGAAAGACGTTCCAGGGCGAGGATCCCGATTCCCTCGGCGAAACCCGTACCGTCGGCTCCGGCGGCGAAGGCCTTGCAGCGGCCGTCGTCGGCCAGGCCGCGCTGGTGGGAGAAGGCGGTGAACACGGTCGGGGTGGCCATGACGGTGACGCCGCCGGCGAGGGCCAGCTCGCATTCGCCGGCCCGCAGTGCCTGTACGGCGGAGTGGATGGCCACCAGGGAGGACGAACACGCGGTGTCCACGGTGACGGCAGGGCCCTCCAGACCCAGCGCGTACGACACGCGGCCGGACATCACGCTGGCCGAGCAGGCCGTGGCGAGGTAGTTGGCGTGCTCGCCGCCGGACCCGGCGAAGAGGGAGAAGTAGTCCTGGCCGATCGTGCCGAACCAGACGCCGGTGCGGCTGCCGTGCAGGGACTTCGGATCGATCCGGGACCGCTCGATCGCCTCCCACGAACACTCCAGCAGCAACCGCTGCTGCGGATCCATCGCCAACGCCTCACGCGGCGAGATACCGAAGAACTCCGCGTCGAACCGTCCCGCGTCGTAGAGGAACCCGCCCTCGCGCCGGTACGACCGGTTGTCGTCGAACGCCGTGCCGAGGTTCCAGCCGCGGTCGGTGGGCAGCGGGGCCAGGGCGTCGGTCCCGGTGTCGAGGAGTTGCCAGAACTCCTCGGGTGTCCGCACACCGCCGGGCAGTCGGCAGCTCATGCCCACGATCGCGATCGGCTCGGTGCCCCGGCTCTCGGTCTCGCGCAGCCGCTGCTTGGTGGTGCGCAGGTCGGTGAGCGTCTTCTTCAGGTAATCGCGGAGCTTGTCCTCGGACGTCCCTGCCGTCATCACGACTCCCCGAGCTCGCTGTCGACGAGCGCGAAGATCTCCTCGTCGGTGGCCGTGGACAGGTCGCCCGGGGCCGTCTCGGCTGTTCGCCCTTCGACGGCTTCGCGCCACTCGGTCAACAGCGCCTCCAGCTGGATCATCACGTCACCGGTGCCTTCGGCGTCGGGCGCGAGCGCCCGCAGGTCCGCGCGGAGGCGGCTGACGGCGGCCAGCACCGGTTCGGCCGGGGACGGCGTGTCGGCGCCCAGCAGGCCGACGAGATGGGTGGCGAGCGCTGAGGGGGTGGGGTGGTCGAACACGATTGTGGCGGGCAGGCGCAGACCGGTGAGCGCGGTGAACCTGTTGCGCAGCTCCACGGCGGTCAGCGAGTCGAAGCCCAGGTCGCGGAAAGGCCTGTCGGGTGAGACGGCGTCGGAGGTGCCGTGACCGAGCACCGCGGCGGCGTGGTCGCGCACCAGCCCCAGCAGCAGCTCGGTGCGCTCGGCACCGGACATCGATGCGAGCTGCTGTTCCAGACCGGCACTGCTGACCGCCGTACTGGCCGTGCGGCGCGCCGTGGAGCGGATCAGCCTGCGGAACATCGCGGGCACCTCGCCGCCGCGGCCCCGGAGCCTGGCGACGTCCAGGTGCATGGGCAGCAGCACCGCCTCGGCGTTGTCCCGCGCGGCGTCGAACAGAGCCAGGCCGTCCGCCTCTGACATCTCGGCGACGCCGTTGCGGGCAATGCGGGCGAGTTCGGTGGAGCCGAGCTGTCCCGTCATCGTACTGCGGTCGGTCCACAGACCCCAGGCGAGCGACTGGCCGGCGAGCCCCTGTGTGCGGCGGTGCTCAGCGAGCGCGTCGAGGAAGGCGTTGGCGGCCGCGTAGTTGGACTGGCCGGCGCCGCCGAGCACGCCGCTGGCCGAGGAGAACAGCACGAAGTCGGTCAAGGGGGTGCTGTCGAGGAGCCGGTGGAGGTTCCAGGCGGCGTCGACCTTGGGTCGCATCACGGTGTCGAGCCGTTCGGGGTTCTGCTTGTCGATCACGCCGTCGTCGAGGACGCCCGCCGAGTGGACGACGGCCACGAGCGGGTGCCGGTCGTCGACGGACCGCACGGCCCGTTCCAGAGCGGCGGCGTCGGCGAGGTCGCAGGAGGCCCAGGTGACGGTGGCGCCGAGACCGGTGAGTTCCTGTACCAGCTCCGTGCGCTCTGCGCTGCGGCTGACCAGCAACAGCCGTCGCACACCGTGGTGGGTGACCAGGTGCCGGGCGATGAAGCCGCCCAGGGTGCCGGTGGCACCGGTGACCATGACCGTGCCGTCGGTGTCCAGGGGCCTGGGCACAGTGAGGACGATCTTGCCGATGTGCTTGGCCTGGCTGATGTGCCGGAAGGCCTCCGGTGCCCGGCGGACGTCCCACTGGGTGATCGGCAGCGGCCGGAACTCGCCGGCTTCGAAGAGCCGGACGATCTCGGCGAGCATCTCCCCGGTGCGCTGGGGCCCGGCCTCGACGAGGTCGAAGGCCCGGTAGGCGACTCCGGCGTGGTCCTCGGCGACCTGCTCCGGTCGGCGGATGTCGGTCTTTCCCATTTCCACGAACCGGCCGCCGCCGGGCATCAGTCGCAGCGAGGCGTCGACGAACTCGCGGGCCAGCGAGTTCAGGACGAGGTCGACTCCCCTGCCACCGGTGACGTCCAGGAACTTCTGCTCGAAGTCGAGGGCGCGGGAGGAGGACACGTGGGCGTCGTCGAGCCCCAGGGCACGCAGCGCGCCCCACTTGCGCGGGCTGGCGGTGCCGAACACCTCGGCCCCGAGGTGTCGGGCGATCTGCACGGCGGCCATGCCGACGCCGCCAGCGGCGGCGTGGATGAGCACGCGGTCGCCCTCGCGGATGCCGCCGAGGTCGCACAGGCCGTAGTAGGCCGTCAGGAACGCGGCGGGCACCGAAGCCGCCTGTGCGAACGTCCAGCCCTCGGGCATCCGGACCAGGTAGCGGTGGTCGGTGACGGCGAGCGGCCCGAAGCCGGAGGACAGGATGCCCATCACGCGGTCGCCGGGGGCCAGGTCCGGTACTGCGTCGCCGACTTCGACGACCACGCCTGCGGCCTCACGGCCGAGGGTGAGGTCGTCGTCGACCATGCCGAGGGCGGCGACCACGTCGTGGAAGTTGAGGCCGCCCGCGTGGACGGCGACCCGGACCTCGTTGTCGGCGAGGGGCTTCTCGGCGTGCGGGTAGAGGCCCAGCGTGAGGTTGTCGAACGTACCCGGTTCGGTGATCTCCAGCCGCCAGGCGTCCGCTCCGGCGGGTGGCACCAGCTCGGGCGCCGTGGCCCGGACCAGCCGGGCGGCGGTCGGCCGGCCCGCCCGGACCATGATGCGCGGCTCGTCGGACTGGGCCGCCTCGGCCAGGACGGCCACCGAATCGGGGTGGTCGTCGAGGTCGACCAGGATGATCCGGCCAGGGTTCTCGGTCTGGGCGGAGCGCACCAGGCCCCAGACGGGGCCGTGCACGAGGTCGTCCGGCAGGGCGTTGCGGGTCACGACCACCAGCCGGGAGTCGGCGAGCCGTTCGTCGGCGAGCCACTGCTGGATGACCCCCAGCACCTGAGCGGTGGCAGCCCGGACTGCGGCGGGCAGGTCCGCGTCCGGCTCGCCGGACCCCATGCAGGGCAGCACCAGCACCTCGGTGACGGCGTCGGCGGACGTGGGATCCGCGGCGGTCCCGACCTCCCAACCCGCGGCGCGCAGCGCAGCACCGAGCTCGAACGGGTCGTCGCCCAGCACGACGCCGTGCGCGGCGGTCGCACGCCCGACGACGGGGACGGCCTCGTCCCAGGTCACCTTGAACAGCGACTCGGTCCGCTTCACGGTCAATTGGACGCGGTCGACCGGCCGGGTCACCAGGTGCCCGAGGGAGAAGACCGGAAGTCCCGTCGTATCCCACGCCTCCCATGCCATCCCCTGCGGAGTGGCCGGGGACACCCGCACCCGGAGGGACCGGGCACCGGTCGCGAACAGCTGTGCGTCGCCGAAGGAGAACGGCAGCCTGGTCTCGCCGGAGCCGGGTTGGGCCGCGGCCGCGGTCTGCACGGCAGCGTCGAACAGGGCGGGGTGGATGCCGAAGCCGTCCACGTCGGCGCCCTCGGGCAGCCCGACCTCGGCGAAGAGCTCCTCGCCTGCACGCCAGACCCTGCTCAAGCCCTGGAAGAGCGGGCCGTAGTGGTAGCCGGCCTCGGCCAGCCGCTCGTAGAACCCGTCGGTCTCCACCGGTTCCGCACCGGCGGGCGGCCACACCGCCATGGTCTCCGGCTGTGACCCTCCCGCGGTGAGGAAGCCCTCCGCGTGTGTCACCCAGGCCTGGTCGGCGCCACGCGAGTGCACCGACACCGCCCGGCGATCGTTCTCGCCGGGGTCGGAGACGACGACCCTGATCTGTACGGCGTCCGACTCGCCGAGCACGAGCGGCGCCTGGAGGGTGAGTTCCTCGACCGACCCGTGACCGACCTGATGACCCGCGTGCAGGGCGAGTTCCACCCAGGCCACACCGGGGACCAGGACCTGTCCGAGCACCTGGTGATCGGCCAGCCAGGGGTACGCGGACAGCGACAGCTCACCGGTCCACACCCACTGTCCTCCCGGCAACTCTATTGCAGCAGGGAGGAGTTCATGTTCCGATTCGGCCAGCCCGGCCACGTTGAAGTCCCCGGAGCGGGCGCGCGGCGACTCCAGCCACAGCCGCTCCCGTTGGAAGGGGTAGGTGGGCAGGTCGACCCGTCGGCCGCCGGCCAGCATGCCCGCCCAGTCGACCGGAACGCCGCGGCACCAGGCCTCACCGGCGGACGCGACGAGCCGGGCGAGGTCGCCCTCGTCACGCCGCAGGCTTCCCAGGACGGCAACCTGTGCCGCGCTCTCGTGAACGGTCTCTTCGATGCCGACGGTGAGGACCGGGTGCGGGCTGGACTCCAGGAACACCGTGTGCCCCTGCGCCAGAAGGAACTCCACCCCGCTCTGG
>NZ_JBVHWR010000050.1:0-5464 GCF_055564355.1 Streptomyces sp. NPDC029152 | reverse complement strand
CCGGCTCGACATCCGCGTCCGCTATCTGCTCGATGGTGGTGTCGCTCATCAGGCGTCTCCTTGATCATCGGATCCGCCGATCATTGAACACTCCCGCATACCGCGGCGATCACACTCCGTCAGCCCCCTACGACATCACGCTTCCAAAGTCAGTAACCAGACGCGCCTGCCCCGCGTGGACAGCAGCAGCCCCAGGCATCATCGCCTGGGGCTGCCTTCGTCAGTGTGTCGGCGGCAGGTGGGGGCCGTCGCCGGGCAGAGGCCGGGCGGGCACGGTGCCAGCGTGAGGATGCCGCGCCGCGCCGGCCGGATGCGTCACAGATGACGTCGACGCCGGCCGGCTTCCACCACCAGCTCGGGCCCAGCTGCTCCCGGCTGCCCTCCCTGGCGGCAAACAATCCCGCTCAGGGATGCCCGCGCCGCCCGGCCGTGAGCAGGCAGGCAGGCGACCGCAGCGCCCGCTTGGCGGGCGAGAGTGGTGCGGCCGACGTGGCTCTCCACAACGCGGGCGGTCACTGCTGCTCGCCTAGCCCGGTTCGACCGCCCGGCGGGTCCGGTCTGCCCTATCCCTCGGTGATCCAGTCCGTGGGGATCAGGGCTTTGCCTTGGCGCCAGTTCTCGATGACGGCATCGCGGAACCAATCGTCTCGCAGGTTCACATGATCGCAGACGATGATTTGCAGTCCCTGACCGTTGCGGGTGACGACGTCTCGCATGAGGGAGAAGTAGCTGCGTACCGCTTCCCAGTCGGCGTCGGTGAGCGTGCCCACGTCATGGACTTCTTCAGGGAAAAATGCCTGGGTGGGCTGGTCGAACATGATGAAGTGCGGGACGGGCCGATGGTGTTTGAGTAGGTAGGTGTGCAGGGCCAGGTGTGCGACAAGGTGGTACCCGATCCAGTTCTTCGCGCTGCCGATTCGGGTGAGGGGGATACGACTGGTTTCAGTGCGCAGGACGACGTTGAGGAGAGAGAGGCTGATGCGTACCTCTTCTGCCTCGTCTGCGTGCTCTAGATCCAGTTCGCGGGCCCACTCCGTCATGTCCAGCGCGATACGGCTGAGGCGGCTTTCCGTTTCCGCCCTCACGTCGTCGGCATCGACCAGTTCCTGCAGTGCCGCGATCCGCTCCTGCATACGAGCCGCCTGCCGGCGCAGCGATCCGGATTCGTCTGTCGACTGCGGCGTAGTTCGTTGCAATTCCTGGAGAATGCGACCTTGCACGTGAGCCTGCCGCGCGTGCTGGTCATTGATCTCCTGGAGACGGCGGTTACTGGCCTGCAAGGCCTGGAGCGCTGACGCATTGGCCTGGAGGCGCCTGCGGACGTCTGCGATCTGCTCGTTGAGTTCCTGGCGGTGACGGGTCCGCGATGGTTGTAGTGCTTCTGCGTCGGTCAGCTCGTGCTGGAGACGGCGTGTGAGGTCGTTGAGCTGCTCGATATTGGGGTCGGGCTCTTCCAAGGCCTGATTGCACAGAGGACAGACCTCGGGTGCCCCTGCGTCTTCGGGGCTGAGGAGCTGCAGAGACGTGAGGCGGCCGAGCTGGGTGTGGAGTTCTCCGGTGAAGGCCTGACTCTGCTGCTGCCACGAGTCGAGAAGGGTGCCGGCCTCGTTGAGGTCGTGAAGTTGTTCCCGCAGAGCCTGCCGCTCCGCAGCCAGTCGTTCTTGCATCCCGTCTTCGCCGAACGTTGGAGGCGTCGATGGATCAGCAACTGTGTCCGCTGCCTCGCGTAGCAGGAGGCTCAGTTCCGCTGCAGAGGCGCGATCGGGCACACCCTGGACCATCCCTGCCTCCTGGGCGAGGCGGGCCAGGCCGTGCAGAGCGGCGTTCGTGGATTCGTTGTCGCGCTGGGTTTCATCGATCTGTCGTTGGACGCGCCGCAGGGCCCGGGTGGCCTCCGCGAGCTGTCGTTGGCGTGCGGCCTGTTCCGGTCCGGCCGCACCGAGGAAGTACGGCAGCGTGTCCTTCATCATCTGCGCCATGCCGGGCTCGGACTGGCGATGAAACAGCAGCTGCTGGTTGGCGATCTCGGTCTGCTTTTGCAGGCACAGGTAAACGGCCTGGGCGATGGAGACATTGAACGCGTAGCGTTCGGCGCCCGCCGGAGGTTCGAAGCGGAAGTCGTCGATGCCCAGGCGAGCGCTGAGCTCTGCGCGTAGCGCGTCCGTGTCGGCATTCGCTCTCATACGGTCGCCTGCTGGCAGCTCGAGCGTGTGGTTGCCGATGATCAGCATGGCTTTGTTGGTGGAGGCTCCCGCTGGTCGGGGCCTGCCCAGGAGCAGGCGCGTCGAGCCGATCTGTACGAGCAGCGCGTACCAGCCCACTGTCTGAGTGATCACGCCCTCTGGCAGCGAAATGTGCTGTCGTCCCAAGCAGTACTCGATGATGTCGAGGACTGCCGATTTCCCGGTCTCGGACTCTCCGGTGAGGATGTTCAAGGCTCCGGGTTTGAAGGTAATGGTGCGCGGTGCTTGCCTGCCATCACGGTGATACAGGGCCAGAGCGAGCAGATGCATGCTGAGGTGGCTTCCTTGGAGAGCTAGGGGCGGACCCCGAGCAGGGCGAATGCGGTAGCAGGCGATGTCGCTGCAAGCCAGCGGCCAACGAGGGCCGCAGCGCGTGTGCAGTCGACGAGCTCCGCTCCATGACTGTTCGCGTTGGGACGCCTGGGCTGTCTGGTCACTGCGAGGCCGCTGGAATGCACCGTCAACACGTTGTGCCGGACGCCGAACCGCTGGGATGCGCGGGTGTAATCCGTTAGCGAGGCGGCGCGGTGCGGGTATGACGCGCGCTGGATCGGATTATCAGCCAGCCAGCTGGCCAGCGGCGTGCGGACATCTCTCGGGAGCGCGGCGCGGGAGTCCGGCGGCAGCACCAGGGGAAGGACCAGGAAGCTGCTCGGCAAGGGGAGAGGAAGACTGGGGCCCGCTGCCATGTGGGCCGCTACACAGTGCGCCAGCACATACGCCCCGAAAGCAGGATTGAACAGTGCCGCAGCTTCAGGGAGTTGACGCGCGGGAGCCGACATGGCTATTCCTCCCTGTCAGCAGCATCAGACGACTGGGACAGCAGGTTCTCGAAGTCGGGATGCCAGCCCACCGGCTCGTCATCCTGCGTAGCCAGGTCGGCCAGAGCGTGAAGCGTGCCGCGGGCGACCCATCGCTTCTCCACCTGCGGACGCAGCCGCAGTGTTTCTACGGCAGCCATGGCCTTGTCCAGAATGTCCACACCGGCCTTGACCGCATCGTCCCCGTACTTGCCAGCGTCGAAGGCGTCGGCGAGTTTGGAGAACACCTGCTCCCATTCACGCCGCAGATCTGACTCGAACTGATCGAGTTCACTCGGGGCGACGTAGTGACGGTGGAGCCAGCGAGATCGATGGGTCCATGCATGGTGATACTCGCCTAGATGGAACCGGATGCTTCGGCGCCCCAGCTTCAGGAGCTGGAGCTGGGCAACGAAGACGCGGTCCTTGTACCGGGCCACCTCGTCCTCGGTGAGCCGTTCCAGCCGGTCGCTGATGGGCAACGAGGTCTGCGCGTACTTGCTCATCACGTAGTCGATCTTTGTGCGCAGTTCCTCGGCCGAAACAGCCTCCCTCCGGCTGGGGTTGGAGCGGTCGAGCATCTCTTTGGAGACCCCCCACCACCAGCCCTTCAGCTCCTCCAGGATCTCTTGGCTCTGGCCCTGATCCGTCTTCCATACGCCGATCACTTCACGGAGCTTAGAGTCCACCTCTGACACTCGAGGCGCTAGATCGTCCACGACGATCTGGCCAACCAGCGCCTCCCGGACCACCGGAGTGCACCGGAGGAAGCGCTCCCGCCAAGGGCGTGTCGTCTTCGGACCCTCGGCATCACCAGCGAGCTCCTCAAGAGCTGCTAGAGCTGCGGCTACATCGCGCGTCTGCGGATCAGCGCGCAACTTCTCCAGAAGGCTCCCGGCAGAAACCTGCTGCGTGGTAACCAAGCGGAGCAGCGGCAGCGGCGCGTCCCCGAGGATCTCCAAGGCATCGCACCAGGAATTGATGGAACGCCACAGATCAGCACTGGTAGAGCCGATCTCACCCTGACCACCATGATGCTTCGACTGCACAAGCTCGACAGGAACTGACCCGTGCAGCAGGTCAATGTCGTCCAGCATTTCCATACGTAGCGCAGCTTCGGCGTCCTTGAACCACCGCTGCGCCAGCTCTACCAACGCCCACTCGCACTGGTAGAGGTAGCCCAGCATCTGGCCAGCCGCTGAGTGGGGCATCTTCTCTGTCACGATGCGCGTCACTCTAGAGACAGCCTGCAACTGGATCAATACACATTCATAAGATCGCACACCGGTGCGAATCTCCGCTGACTCCGAGTCGTGTGCACAACCTCTAGGCCCAGTCCACGCCCAGTTCCCGCAGCGCGTCGAGTTGCTCGCCGGTGAGCTTGTCGCGTCTGGCGCGGGTGTTGGAGACCCATACGCCGAGCTTCGTCTCGGTCCCGTCAGGCAGAACCTCGACCGCTTTCCTCGGGACCGGCCGGTCCGCGCCTTCCCGTTCGACCCACTGGGCGAGGGCGGTCAGGCCACGTTGGAAGGCCTGCTGTGCTTTGCTCGGGCCCTTTGCCGCGCCCCGGGCCGCGGGGGCGGGAGACGGCGCCTGGGCGGGCTGTATGCCCAGCCTGGACAGTCGTTCCTGCTGCTCGGTGGCCAGCAGTTTCCAGTCCCGACGTTGTCGCCTCAGCCAGCGTCCGATGTCGTCGCTGTCCATGAGGACGCCGGGTGCGATGTCGGGCAGGACTCCGCCGGGTTCGTCCTCTGCGAGGTGGGCGAGGTGGCGGTAGTGGCGTTGCCAGTCCAGTGGCCAGGGGCAGTTCCAGTCGGGGTCGATCGCCGCGAGTTGCTGCGCCCGCAAGGCGGCTCGTTCGGGGTTCTTGCCGAGGCCGCCTGTCCGGCGGAGGTTGGCCAGGTGCTGCCCGATGGGTACGGGCCCGTCGCCGGCCGGATCGTCCCAGACGGCGTCTTGCCGGGGTGCGAGGTGGCCGGTGGTGCGCCGGTAGGACCGGAACACGGCGAGCTTGGTCTCCCAGGCTTCCTCGCCCGGCTCCCACACCATCCCGGCCTCCGGCGCGTCCAGCAGCGTCTTGCGCCGCTCCTCCAGCTCCCCGGCCCGCAGCGCCTTCCGCTGCTGGTGGACCCACCGCCCCAGGGGGAAGTCCTTGGTAACGCCGACCTTGACCTCGGTGTCATAGGGCACGGCGTACAGGCCGGTGATCTCGTTCTCCTTCCGCCACCGGAGCAGGGCCTGGTAGCCCTTCAGCCACACCAGCGATTCCGGCCGGTACACCCGGGTGCGCAGGAACGCCGCGATGGTCGCGGCGTCGCGCGGGCTGGAGAAGTGCAACAGGGCCGCTTCGGCGGCGGACTGCGCGTCGTCGTCCTCCTGGCCCTCGCCGCCGGCCCCGACGATCCGCCCCTCTTCGTCACG
>NZ_JBVHWR010000049.1:0-7121 GCF_055564355.1 Streptomyces sp. NPDC029152 | reverse complement strand
GTACGACAAACTCGCCGTCCGCTACGAAGCGACAGTGCTGGTCGCAGCCATCAATGAATGGCTATGACCAGCACTTTCACAACAGGCCCTAGCCGTGCCGTCGCCGACAGCGGTGCCATCCGGGCGATGAACCGCAGGCGGCCCGCCATGTCGTGCGGCCCAGGAGCAACGTTGACGGCGCCGTCACCCGGCCCGTCACCGAGGCGACGATGGCTTCCGCGCTGGCGCGGGCCCGAACCATGATCCAGCCCCGACGGGTCGGCTGGTACTTCTGGGTCAGGTCTTTTACGACGACGCCCTCGATACCGGCCGCACCCCACGCCGGATCCAGCCAGTCCTCGGCGGTGGCCCGGTCGGTGGTGGCCGGGCACAGGACGAACGGCGCGGCCAGCACCCCAGCGGCGAACAGCGCCTCCAGCAACGCCCGCCGTGCCCGGTACGGCTCGTCGAGGAGCGGGCCGTCGGCGGCGTCGAGGACGTCGAACACGATCAGATGTGCCGGGGCAGTCCGGGCCGCCTGCCGGGCACCGGCACCGCGACGGCGGGCGCGCTGCTGGAGCTGGCCGAAGTCGAGACGGCCGTCGGTGGCGACGACCAGCTCCCCGTCCAGGACCAGGGTTTCCGCAGGGCCCGCCCGGCGGCGGTGATCTCGGGGAGGCGCCGCTGAGGTCGGCTCCGTTCCTCGACTGCAGGTGCGCGCGGCCGGGGCCCGCGAAGAGCAGCGCCCGGTAGCCGTCGGGCTTCTGCTCGAAAGCCAGCCCGCCCGGCAGAGCCCGCTCGGGCGGCAGCTCGGAGCGGGCCTCGGCAAGCATCGGCTGGACCGGCGGGGTGAGGACCACAATCCCAGGTGTATGCCGCGGCGCCGCCGGGCGCACCCGAGGGCTGCTGTCAGTGCCACCAGCGATGATGCCGGTATGACGATCACCATGCGCAGCTACGGCTTCACCTGGGCCGAGCCGGACGGCACCCCGCGCGCCTCTGCCGTCGCGTACGACGAGATCTCTGCCGACCGGCGGCGGGACGAACTCGAGAAAGCCGGGGCCACCGGCATCGAGAGAGTCGCCGTAAAGCCCGGCGAGCTGCCCACCCCACGAGGCTGAGGCGGGCTTGGGCCAGGGCCGGGCTTACGGGCCGGTGAGCGGGTCGTGCTCAGTGCCGCCGGACGGGCGGGGGCGCCGCAGTGTGCGGGTGGCGCGGCAGTCGTAGGCGGCGAGTGCGAGCGCGGCTACCGCGGCTCGGGCTTGGTCGCGGTCCCGGCCGGCGTCGATGGCCTCCAGGGCCGTGGCCGCCGCGACCCGGACCGCGTTGGGGAGGTCTTCGTGGGCGGCGAGCTGGTAGGCCACGGTCCGGCGGGCCTTCTGCTCGGCTTCGCTCACGCCGCCGGGTGTCGATGCCCGCTATGACCGCGTCGGCCAGCCCCGCTTCTTCGCCCTGGGCCCTGGCGGCCAGCAGGGACGCCGCCGTGCGCCGGCGGTGGAAGACCACCACGCCGCCCACATACAGGCCGGACAGAACCGCCCCCGCCGCGGCTCCCCACCCGCCCCACAGCGAGAAACCGAGGCACGCCGCCGCGGTCGCCGTGCCCGCCCCGAGCACCGCGATCCTCACGTAGAGGCGGGCCACGGGCGAGAACGTCATGCTCAGCAGCATGCACACCGGGCGTGGCACCCATTCCGGGGCTGTGCAGGCGCGTTCGGCGTCAGCCGTGGCCGCGTGGCTGGCGAGGTTACTGGGCATGGAAGCTCTGGATGATCTTGGAGGATTTCAGGTGAGCACGAGCGGGGTTCAGGCAGCGGCCTTCTTCCGGGAGATCGCTCTGACTCGTACCGTCTGGTGGGTCCGGGACGACGAGGGCAGTCCCATGCCGGTCTCGAGTTCCGGGCAACCAGCCTTTCCCTATTGGTCGTCGCAGAGCCGTGCGCAGCGCGCAGCTCAGCTCTGGGGTCCTCAATTTTGTGCTGTTGCGATGCCGCTGGATCACTGGCGGAGCGCGGCTTTGCCGGATCTGGCCGGGGAAGACGTCCGGGTAGGGATCAACTGGAGCGGACAGCGCCTGACTGGATGGGACTTCACTGTCGGTGACGTAGTCAACCGTCTCCATCACGCGCTCGGCGAGCCACCGTACGATCACCTGGATTCGGTCGAGGGCCGGTGAGAGAGCGGCTGTGAGGGCTGCGGCGTGCGATGACCGGCTAGGTGAAGTCCGCGTAGGCAAGGTACGTTGCACAGGTCCGGCACCGGAAGAGGTAGGCGGTCGGCTGACCATCGCTGTCCAGGGCGCCGAGGAAGTGGTCGATCTGGTGGTCCGGCCAGCCCCAGGTGCTGACGTCCTGTCGCAGGCTGGCCAGTGCGTCCGGGTAGCCGGCCAGTTCGCGGGCGCCTGCCCTGCCGAGGAAGGCGGCGCCGTCGCCGCAGTGCGCCAGCCACTGCCCGTCCTGCCAGGCGGTGAAGCCCGGTGTCCGCTCCGCGATGGCCACCAGCACCTGACTGGTGACCTCGTCACCTGCCATGTCCGCGGTGAAGTGAGCCTCATACCTGCGGGCAGCGCTCCCGTCCGCGATGCACCACGGGCACAACCGGTCTGGTTCCACGGCGGCGTAGACCGGGCCCGTGTAGACGTAGCCGCGCGCCCGGCCGCAGCACGCGCAGACGGCGTCGGAGACCGCCACGGACCCGGTGGCAAGCGGGTCCGGGTGATAAGGGAACTCCGGCAGAGGTTCTGTCACGGTCAGCGACCGTAACAACCACCATCCACCCGGCAGCACGCGGGGAAGCCGGGGCTCTGACCGAGTCAGCGGGATGCCCCCTGGGGCACAGAACGCGCCGCCGGCGGGCCCTGGCGGTGTTCACCTCCAGCTGCCCCGGATGAGCGACCACGGCGCCCTGCCCGCGTCCGGCCACACACGCGGCTTCCCGGGCTGCTCTCCGCTCCACGCGTGCCTGTCTGGGAGCCTCCTTGCCATGAGCGAGCAGCCCACACGTCCGGAAGCGTGCCGCGGAGGGCGTGGCGGGGACTATGGCGAAGGGCCCAATCGGCCGCGCCTGCACGGCATGGCCGGGCGGAGATTTAGGCTGCACGCGAGTGCGGGGCTCGGTGGCATGGCAGCGGTCGGGACTTGGGGGCGGTTATGAACAGGCAGGACCGGGCGGATGCGGTGGACCTGGAGATGGCCACGCGTCTGCTGCCAGATACAGCCCTGCAGGCGCTGGGGCGCTGGTGGAGCAAGAACGCGGAACGGCTCGCGGACGGGACGCCGGGCGCACAAGCGGTCCGCTACACCCCCAGCCGGTGGGCGCACTTCCCCCCGTGGCCCTCGATGCTGGCTTCGGCATCCCACGCCGGTGACGCCGTGATCAGCCGGGCGCAGGTGGCGTCGATCGTCGCGGACGCGCTGCAGCGCGAGGCCTACCAGGAGGCGCTGGTGGCCACCTACGTGTGGGGGAAGGGCAAGAGCGGCTCCCCGGCCGGCAGCGGACCTGCCACGTTGCACAAAATCCTGCGGGGCACCGAGGGTCTGGACGCGATACTCGCGGGCGTTGTCACCACGCTGAGCGAGCAGGGCGCCGAAGCGGCCTACGCACAGCTCCAGGGCCGCATCAGCGGGTTCGGCCCGTCGTTCTACACCAAGTTCCTGTACTTCGCCGGTAAAACGGTCCCGCCGGCAACCGGACCCCGGCCGCTCATCCTCGACCGGGTTCTGGCCCGGCGCATGCGGTTGCTGGCCCAGGCCATCGGCCGGGAGACCGGCCACGACCCCGACGGCTCGATCGCCCGCTGGGTCTGGCGGGACACGAACTGGTCACCGCACCGCTACGCGGTCTACCTCTCCTTCCTGCAGGCGGCCTCCCGCCAGGCATCGGCAACGCCCCTCTGGCCGACCGACGCCACGCCCGACCTGCTCGAGTACGCGCTGTTCAGCACCTCGTGGGCCGAGACAGCCGACGTTGTGTGAGCCGAGCGGCGGCCGGGACGCACAGTGACCGGCACGGCGCGGCATCGTTGAACCCGGTATCGCGTGCATGCACATCCGCCCCCCGCGGATACGCGAGCGAGGCCCGGATCGTCGGGCGGTCCAGGGGTCGGGGTCTGTTCGGCACACGCAGCAGACAGTGCTCACGGCGCTGATCACCGCCGGTGGAACCGAACCGCCTCACAGGCAGTCGCAACCGGGGGCGTAGAGCAGCAGGAACAGAGCCGTCGCCGCGGCCCCGGTGAAACCGGCAGCGGTCACGGCGGCAAGGCCCCGACGGCGTCCCTTCGCAGGCGTACGGAAGGTCTGCCAGGCGCCGTAGGCGAACCAGCAGCTGAGCAGCCCGGCACCTGCGATGGTCAAGCGTGGACTCAAGGACCAGCTCAGGTAGACGATCAGAACCAGGCAGCCCAGCAAAAGGCAGGCGAGCAGGCTGAGGATCACCTCGGCAACGGCTTCTCCCACCGTGTCGATCAGGAAGTCACCGACGCCCTTCGCTGCCCTGCGGACCCCCACGGCACTCCTCGACTCTCGCCCCCGACGGCCCCGGGCAGGAGCTGACAGAGAGGACCCCCACCGACCCAAAACGGTTGCCGACGTGCGCTCAGCGAGCCGGTGCCGCCTGCTTGGTGGCCTTGCCGCCACCGAAGCCGCGGGCGCCTACGCGACGACTACAGGGCGCCGGGAGGGGTCTTGGGCTCGAAGGCATTCCGTGGCACGCCCGGCTGGGAGGTGGTGGATGTCTGGCGCAGGACCTGGGCCAGGTCGCGGTGGACCCGGTCGGCTTCACCACGGACCTGGACGGGGACGTCGCCGCGCTCGGCGACCAGACGGTCGTAGACGGGGGTCTGCTGGAACACGGTGGGACGGTTTCCTTTCAGCAGGCGGTTCACCGGACCGGCGCAGCATACGGGCCGCTCTGTACACGGGAACGGAAGTCGTTTGTCGAAGACTTCGGGAGTCACCGCGTCACCCTGTCGCTTGATCAATGTCGATGAGTTCAGGCGTCACTGAGTGCCTGCGTCTGCATGACAGAGTGGCGCCGGCGGCTCAACGGATCACGCTGGCAAGCCACTCGCTGAGCGGGCTATGGACCGGATCGCCGGCACGACCGTTTCGGCGCCGGAGCTGGCCCGCCGCCCGCCCAGTAGGGCCGTTGTCACAGGCAGCGGCTACTTTGCATCTCAGCAACAGAACCAAGGCAGGTTCAGGACGAGGAGCGGCAATGGTCGTCGAGGTGGGGTACGCGCAGGCGTGGGACCTGGAGGCTTGTGCGCCCTGGCGGCCGATGTCCGCCGAGGATGCTCGGGAGCGGGATGCCGCCGGGCTTCCGTACGTGGTGGTGTACCGGGAGCCGGGCCGGGAGGCTCCGCTGGAAGTCCGGCTGGTCTCCTGGCGGGACCACTACGTCGGGCTGTGGGTCTACGACGCCCACGGCCGCCGCACCTACGATCTGGACATGCGGCTGCTGGACGACCCGTCGCGGCTGCTGCGCCGGTACTCCGTCGGCTGGTACTACACAGGCCCAGAGATGGCGGAGTTCGACAAGGCGTGCCCACGCATCACCGTGGACCTCTTCCCGGACGGCAGGGGCCGACGGACGGAGGAGCGGCAGGGGCAGGGCGGGGGTTCCTACGCCACCTCGCCCCGACTCCGGGACGACGAGCGCTGGATGGTCCGCCCCGCATTCGGGGAGTGGCCGCTGCTCTCGGCCCAGGTACACGGGCTCACTGAGCCGCCGTCCTTCGAGGCGGCCGAGGTGGCCGAGGTGGCCGAGCCAGGTGACGGAGACGCCCCCGCTACCTGCTGGCGTCCTCCGCGCCCCGCGCAGCCCGGGCCGATCAGCGAGCTGTTCCGGCCCGGGGTGCGCGTGACCGACGGGTACCACCCCGAGATGACCGTCGTGGAGCCGCGCCGGGTCGGCACCCTGCGCGTACCCAGCGGGCTGCTGGCCGTCTCCGGCCCGGACATCGACCACGGCGACGGGCCGCGCATCACGGTCCCCGTCCCGCCCGGGGAGTACGTACTCGACGAGGCGCGGGTCCACTTCAGCTACCACTGCGAGTGGCGGGACGCCGAGGTCACGACCACGCAACCCACGGCCGTCCGCCTGCTCGTCAGCGAGACCCCCGCCGCGACTTGGGAGATGGCCCTTGGTCCGGACGACGATCCACGGCTGTTCATCGAGCAGCAGATAGCCGGCTTCGACACCGACGGCGCCACCGGCTGCTTCGCCGACGCCGGGTCCTGGGATCCGCTCATCGCGCTCTTCGAGCGGGGGCTGATCCGAGGCGAGTCGGACCTGGACGGGTACGAGGACATCGACGACGGTTCCATGTTCATGCAGCGCACCTGGGACGAGGCTTCCGGCGGCGAGCTCATGTCCTTCGCGACGACCGGGGACGGTACCTACCCGGTGTGGGTCGGCCGTTCCGAAACCGGTGAGGTAACCGGCGTTGTGGTGCTGGTAGACGGGATGCCCGAGCTGCTCCCGGAGCGGGACGTAACCCCCGCTGATGCCGCTGTGTAGGCAGGATCCTGCCTACGGTCGCAGCCGCCAACCTCGTTGCAGCTGGTGACCATCTCCGCAGCACGGTTCACAACGCTCGGCGCCTGGAGTCCGGAGCACATGTACCCATCAAGTCAGCGGCGGGTGCCTCCCCAACTCGTGAACATCGACTTGGCCGCCTTCGGGGTGCCTCCCGAGCTCGTCGACAAACGACTCCTGCTCTCGTGGACAAAGCCACGGGCCCCGTCGCATCCAGCTGGAGGCCGCTGCGGTGAGCGTTGACGGGCCGGACAGCGTGGAAGGGGCGAGTCGTGATGCGGCGGCGGGGCCGTCACCCCCGGGCGATGCAGGCGACAGACCCGGGTCCGGGAGCGAGCGGGAGGCGGTGGGCATGCTCGCCGAACTCCTGGAAGATCCACTCATCGGCTGACGTGCCCGCTGGATGGGCGGCGGCGGAACCTGCTGCGCACCCAGATCACGCTAAGAGGGCGTTTGAAGTGGACAACTTGCCGTTTACGTCCTAGTACGTCCCTCGCCAGGTGGGTGTTGTCTCGTCCGTTATGCGCCTGGTGAGGTTGTCGATAGAGGCGATGTGGATCATGGCCTCGGAGCTGGCGGTGAGGGTCTCGTAGTCGCGGGCG
>NZ_JBVHWR010000048.1:0-7470 GCF_055564355.1 Streptomyces sp. NPDC029152 | reverse complement strand
GCATCAGCGTCCTGTTCGCCATGCTCCGCGACGGAACCTTCTACGAACCAAGGAACCCCCGAACCGCTTGACGAAGGACATAGAGGCACCCCCCCCGCGGCCGGTCGTCGCCGGAGGCCTCGCCCGTGGGGCGCTCCTGGCACAGCAGCCAGCGCTCGCGGCGGTCCGGCAGGGGTGCTGAAGGGACGCCCGGAGATGGGCAAGGACGAAGCCCTGTAGCTTGCGGTGGCGTTCCTCGTCGACAGTCAGCGCGATGACGAGCCGCCTTTTGACGTCCACCTGGAGCTGGTCGGCGAGAGCAACGGACCGCTGATCGTGCCCTACAACTGCGTGCAGTACCTCGCCACGCGTGACCCGAGGGAGCAGCTGCTGGACTGCTCTCCCGTCCTCGTCGATCTCGACAGCGGCAACGTGCGGTTCGGGCTGCTGGAAGAGCGGCATCTGTGGAGAACCCCCAGTCCCAGCCAGGACAGGGGACCGGTCCGGGCATCGTGGCTGTCGGTGGCGCCTGCCATGATCCGGCCTCATGAGCGCACCCTTGCTGTCGGCCGCCTGGCTGGCCTTGTGGACCGGCAGAGTCTCCCGGGCCCTTGCGGTAATGACAGCCGACTTCGAGCGCCGTCACGGCTTTCCCCCCGGCACCAACGAGATCCTGACCGCCAGCGGCGATGACCGGGCCGCGGCTCGCGCGCTGGCCGGCGCCGACCGTATCCCGGCTGACCTTGCCACCTTCTACGACAGCGTCGGCGGCCTCGTCTGGGAAGACGTCGGCAACGGCTACTTCCTCGACTCCGCCGGCGACGTTCTTCGGCGTTCTCAGGAGGGCGGCACTGCTGCCATTGGCACGGGCCAGAAGGCCCTGGGCCTGGTCATCGGCTCGAACGGAGGCGGTCTGTCCTACGTCGCGGGCCTCGACGGAACGGTCCACCGGACGCGGACAGCATCGCTGGACGAACCAGAACTCGACCAAGTAGCCGGTGACCTGCGGCAGTTCCTCGAACTGCTGGAAGTGTCCCTGACCCGGTTCGTCACCGACGGAGAGCCGGGACCTTGGTAGACCGGCCCGATACGACCATGCGCAGGCCGCCGTACGCTCCGCGCCTGCGCCCGGGCGCGTTCCGGCTCGGCGAGCACCTGACCGTGGCCCTGGCACGCTGTGCTGCCCCTGAGTACGAACGCGCAGTAGCGGAGCCGTCCTGCCCGCTCTGGCCCCATCCCGCCTCGCGGGACGGGGCTGCTGAACGGCACCCCCACTATCCCGCCGGGCGGGACGCCGTGGCCCGCCCGGCGGCGGCCGCCCCGGGTGCGGGCAGGCTGCAGATTGCCGCCGTCCCCGGGTCCGTGCGGCGTGTCCCAGACGGTTCGAGGAGAAGGCCCCTTCGGATGAGTGAGCAGAGCGTGCCCCCACCTGGTGAGTTCGGTCTCTGGCTGGCCGAGCGAGGCCAGGACGCCTACGCCTTGGTGTGGGCGGATGCGCCCGATCAGACGGCCGGCTGGTCCGGCGGCGTGGAGCCGGAGCCGCCGCGGCTGGGGGAGACGGGCATCGCCCGCCCCAGCTTCGACCTCGCCCGCGTCAGCGTGCAGGAGGTCGCTTACGGCCATCAGGAGGCGCTGCAAGGCTGGCTGCAGATGGACACCGGCGCCCGTGCGCTGGCCATCGTCACCGCCACCCCCGGCGGTCTGCGCGAGCACACCCCCGGCGAGCTCGCCGCCCGGCTGATGCGCGATCCGGCCACTGACCAGGCCCGCCTGACCCGCCGGCTCGCCGACTGGCTCCACCGGCGCAGCACCACCGCCCCGCAAGGCCTGGAGCTGGGACGGAGCGCGGCGGCCGCCGCCTGGACCTGCCACCTGCGCGCCTTGAGCAGCTTGCCCCCGCCCGCCGTCCTCTCCCTCGCCCTGGAGGCTGCGGGGGAGCGGGACGAGGCCACCGCCGAACTGGTGGCCTCCACCGGCCAGACCGTCGCGGCCCTCCTGGACCGCCTTCAGCGCCCCTGGCGGCCCCGCCACGAGCTGATCGATAACTGGCACGTGCTCGAACCCCTGGCGCCACATCGTCGACGGCACCACGTAGGGGAGTGCCGCAGGTGGCCACCACCAGCGCCCCCGCCCCGCGCCGCACCTGCACCTGCGTTTGCAGGTCCTCGGGATCCATCGAGCCGTCGGGCCGCACCCGGACGCGTACCTGCTGCAGGCCCAGGTGCCAGGCCCGGCCGGGCGGCCTTCCCTCCTCTCCCGGCCGGACCTGCTGCCCCGGCTCGCCGCACGGCCGTGCGCGGGGGCAGGCTGGAAGGGTGAGCGGTGCGCCGGTCGTCGTGCACGGCCGTTCTCTGTCGGGCGGCCGGAGAGTCACGGTGCGCCGCCACGGTACGGACGTGGTCCTCGGCACCGCCTACAGCGACCACGACCTGGTCGTCTTCCTCGAAGCCGCCGGTATCGCCGGCCCCGCCGCCGTCCTGGACGACCCGCGCCTGGTGGAGTGGCGCGACGGCCCCGCCCACGACTTCGCCGCCGCCTGACACCCTGGGCCGCCAGGGAAGGCACCGCCCCGTAACGCCGCTGACCCCGTCCGCCCGTCGCCCCCGTCCCCCGGGGGCCCGGCATCAGGCCATAAGAAGCGCCGTCGCTGGCAGGAATCCGGCTCCCGGAACGCGCAGGGTTCGACGTAACGTTGCCTCTGCGTAACCGTCAGGCAAGGCGCAGACACGGAGAGCGACACACCTGTGCAGAACGACACCGAGCACCGCTTGCACGAGGCCGACTACGCCGCCTACGTCGAGCACCTGAAGACTTGCACCGAATGCGGAACCGTACGCTGCCTGGTCGGTGAAGAGCTGTGCACCGCCTATCTCACCCGGATCCGGTTCAAAGGCCGCACCGCTCTTCCCTGACCCGAGACATCCTCGAGCGCACCGGCACCACATCTGCAGAGGACCGGGCGAAGAGGGCGGGCAGTACACCCGGCACCCGCCCGCCCGTACCGCCCTCGGTGATACCACCCTGAACGCTGTCACCGACGAGAACGGCACCGGGGTATGAGCCCTGGGCCGTCTTCCGTCGTCTGATCGCTGCAGGCCGGCTGACGTGTCTGCCTGGTGAAGGGGCTGGGGCCGGGCGGGCGACGGGGGGCTGCGCCGGCCCGGCCCCAGAGGAAGGCAACGGCCCGCGCAACGGGGGGTGATTGCGGGCCATGCCGGGCCGCGAGAGCCCATCGGGCACAGCGTAGCGGCACTCACTCACCTGGGCGAGCCACCGACACAGCCGACGATCAGCAGACGCAACCCCCTTGACGCTGATCAGCACACCGGCCCACCCGCGCCTGGCGCCCCGTGGACACGGCTGACACCCACGGCACTGCCCGCACCGCGGAGCGCACTGGCCCCCGTGGCTTTGTAGGTGAGTTTCAGGTTCTGGCACGGATCATGGGGAGCGGTCGCGGAGGGTGACAGGTTCGTTCGATTGCAGGGAGGGGCAGTGATCTCGGGGCCGGTCAGCGTTCGCGCATTCTGGTCCACCACCAGCACGTCGTCGCCCACTCGTTGTAGTTGGGCTCCGGCAAGGTGCGGCGCTCGAATTCCTCATCGATGCGCGCGATCAGTCGGCCCAAGTCCCGTCTGGCTCCGGGAGGAAGGTGCAGCATCGCCTGCTCCAGGTCATCACGGGCATCTCCCACCCCGGGCGAATCAAACGCGGAGGCGTCCAAGTAGCGTCCTGGCTGTGTGAAGGCCCACTCGAAACACGTGAGTGCGTTGGCGACCGCGTTGGGCCATATCTCTTGGTCTTCGACCCGGCGGATCGCTGCACGAGTCCGCGCGGAGACACCGTGGACCCTCAGGACCGGATACTGCCATCGTGGCCGCCACCGCTCTGCGCGGACGGCCTTGGGACGCCTACGCGGCATCGCCCTTTCGGATCAACATGAGGCCATCCTGCCACGGCTGGGCACGTGGGTGATTCCCCTCTCTACACACCACCGCGGCAAATGTGCCCGCTTCTCGGTTCTGTGCAGATCTCGGGGCGTCGGAGTGGCATTGGAGCAGGATCATCTTGCGTAGGAGTTCGAATCCGGCTCGGCCGTAGAGCTGCCGCTTGATCTTCTTGATGCGGTGGACGGCGCCCTCGATGCTGCCGGAGCTCCAGTCGAAAGTGAGGCCGGCTGTCACGGCGTCGAGGTCTCGGAGCAGGTGGAGTGCGAAGCCGGTGAGGCCGGGCAACTGGCTGGCGTCGACTGCGTCGATCCAGGTGGGGAGCGTGGAGCCGAGGCGGTCGGTGAGGATCTCTCCGAAGCCGCGGACGTGTCCGGCGGCCGTGGCGGTGCGGCGGCGGGAGCCTCGCGCAAGGTGGCGATGTGGGCGCGGACCATGCCGTAGGTGACAGGAGCTTGCTCGGCAACCAGCTCGCCGTGCAGTCGGGTGACGCTGGTGCACCCCTCGGCGAAGCGCCGTCCCAGGTAGGGCTTGTAGGGGTCCAGTCTGCTGGGCCGGGGGCGGTTGTCGCGGATGGTGTCCTGCCAGCGTGCGGCGTTCGCGTACCGGAGCACGGTGTTGAGCCCCCAGCCCAGGTGCCGGGCGATCGCCCGGCGTGAGTGGCCCTGGGCGAGCATCTCGTGGACCAGGGCGTGTGCAGCCTTCTTCCGCTCGGCCCGCGGCCGAGCGGTGCCGAGTCGCCCTGCGGCCGGCCGGAAGCCAGTCGGGTGACCTCTGGCAACATTCCGCTGGGCTTCGGGTTGCGCAGGCAGTCGCGGTGGGCGGCGACGCAGGTCTCCGCGGCCCGGCCGAGGGCCTGCCACAGATGGAACCGGTCGGCGATCTGCAGAGCATCGGGGGCACCGCGCCGGGCGCCCTCGGCATAGGCGCCCGCCCGGTCCCGGCAGATGATCTCCACGCCGGGAGGGCTGATCAGCCAGGCGGCCAGCGACCCGGCTCCACGAGTCGGGAGCACATCGACCACGCGATGGTCTTCGACGCTGGTCAAGACTGTGGAGTAGGTCTGGCCGCGACGGATCGCGAAGTCGTCCACGCCCAGCACACGCGGCGTGCTGAACCGTGGATCGGGCAATGCCATGACCCTGCGTAACAGGGTCATCCTTCCTGCACCGAAGCCCAGCTGGGCAGCCAGCCGAGCGCCGGCCCGCCCGGCGAGGGCAAGACCCACCCGCTCCAGAGCATGGTTGAGCCGCGTGGTGAACCGTGCGTACGGGGCGGGCAGTCCGCCGACCCGCAGATGAAGCGCCGGACCGTCAGCCGGATCACCAAGCCCTGCTCAGCAAGCGGAAGGTCCTTCAGCCTGCGCTGGTAACGATCGTGGATTCGGTCCGAGAAGCGGCCGCAGTCCGGACACGCCGCCGCGGCCGCGCGGCCTCTCGCCACCACCTCGACCGTGCCGAACGCGGCCGCAACCGCCTCGACCTCCACATCGTCGATCCCGTCGAACACCAGCGAGTCCCAGAACGGTGCATGGATCTGCATGGCCAGCACCATCACTGTCCACAGCCGACCAGAGCAGCGAACGGAATCCACCCGAGGGAGCGTCACTTCCGGCTGCCAGACGCAAGGCGTACGCCGTCTCGTACGAACCAGTCCCTCGCAATCGAACATCGAGGTAACGCTCCGCGACGACTCCCCAAAATCTGTGCCAGAACCCCGTTCTCGTGGACAAAGCCACTGGTGGAGTCGCACGAGCGATGTTGGTATACCGTGACCTTGCGGCCATGACCTCTTGATGCTGTGCAGCGGACGAACTGGTCGGCGAGGACTTGCTGTTTGGCCCGGTCACGATCTGTCGTGGGGGTGGACACGTGATCGTCGCTGACAACGATGATGCGGTCCGCGGCCAGCATGGCATCGGCAATCTCCCGCGGTGATCTCTCCCGTCCGTACAGGGTGCCCGAAGCATACGGATCTTGGGCCAGGGCAACGTCTTTGGTATCGGTGAACGCGGTCGGCGAGACGAGGGCGGTGTCGCGACGCGCTGCGGGTATGTACAGCACCGCGTCTCCCGGCTCACGGGCGGCCGCAACGCCGTGGGCCGTGAACAGGACGTCATCGATGCGGCTGCTCGCGCTGCGCATCGATATCTGAACGGGAAGCAGGCCGACGAAAGCGATGACCAGGACTGCAGCGCCGATGCGCTGGGATGATGCCCGAAAACGCTTCGCCAGTCCCTGGCAGGCTCCCCCGAGGAGCAGCGCAAGTCCCAGGTAACTGAAGAGGATGTAGCGAGTCTGGTAGACGGGCTGAGCGGATGACACCGCCAGGAGAAGGAGCGGCGGAAGGCCGAGGAGCGGCAGGGCGACGGCGATGAGGGTGGGTTGCGCGCCATGAGCAGTGCGGTCAGCCGTCTCGGATCGAACACCCCATGCGCACGCTGCCCCTATAAGCAGGGTCAGGAGAAGGCTGAGGAGGGTACTCGGCTTGACCGGAGGTATCCAGGCGATCTGCTGGGATTGCGTCTGGCTCTCGACGATGAGGGGTGAAGCGCACAGCACGACGGTGCACGCGGTGACCGCCCAGCGCCGAACAATGGTGCTTGCCGGTCTCGTCATGACGATGGTGATCGCATGCGCGGTCAGCATCAGCAGCGAGAACCAGTTGAGCAGCGCCGCGGTCAGCGCAACGGCACCGTACGCCGTCCAACGGCCTGGGGTCGGATCGTCAATCGACACGGCGAGCAGCCAAGTGGCCAGGGCCACGCAGAGCATGACCAGCGCATACGGGCGTCCCTCTTGGGCGTACTGCTGAACGGCGGGGACGAGCGCGAAGGACAGGCCGGCCGCAAGTCCCGCACACCGGCCGGCCAGGCGAGAACCCAGGAGGACGATCACCGCAGCGGTGCACGTGGTGGCCACGACGGAAGGCAGGCGCAGCGTGTAAAGACTGTCTCCGAAGAGCTGGAAGACGCCGTGCATGAGCAGGTAGTAGAGACCATGAACGACATCGATCTGCCCCAGCATGTCCTTGAGCTGGGGCACGGTTCGGTGGACCGCCGTCCACGTCGCCGCCTCATCACGCCACATGCTGTTATCACGGGTGATCCCCCAAAAACCGAGGACCAGCGTCAGGACTGACACGCACAGCATGTGCAGGCGCGGTTGTGGCACGGCGGGACTCGAAGGCATGGGGAACTCCAGGGGACGGGCATCAACACGCCGCTCCGGTCACGGCTGCGAGCCACGCTAGAGCCAGGAACGATCTTGATCTTCCCCTGCCGAGACGAGTCCGGACCTCCCTCACAAGTACTGGGATGTCCTCGCATCACCATGGAGACGTACGTCTGAAGTACCGGCCACACGCGACGAAACCGCCAGACAGTGATTCCCAATCAGGTTTGTCAAGGGCTGTGGTAGCGGCTGGTGACCGTGTTACTGAGGTTGAACTCGTGATGTCGCCTCGTGTCAGGTGGGTCGGATGGTCAGACCGGTCTCCGCGAGGCAGCCGTCGATAGGTGGCTGCGGTACTGGATGTGCCGCAG
>NZ_JBVHWR010000047.1:0-7808 GCF_055564355.1 Streptomyces sp. NPDC029152 | reverse complement strand
GCGGATCGTCCACGTGGGGGGCCGGAGCGTACGGGGCCTGCTCCTTGCGCGGATCGCCGTCCGACGCGCTCCAGCAGATCTCCAGGTGCATCCGGGACCCCGGGGGCAGTGCCCGGACCTCCGGCAGCCCCGCGACGTACGCGGCCGCGTCCCGCTTGCCCAGCCACACCGTCCGGCCGTCACGCAGCGGAAGCGCCATCCGTCCGGGCAGCCCGTGCCCGGCGTACACGTAGACCGCCGCGTCCATGGAGACCGGCTCCTCGTCGCCCTCCTGGGACAAGGCACTGGCACCGGCCGGCGTCCAGTGCAGCAGCCGCCGCATCTCACGGAACCTCCGGAAATGCTGCTCCCGCCGACGCAGCCCGTCGTTCCGTGCGACAGCCAGCCGGCCGAACCGCTCGTGCTTCTCGTCCGCCAGCGGGCGGGTGAGCACGTCGCCGTCGCGGAACACCGTCCCGTCCAGTGCCGTCCACGTACGGTCCGCGTGCCGCACGGGCGCGGCCGGCGGGAGAACCTTCACCCACGCACCGACCGGCGCGTCCGGACCGGGGTCCGTCAGCACCGGTACGTGTGCGTTCGCCGACTCGTCGAGGGCCAGACGCGCCGCACCGCTGGATCCCCACACCGTACGGCCCAGCCGGTGGGCGACCAGCAGCAGCGTCTCCTGGTACTGCTGTCCCGCGAACGGCACGGCCAGGACGACGGGAACGTCCTCCGGCAGCTTCGCCAGTTCCGGGTCGGCGGCCAGCGCCGCGGCGAGACCCTCGGCGTCCAGCACCCGGCCGTCCGGCAGGCGCACCCGCCCGTCCTCACCGTCCGCCGCCACGACATAGGCGGTCCCCGGCCACGGCGCCGGCCCGGCCGAGACCACCTTCGGCGCCCCACCCTGCCGGACCTCGACGACCTGCACCCTCCCCGGCTCCACCCGGCCGACCGGCCGGCCCGTCCAGTTGCGGCCCTGCGGACGCCCCGACGCCCCCGTGACCAGCGTCCCCGCCGACAACAGGGAGTCGTCCGGCCCGGCGAACGCGCCCGGCACCGAGGGGGGTTCGGCAACGTCCTGCGCGGAGGCGGACGCGGAGGACGACGCGGACGCGGAGGACGACGGGGCGGGAGGCGCGGAAGACCCCGCCGGCGGCGCGAAGAACGTCACCCCCGCGTCCTGCGCCACCGCACCGCCGACCGCCTCTCCGGCCCCGGCCACCTCCCAGGCCCGCACGCCGGCATGCTGCGGAACGAGCGAGAACCTGGACAGCTCCAGGTCCACGCCCGTCGAACCGGCGGCCGAGAGCAGCAGGAACTGCAGGGCCACCGGCAACGGCGGCTCCGGCTGCCCGTTGGCCGCGAAGTAGGAGCTCACGGCGAACCGGAGGTCGCTCCAGGTGAGCGGAGTCTGCAAACCGTTGGCCGCGCGGGTCTGCTCCAGCGCCCAGAAGCCCGTCAGAAGCGCCTCGAACGCGGACGTGTCGTTCTCCAGCAGGGGGCCATAGACCAGCCGGATCGCCCGCACCCACCGCCGCACCTGCGGTGCCCGGTCACGACGGCCCGTGATCTGCTCGGCCCAGCGGCCCAGCTCGGCAGTGGACAGCCCGGGACGGAACCCGGCCCACCAGTCACCCTCCGCCAACTGCCACCGCGGTCCCGCCGGCCCGTCCCCATGCACCAGCACCGGCTCGGCACCACTGCCCGTCGCCCACACCCACCGGTCCAGACCATCGGCCAGAACCTCACCGGCCAAAGGCATCTCCAGCGGATCTCCCACAGGCGGCCCCGCCAGATCCGCCCCCACCACCAGCACCGGCCGCTCCGGCGCCAGCGCCGTCAGGTGCCCGTCCACCGCGAAGAGGAAGTCCACCACCCGCGCATAGTCGACGACCGCCTCGGAACCGTCCGACAAGGCCAGCGACGCGACCTCCGGACCACCGCGCAACCCGACCAGATAGGCGTCCGCGAACGGCAGAGCCAGCACCGGACTCTCCAACGGCACCGGACCCGGCCGCACGAAAGTGAACCCGACCACCCCGGGAAGCAGGCCGTAGTCCTGCCGGCCGGCCTCCTGCCAGTCCTCCACCGGACGCGAGGACGTCCCCACCGGCCTGCCCTCAGCGTCCCGGTGCCTGACCACCAGCACCCGGTCCAGAAGGACCCGCGTCCCGTCCACCGCCACCAGCTCCGCGAACCAGGGCATCAACGGAGGCGTCTGCCAGGGGTCGGCGAGGATGTCCAGGGCGGCCCGTGCCTCGTCGAAGATGCTCCGCGCCCTCACCCGCCCTCCTCCCGGGGGCATCTGGGGCAGCAGTCCGTACGCCTCGGTGAGCGCCGTCCGCAGGCGCTGGTAGGCGGGATCGTCGTCGTGCATCGCGCTGCCCAGGGCGTACTGGCCCAGTCTGAGTGCGATGTCCCTGGCGTCCCACTGGGTCATCAGCATCTTCGTGGGACCACCGGCCTGCGGGATGCCCATCAGGGCGGCCACCACGAGGAAGCCGCCGACTCCCCGGACCACCGGGTTCTCCGTGATCCGCAGGATGGATTCCCTCAGGACGTCCTCGGGCAGCGGGGCGCGGAACAGCAGCGCGCCCTCATAGGCGTTGCGACTGAGCTCGGACAGCTCGGTGACGGCCCGCTGGAGCTCCTCGGGCGTCATGTACTGGCCCGTGTAGCCGAAGTGCCGCAGCTCCATGAGGACCAGCGGGATCTCCAGCCGGCCGTCGTCCGTGTCCAGGGTCGGGTAGCCGTCGTCGTCCATTCCGACGGCGTAGCGCTGGC
This sequence comes from Streptomyces sp. NPDC029152, assembly GCF_055564355.1. Taxonomy (NCBI): domain Bacteria; kingdom Bacillati; phylum Actinomycetota; class Actinomycetes; order Kitasatosporales; family Streptomycetaceae; genus Streptomyces; species Streptomyces sp. NPDC029152. Next base: position 5,042 of record NZ_JBVHWR010000047.1, on the reverse strand, counting down.
TGACGGCGGCGCCGTAGGACGTGCGACCGGTGAGGACGGCCGTCCAGTGCTCGCGGGGCGTCGGCACGTCCACGCCGGCGGTGTCGAAGAAGGGGGCCCCGGCGGGCTGGTCCGGTGCCCACATCCGCCGGAAGAGCTCGACCAGTTGGCCCATCTGCTCCACGACGTCCTGAGTGAGGCGGTCGTGGTGCTCGTCGAAGAACCTCCGGGAGCGGGGCCGCAGCGCCCGTCGGACACGGTCCAGGGCGTGCCGCGAGGCCGCGGGCAGGAGGTTCTTGAGGAGAGTCGGATCGGTCCCCGTGAACGGGCCGCTGTCCATGACGTCGGTGACCGGCGCGGCCGCGACGTTCTGGAAGCCCAGCCATCCGTACCCCCACACCTCGTCGACGTCCGGGACGGCCGCGAGGAACGGCACCAGGTGGGGCTCCACGGCGGAGCGGCCGAGGACGCTGTTGGCGAACATCATGGCTGCCGTACGGCCGAAGACCCGGCCCCCGGACATCACGTACGTGAACCTCGACTGGCTCAACCGTTGCGCAGTGAAGTCCTGCAGTTCCCGGAGGCCGACGGCGGGGTGCCCGAGGGTGAGCTGGGCGTAGGCGGTCCCGTTGAATCCCACGGGGGCGGGGTTGACGCTCGTGGCCTCGCCCGCCTCGGTGAACGTCCAGCCGCCGAGCGGCCCGAGCACCTCGGTGAGCGGGACGGCGGCCTGCCGTTCGTCGGCGATGCGCGCGGCGGCCCGCGCCTGCTGCAACCGGGCCATGGCCTCTTCCGGGGACTGCCTCCGCTCTCCCGGGAGCACCGCCATCGGATCGACGACGAACTCACCGATGGCGAACTTCCTCCTGACGGGCTTCGGCTGCCCCGGCTCCTCCTGGGGCTCTTTCACGTGGAGAAGGCCGTCGGCGGTCAACCAGAAGGACCGGCTGTCCGTGACGAGCGTGATCCCGGGGCCGTGGGCCAGTGTCAGCGTCGTGGAGAGGATGCCGCCCGGCAGGTTCAGGTTGATGAAGAGGTCCCGGTGTTCCTCGACCTCGAGGCCGAGCGCTCCGTACCCACGCCCGGTCGCCGCGTCCAGCACCGCGTGTGCAGTGGACGACGACTGCGCGAAGTCCGGCAGCGCACGCTCCACCGCCCGACCCGACGGGTCGACGACCACCGCCCGGGCGTCCGACGCCGCGACCGACGGCGGCAGCGCCGACACCTGCCGGCCCGCGCCCGCCGACACGTCCACCCACACCACACCGCCGAAACCACCCAGGTGGTAGGCCGCCCACGCGTGCCCCAGCGCCTCACCCTGACGCCGCGCCAGGACGAACGCGACCGCACCAGGCCCCTGCGCCGCGACCGCGGCCGCCACCGTCTCCCACGACCGCACCGCGCGCCACCCGGGACCCACGACCAGCGGCGGCGCCGCCGACGGGTCGCCCACCGCGTCGTCGTCCACCGCCACCGCCGGACGCACACCCCGCGGATGCAACGCCTCCCGCAACGCCCCCAGCAACACCAGGCACCGCTCGACCGGCATGTCCCGCACCGGCTCACGGCCCGCCACCCGGCCCGCCAACGCCACCAGGTCCGCGCGGGAGAGCGGCGGCCGCACGGTGGCCTCTGCCCCGGTCCGGTTCCGCGGCAGGTCTGAGGGCCGCGGCGAGGAGAACACGGCGTCGCCGTAGGGAGCGGGTGCCAGGACGCTGGAGCCGAGGCCCTGCAACCACGCCTTGCGCCACACACCCTGCTTCCCGGTGCCCGCCTCCGGCAGTCCCACGAGACGCAGCGGGGCCACTGCGGTGCCCTGGGGCGGGGTGCCGGGAGCCACCGTCAACGGGCCGCTGTACGCCCAGCCGTTACGGGCCGTGCGGTTGGAGAACGCCTCCGCCAGCATCATCGGGCGCCCGGAGCCGCTGCCCGGACCGGACAGCACGAACAGCACCGGAATGCCGAGCGACGCGACGCGCAGCGGCGGGGCCATCTCCAGCAGTGCCAGGAGCTCCCTGTCGGTCACCCGGAACGGCGGCATACCGGGCAGGTGGAGGACCACGAATCCGTCGGCGTCGGTGTCCGTCCACACCACCATGACGTCCTCGGGCTCCCCGTCGGCCCTCCACGGTGCGCGGAAGTGCTTGAGGGAGGTTCCGTCGGCGTCCCGCTCCTGCCTGCCCACGACCCGCAGGTCCACACCGCCGGGGGCCGGAGTGCCGCTCCAGTTGTAGCCCTGGAACTTCTCGCCGTCCATGAGGGCGTGCGCCGGTCCGAACGCGCCCTTGGACGCGAGGTGGAAGGCTGCCAGCGTGAAGTAGTCCGCCGGGTCCAGCCGGGCCGCAATGGCCTGGGCCGTCATGACCCACAGCTGTTGCTTCCTCGCGGGGGACCACGGTTCCTCCGGGAACAGGTGAAGGGCCCTGCGCCCCAGCTTCTCCGTGAACGCCTCGTCCCGGCCCGCCATCTGCCGGGCGGCGCCGGCCATGGCCCAGAAGGCCCACGTCACGGCGCTCTTGGTCACCGGGGCGTTCTCGGGCAGCCGCAGTACGTTCCGCACCAGGACCGCGCCGAACTGGGTGATCTGCCGCTGCGCGTGCAGGATCAGCGGATCCGGGAGGGCCTCGCCCAGCCGGGCCGCCGGGTTCTGCGCCAGTCGCTGCACGGCAAGGTCCAGAACCGTCCGGTAGTCGTCCGGTCCGGGCGTCCCGCCGCTGACGCGCTCCGCGAGGAAGGTCCACAGTTCCATCCGGAACGGGGTGAAGCGGCTCAGTTCCGGGTCGTTGGCCCGCAGGGTCTCCAGGGCGCCGATGCCCGTGACGAGGCGCTCGTGCGCGCCGCTGTCCGTCTCGGTCCCGGGGCCGAACACCATCCGCAGGGCCCGCACCAGCTTGAGAGTCGTCGTGCGCACCCCGGGCGGCGCCTCACCCTCACCGGTGTGCAGACCCGCGGTCCTGGCCATCCGGTCCAGCTCGTGCGGCAGGGGCTCGGGAAACGCGTCCTCACGCCGTCCGGCCACACCGCCGGGAGTGTCGTGCAGGATGTGGGCGTCGACGTCGAATCCACTGCTCATCAGCGACCCGTTGACCACCATGCGGCTCTCGTTCGCCGTGTGCTGGGCGAGGGACACCGCCTCCAGCGGGTCGTGCACCGGGGGCGCCGGCCGGTTGTCCAGCTGCGCCACCGTCGGGTTCCCCGCCGAGCCGCTGAAGCACACCTCCAGCACCAGGCGGTGGCCCTTCGGCAGCTCGGCCACCTCGGGCAGCCCGCCGATGTACCGTCCGCCGTCCGCGGCGCTCAGCCACACGGTCCTGCCGTCCCGCAGGGCGAGGAGCAGTCCGCCCGGCAGTCCGTGGGCGGCGAAGACGTACACCGCGGGGTCCGGGGTCCTCGCCTCCTCGCTGATCAGGGCGGTCCGGGCGCCGGACGCCATCAGGTGCACCTGCTTCTTCGCGCGGAGGTACGACCGCATCAGCCGCTCGCGGTCCCGCACGTCGTCCGCGTGCGACATCCGGCCGAAGCGCTCGTTCCGGTCGGAGACCAGGGGCCGGGACGCGACGTCGCTGTCGCGGAACCCCGTGCCGTCCAGCGCCGTCCACTCGCGGTCCGGGAGCGGCGCGGACGCCTTCGTCGGCTGGAACGGCACCCACGCGCCCAGCGGTCGGTCCGGGCCGTGGTCGACCAGTGCCGGCACGTGCTCGCGCTTCTTGTTGCGCACCAGGCGCCCGTCGCCGCTGGGCGCCCACACCGTCCGTTCCAGCAGGTTGGCGACCGCCCGCAGGTACTCCAGGTACCGCTCGTTCGCCAGGTCCGGTACCAGCAGCACGACCGGGACCGTCTTCGGCAGCTTCGCGAGCTGGGGGTCCGACGCCAGTTCGGCCGCGAGCTTCTCCGCGTCCAGCACGCGCCCGCCGGGGAACCGCACGCCGTCCGGGTGGCTCTCGCCCCACACGACGTACGCCGCGTCACCCCAGGGCGCGTCCGCGTCCGCGCCCGGTACCTCCTTCAGCGGCGCCCCCGGCTGCTCCTCGAACACGCGCACCCGCCCCGTGCGGAGCTGGCGCACCTTCTCATCCGTCAGGTTGCGCCCGCGCGGGACACCGGACGCGTTCGTCATCAAGGTCCCCGGCGACAGCAGGGAGCCGGCCGGGGGCTCTCCCCCCTCACCGATGCGCAGGGCCCCGATGTCCGGTGCCTGTGCCGGGGCGGGATCGTGCGTGCCGAAGACCGTCAGGGCGTCCTGGGTGGTGGTGTTCCCAGGGGCGGCGGGCTGCCGGGCGGCGGTGGTCCAGTGGCCCGGGGCCGTCCCGGCCGGGGCCGGCAGGGTGAGGATCCTGAGCGGGGCGGAGGGGTCGGCGGTGTGCGCGAGCAGCATCGGCGCGCTGTAGCCGAAGGCGGGGCGCCCGGTGGTCCGGGAGAACGTCTGCACCAGCTGCGGGCTCAGGGCTCCCGGGCCTGTGGTCAGGAAGACCACCGGGATGCCCAGAGGGATGACACTCAGCACCGGGTCGAGGCCCAGCAGCGCCAGGTACTCGCTCTCCTGCACCCGGACGGGGGCACGGCCGGGCAGGTGGACGACGATGGTGCCGGCGCGGTCGACCTCGACCACGCGGAGTGTGGGCATGGGTTTGCCCGGCCCGGTCCAGTCCGGCTGGACCGGACGCGTGGTGATCCCGCCGGGTCCGGACCCCACCTCGTACACGGTGCCCCAGTCGATGCCCGCGGGGACGGCGTTACCGGACCAGTTGACGCCCTGGACGTTGGGTCCCTGCCGCAGCACGGCCGCCGGACCGAACGCACCGGATTCCTTCAGGTGGTACGCGGCCAGCAGGTCCTGGTCGGAGACGTCCACGCCCTCCGCGATCGCCTTCGACAGCAGCAACCACAGGGCCTCGTGCCGCGATCGCTCCCACCCGGCGGACGCGTCCAGGTGGAGGACCTTGCGGCCCATCGTCTCCTGGTCCGCGCGTGTCATCAGGGCGAAGACCTGGGCGGCCCGGGCCGTGGCCCACAGCGTGGACGCCACGTGCCGGGGGGTGACCGCCGCCGAGGCGGAGAGCGAC
>NZ_JBVHWR010000046.1:0-8173 GCF_055564355.1 Streptomyces sp. NPDC029152 | reverse complement strand
GAGACGGCCAGGGGTGTGCCGTGGCGGTCGACGATCAGGTGGTGCCTGCTGCCCGGGCGTGCGCGGTCGACCGGCGAAGGTCCGGTGTGAGCCCCGTTACCTTTTTCGTGGCCCCGCAACGGGGCTCCCGGCCTCCGGTCCCGGCATGACTCAGGTCCCCAGTCGGTCATGATCGAAAGGGTGCTGTCACCGGGCACGGAGGCATCGGCAGACCGCTGATCAGGGGCATGGGCGCCGAACCCGCACCGGGGGCGGCAGGCTCTTCGTAACGGGGATGCCGGCACGCTGATGCCGCAGGCAGGCCGGGACGGTGCGGAGTCGGGAGACAGGGTCGTGAACGAGGACAAGACCGTCGACGTCTATCTGGGTCTGGACGTGGGCAAGGGCTAGCATCACGCGACCGCGCTGACCCCGGCCGGGAAGAAGGCCTTCGACAAGCCGCTGCCCAACACCGAGCCGAAGCTGCGCGAGTTGTTCGCCAAGCTGCAGGCCAAACACGGCACCGTGCTGGTCGTTGTCGACCAGCCGGCCTCCGTAGGGGCCCTGCCGCTGGCGGTCGCCCGCGACATGGGCTGCCAGGTCGCCTACCTGCCGGGCTTGACGATGCGCCGGATCGCCGACCTGTATCCGGGCGAGGCCAAGACCGACGCGCGGGACGCCTACGTCATCGCTGACGCCGCCCGCACGATGCCGCACACGCTCCGCGCCGTCGACCCGGCTGAGAAGACCACGGCCGAGCTGCAGATGGTCGTCGGCTTCGACGACGACCTCACTGCCGAGACCACTCGCCTCAAAAACCGCCTGCGCGGTCTGCTCACCCAGATCCACCCCTCACTTGAACATGTCCTGGGTCCACGCCTGGACCATCCCGCCGTCCTCGCCCTGCTGGAGCGCTTCGGCTCACCCGCGCAGATCCGCAAGGCCGGACGTCGCCGCCTGGTCGCGCTGCTGCGGCCGAAGGCGCCGCGGACGGCCGAGCGTTTGGTGGACGACATCTTCACCGCCCTCGACGAGCAGACCGTCGTCGTTCCCGGGACCGAGGCCGCGACACTGATCGTTCCCAGCCTCGCCTCCTCGCTCTCCTCCGTTCTCGGTCAGCGCAAGGCCCTGGCCACGCGGATCGAGGAACTGCTGGAGGCTCACCCTCTTTCCCAGGTCCTGACCTCCATGCCCGGCATCGGGGTCAGGACCGCAGCCCGCTGTCGGCGTACAAGTGAACGTGCACCACCTCGTACGAATGAGAGTGCACCGTTCCTGATGCGGTGAGAGGTCGTGACCGAGAGCCTGCTGCCGTCGGGTTGGGGATCGGCGGAGGGCGGCTGGCTATGGTGCTGGATCCGCATCGGTGGCTGGAGCTGAGGCGGTTTCGCGGTCTGTATGAGTCCGGGGCGATGAGCTTGCGGGAGATCGCGAAGGAGACCGGGCTGAACCGTCGCACGGTCGCGAAGTATCTGTCGGGTGATGTGCCGGTCGCGCCGCCGAAGAGGGCCGCGAACGGTCAGCCGCGGCGGCGGGTGGTGGACGAGGTTGCGCCCTTGATCGATGCGATGCTGAGGGCCGAGATCCTCCTCAAAGGAGCCGTGATCCACGAGCGCTTGGTGGCCGAGTACGGGTTCACCGGCACCTATCAGCGCGTGAAGCTTTACTTGCAGGAGGCCCGGCCCAGGATCGCGGATGAACTGGGAATCAGTCCGGGTGAGCTGGCTGGTCTGCACCGCCGGTTCGAGGTGGTGCCCGGGGCTCAGGCCCAGGTGGACTGGGGTGATGAGGGCAAGGTCCTCGCTCATGTCGGGATTCCGAAGGTCTACTCCTTCCACATGACCTTGTCCTACTCGCGCGACCCGTTCTGCTGCTTCACCACCAGCCAGGACCTGGCCACATTCTTCGACTGCCACCGTCAGGCGTTCGCCCACTTCGGTGGTGTCCCGATGTCGATCGTCTATGACCGCACCAAGACCGTCGTCCGTCGACATGTCGCACCGGGTGAGGCTGTCCCGTTGCATCCGGAGGCGGTCGCGTTCGCCGGGCACTACGACTTCGACGTTGACGTGCTGGCCGCCTACCGGCCCCAGGGCAAGGGGCGGGTCGAGAGGCAGGTTGGCATCATTCGGGACCATGTCCTGGCCGGGCGGGCCTTCTCCTCGATCGAGGAGATGAACGCCGCCTTCGCCGCCTGGGTCCCGCTACGTCGGGCGAAGGTCCACGGCACCCACGGCGAGGTCATCGGCCTGCGGGCGGTCCGCGACCACATGGCCCTCCGCCCGCTGCCGGCCACCCCCTACGTCGTCGCCCAGCGACACCTCCGCTACGTCGGCAAGGACTGTCTCGTCGCTTTCGAGGCGAACCTCTACTCGGTGCCGGCGATGCGGGTCCGTCCACGCCAGCTGGTCGAGATCAGAGCCACGAAATCCCAGGTCACGCTCCACTCCACAGCTCCTGACCACCAGGGCGACACTTTTCTGGCCGCCCACCCCCGGGCCGTTGGCCGAGGAGCCCGGGTCGTGGACGAGAAGCACTGGGACGGCCTGCCCACCGGAGCTGGCCGTCGCGTCACAGCGGGCGGGGACCTGTCCGCACCCCGCCGATCTGACTGCTCCGGCCCGCAGGCGGGATCGCTCATGGCCCTGCTGAACCGGGCCGCAGTCACCCAGGTCGAGGTCGGCCGTCGGCCGCTGTCGGTCTATGACGAGCTGACCGGCACCCGCCCCTTCACCACCCACCGAACGCCGAAGGAATCGTCTTGAGCGAGCTGGTCTCCACCCGCATCCGCAACACAGCCTCCAAGCTGGGTCTTCCCCACCTGGCCGAGGCCCTGACCCAGTACGCGCAGCGGGCCGACGAGGCCAAGATGAGCTACCTCGACTTCATCGACCTGGTCCTGTCCGAAGAACTCGCTGTCCGCGACGACCGCCGCTTCCGCCAGGGCCTGCGGCTGTCGCGGCTTCCGCACCACAAGACCCTGGAGGACTACGACTTCTCCTTCCAGCCCGAGCTTGACCCCCGCAAGGTCAAAGACCTCGCCACCCTTTCGTTCGTCGAGACCAAGGCCAACGCCGCCCTCCTGGGGCCGCCCGGGGTGGGCAAGACACATATCGCCGTCGCCCTCGCGGTCGCGGCCTGCCGGGCCGGCTACTCGATCTACTTCATCAGCCTCGACGACATGGTCCGCAACCTCACCGCCGCCGAAGCGGCGGGACGCCTGACCAACAAGCTCGGCACGTACTTGCGGCCAGCGGTCCTCGTTCTGGACGAAGTCGGCTACCAGCCCCTCGCCCGCGCAGAAGCCAACCTGGTCTTCCAAGTCATCTCCAAGCGCTACGAAAAGGGCTCGATCATCCTGACCTCGAACAAGACCTTCAGTGAATGGGGACAGGTGTTCGGCGACGAGGTGCTGGCCACCGCCATCCTCGACCGCCTCCTCCACCACTGCGGAGTGATCTCCATCAACGGTCCCAGTTACCGGCTCAAGAACCGCCTCGCCGCCATCGAACGAGAGCGGGACGACGCAGCCTGACAACGTGGTCGACAATGACCGCATGGATGTCACTGAGCTGCTCGAATCGGCTTCCCTCCTCGTCCCGGAAGAGGTCGCTACCGAGAACGACATCTCGGTGCAAGACGTCTGGGACTATCTCGCCCACGACGAATGGCAGATCGCGCTGAACCTGCTGGAGGAGCTCGGCGACGGGCAACCGCTGCCCTTGACGTTCTGGGAGCAGCTTGCCGAGGCGGCTGAGCAACTCGGCCTTGAGCGGAGCGTGGCTTGGTGCCACTGGCGGTGTTCCGAGATCCGAAACGGAATGATCCGGGCGGATCTGACGCTTCGTCCACCCACGGAGGCCCGACGCAGGACACCAATCTCCGGTCACGGTGTTCTGCGACCCATGTGGGACATCGGGGACCTCTCGCCGACCGGGGGTGTTGCGGTGAGCATCGCAGGGCTCTGGGTCGAGGACATGCCCCTTCTGGAGCCCGGCGGCCGGGCTACTGTCCGCCTCGTTCCCCTCACTCCCACTCACTGGACGCACGTCCAAACCGGCCAGCACATCAACATGCACGAGGACCGGACCGTGGCCGGCACCGCAGTCGTGCTGGAGGTTCACCTCCCCACCTCCGCCATGCCCACAAGATGACACCGACCGTCCCGCCCTCACCCTGGTGCAGATATCTCCGTACTCGGTGGAGCAGTCACAGGAGTACGTCGACACCCGCATCCTCATCGACGTCGGCGACGGCACTGTGTTCCCTACCGCTGGGCACCTGGTGGCCTATGCCGACCTTGCCCCGGTCACCCGGGCCTCGGGCTCCTCCATCCGCGGTGAGCACCCCGCCCGGCGCGGCAACTTCCCAATGCCGACTGTCAAGCCCGTGGGGCCCTACTCCTCGATCAGACCGCTACCCGGGTAGGCAAGGCATCCGTCCTCCCATAGGCGAGTATTTGAGCGAGGGTTTCCCGGAACCGGGCCACATCTTGCGCCGGTGCCTCAATGACAGCTTCGATTTCGTTGTCCTCCAGCCGAAGGCTCTCCAGTGACTCGGGGTCCAGCACGATGCGAAGGACATTGTCCTCCATGACGGCTTCGCGCACGCAGCCGTAGGCCGTCCCCTGCCCAGCCGTGACCAGGCAGTGAGTGTCCATCCCCAGGGCGACCTCCTGGTCGTCGGGATCTTCCTCGCCTGACATGAACGACAGGATGAAGCCGCTGCCGTCCTCGGTCTCCGAGAGGCCGGCTTCGGTGAAGTAACCATGGGGATCGATCTCAACTCCGGCGACCCGGGCAGTGAATCGGAATGTCATGAAGACGTTCTATCAAGGCGGTCGGACAGGAAGCGGATGCGGATGTCTGCACCACCAGGTCCAAGGAGGGGCTGTTTCAGACTGTTCCTCACTGGGCCAGCGAAGCCGGTGCCGTGGCTGCTTGGAGTCGTCCTAGGCCCCAGCGACTGGGACGGTCTGGAAGGGGGCGTGGTCACGGATCATGGCCCACAGGACGTTGACGCGTCGGCGGGCGAGGGCGATGACGGCTTGCTTGTGCCCCTTGCCCTCCTTCCTCTTCCGGTCGTAGTACGCCTTCAAAACGGGGCAGAAGAACACGCTGACCTGGGTGGAGAGGTAGAGGGCGCGTTGGAGGCCGCGGTGGTAGCGGCGGGGCCTGCGCAGGTTGCCGCTGACTTTTCCGGAGTCCCATGGGACTGGGGCCAGTCCGGCGAGGCGGTCAGGGGTGGTGAAGGCGGTGAGGTCGCCGCCGGTCGCGGCTATGAACTCGGCGCCGGTGGTGGGTCCCATGCCGGGCATGCTGAGGATGATCTCGGCGTCCCGGTGCTGGCGAAAGCGGGCTTCGATCCGGGCGTCGAGTTCGGCTGCCTCATCGTTATGGGCGGCCACCGAGCGGGCGAGCCGGCCGACGAGCTCGGCTCCGAGTTCCTCGCCGCGCAGGGCGGTCATCTGGGCCTGGGCTGCTTCCACGGCTGCGGCCGCGAGCGCGCCGGCCCTCTGGACCTTGCGGTTGCGCAGCCAGGTCTCCAGCCGCCGAACGCCCATGCGGCGGATCGCGGCCGGTGTCTGGTAGGCGGTCAGCAGGACGACGGGGCCCTTCTTCGTCAGGTCCAGGGCCCGTTCGAGCGCGGGGAAGAACTCCAGGAGCTGGGCGCGTAGGCGGTTGATCTGGCGGGTGCGGTCGTGGACGACGTCCAAGCGCCGGGCGGTGAGGAGCCGCAGGTCGAGGGCGATGTCGTCGCCGGGGCGGAGCATGCTGACGTCGCGGCGGATGCGTGCCTGGTCGGCGATGATGAAGGCGTCGCGGGCGTCGGTCTTGCCCTCGCCGCGGTAGGTGGTGGACGCCTGGTGGATGGTCCGGCCGGTGAGGTAGGCGACGGGCTGTCCGTGGTTCAGGAGGAGGCCGGTGGCCAGGGCGGCGATGCCGGTGTTGATGTCCACGGCCCACAGCACGTCACTGGATATCTCCAGGACGTCGGCGATGAGCTGGAGCAGCTCGCTCTCGTCGTTCAGCACGCGGCGGGACAGCAGCCGCTTGCCGTCGGCGTCGATCACCACTGCGTGGTGGTGCTTCTTGCCGATGTCCAGTCCGGCCCAGATCTCGGGCACGTTCCCCTCCGTCAGCTCGTCGTCACATCCGGTCCCGCAGACGACCTCGCCGACATTGTCTTACGGAGCGATCGAGTCGCGATTCCCAATTGGTGGTCGAGTCGTCGCGGGGCTCCGGGCGGCCAAGTTGCCTAAGAGGTCCTAACAAAGGCGTTGGACGTGGCGGTAGGTGATGAGGCAGGTGGCGAGTCCGAGGAAGGCCTCGTGGATGTCGTCGCGTCGTTCCCAGCGGATGCGCAGGCGACGAAAGCCGTGCAGCCAGGCGATCGTTCTCTCCACGACGTACCGGAAGATGCCCAGGCCGGAGCCGTGTGGCTGGCCGCGTTCGGCGATGACCGGGCGGATGCCGCGCTGCCACAGCAACCGCCGGTACTTGGCGTGGTCGTAGCCGCGGTCGGCGAACAGCATGTCCGGCCGCCTGCGAGGCCGGCCGACCACGCCGGCCACGGCCGGGACCTTGTCCAGCAACGGCAGCAGCTGGGTGACGTCGTTGCGGTTTCCGCCGGTCAGCGACACCGCGAGCGGGATGCCCTGGCCGTCGGTGAGGACGTGGTGCTTGCTGCCCGGCCGTGCGCGGTCGACCGGGCTGGGACCGCTTTTGGGCCCCGTCGGGCCGCCCGCACATGGGAGGAGTCGATCACCGCCCTCGACCAGTCCAGCTGCTTCGCCGACCGCAACTTCTCCAGCAGCACCAGGTGCAGCTTCTCCCACACGCCGGCCTCGTTCCACGCGGCCAGGCGCCGCCAGCAGGTCATGCCGGATCCGAAGCCCAGCTCCTGGGGCAGGTACTCCCACTGGATCCCGGTGTGCAGCACGAACAGGATCCCGCACAAGGCCTGCCGGTCAGGCACCCGAGGCCGGCCCGCCACCAGCTTCGGCCCCGGCTCCGGCAGCAACGGCTCGATCAGCGACCACAGTTCGTCCGACACGATCCACGGCCGCGACTGACGCTTCCCCACGAACAGCCCAACGACCACTCAAGCCGAAAGTCACATGATCAACAACTTCTGTTAGGACCTCTAAGAGAGCGTCTGATCACCGTTCAGGCTGTTGTAGCGGTCATGTCCGTTTCGATTCGCCAGGTTGGCGTGGATTCTCCCGTCAGTTCGCGGGACATTTTGTTAGCCATCGCCCAGTGGATCATCGCCCGGGACCTCTGGGGCAGGGCTTCGTAGTCCCGGGCCAGCCGGCGGTGCTGCATCAGCCAGCCGAAGGTCCGCTCGATCACCCAGCGTTTCGGCAGCGGCTCGAACCCCTTGGCTCGGGGCCGCTGCACCACTTCCACGTCGATGCCGAGCAGGGCACCGTGGTTGAAGATGCTGTTCTGGTATCCGCCGTCGGCCCAGACCTTGGACACACTGGGGTGGTTCGCGGCCACGTCGTCGAGCAGGAGCTTCCCGCCGGTGGTGTCGTGCACGTTCGCGGCAGTGATGAGTACGGCCAGTACGAGACCGAGCGTGTCCGTGATCAGGTGCCGTTTGCGTCCTTTGATCTTCTTGCCGGCGTCGATGCCCTGGCTGGTCTCAGCCACGTTTGCCGAGGTCTTCACGCTCTGGGCGTCGACCACGGCCGCGGTCGGCTCGGCACTGCGGCCGTGGGCTTGGCGGGTCTTGTCACGTAACAGGTCGTGGACCTGCTGGGTCGTGCCGTCCGCTTCCCACTTCGCGTAATAGTCGTAGACGGTCTTGTACGGCGGGAAGTCATGAGGCAGGTACTCCCACGGAATGCCGGTGCGGTTGACGTAGAGGATGGCGTTGACGATCTCTCGCAGGTCGTGCACCCGGGCCGCCGTGCCCGGGCCAGTCCGTCTCGCCCGCCAGGCGGTGAAGACCGGCTCGATCAGAGCCCAGCGGGCATCGGACACATCACTACGGTACGGACGGCGAGCACTCACACACGGTGCAACGACCGCCAACGCCACCGGTCACACAAACATCCCAGAACACTCACTATCTAGATCAGATGCCCTCTTAGTGGGCGTTTGATGTTGTTTCGCACTGACCGTTTCAATGCGGTTTGCGTTTATTCGTCGCCGCCGTGCTCAGGCTGAAACGCCTGGGAAGGCTT
>NZ_JBVHWR010000045.1:0-10915 GCF_055564355.1 Streptomyces sp. NPDC029152 | reverse complement strand
CCGCACACTCACCCGCAGATCCTTCGCGATCGCCGCCGTCTTCTCGCCCGCCGCGAACCTCTCGCCGGCCTGAAGCCGGATCCCCTCACGAAACGCCCGACGCTCAGCGATCAGGCCCCCACCCTCTGGATACCTCACCTCATCGGCATACCGCGGGGATCATGAACCGTCACCACCCGACGACAACCCGAAAACCTCAGTAGGGAACGCTCCGGAACCACCTACTCATTCCTTGCCGGCGGTGCGCTGGCCTCGGTGACCGACAGCGCCGGCCGGGCGCAGCGTCTGACCCACGAGACGGCCAGCGGCGGGCAGCTGCGCACGGTCACCGACGTGCTGTCCGGCCGCTCCCTGTCCTTCACCTGGTCCGGCAACCACGTCAGCACGGTCGCCACCAACGCGATCGACACCACCACTCCCGGCCTGACGTGGCGATACACCTACACCGGTGACCGGCTGACCAAGGTGTGCCCTCCGTCGTCGACCACCAAGTGCTCTCTTTACGAATACGAGAACGGTTCGGTCTACCGCAGCGGGGTACTGGACGCGGGCCCTGACTCGTACTGGCGGCTGGGCGAGCGCGAGGGGTCTGCGGCGGCCAGCGAGGCCGTCTCGCGTACCGGCCTGGACAAGGCCGTCTACCGGGACGTGCAGCTGGGAACAGAGCCCGCGCTGGCCGGCGCCGACGACACCTCGGTCGGCTTCGACGGCACGGACTCGGTGATCGAGCTGCCCTTGGACACCTTGAAGGCCACTGCCTTCCCGGCCATCGAGTTGTGGTTCAAGACCAGCACGCCCTCGGGTGTCCTGGTGGGTTTCCAGGACGCCGAACTGGGTGAGAAGCCGATCTCATGGCGGCCAGTGCTGAACATCGACGGGGCAGGCAAGCTGCGAGGCGAGTTCTACCTGGCCGGTGTCTCCGGCGCGACACCGATCGTGTCGACGCAGCCCGTGACCGACGGGCAGTGGCACCATGCCGTGCTGACCAGCGGCGCGGCCAAGCAGAGCCTGTTCCTCGATGGTGCCCTGGTCGGTTCACTCGACGGGGCCCTCATCGAGCAGGGCAGCGACTACGCATACCTGGGTGCCGGCTACGCCAGCGTCGGGTGGAACGGACTGGCCGCGGGCACCTACCGCTTCAAGGGCCAGATGGACGAGGTGGCCCTCTACAACCACCCGCTGGACCGTGCCACGATCAGCGAACACTACGCGGCCCGCGCGGCCATCGGGCAGATGACCAAGGTCACGCTCCCGTCCGGTCGCGTGCACGCCACAGCCACCTACGACCGGGTGACCGGCCGGCTGACCGAACACACGGACAACAACGGTGGCACCTGGAAGGTCGCTGCCCCCACCTACTCGACCGCTTCCTCCTCCTACGCCGACGCGATCCAGCGCAGCGGCCCCACCGGGTACTGGCGCCTGGGCGAACGCAGCGGCGCCCAGGCCACAAGCCCACTGGCCGACGAACTCGCCGGCAGTTACCTCGAAAGCGTACGGCTCGGCAGCGCGGGCATCTTCTCCGACGGAGACGACACTGCCGCGGCGTTCACCGGCGACGGAGCAGTTGAAGTGCCCGTGGAGTCTTTGGGCACGAAGACGTCGATGTCGCTGGAGCTGTGGTTCAAGACCAACGAGCCAGGCGGAGTACTGGTCTCCAACCAGAATGCCGAGTTCGGCGACACACCGGCCTCGGGCTGGACACCGATGCTGCTCATCGACTCCGACGGCAAGCTGAGGGGAAGATTCTCCTTCGCTGCCAGCGCCCTGACATCGAAAATCGCCGTCACTGATAACGAATGGCATCATGTCCTGCTCGCCGGCAACGAGGGCATACAGGCCCTTTTCCTCGACGGCGACTACCAGGCCAGCACCCAGACGGGCGTCGATACTGTCCGATTTGCCCATGTCTTCGTGGGCGGTGGCTACTCCTCGCCCGGCTGGGACGGGCAGGCCGCTGGATATCGCAATTTCACCGGGCAGATCGACGAAGTCGCCTTCTACGACAAGCCTCTCGTGACGTTCCTCCGGAACTTCTCCGACGGCAAAGTGACCTGGACCTACCCGTGGTGGGCGAGCGCGGCCGGTTACACGGACACACCCAACCGACACATTCAGGCACGGAAGGCGCTCACCGAAGGCACGGGTGCCCAATACCAGGGCGTTGCCGTCGCGGACGCGCCTGCCGCGTATTGGCGACTCGGTGAAGCCGAGGGGATCACACTGCACAGCGAGGTCGGCGGCCCAGACATGAACGCCGTATACCAGCCGGACAGCGGCACCATACGCTATTCCCGGCAGGACCAGCCTGGCGTGTTCGGAACCGGCGACGACCGTGCCATCGACCTCGGCAGCACCGGTCACATCGAGATACCCGGCTCGATCCCCGCTGGCAGCACCGACCTGTCGGCCGAACTGTGGTTCAAGACGTCCAACGCGTCCGCTGTGCTGATGAGCTTCCAAAACGCCCCCATCGGCCAGAAACCGACGTCCTGGCGCCCAGTCCTCAACATCGACGGCAACGGCAAACTCCGCGGCGAGTTCCAGCTCACCGGCGCTGGCGCACCTCCCATCGTGTCCGCACAGACCGTGACGGACAGCAAGTGGCACCACGTCGTACTGTCTGCCACCGCTTCAACCCAGACCCTCTACCTCGACGGGGTCAAAGTCGGCGCCCTGACCGGCCAACTGGCCGACTCAGGCATGCCCCACGCCTACATCGGCGGCGGCTACGCCTCCTCCGGCTGGATGGGCCAGCCGGAAGGCACCTACTACTTCCGCGGCACCATTGACGAGGTCGCCCTCTATCGCAGCGCTCTGACCCCCGGCCAGGTCGCTGCCCACTACCGGGCGCAGGCCGAAGCAGCCTCCTCGGGCCTGACGGCCACGGTGGCAGTGACCGATCCGAAGGGGAGGACCAGCAGCACCAGCTATGACGCCCTGCACGGCCAGCGAATGGTCTCGCACAGGGACGAGACGGGCGCGGTCACCTCGTACGCCTACGACACCGCCGGCAGCCTGCACACCGTCACCGATCCCAACGGCCACACCACCATCACGGGCCATGACGCCCGTGGGAACACCGTGTCGGCCACTACCTGCCGCGACGCCGACTCCTGCTGGACGAGCTTCACCTCCTACTACCTAAACGCGGACGACCCGCTCGACCCGCGCAACGACAAGCCGCTGACCTACCGCGACCAGCGCTCCAGCGACGCGAGGGACAGCCGCTACCGCACCCAGTACATGTACAACAGCCTGGGTCTTCCGACCACAGTGGTCAGGCCGGACAACAGCACCGCCACCACCACGTACACCACCGGCAGCGAGGCAGCGGTCGGCGGCGGAACCACCCCAGCAGGTCTGGTGCTGACCCAGACCACGCCCGGGGGAGCCAAGACGTCCTACCGCTACTTCTCAAGTGGCGACCTGGCCGAGTCCACCGCTCCCTCGGGACTGGTCACCTCATACACCTACGACGGCCTGGGCCGGAAGACGTCCGAGAAGCAGGTGTCCGACACGTTCCCGAACGGTGTGAGCACCACCTACGGCTACGACACTGCCTCCAACGTGGTCGCCGAGACCGGCGCCGGAGTGAAGAACGAGATCACCGGCACCACCCACACCGCGAAGATCACCCGCAACTACGACGAGGACGGCAACCTGCTGTCCGAGACGGCAGCGGACACCACCGGCTCCGACCCTGCCCGCACCACGGCCTACCACTACAACGCGTACGGCCTGAACGACAGCATCACCGACGCAGAACAGAACACCACCCGCTACGAGTACGACGCCCTCGGCCAGGCCATCGGCATGACCGACACCGCAGGCACCCACTTCACCTACAGCTACACCCCACGCGGCCAGCACGCCACCACCGTCCTGGACGACTGGACCGGTGACCCGCCGGGCGCCGTCAAGGACCTGACCGTGGTCTCCAACGCCTACGACCCGGCCGGACGCCTGGCGTCCACGACAGACGCGATGGGCGCGACGACGACGTACACGTACTTCGACGACGGGCTGCCGGCCACCACCACGGCCCGGCAGATCACCCAGGCCGACGGCAGCCGACACGACATCGTGCTGGAATCCAACGCCTACGACCCGGCCGGCAACCTGATCAAGCAGACCACCGGCGGCGGCACCACCGAGACGTACACGGTCGACGCCCTGGGCCGCACCAAGACCAGCGTCCTGGACCCCGGCGGCCTCAACCGCACCAGCACCTTCACCTACGACGGCGACGACCGCGTCAAGCAGGCCACGCAGTCCATCACCGGCGACAAGAAGCTCACCACCACCTCGGAGTACGACACCGCAGGCAACCCGACCAAGCAGACCGTCACCGACGGCACCACCACCCACACCACGACCACCACCTACGACGACCGAGGCCTCCCGCTGACCACGGTCAGCCCACGCGGCAACACCCCCGGCGCCGACCCGAACGCCTTCACCACCAGCTACCGCTACGACGCCCTGGGCCGCCTGGTGCAGGAAACCGCTCCTGAGGTGCAGACCGAGGAGAACGGCGCCGCAACGACGACCGCCCGGCCGACCACGGTCACCGGCTACAACACCTTCGGCGAGGCCACCCACGCCAAGGACGCCCGCGGCAAGACAACGCGCAGCGAGGTCGACCTCCTCGGCCGCACCACCGCCGTGACCCTGCCCGACTACACCCCGCCGGGCACCACCAGCGCCCTGACGGCAACCACCCGCACCACCTACACCCCGCTCGGACTGCCGCAGACGGTCACCGACCCGCTGGGCCGCACCACCCGCTACGGCTACGACCAACTCGGACAGCTGACCAGCACCACGGACCCGGTGGCCAACGCCGCCGACGCCCTGGCCGCGACGGAGACCGACCCGAAACTGATCCTCGGGCCCACCATGAGCACCGAAGGCGGCGGCGTCACCCGCCACACCTGGACCCCGACCGGCCTCCAACTGTCGACGACCGACCCGACCGGCGCCCGCACCGAGGCCACCTACGACGAACTGGGCCGCCAGCTGACCGCCACCACCGTCGAACGCCGCCCCACTCCGCAGAACCTGACCAGCCGCTACACCTGGGACGACGCCGACAACCAGACCGCGTCGACAACCCCGGCCGGTGTCACCACCACCAGCACATACAACGCCGCCGGTGAAGTCCTCTCCGTGACCGACCCGGCAGGCACCACCCGGTTCGGCTACGACGGCCTCGGCCGCCAGACCGAAACCACCGACCCCACCAACCGGCGCACCACCACCACCTACGACACCCTCGGCCACCCCACCGCGACAACGGACTACGGCACCGGCAGCACAGCCCTGCGCACGCAAACCGCCGAGTTCGACGCCGACGGCAACCTCACCGCGGCCATCTCCCCGCAGACCAAGGCACGCACCACCTACACCTACGACGCCCTCGGCCGCATGACCCGGCTGGTCGAACCGGTCTCCGCCACCGAGTCCATCACCACGACGTTCGGCTACGACGCGGCAGGCAACCGCACCAGGCTGACCGACGGCCGCGGCAACAAGACCCTCCACACGTTCAACACCTGGGGCCTGCCCGAGTCCACCATCGAACCGCCCACCCCGACGCGACCGACCGCACCTGGACCACCGTCTACGACAAGGCCGGACAGGCCGTCACCGAGCACCTGCCCGGCGGCGTCACCCGCCAGCGCACCTACGACGCCCTCGGCCGCCTCATCCACGAGACAGGCAGCGGAGCAGAAGCCACCACCACCGACCGCACCCTCGGCTACGACCTCGCCGGCCGACTGACCTCTGTAGGCGTCACCGGGCCCCTCAACCCGAACACCTACACCTACAACGACCGCGGACAACTCCTCACCGCAAACGGCCCCGCCGGCACCGTCAACTACACCTACGACGCCGACGGCAACATGACCGAACGAACGGACGCCAAGAACACCACCAGCTACGGCTACGACCCGGCCGGCCGGCTCGAGTGGCTGTGGAACGAGATGACCGGCGCCGACATCTGGTACTCCTGGGACGCCGCCGGCCGCCCCGTCATGGAGCGGTACGCCATCCAGCCCGAAGGCTCCACCGCGTGGACCGAGTCGGCCCGGCGCAGCTACGGCTACGACAGCCTCGGACGCCTCACCGACGACATCGTCACCACCCCCGACGAGCAGACCCAAATCACGGCCACCACCTACGCCTACGACCTGGACGACCAGCTCACCTGGAAGGAAACCACCGGCACCGCCGGAGCAGGCGAGGACGTCTACGGCTACGACCAGGCAGGACGCATGTCCTACTGGACCCACGACAACAAGACCACCACCTACACGTGGGACGCCGCCGGCAACCGCACCAAGGCCGGCACAGCCACCGCCACCTACGACGCACGCAACCGCCTGCTGACCGACGGCTCCGCCACCTACACCTACACACCACGCGGCACCCTCAACGCCGTCACCAAGGCAGCCACCACACGGACCCTCGCCTTCGACGCCTTCGAACGCAAGATCACCGACGGCACATCCACCTACACCTACGACTCCCTCGACCGGGTCTCCAAGCACGGGAGCGCCACCTTCCGTTACGACGGCGGCTCCAACAACCTCCTCGGCGACGGCACCACCGACTACAGCCGAACCCCCAGCGGTTCCCTGCTGGCCAGCGCCAACAGCACCACCACCCAGTGGTCCCTCACCGACCAGCACACCGACCTCGTCGCCGGCCTGTCCACCGACGGCCTGAAGGTCACCGGCTCCACCGCCTACGACCCCTTCGGCACTACCACCGCCACCGAAGGCGGCATGCCCAACCTCGGCTACCAGTCCGGCTGGACCGACCCCGCCAACGGCGACGTCAACATGGCCGCCCGCTGGTACCAGCCCGGCACCGGCACCTTCGCCTCCCGCGACACCTGGCAGCTCGACCCCGACCCATCGGCTCAGGCCAACCGCTACAACTACGCAAACGGCGGTCCGCTGAACGGCACAGACCCAACCGGCCATGTCTGCATCTGCGGCGGCGGCACCCCCCTCCTGCGCGCCTGGGGAGGAGCGCGAGGCTCCGCGAGCAGCCGAGGCGCTGGCGCTGCCCCGAAGAACAGAGCCCGACCCAATCGGAGAGGCTCATCCAGCGGGGGCAGGACCTCGACCAGCAGCCGCGCCCAGGCCCGGAAGAACGCCAGGGAACTGGACCGCTGGGAAAAGCGGTACAACTACCGGTATAAGGGGCAGGCAAAGCCCAGTCGCGGCACCGGCTCGAATCGTTGCACCTATAACTGCTCGACGCGCACGGGATCTCGTACCAACAACTCCGTCCGCGGCAGCAGCAGTGCTCCCAAGAGCACAACCTCCCGCACCGGCACCATCAAGCCGCCCAAGCCGCCCACGCCTCAGAACCCCAACCGCGGCAGGTCCCCGGTACCAGCACCTACACGTACCCCGCCGAAACCAAGTGTCGATATCGCGCACGTTCAGCAAAGTTCCCTTTACAGTGCAGTCGTCGTCGACAAGAGGGCGACCAATGCGGCTTTGGTCAGGGGAATCGGCGCTGATCCGTACACACCCGAGGACAGAATCAGTCTCAATACTCTTCAAGATATGTTCCCGGACGAAGATATCGACCCGGATCTCGGTTACGGCAAGTCCGGTGCGGACCCAAATGCTCGACGTACTCGCAATTCTTGTTCTCGAGACTTTCCGTCGACCGACCCGGCTTTCTACTACGCCCCCATGACCCGCTTCGGGGCTGGAGCTGACGAGTGCAGAGCTACTGGAGCAGCGGCCTTCATCAATATGTATGACTTGCGGCCGTGGCGCCTCGACCCGAAATGGAAGCCGGCAGGGTACAATCGACTACCAGCAAGCAACCGAGCCGCCCTGCATCTCGTTGCGAATCAGCTGGGAGGGTCCAGGGAAACGCTACGCAACTTCGTAACGGGTTACCAAAATCCCGCAAATTCGCCACACATGCGAAGTCTTGAGAATGACATCGCCGTGGCGGCAAGATACCAGAACGTTGCACTTGGTGTTCTCCCGGTTTATCACGGTACTGACCCTGCAATACCGACCGAAATACGCATGTATGCGATAGGGGATGGAGGATTCCGTCTAAACTGCACGGTATATAATCGTGCATCCGGTGGTTACTCCTGCTCCGAAAGGTCTTCCGGTGGAAATCTCTCTGTTCCGTGAACTCCTGGGTCCTCCGCTTCTCAACGGTGATCCGGAACTTGACTGGCACGCTATTGAGCAACGCTCACAGTTGATGCTTCCGGACGATTACAAGCAGTTCGTTTCAATGTACGGTCCAGGCGTTATCAACGATCAACTCTACCTGTTCCATCCTCGGGCGGCAGGGGGTCAAGATGGGCTGCCCCTCACGCTATTGTGGGAGCAAGCCGCTTCTGCATACTCGGAATTGGCTCGAGGGAATCCAGAGCTGTACCCCTACGCCATTCATCCCGCGCCTGGCGGATGCGTCCCTGTTGCCCGTTCGATATCCGGAAACCACGTTTTTCTAGCCCCCCCGGCTGGTGGTGGAATGCAATGGTCAGTCGTTGTTGAGATGGGGGAGTGGGTCGAGGTTCCTCTATCCTTCACAGACTTCCTGTGGAGCTCGCTGTGCGGGGAACTCGAGATACCTGTGCTCGAGGGTGTCCCATCGTTTGAAGCAGTTGGCACCGTCGAGCCCTGAAAACACTACTGACCTTGAACGGGTAATGTCGTCCTGCCTTGGTTGAAGGCCGTTCGGTACGTGCGCTGCTTGAGTGTGTGTGAGATATGCGCAAGGTGGCGGGTTGACCGACCGGGAACGGGCGGCCCGGGAGCGGATTCGGCTGGAGGCGGGGGCCCGGGGCGAGGCCGGGCAGACGAACGCCCGGATCGCGGCGGACCTGCGGGTCTCGGTGCGGTCCGTCGAGCGGTGGCGCAAAGCATGGCGGGAACGGCGTGAGACCGGCCTGGTGTCGAAGGGTTCGCCCGGTCGGCCGCACTGTCGGACGTGCAGATCGCCCGGCTGGAGCGGGAGCTGTCCCGGGGACCGCTGGCGCACGGCCGGCCGGACCAGCGGCGGACGTTGGCCCGGGTAACTGAGGTTTTCGGGTTGTCGTCGGGTGGTGACGGTTCATGATCCCCGCGGTATGCCGATGAGGTGAGGTATCCAGAGGGTGGGGGCCTGACCGCTGAGCGTCGGGCGTTTTGTGAGGGGATCCGGCTTTACGAGTTGGTGCGTGATAGCGGGTGAAGCGTGCTGGTCCGTTGGAGGACCGCTGTTCAGGCACAGGAACGCCACCTGATCGCGTTGTTCACCGGCAGATCACACAACGGGAACACTGTGACGTCGCATCAGGCGCAACGCCTAGCCACCGCGCTCAGGGCGTTGTTCGTCGGCCTCAGTCAGGGCGTCATCCTCGGCCTCGCCCACGGCGCCGACGAGCAGTACTTCGCCGACGCCGCCCGTGCTCTGGCCTCCGACGTAGCCGTCATCGATCCCGACACGTCCTCTGAGCACTGCGGCTCGGAGTGACCACCCGCCGCGCACTCGCCACCGCACCCCGCCCTGTCATCGCTGTCAACGACACCTTGCTGCGGTACCGGATAACGCACCGCTCACGGACAGGGCGCTGTGCACGGTCGGCCAATTCAATGCACCATGATCGATTCCCCCGGTAGCGTCCGTACATCGATGTCCCGATGTGATGTGCAACGAAGACAGGGCGGGTGCTTCAGTATGAAAAAGGCATTAGCGGTTGTGACGCTGGTGGTGTCCCTTGCAGTGGCGGGGTGCGCAGAAGCCGGAGGCGACCTAGATTCCTGGCCACCGCAGGCCGTGAGTCAGGTACCGGGGGAGGATGGCGCCACGGACCCAGCGCTACGGCAGATCGGCGAGACCGTCACGCTCAAGGACGACGAAGGTCGCCCCATGCAGGTCACACTCACCGGTATTGCCTACCGGGATGCCTTCGCCAAGGACAAGACGCTTCCCTTGAATGGGAAGTACGCGCTGGCCGTCGCCTTCACCATGAAGTCCGCGACGGGCGGGACCCTCGGTCGGCAGACGGACAACCACATCAAGTGGGCGCGGGGCCCGGAGATGACCGAAGCCTGGGACTACACGGATGCGCCTTGGCAGGGCTGCATCGATGCCTTCACCCCCTACGCGACGGTCAAGGCCAATGAAGAGTACAAGGCCATCACTGACCTCAACGTGCCCGTGAAGGGTGGAAAGCTGTTGATTGAGGACCAGTACGGCAACATTGCCCGATGGGCTCTGCCGGAGGCGGATACGGGTACCGGCACAGAGCCCGCAACGAAGTTCACCACCCAGAATTGCTAGGGCCTGTGTGATGTCGTGATCAATCGGCTGCTCGCAGGAGGTCCTCGAGCCAGATCATCGAGGCGCGGAGCTCGAGGCCGGCGAGGTAGCTCTCGGGTGTCTTGTCGTATCGGGTGGCGATGCCGCGCCAGTTCTTCAGCCGGTTGATCAGACGCTCGACGGTGTTGCGTTCCTTGTAGAGACCGGCGTGGTGGCTGACGGGCCGCCCGCCCCGGCTGCCCTTCTTCCTGCGGTTGGCCACCTGGTCCTTCTTCTCCGGGATGACCGCCTTGATGTGGCGTTTCCACAGATAGGCGCGGTTGGCGCGGGGGGAGTATGCCTAAGAGGGCGTTTAAAGTGGACAACTTGCCGTTTACGTCCTAGTACGTCCCTCGCCAGGTGGGTATTGTCTCGTCCGTTATGCGCCTGGTGAGGTTGTCGATAGAGGCGATGTGGATCATGGCCTCGGAGCTGGCGGTGAGGGTCTCGTAGTCGCGGGCGAGGCGGCGGTGCATCATGATCCAACCGATACTCCGCTCGACCACCCAGCGTCTTTTCACGAGCTGAAAGCCGCGGGTCTCCGGGCTCCTGTTGACGACTTCGACGTCGA
>NZ_JBVHWR010000044.1:0-11461 GCF_055564355.1 Streptomyces sp. NPDC029152 | reverse complement strand
GCAACTTCAAACCAGACGGACTTCCAGGCGTAAAAGCGAACGAGACGGATGACCAAGCATCCACCGCGGAGAGCGCCATTCGCCACCTACGGGATTAAAGCCCTCAAAGCAGAACAGGAGCAAAAACCGCTTACAGGGCTTAACCTGCGTAAACGCCCTCTAAGATCTCCTACTACATCGCCTACTGCCCCGCCGACACCACACTGGACGAGCTCATCCGCATCGCGGGCAGCCGCTGGGCGGTGGAGGAATGCTTCCAGACCGCCAAGCAGGAGTGCGGCCTGGACGACTACCAGGTCCGCCGCTATCCCGGATGGCACCGCCACATGACCCTGGCCATGGCCGCCCACGCCTGCCTGACCGTCCTGCGAGCCCGACAGCTGGACGCGGACAAAGCAGAAACGGATCCTCCCAGCTCATCCACCTCAGCCTCGCCGAAATCAGACGCCTGATCACCCGACTCACCGACCGCCGTCCCACCCCGGTCGACCACATCCTGCACTGGTCGACATGGCGCCGCAGACGGCAGTATCAGGCTCGGCTCAGTCACTACAAACGACGCGGACACAGTCCTTGAAAACTGCCCAGCACTCAGAACAAGCACCGTTGCAGTACTAGTCTTCTGAGTCAGGAATTCTGTTCAGATAGCTGGCGAGGCGTTCGAGGATCTCGTCCGCGGTCTTGGTCCACACGTAGGGGTCGGGATCGGTGTTCCATGCGGCGATCCAGGTCCGGATGTCCTTCTTCAACGCCTGGACGCTTCCGTGGACTCCTCGCCGTATCCGCTTGTTCGTCAGCTCGGCGAGCCACCGCTCGACCAGGTTCAGCCAGGACGATCCGGTGAGCGTGAGGTGCAGGTGGAAGCGGGGACGGGCCACCAGCCAGGTCTTGACCGCCGGAGTCTTGCGGGTCGCGTAGTCGTTCAGCACCAGATGCACGTCCAGGTCCGCCGGCACCTCCTGGTCGAGCTTGATGAGGAACTTCTTGAACTCCTCGGCCCGGTGCCGACGGTGCAGGGAGCCGATCACCTTGCCTGTGGCGACCTCGAGTGCGGCGAACAGGGTGGTGGTGCCGGCGCGCACGTAGTCGTGGGTGATCCGTTGCGGGATCCCGGGCATCATCGCCAGCACCGGCTAGGAGCGGTCCAGCGCCTGGATCTGGCTCTTGTCGTCCACGCAGAACACCAGCGCCCGCTCGGGCGGATCCAGATACAGGCCGACCACATCATGGACCTTGTCGACGAAGTACGGGTCCGTGGACAGCAGAGACGTCTCGGTGCGGTGCGGCTGCAGGCCGAAGGCCCGCCAGATCCGCGACACGGTCGACTGCGACAGGCCCATCTCCTTCGCCATCGCCCGCGTCGACCAGTGCGTGGCATTCTTCGGCGTCGACTCCAGCGTCTTGGTGACCACGGCGGCGACCTGCTCGTCGGTGACCGTCCGGGGTCCGCCCGGACGCGGCAGGTCGCCCAGACCGGCGATCCGGTGCTCGACGAACCGCTTCCGCCACCGACCCACCGCATGCCGCGTGGAACCCAACTGCGCGGCCACGTCCTTGTTCGACACGCCGCTCGCGCAGGCCAGGATGATCCGGCAGCGCAAAGCCCACGCCTGCGGCGTGGAACGGCGCCGCACCCACCCCTCCAGCGCAGCCCGCTCCGCATCCGACAGGATCAACTCGGCCTTCGGCCGCCCAGTACGCGCCACCCCGCAACCCTATACATATGAACAGAATTCCTGACTCAGAAGACTAGCAGCCGGACTTTTGTATTTGCGCTGGTCAACGGTCTGGTGGTGGGGAGTGTAGCGAGGGTTCGGCATGTGCGGGCCGGTCTTGGGCCGACCGTCCCACCAACGGGTGCCCGCGCCGCATGTAATGACAGCACCGCGAGCAGACCATTGCCGTGATCCACGACGTACCGACGAACGCCTGGGACCTGGAACTCGAAGAACTCTTCCTGCAGACCGGAGCCCGCTTCTGCCGGGTGGAAGCCCGGCGGCGGATGCGGGACTACGTCCGTGGGCTGCTCGGCCCGGTCGGCCGCAAGAACAGCTGGCAGCTCGCCGAGTACGCCGGCCACGACACCCCGCATGGCCTGCAGCACCTGCTCTCCCATAGCCGCTGGGACGCCGACGGCGTCCGCGACGACCTGCAGGCCTACGTGGCCGAACAACTCGGTCGTCCAGATGGTGTGTTGATTCTCGACGACACCGGCTTCGTGAAGAAGGGCACCACCTCCGCCGGAGTGCAGCGCCAATACTCCGGCACGGCCGGCCGCACCGAGAATTGCCAGATCGGCGTCTTCGCCGCCTACGCCACCACCCGCGGCCACGCCCTGGTCGACCGCGAGCTCTACCTGCCCCAGTCCTGGACGCAGGACCGGGAACGCTGCCAAGCCGCCCGCATCCCCGACGAGCGCACCTTCGCCACCAAGGGCGACCTCGCCCGCGACATGATTCGTCGCGCCCTGGACTCCCCACTGCCCATCGCCTGGGTCACCGCGGATTCCGCCTACGGACAGGACTCCCGCTTCCGGCGTTTCCTGGAAGACACGCAGCTCGCTTACGTCGTCGCCGTGCCCAAGTCGCAGCAGGTGAGCGGCCCGCGCATCGACCATCTCATCGCTCAGGCCCCGCCCAAGGCCTGGCAACGTCTGTCGGCGGGGCCGGGGGCCAAGGGCGAACGGCTCTACGACTGGGCTGCCGCCCGCCTGCCCGCAGCGACCGAAGCCGACGGTGACGAGCCGACCCGGCAGCGCTGGATGCTGGCCCGCCGCAGCATCGGCAAGCCCGACGAGATCGCCTACTACCTCGCCTGCACCCCGCTGGAAGCCACCGTCGCCGACCTGGTCCGCGTCGCCGGAAGCCGTTGGAAGATCGAGGAGTGCTTCCAGAGCGCGAAGAACGAGTGCGGCCTGGACCAGTACGAGGTCCGCCACTACGTGGGCTGGTACCGCCACATCACGCTCGCCATGCTCGCCCACGCCTTCCTCGCCGTGATGGCCGTGCAGGAGCGCGAAAAAGGGGTGACGAGGCCGACACACCCGACCTCGTGGCCCTCACACCAGCCGAAATCCGTCGTCTGCTGGCAGTTGAACCCCGCCGCCATCCTGCACCCCGCGACCACGCGATGAACTGGTCCCGATGGCGACGCCGTCACCAAGCACGTGCCCAGTGCTGTCATTACATGCGGCGCGGGCACCCGTTGGTGGGACGGTCGGCCCAAGACCGGCCCGCACATGCCGAACCCTCGCTACACTCCCCACCACCAGACCGTTGACCAGCGCAAATACAGAAGTCCGGCTGGAGTACTAGTACCCGTTTGCCGTTGTCCCCCTGCGCGTTGCTGCAGCGGCCGCACCGGAGCAGCTCCCAGCCAATACGGCGCTGGACTGCGAACTGCCTGCAGAAATCGCTGCACGGTCAGTCCAGATCATTCGGATTGGCCCTGCCCTCCCGGCGGGGCCGTGCGCTGGAATGGCTCCATGGCCGCTGTCGGACCCCGGCCCCGGCGACGGCTCCCCGCGGTGCGACCGACCCGGGGCCATGTACACGTGAACGGATTTCCATGCCAGAACTGCTCGGCTTCGTGGCCGCTTCCCTGGTCATCATCGTCGTACCCGGCCCCGATCTGACCCTGCTGCTGGGCAACACGGCCCGGTCGGGGCGGCGCGCGGGCCAGGCGACCGCTGCGGGAATCATGCTGGGACACGCGGTCCTGGCCACGGCCGCGGTGGCCGGCCTGACGGCCCTGCTGGCCGCCTCGCAGGTCGGCTACACGATCCTGCGCATCGTCGGCGCCCTGTACCTGATCTATCTGGGTGCCCAGTCCCTGGCCAGCTTCGTCCGCCTGCGCCGCGGTGCTGCCGTGGACGATCCGGCTCCCCGCGCTGGCCGTCCCGCCCCGACGGCGGGGCGCCTTGTGCGCACCGCCTTCCGGCAGGGCCTGATCAGCAACCTGCTCAACCCCAAGGTGGCCGTCTTCTACCTGGCCCTCTTCCCCCAGTTCAGCCTGCCTGGCCTGGGAACGACGGCCGCGCACAGCGTCCTCGCCGGTGTCTTCTGGCTCTTGTGCCTGCTGTGGTTCGTGCTGGTGCTCCTGCTTCTCGCCCGCGTCGAGCGGCTGCTTGGCCGCCGCAGCGTCCGGCAGTCACTCGCCGGAGCGTCGGGCGTGGGTCTGGTCGGCCTGGGTGCCGCCCTGGCGTTGCGCGGCTGACCCCACCTCACGTCGGCCGGCCCTGGTGCTGCGGCCCGGTGCTCAGAAGGACCAGGATTCGACCGGCCTGCGCAGGGCGGCTTCGACGATGGCTTCGATGTGCAGTTCCGTGGCGTCGATGAGCGGCATGCCAGGGGCGTCGCACTGGCTGATGAGCAGGCCGGCCTCGGTGCAGCCGAGCACGACAGCCTCGGCTCCCCGCTCGCCCAGGTCACTCACCAGGTGCACGAATCCGTCACGGGCGGCGTTGGTCCGCAGCCCGTGGCTTACTTCCTCGACGATCACTCGCCGGACGAACGAGCGGACCGCTGGTCTGGGCGTGATGACCTCCACTCCACGGCCGGCCAGCCGGTCTGCGTAGTAGGACCCTTCTGCCACGGGGCTGGAGGCGATCAGCCCGAGCCGCGACACCCCAAGAGCGCGTGCGGCGTCGCCCACCGCGTCGGCGATGTGCAGCAGCGGCAGCGCTGTGCTCCGCTCAAGAGCCGAGGCCACGACGTGTCCCGTGCCTCCGCCGATGGCCAGGATCTCGGCACCGGCCGCCTCCAGGGCGATCGCCTTCCGCGCCAGGTACCGGCCGAGGTAGTCCCACACGCCGGACTGCACGCAGCGGTCAACCACGCCGAAGTTGACGCTGGCCAGAAGCACCTCTGCCTGCTCATAACCTCCCAGCCGGTCGTTCACGCGTTCGTTGAGACGCTGGTAGAAGTGCGCGGTGGCGGTGCTGCCCATGCCGTGGATGAGCCCGATGGTTCTCATGCTGTCTTCCGGTTCGGTCCCGGGTCAGGACGCGGACGAGCGGCAAGGCGTGTTGTCCAGGCGCGGCCGCTACAGGGCGGCGGTGCCCCGGAAGCAGGTGGTGGTCGCTCCGCCGACCCAGACGCTGCCGTCGGCATCGGCGGAGAGCGTGATGTCTCCTGCCCTGCCCAGCCGCGCGCCCTGAGAGACCTTGAAGCTCGCCGGCGCGGCACCCGACCCGATCAGCCACTGGCCGACCGAGGCGTTCATGCTGCCGCAGACCGGGTCCTCGGCCACACCGACGCCGGGCGCGAAGCTGCGCAGCTCGAACGCGTGCTTCGAGCCCGGCGGATACGCGCCGACGGCGCCCACCATGGCCGTCGGAATCCGCGACAGGTCCGGCTCCAGGGCCAGGACCTCCTGAGCCGTGGCCAGCCGGACCACCGCCCACCCGGGGCCGTTGTCGACCCACTGATGAGCCAGCACCTGCTCCCGGCCGATACCGAACGCCTCCACCACCTGCTGCAGATACTCCTCCCCCAGCGCGCCGCTACGGCGGGTGGGCGGCGCGGCGAAGGACAGGACGCCTTCCCCGCACCGTACGTCCACCAGGCCGGCCGCACACTCCTGCACGACGCGGTCACCGCGGTGCGGCCTTCCGCCGTGCTCCAGCCAGGCATGCGCCGAGCCGAGCGTGGGATGGCCGGCGAACGGCAGCTCACCACCCGGGGTGAAGATCCGCAACCGGTAGTCCGCCTCCGGGACCGTGGCCGGCAGCACGAACGTGGTCTCCGACAGATTCGTCCAGCGGGCAAGGCGCTGCATCGCCTCGTCGTCCAGGCCGTCGGCGCCGAGCACCACAGCCACCGGGTTGCCCAGATACGGGGTGGAGGAGAACACGTCGACCTGCGCAAAGGGACGCGGACGCGGCGTAGGCATGGGTGGGGTCTCACTTCCGGTGGCGTGGTGATTATCGGGGCATCGCCGGACCGGCGACAGCACATCCATCCCACGCAAGATCCGCGCGACGCGGGAGAGCCAATCCCAACTAACTGGCCTTACCTGGTCCTTCGCGTGAAGCAGGCGTTATCTACAAGCTTCTAAGACGTCGTTTCTTATGGCTGTCAGAGCGACGTGAGAGTGTCCTGACATGAGCTACGACCTTGCTGTCTGGGAAGGCGAGAGGCCGGCGGACGACAGGACCGCCGGCCGAGTCTTCAACGAGTTGTACGACCGCTACATCGACGGCGAGGTGGAAGAGCCTCCATCCGAACGCATCGCGGCTTATGTGGCTGCGCTGCTTGAGCGGTGGTGTGACCTCACCGAGGACGAGGAGGACACTTCGCCCTGGTCAACCGGCCCGTTGATCGGTGAGGCCAGCGGCCCGCTGATCTACTTCCCCATGCGTTGGAGCATGGCCGAGGAGGCGTCGGCCTACGCGGCGGCCGTGGCGGAGTCCATGGGGCTGGTCTGCTTCGACGTGCAGCAGGACCGGCTCAGGCCGTGAGCAGGCCCACCAATCGGCGATAGCCGATCAGGGTCGCGGCTATGCCGACGAAGGCGAGGAAGTGTTCGGCCTTGCGTTCGTAACGGCGGTGGAGCCTTCGGCAGCCGGCCAGCCAGGACACGGTTCTCTCGACCACCCAGCGATGCCGGCCCAGCCGCTGTGAGGACTCGACGCCCTTGCGGGCGATGCGGTGGCGGATACCTCGGCGACGGAGCCATCGTCGCAGGTGGTCGTAGTCGTAGCCCTTATCGGCATGCAGCTTCGCCGGGCGCCGGCGGCGTGGGCCGCGGCGGGACCGGATCGGTGGGATGCCGCGGATGAGAGGTTCCAGGCCCTGGCTGTCGTGCATGTTCGCGCCGGAGATGCCCAGGGACAGAGGCAGTCCGTTCCGGTCGGTGATCAGGTGGATTTTCGATCCCAGCTTGCCGCGGTCGGTCGGATTCGGTCCCGTCAGTGGCCCCCTTTTGCGGCCCGCAGGCTGACGGAGTCGATCGCGCACCGCGACCAGTCCAGTTCGCCCCGCGCTCCGAGTTCGTCGAGGATCGCGCGATAGAGCCTCGCCCAGACCCGGTCCCGGCTCCACTGGGCGAACCGGCGGTAGACCGTGGGCCAGGCGGGGCCGAACACCGGCGGCAGTTGCCGCCATGTGCAGCCCGAAGTCGCCACGAAGATGATCGCCGCCAGAACTTCACGGTCTCCCGCCCGGCGTCGGCCACCGCCCTGTGGACGGATCACCACCGTCGGCGGCACCACCCGCCTGAACAGCACCCACAACTCGTCCGGCACCAACCGCTCAACCAAATCCGTCATGCACGGATCAACGAACGATCACGCCATAAGAAACGAGGTCTAAGCCATCGAGCCGCGCGCCAGACATGCCGGCCTCAACACGCTGAACTTGACAGAGAAGTCGTCACTGACCACGCCCCGCAGACCATCGAGCGAGAGGACCTGGGAGTCCGGCCAGGTGCGGGCCAGCGTCGACTTGCCCGCTCCGAAGGCGCCGATCAGCACGATCAGCCCGTTTTCCGGCAGGTCCGGGTACAGCACCGAGGTCATGCGGTATCTCCTTGCGGGTCGAGGGAGCGGGCGGACCAGTTCAGGCGTTGCCCGGCGTTGTCGGTGAGCAGGGCGGCGACCTCATGCAGGGGGCAGGAGGCGTCGCCGTCGTGGTCGGGCTCGAGCTGTTCTGCCCGGCGCGCTGCGGTGCTGACCACTTGCGCGAGCATCGGGAAGAGGCCGCCGGGCACGGCGGTGTCCTCCTGGAGCTCGCGCAGGATCGCGGCGAGCTCGCGGGCGTCGACGTCGTCGGCGTTCAGGTCGTCCTGAACCTGCGGGAGGGCGAGCTGGGCGATGCTGAGCGAGGCACGCACCCGGTCTGTGCGCGCGGGAACGGCTGGTCATCGGGTGGTCGCCTTGGTGGTGGCGACCACGGTCGCGACCGTTTCCCAGCCGTGGTGCCAGGCGGAGTCGAGGTGGAAGGACCCTTCTCTGAACTAGGGGAGAGACGAGTGCCGCTGCATGTGAGGCCGACCGGTCGGCTGGCTGAACTACGCCCAAGGGCTTCTCTGTAGGCTCTTCGCCTCAGGGGGTGCTGTGGAGATGCTGGGCCGCGCTGGAGAAGGGTTTAAGTACGCCCTGACCAGCGACGAGGATGAGAGCGACTTCTGGGGCTTCGCGCAGGAAGCCAGCGGGTTGTTCATTGGGAGCGACGATGGACATCGCCAGGTCGAACTTCTGGGGTGCTCGCCTCGAGGCGCGCTGCTGACCTGCCTCGACCATCTCGACGGGCGCCGCGCAAGCGCGGGGAGTGCCCACCTGGCTCTCCTCGACGCCAAGGGCAGTGAGATGGGTTCCTACTTCGTCAACAACCTCACCGCAACCGCCGCCAAGCCTTCCCTTCGCGAGGAAGGGCTTCTCGACATCACTGTGCGTCTGTGGTGCGACCAGCTCCTCCCCGGCTCGGAATGGGTGTGGGAATTGCTTCGAACTGGACAGCTGAACCGGAAGGGCATGTGGCACTCCCTCTCTCCGGAAGAACGGAAAGCCTGGCTGTCTGTAGCGCTGTGGTCGCGGCAGTACCAGCGTCGAGACCACCCCAAGGACACTGCGCCAGGCCAAGTGTTCACCTTGGACGGTCTGCAAGTCGTCGATCCCGACAGCTTCTACTGCGCGCTGGGTGAAGCCATCAACGGTCCCGGGGGCTACTTCGGCTGGAACCTCGCTGCCGTGGACGACTGTCTCGGCGGAGGGTTCGGTGCCGCGCCTCCGTTCACTTTGGAATGGCAACACTCAGACTCCGCAAGGGCGTATCTCGTCAGTGACCACGGGGGCAATGGCGCCTTCTTCGAGGTGCTTCTAGAGATCTTCATGGACCGCGGTATCGACGTCCTACTGCGGTGACGAAAGCGCTATCGCCCTTGTGAGTGAGGGTCGGCACCAGGAGCCGGTCGTCGGCTCGCGAGTATGGGCGCCTTCGCCTCGCTTGTGCGAACAGCAAGCTGATCAAAGGTGGGGATGCCGATGAAGACTGGGGAGTTCTTGCGTTCCTGCCTCGCGTCTAGCTGCGAGATCTTCTCCTGGGCCGCAGTAAGACTGACGTTGAGCCCTTCTACTTCGCCGAGCCAGCCCTCGCGCTCAGCCTCCGCGATCCGTTCGGCCAGGTTGTCGCGGATCTCGAGGAGCCTGGGCCTTTCGGAGGGGGAGACGATGAGGAGTGGGCATCGGACGCAGGCGTGCTCATGGACGCAGTCGGTGCCGTAAGCGCGTCCGCAGTCGCCGAGAGCGAGCTTGCGGCGCTCGAAGTGGCCGAGGAATTCCTCCCACTCCTCCGCTGTGACGGCTCGGTACTCCTCGGCAGGTCGAACCGCTCGTCGGCGAGCAATGAATGCCTGGTGAGCCTCGATAGCGTCTGTCGGGTAGATGGCGGCATAGCCCATCGTGGTGTTGATGTTGCCGTGACCAGCGATGACTTGCGCGATGTGTGGAGGTAGGCCGTTCATGATGGCGTCCGTGATGAAGATCCGCCGGAAGTCGTGGGGTGCGAAGGTGAGCGGTCTGCCTGACGTGTCGGTGAGTCCGGATGCCATGAGGGTCTCGTTGAGTGCCTCGCGGATGGTGTGTTGCGAGATCTGGCGGTTCTCTCCGCTGACGTGCCACTGGTAGAGAAGCGGCATCGGCGGGTTCCACGTCCTCTCGTGGGAGTCGTAGCTATGGACGAGAGGGACGGGACCGTTTGCCGAGCGGACCCGCGAGATGACTGCGCTGAGTACGTCCGCGAGTTCCGGAGTCACCAGCAGAAGTCGCTCTTGATCGTTTTTCGATGGTGCGATCTGGAGAAGCGGAATGATTTCTCCGCTGGTTGGCAGCTTGTAACTGATGATGCTGTGGTGGCCGATCTCGCCGAGCTCCTCGATCCGGATTCCTGTGTGCCGCAGGATCTCGATCGTTGCCCACGCCCAGAAGGCTCGCTTCTCCTCTGTTCCCAGGTGGCGCCGACGGCCGGCCGCGTCGTAGGCGTTCATGGGCCGGCCGTCGAGCCGAGCGGTCCGGCGCGCGAGAGTGAGAGTCTCGCCCAGCACTGTGATCGTGGCGCCCGGACTCGCGGCGTTCAGAGCGTCCAACCTGGTCCTGGCATCCTTGAGGCGACGTTCCGCGACGCGGACCAGGGCTGGCAGCACTGGCAGGCGTTCGCGAGTCCGCTGGTCCGAGCGGGACTTCTGCTGTTGTCCGAGCTTCCTGGTCGACCACTCGTCTTGGCTGATCGGGACTGGCGCTGCCCAGCGGCCCCACTGTTCAGGCTCCTCAATCGCCCAGTGTGCGATGTCGAGGTAGAACGCTCTGACCATCTGCTTCACCGCCGCGGCGGTCTCCCGCGGTTCGGTGACCAGTGCGGTAGAGCCATCGGGTTGCCGACGGCGGACCGTCTTCGTGGCAAGCCGGGCTTTCCAGGCGGCGGCGACTTCCTTGTCGAGGCGCAAGGAGTCGATCCCCGGATGATGGCGTTCGATGTCGGACCAGAACAACTTGGCCAACACCGTCGACAGTTGCTTGAGTGAGCTGTAGTCGATGCTGGGACGGCGCTCGTTGAGGTAGTCGACGATCAGATCCCGAACCGGTTTGCATTGCAGCTGGTAGCGGTCGACGAGCATTTCGATGCTCACCTGGCCGGCGCGGTTGGAGAAGCTGAGCAGACTGCCTGGCGCGTCCGGCGGGAACTGTCCCAGTTCCCTGAGCCAGAGGTAGGCGAGCCTCGCGTTACGAGTGGCGGTCTTGCGAGGACCGGCCGCCTGCAACAGGGCCAGGCAGTCTCCGACAGTGATGTCCCGGACGGTGCCGCCGTATGCCGCGATGATTTGGGCGATGGCCAGAAGGGCCGCCGAGGCGGTGTCCATGTCTCCGCCCCCGGGGCAGCCGGCCGCCTCCATGCGGGCGAAGCCTTCGGGGTCCCTGCTGTGCTGGATGCCCGGTCGAACGAACCTCGACGAGTTGGCCATGAGCCACGTGAGACTGGGCCGGATGGCATCGGCGCAGATGAGGGTGTGCATCCCCGCCTGAATCGTCGCAGACGGAGTGTTCCGGTGCAGTGTCCGGGAGTAGGCCTGGACGTGTGTGTACCAGCCCTTCTGCTTGTCGGCAGCAGGGGAAGCCAGCCAGCGCTGCTGCCAGGTGTCGCCGGGAAACGTCTCCATCCAGCGCAGTAACAGACGGGCGCCGACCATCCGCGTTGCCTGACTGCTTTCGGTGCCGGGCAGACGCTGATTGGGGTGGCGGAGCCAGTCGTAGAGGTCCGTCCGGTTCAGGGAGGTAACCGGCCAATCCGTAGTGCGTGGTCGTGGTGGGAAACGCTGGAGCAGTTTGGCCGCCTCGACGCCGGCTAAGGGCTGTCCCGCATGTCAGGCCGAGGCTGTCGTCCTGGTCGGTGGGTGAGAGAGGATCAACAGCGATCTGGTCCATCAAGTGTTCAAGAGGCAACTGTGGTTGACGGAGTGCAGACGTTCG
>NZ_JBVHWR010000043.1:0-13750 GCF_055564355.1 Streptomyces sp. NPDC029152 | reverse complement strand
CCGGTGCTCCAGCGCCACCCCCTTCGGCCTGCCCGTCGACCCCGACGTGTAGATCACATACGCCAGATCGTCCGGCGAAGCCAGCGGCTCCGGGTTGTCCTCCCGACCGGCCGGCCACTGCGCGTCCACCAGCAGCCGCGGAACCCCCTCCGGAAGGCGCTGGTCGAGAGCGGTGCTGGTCACGACCAGCGGAGCGTTCGCGTCCTCGACCATGTAGGCGATGCGGTCGACGGGATACTCCGGGTCCAGCGGGACGAACGCCGCGCCCGCCTTCAGAATGCCCAGCAGGGTGGCGATCAGGTCCGGCGACCGCTCCAGGCAGACGGCGATCAGCGTGTCCGGAGTGATCCCGATGCCACGCAGATGATGCGCCAGCCGGTTCGCCCGCGCGTTGATCTCCCCGTAGGACCAGCTCCGGTCTCCGAAGGCCACGGCCACCGCATCCGGATCGGCCGCCACCCGCTCCTCGATCAACCGGTGGATCGTCGCCGTGTCCGGATACGGACCGCTGACACCGTTCCAGTCGACCAGGATCTCCCGCCGCTCCCCCGCCGTCAGCATGTTCAGCTCGGACAGACGCGCCCCCGGAGCGGCCGCCACCGACGCGGCCAGCGTCGCGAAGTGACCGGCCAACCGCTCGATCGTCGCCCGCTCGAACAGATCCGTCCGGAACTCCAGCACCGCGCGCAGCCCGTCCGGCGACTCGACCGCCGTGAGCGTCAGGTCGAACTTGGCGACACCCCGCTCGATCTCGGTCGGCTCGATCCGCGTGCCCGTCAGCTCCCAGGTCCGGCCCTCCGCGCTCTGGGGCGCCTGGAGGACGAGCATCGTCTGGAAGAGCGGGTTGCGGGACGGGTCGCGGTCGGGGGCCAGTTCCTCCACGAGGCGTTCGAAGGGCAGGTCCTGGTGGTCGTAGGCACCCAGCGCGGTGTCCTTGACCCGGGCCAGCAGCTCGGTGAACGTCGGGTCTCCGGACAGGTCCGTGCGCATGACCAGGGTGTTGACGAAGAAGCCGATCAGGTCCTCCGTCTCGGCGCGGTTGCGGCCGGCGATCGGGGTGCCGACCGCGATGTCGTCCTGACGGCAGTAGCGGGCCAGGACGATCTGGAACAGGGACAGCAGCGCCATGAACAGGCTCGCGCCCTGCCCGCTCGCCGCCGTCCGCAGCGCCTCCGTCACCTCCGACGGCACCGAGAAGGTGACCACGTCACCGCCGCCGCTCGGCAGCGCCGGACGCTGGTGGTCGGTGGGAAGCTCGAGCGGCGCGATCCCGGCGAGGCGCTCGCGCCAGTACGCCAGCTGCCCCTCCAGGAACTCGCCGCTGAGCTGCTCCCGCTGCCAGACGGCGAAGTCCGCGTACTGGATCGGCAGTTCGGGCAACGACGCCTCACGTCCGGCGACGGCGGCCGCGTACAGCTCGCGCAGTTCACGCGCCAGGATCCCGGACGACCAGCCGTCCGACACGATGTGGTGCAACGCCAGCAGCAGGTACTGGTCGTCGTCCGCGAGCCGCACCACGTCGGCCCGCAGGAGCCGGCCGCCGTCCAGGTCGAAGGGCCGCGTGGCCTCGGCGCGCAGCACCTCGCCCGCGCGGGCCTCCGCGTCCGCCTCGGACCGCAGGTCGTGGACCGTGACGTCCACCGGCCAGGGTGCGGTGATCACCTGCCTCGGTGTGCCGTCGTCGTCCGCCGGGAACGCCGTCCGCAGCACCTCGTGCCGGGCCACCAGACCCGACAGTGCCGTGCCCAGGGCGGCGACGTCCAGCGCACCGCGCACCCGCAGCACCGTCGGCACCAGGTAGTCCGCGCTGTCCGGCGTCAACCGGTCCAGGAACCACAGACGCTGCTGCGCGAACGACAGCGGCAGCGGTGCGGCCTTCCGGTCAGCGCGTACGATCCGGGCCGCTGCCGCGCGCCGCCGCATGCGGGACAGCAGCCGTGCCTCGACCGAGTTCTCGCCCATGATGTTCCGTCCTCTTCCGTCTTGTCGCGTGGGCAGTGGGCCGCTGGTTCAGGAACCCTGTTCCTGCGCGTCGAACGATTCGATGAGCTGTCGCTTGATGCCGATGACGGTGGGCGACTGGAAGAGGCGCCGCAGACCGATGCGCACTCCGGTCGCCGCCTCCACCTGGTTGACGAGCTGGATGGCTAGCAGGGAGTGGCCGCCGGCGTCGAAGAACCCGTCGTGGACCCCGACGCGTTCGACGCCGAGCACGGCGGCCATGATGCCCGCGAGCTCCGCCTCGATCTCGTCCCCCGGCGCGCTGTATCCGGCCGTGGCGTCGCCGTCGCTCCCGGGGGCCGGCAGTGCCGCGTGGTCGACCTTGCCGTTCCGGTTGAGCGGCAGTTCCGCGAGGACGGCGAACGCCGAGGGCGTCATGGCGCGCGGCAGGCGTTCCGCGGCCCACTCGCGCAGTTCGCCGACGTCCACGGTGGTACCGGGCGCGGGTACGCAGTAGGCGGCCAGCCGTTTGTCGCCGGGCGTGTCCTCCCGGACGACCACGGCGCAGACCCCCACCGCGTCGTGGGTGAGCAGGGTCGCCTCGATCTCGCCCAGCTCGACCCGGACGCCGCGCAGCTTCACCTGACGGTCGATGCGTCCCAGCAGGTCCAGTTCGCCGTCCGCGGTGAACCGGCCGAGGTCGCCCGTGCGGTACATCAGGCCGCCGCGGAAGGGGTCGGGGAGGAAACGCTCGGCCGTCAGCTCGGGCCGCCGGTGGTACCCGCGTCCGACGCTGTCGCCACCGAGGTACACCTCGCCGAGCACGCCCGCGGGCACGGGACGGCGGTCCGGGTCCAGGACGTAGACGGTCTGGTTGACCATGGGCCGGCCCGCGCGGACCGGTCCGGCCGGGTCCGGGCGCGAGGCCCGCCAGTACGTCGTGTCCACCGAGACCTCGGTGGCGCCGTACAGGTTGACGAGATCGCCGGGGAAGCGTTC
This sequence comes from Streptomyces sp. NPDC029152, assembly GCF_055564355.1. NCBI lineage: Bacteria > Bacillati > Actinomycetota > Actinomycetes > Kitasatosporales > Streptomycetaceae > Streptomyces > Streptomyces sp. NPDC029152. The sequence continues at coordinate 10,810 of NZ_JBVHWR010000043.1, read as the reverse complement.
GGTGAACCGGCTCACCAGGGTCGGCTGGAGCGGCTCGCCGCTGGCGAAGGCGTACCGCAGGTGCGTGCAGTCGCCGGGCCGTACCCCGGAGACGAACAGGTCCAGCAGGCTCGGCACGAAGTGGAGGCCGACCACGCGGTGGGCGCGCATCAGGCGGGACACCTCGGCCATGTCGAGCCGGTCGGAGCCGGGCACCAGCACGACCGTGGCGCCCTGCCACAGGGGCCAGAAGATCTCGTACGCCGAGACGTCGAAGGACAGCGGCGTGGCCTGGAGGAATCCCTCGCCCTCGGCGAGCGGGAAGGCGTCCTGCATGCCGGCCAGGTAGTTGACCACTCCGCGGTGTTCGATGCGGACGCCCTTGGGGCGGCCCGTGGAGCCGCTGGTGTAGATCAGGTAGCAGAGGTCGCCGGGTTCCGCGACGGGTTCCGGCGTGTCCGTGGGGAGGGTGTCCGGCAGGTCGGCGGGCCGGTCCACGGCCAGCAGGTCCGGGCCCTCGGGCAGCAGGGCGGTGTGCGCCGTGTCGGTGACGATCAGCGGCGTGCCGGAGTCCGCCACCAGGTACGCCAGCCGTTCCGCCGGGTGCTCGGGGTCGAGCGGCACGTAGGCGGCGCCGGCCTTGAGGATGCCGAGGAGCGTCCACACCATGGCGGGCGAGCGTTCCAGGCAGACGCCCACGGGGACGTCCGGTCCGATGTCCGGCACGGCGCGCAGCCGGTGGGCGAGGCGGTTGGCCCGTTCGTCGAGTTCGCGGTAGGTCAGGCTCTCGGTGCCGCAGACGACGGCCACGGCGTCCGGGCCCTGTGCCGCCCGCTGTTCGAACAGTCCGTGCAGGGTCGTCGCCGGGACGGGTGCGGCGGTGTCGTTCCACTCGGTGAGGATGCGGTGCCGTTCGCCCGCGTCGAGCATCTCGATCTCGGACAGCGCGCTGTGCGGGCGGGCCGTGGCCGCGGCCAGCAGGTTGGTGAAGTGGGCGGCCATGCGGCGCGCGGTGTCCTCGGTGAACAGGTCGTCGGCGTAGACGACGGCGCCCTCCAGCGTGCCGTCCGCAGCCTCCGCGAGGTACATCGACAGGTCGAACTTGGCGTTCCGCACCGGGGTCTCGACGGGTTCGGCGGACAGGCCCGGCAGGTTCCAGGCGTCCGCGCCCGGTGCGTTCTGCAACGCGAACATCGTCTGGAACAGGGGGTTGCGGGACGGGTCTCGGTCGGGTGCCAGTTCCTCCACGAGGCGTTCGAAGGGCAGGTCCTGGTGGTCGTAGGCGCCCAGCGCGGTGTCCTTGACCCGGGCCAGCAGCTCGGTGAAGGCCGGGTCTCCGGACAGGTCGGTGCGCATGACCAGGGTGTTGACGAAGAAGCCGATCAGCTCCTCGGTCTCGGCGCGGTTGCGGCCGGCGATCGGAGTGCCGACCGCGATGTCCCGTTGTCCGCTGTAGCGGGCCAGCAGCAGCTGGAAGGCCGCCAGCAGGGTCATGAACAGGCTCGCGCCGATCTCGGCGGACACCTCGCGGGCGCGGGCGGCGACCTCGGCGGGCACCGAGAACCGGACCGCCTCGCCGCGTCCGCCGCGCTCCGCCGGCCGGGCGTGGTCGGTCGGCAGCTCCAGCGGCTCCAGGCCGTCCAGGCGCTGTGTCCAGTAGGCGAGTTGGCGCTCCAGGGGTGCGCCGGAGAGCCAGGCGCGCTGCCACACCGCGTAGTCGGCGTACTGCACCCTCAGCGGCCCGGCCCCGGACGCGCCGGCCCGGCCCGCGAGGGCTTCCGCGTACCGGGCGGACAGCTCGCGCACCAGCACGCCCACCGACCAGCCGTCGAAGGCGATGTGGTGCACGGTGACCGCCAGGACGCACTCCTCGTCGGCCAGTCGCACCAGCAGTGCGCGCAGCATCGGTCCGGTGCCGAGGTCGACCGGCCGCAGTCCGTCCTCGCGCAGCGTTTCCACCAGGGCGTCCTCGCGGGAGGCGGTGTCGGCGATCCCGCGCAGGTCCCGTACCGGCATCCGTACCGGCCGTGCCGGGTCGATCAACTGCACCGGCGAGCCCGTCGCGTCCGTGCCGAACCGGGTGCGCAGGATCTCGTGGCGCGCCACCACCGCGGTGAACGCGGCGTTCAGGGCGTCCGTGTCCAGCGGGCCGTGGATGCGGAAGGCGAAGGGCAGCAGGTACTCGGCCCGGCCCGGGTCCAGCTGGTCCAGGAACCACAGCCGCTGCTGCGCGAAGCTGAGCGGCGGCGGACCGCTGTCGCGTGGCGCCGGCGGGATGCGGTCCGCGCCGGTGCCGTCCAGCCCCGTCACGGCTTCGGCCAGCAGCGCCGGGGTCGGCGCGCTGAACAGCGTGCGCACCGGGACGTCGGCACCGAGCCGCCGGCGCAGCCGCGACACGACCTGGGTGGCCAGCAGCGAATGCCCGCCCAGCGCGAAGAAGTCGTCGTGCACGCCGATCCGGTCGACGCCCAGCACCTCGGACCACACCTCGGCCACCGTGCGTTCGGCGTCCGTGCGCGGCGCGGTGTACACGGCGCCCAGCCCGGACCGGTCGAAGGCGGGGGCGGGGAGCGCCCGGCGGTCGGTCTTGCCGTTCGGGGTGAGGGGGATGCGCTCCAGCGGCACGAAGGCCGCCGGCACCATGTAGTCCGGCAGGTCGCGTCGGAGGTGGGCGCGCAGTGCGCTCGTGTCGAGAGGCCCCACGGGCACCACGTAGGCCACCAGTCCCTGCGCTCCGGGGACGTCCTCGCGCAGCACGACGGTGGCGCCGGCGACCGCGGGGTGGGCGAGCAGCGCCGTCTCGATCTCGCCGAGTTCGATGCGGTAGCCGCGCAGCTTGACCTGGTTGTCCGCGCGGCCCGTGAACTCCAGCCGCCCGTCCGGCAGCCATCGGGCGTGGTCCCCGGTGCGGTAGACGCGCCGGGGCGTGCCGTCCACGTCCACGACGGTGAACTTCTCGCCGGTCAGCTCGGGCCGGCCGAGGTAGCCGCGGGCCAGTCCGGGGCAGCCGATCCACATCTCGCCCGGCACTCCCACCGGTACCGGCCGGCCGTGGCGGTCGACCACGAAGACCTTCGCGTTGGCGACCGGCCGGCCGATCGGCACCCGGTCGACGGGCCCGGTGATCCTGGCGGTCGTCGCCTCCTGCGCGGCCTCCGTGGGTCCGTAGCCGTTGACCAGGGGCACCGCGCAGTGCCGGAACCACTCCCGGACCTGCTCCCGCTGGAGCGCCTCGCCGCCGAGCCGGACCAGCCGCAGGTCCGGGCCGATGGCGTCCGGCCCGTCCAGGTCGGCGGCCAGCGCCCCGAACGCCGAGGGGGTGAGCCACGCCACCGTGACCCGGTGCTCGCGCAGCGCCGCCGCCAGCCGGCCCGGGTCCCAGGCGTCGTCGCGCAGCACCAGAGCGGCGCCGGAGACGAGCGGGGCGAAGATCTGGCCCACCGACGAGTCGAAGGCGACCGACGCGAACTGCAGGACCCGGTCCTCGGGCGTGAGGTCCAGCTCACGGCACGTCTCGCGCATCCGCGCCCGCAGCGCGCCGTGGGTGATCTGCACGCCCTTGGGGCGACCGGTGGAACCGCTGGTGTAGATCACGTAGGCCACGTCGTCCGGACCGGCCTGCGCCACCGGACCGGCCCAGGCGGTGTGCGGCCGGTCCTTCCAGGAGCCGTCCAGCAGCAGGGTCGGCGTGTGGGCGGGCAGGCGGCCGGTGTGCGCGGACCGGGTGACGATCAGCGGGGCGCCGCTGTCCTCGACCATGTGGGCGAGCCGGTCCGTGGGGTACGCCGGATCCAGCGGCACGTACGCCGCCCCCGACTTGTGGATGCCGAGCAGCGCGCACACCATGTCCGTGCCGCGGTCCAGGCAGACCGCCACCAGGGTGCCCGGCCCGGCGCCGCGCTCGCGCAGTCGGCCGGCGATCCACTCGGCCCGCTCGTCGAGCTGCCGGTAGGTGAGCCGGTCGGTACCGCACGTCACGGCCGGCGCGTCCGGCCGGCGCGCGGCCCGCTCCTCGATCAGCCGGGTCACCGTCAGGGTGTCCGGGGCGTCGGTGTCGGGGCCGTTCCACTCGTCCAGGATCGTCCGGCGCTCTGCGGCGGTCAGCATCTCCAGCTCGGACAGCCGGGTGTCCGGGGCGGCGCAGGCGGCGGCCAGCAGCGTCTCGAAGTGCCCGGCGAGGCGCACCATCGTGGCCTCGTCGAACAGGTCGGTGGAGTACACGACGGTGCCGTCCAGGGCGCCGTCGGCGGCCTCGGTGGTGTAGAAGGTGAAGTCGAACTTGGAGTCCTGGGCGGAGACCTCGAGCTGCCGCACGGTCAGGCCGGGCAGTTCCCACGACCGGCTGTCGGGGGTGTTCTGGAGGACGAACATCGTCTGGAACAGGGGGTTGCGCGACAGGTCCCGCTGCGGCGCCAGCTCCTCCACGAGGCGTTCGAAGGGCAGGTCCTGGTGGTCGTAGGCGCCCAGCGCGGTGTCCTTGACACGGTCCAGCAGCTCGGTGAACGTCGGGTCGCCGGACAGGTCCGTGCGCATGACCAGGGTGTTGACGAAGAAGCCGACCATGTTCTCGATCTCGGCCCGGTTGCGGCCGGCGATCGGGGTGCCGACCGCGATGTCCTCCTGGCCGCTGTAGCGCGACAGCACCGTCTGGAAGACCGCCAGCAGGGTCATGAACAGGCTCGCGCCGGTCTGCCGGGAGAGCCTGCGGGCGCCGTCGGCGGTCCGCGCGGGCACCCGGAAGGTGAGCATGGCGCCCTTGCCGCTGTGCCGCGCCGGACGCCGGCGGTCGGTGGGCAGTTCCAGCGGTTCGAGGCCGGCCAGCCGGCCGCGCCAGTAGCCCAGTTGCTCCGCCAGCACGTCGCCGGTGAACCACTGGCGCTGCCAGACCGCGAAGTCGGCGTACTGGAGGGGGGGTTCGGTCAGGCCGGGCGCCCGGTCCGCGATCCGCGCGCCGTACAGCTCGGTCAGCTCCCGGGACAGCACCCCCGCCGACCAGCCGTCGAAAGCGATGTGGTGCACCGTCAGGGACAGGAGGTGCTCGTCGTCGGCCAGCCGGATCAGCAGCGCGCGTACGACCGGTCCGGTGCCGAGGTCCATCGGGCGGAAGCCCTCGGTGTCCATGAGCGCGGTGGCCGCCTCTTCGCGCGCGCGGTCCCCGGCGACGGACCGCAGGTCGTGAACGGCGAGGGGGAGTGGCCGGGGAGGGTCGACGACCTGGCCGGGATCGCCGTCGGGCCCGCTGACGAAGCGGGTGCGCAGCACCTCGTGCCGGGCCACCAGTTCCGACAGCGCCGCACGCAGCGCCGGGACGGCCAGGGGGCCGCGGATGCGCAGTCCCATGGGGATCAGGTATTCGGCCCGTCCGGGCTCCAACTGGTCCAGGAACCACAGCCGGCGCTGTGCGAACGACAGCGGCAGCGGGCGTCCGTCCCGGGGCGCGCGGGGTATGACCGGAGCGTCGTCCGTGGCCCCGGCCGCCACCAGGGCGCCCATCGCGTCCGCCGCGTCCACGGTGTCGGAGCCGGACGACTCGAACAGCCGGCGGGCCCTCAGCAGGGCCTCCTCCGCGAGGAACGACGCCACCGCCCGCACCGTCAGCGGCTCGGGCAGCGGTTCCGTGCCGAATTCCGAACCGAATTCCTCCGCGATGCGGCGCACCATTTCCGTCGCCTGCGCGCGGGTTCCGCCCAGCTCGAAGAATTCGTCCTCCGCCGTGGCCACCTCGGTGCCGGTCACCGCATTCCACACCGCGGCGACGCGGACTTCGGCCGGGGAGAAACCGCCCTGGTCGGCCACCGTTCCGGGGGCCGTGGCCGTCATCGGATTCGTCGTCATGTGTCCACCAGTTCCTCGTCGTCGACCGTGTGCGAAAACCCCTCGGAAACTCAGTCGAATCCGATGCTCGCAGAGCGATCTTGGAGAGATAACTGGTTACTTCTGCCCGCGGGACGTGGACACTTCTGCCCCGGTCATGGACACGGGGATGCCCGCCCGCCCGTGCGCCCCGGCGGGCCGGGCGCCCGGAACGGGCAGCCGGCCGGGCGGTCCTCCGCCCGGCCGGCGCCGGTCCCGCACCGCGGCTCAGGCGGTCGCCCTGGCGACCTCCGCTCCGGGACCGGGGGCCGCGTCGGCCGCGCTTCCGTTCCCGGGCTCGGCGCCGGCGGGGCTCGCGTCGGGCACCGTCCGCTTGCGCATGTGCGTCCACTCCCGGTTCAGGGCCGGCACGCCGATGGCGACGAGGTAGAGCCCGCCGACGATCCACAGCGCGCCCGAGGTGCCCGCCACCGTCACCAGTCCCGCGCCCAGGAGCCCACCGAACGGGATGCCCGCCCAGGTGACGGCCTGCGCCAGCGTCTTGACGCGTCCCAGCAGCGGAGTGGGGATCAGCTCGTACGTCACGGCCCCGATGATCGGATTGACGAAGCCCGATCCCAGGCCGCCCATCGCCAGCACCGCGAGCACCAGCCACAGCGGCGCGCCCGTGGCCATCGCCACGAAGCGCGGGACTCCGCCGATGGTGAAGCCGATCAGGTAGACGGCACGCCGGGGCAGCCGCTCGCCCACTCCCGCGGCCACGAGCGCGGAGACGATCGACGTCGCGGCGAAGACGCTGACCACCAGACCCACGGCCTCGGCGCCGTGGCCCGTCTCCTTCGCCCAGACCGGCAGCAGCACGGCCATGAACGCCTGGTCGAGCAGGTTGGTGAAGGCCAGCATGCCCACGATGGACCGCAGCAGCTTGGCGTCGCGCAGGAACACGGCGCCCTGGCGCAGCCGCGAGAGGTAGCCCTCGGCCTCCTCGACCGGCGTCTCGTGCGGCTCGGGCACCGGGTCGGTGAGGGTGGTGGAGACGATCAGCGCCGACACGGCGAACAGGCAGGCGGTGATCCACAGGGCGTAGAGGCTGCCGAAGGAGGCGACGACCACGCCGGCGACGGCCGGCCCGATGGTCGTCGCGGTCCGCTCGACGGCCGCGGACAGGCCGGTCCCCCGCTCCAGCGGCACCCGGGCCGCGCGGGTAGCCGCCGGCACGAAGAGCCCCTTGGCCCCGTTGGCCGGGCCGTCCGCCGCGCCGACCACGGCCAGCAGCGCCAGCAGCAGGCCGAAGGACAGGTTCCCCGTGAGGTAGAGCAAGGGGGCGGCGGCCGTCGCGACGGTGGAGGCCACGTCACCGGCGACGCTGATGCGCTTGGGGCCGACCCGGTCGATGATCGGCCCGGCCAGCGCCTGGGCCACCACGTACGGCACGATCTGGCAGAAGGCGACCAGACCGGTCTTGCCGACGCTGCCGGTCGTCGTCAGGACGAACCAGGGCAGGGCGATGGACAGCACCCGGTTGGCCGACAGGGCCGCCGCATAGGCCGACAGCATGCCGACCAGTCCGCGCAGGACCCGGGGGCCGTCGGCCGGAGCGTCCGGGGAGGGCGTGCGTGTATCACTGTCCGCCGCCTGCTGGGCGGCCGCGTGCCGAGGGGTCATCTTTCTCACTCCGAGTCTGGGGGGTGGGAGACGTGCCGGTCCGCACTGGTGGGGAACAACTGGAACTGGAAGGCGACCCGCGCCGTGCCCTCGGGCAGCGGTGAACCCGCCGGTCGCGACGAGGAGTTGCGCCGGCGGAGCAGCCGGTGGATGTCCGCCGACAGCTCTTTGGCCTCGGCGGGGGTGAGGGTGAGCACGTAGTCGCCGAAGTCCTGGGCTTCTCGCCACTCGGGCGGCAGCGAGGCGGTCGCTTCGACGGCGTTCGTCATCGCGTCGGACCAGACCCTGCTGAGCGCCTGCAGGTAGGCGATGCCGAGACCCTCTCCGCCCGCCAGCACCGAGTCGTCGGGGACGACCGTGTTGACGTGCGCCGCCTGCCACCAGCGCTCACGGCGGCCGCCCCGGGACGGCGCCTCGACGATGAAGCCGTACTCGGCGAGCTGGCGCAGGTGATAGCTGGTCGCGCCGGTGTTCTGGTCCAGCCGCCGGGCCAGCGTGGTGGCCGTGGCCGGCCCCTCCGTCCGCAGAACCGTCAGGATCCGCACGCGCAGCGGATGTGCGACACCCCGCAGGTTGCGGGCGTTCAGACGGACTTGGGAGGGCTGTTCGGGATGTTCCATGCACCCCAGGCTAGTTGACAAAGACTTCTGTGCAAAGGCTTCTGTGCACAGAAGTCTTTGCATCGGGTGTATGGCTGATTCCCGCCGATAGATGGCTTGTTGGCCCCGGCGGCTCGGAACCCCCGCGCGTCCGGCCGGGCACGAGGGGCCGACGAGTGCCGATGCCGCCGGGCGGCCCTCTCTCGCCGTCGGCCCTCGGTGATGCGCCGAGTCGATCGCGCGCAGGCGCGGGCGGCGGGCGACGGGTAGGCGCGGGCGGCGGGTAGGCGCGGGCGGCGGGCGACGGGTAGGCGCGAGCGGCGGGTAGGCGCGAGCGGCGGGTAGGCGCGGCACAGTCACGTTCCTGGGAGGAAGGGCCCCATACCGCGGGCGAGTTGCCGGGGTCACGCGTCGACCCCGGCGGGAGCGGGGAATGCCGGCCGGAACACCGGCACCGCCACGGGGAGCAAGCCGGAGCCGGGTCTCGTCGCCGGTCCCGGGGCCGGGTGACGGTTCGCGCCGGCGCTTCCCGCCCTCCGCGCCCGCACGCCCCGCGGACATGCGACCGGCCCGCCCGGCCGTCGGAACGGCCCACGGGGTGCGGCAGGTCCCGAACGCCCGCACCGGACATGCCGCCGGCACCCCTCGGCGCGGGCGAGCGCTCCCGGCCCGCCGGGAGCGCTCGCCCGTTCCGCCGTGCGGCCGTGCGGTCAGGCGCCGCCCGCCTGGTCGCACAGGACGATGCCCTCGACCGTGTTCCCGGTGGTTCCGTATCCCGGGAAGGTGAACCAGTTCCGCGCGGCCACCTCCTGGCAGGGGACGTCCGTCCCGTCGCCGTACAAGACCTTCACCCTGTGGGCGGCGGAGCAATCGTTCGTCACGAACGTGTAGCGCCACCCCGGGCTGTAGGTCAGGCACGCGGGTACGGGGGCCTGACTCCCCTCACTCTCCTGGGACTCGGCGTGAGCCACCGTGACGGGCGCCGCTACGGCCAGAGCCGCCACACAAGCCATGACAGTTGAACGCATGAACCGCTTCATCGAAGTGCTCCCCTTCACTTGGTGAACAAGCGCCCTCAGGATATGGAGGGCCGACGAGGGGATGAAAAATATTGCGGCAAGTTTCACATCCTTGCGGTGTCGCTTTCGATGCCTCCGCGAGGCGCCGATCCTCGTGAACATGCAGCTCAGCGGGTCGACTCGGCACCACACCGCTTGATGACAGGGCACCATCGGATGGATGAACCCACGGACCGAGGGAGGTTACTGCCGGATGAAACGGCACGTCTTACTCCTGCCACCAGGCCGCGCTGCCGTCGACAAACGAAGACATGACCGTGCCGAGCGAGGCGGTCGCGACAAGACCGAAAACGATCGCTCCTCACCCCGTTCCGGGCGTCGGCCCGCAACGGAGAAGTGCCCGTGCCGGGCGGCCGGCACGGGCACTTCGTGAGCGGGCTCCCGTCAGCGCGTGGAGACGTGCGCCGCGCCGTGGAGATCGTCCGGCACGCCGGGTGCCTGGACGCCCGTCGCCGCGAGCAGCGCGCCGTTGGCGGCCCGCTGGGTGGCGATGAGCTGGCCGCGCAGCGCCTCACGCACCCGGTCCCGGTCGCGCGGGTCGACGGACCAGGCGGTGCCCTTCGCGAGGTGCGGGAACTTCTCCTTCTGGGCGTCGTCGAGGGACGTCGGCACCAGGCGCAGCCACTGCCCCTCGTGGGAGAGGGCACCGTCCTCGACGGTGATGCCCCCCTCGGGGGCGTACACGAGCTGCTGACTGGTGGCGTCGGTGGCCTCGACGTCCCACACCACCGTGTCCGCGTCGATCCAGTGGGCCTTCGAGGCGCCGAGGTCGAGGTCGGGGGCGGAGCCCACGGTCGGCAGCAGGTAGCCGGCGGTGCCGCCGAGGAGCCAGACGTCCTTCCCGTGGGTGGCGAAGTCCAGGGACCGGTCGCTGGCGACGTCCTTCTCATCGCCCTTGTGGACGATGTAGCTGAGGGACGTGGCGCCGACGGCGAGGGGCACTTCGAAGGTCACGCCGAAGCTGTCCCTGCCGACCGGCTGCAACGGCTTGGACCAGTCCGTCGGGTTCGCCGCGCCGGTCCAGGTGTGCAGGCCCCAGCCGTCGTAGTCGCCGTCGGCGCGGTGGTAGTGCAGGACGGCCTTCTTCTGGTCCTGCGGCGGGTAGGCGCCCTCGGGCGCGGTCACCGTCTGACCGCCCTCGCCCTCCTCGATCCAGACCTCGCCGGTCTTCGCCGTCTCGAGGGTGCGCCGCGGGCCGTCCGCGGTGCCGTCCTTCTCCACGGTGTAGGTCACGTCGCCGGCATCGCCGTCCAGCTTCACCCAGGCGAAGGCTCCGTAGGCGTCGCGGCCGGTGAAGTCGGCGGTTCCGGCGGACGACCTGAGCTGCCAGCCGGCGTAGTCGCCGTCCGTCCGCCGGTAGTGCACCACGGCGTAGGGGCGGTCCACCGCGCTCGGCCGGGGCTTGAGCGGGGGTCGTCCGGCGGTGGTGGCGGCGGTGTCGCCCGCGGTGCGTCCCGCGTGGTCGACCACGACGGCCTTGTAGCGCAGGGGCGTCCCGGCGCGCACCGTGTCCGGCAGGTGCTGGGTCACCCGGTACGGCGCGTGGTCGGCCGAACCCAGCGTGCGCCAGGGCCCGTCGCCGACCTGGGCGGCGAACACCACCCGGTTCAGCCCGCCGCCGTCCACCTCGGCGGACACCTCCACGTCACCGGCCGCACCGGCCGCCGGGGCCTT
>NZ_JBVHWR010000042.1:0-14141 GCF_055564355.1 Streptomyces sp. NPDC029152 | reverse complement strand
GACCTCGGGCGATCCCTTCGCTCGGCCGGTGCCATCGGCACCGACCCTGACGCAGCATGACCCTCAGCCTCGTGGGGTTACGGGACAACTCTTAGTGTGCTGCGCCTGAAATCCTGGGGATTAGTTCTCTCGGGTTTGTCTGTCAGGTGGGGTAATCCTGGCGAGGTAGTCGGCGAGGGATTTAAGGATCTCGTCGGCGGTCTTTGCCCAGGTGAACGGCCTGGAGTTCTCGTTCCAGGTGTCGATCCAATCGCGGATGTCGTTCTCGAGGGCTTGGACGGAGATGTGGACGCCGCGGCGGATGAGTCTGTCTGTCAGCAGGCCGAACCACCGCTCGACCTGGTTGAGCCAGGAGGAGCCGGTCGGCGTGAAGTGGACGTGGAAGCGGGGAAGCCGGGCGAGCCACTTCTGGATCTCGGGGGTCTTGTGGGTGACGTAGTTGTCGCAGACCAGATGCACGTCGAGGCCGGCGGGCACGGCCTTGTCCATGGCGGTCAGGAACTTCTTGAACTCGATCGCCCGATGGCGGCGGTGGAGTTCACCGATGACGGTGCCGTCGGCGATGTTGAAGGCGGCGAACAAGCTGGTGAGGCCGTGCCGTAGGTAGTCGTGGGTACGCCGTTCCGGCATGCCGGGCATCATCGGCAGCACCGGCTGCGAGCGGTCCAGCGCCTGGATCTGTGCCTTCTCGTCCACGCATAACACCACGGCCTTCTCCGGCGGATGGCGGTACAAGCCGACAACGTCGACGACCTTGGCCACGAACTGCGGGTCGGTGGAGAGTTTGAAGGAATTCTGCAGGTGCGGCTTGAGGTCGAACCTCTTCCAGATCCGGCCGATGGTGGACTTACTGATCGTTTCAGAATGAGTTGAGCTGTGGATCTTGTGCTCGGTGATCTTGATCGGCAGGGTGTTCCGAGTGCGTGCTGATCTTGTTCCAGATGACTTGTGGGAGCGGGTGGCTCCGCTGTTGCCGTCCGCTCCCGAACGGCGCCGTCGCCACCCGGGTCGACTTCGGGTTCCGGACCGAACGGCCCTCGCGGGCGTCATGTACGTGCTGCGGACTGGTGTCGCTTGGCGCGATGTTCCGGCCGAGACCGTGGGCTGCTCCGGGGTGACGGCCTGGCGCCGGCTGCGGGACTGGACCGAGGCCGGCGTCTGGTCGCGTCTGCATACCGCCCTGCTGACCGAACTGCGCCGCGCTGACCTTCTGGGCCTGGACGACTGCGCCGTGGACGGGGCGCATGTCCGGGCTCTGAAAGGGGGGATCACGTCGGTCCCTCGCCCGTTGACCGTGCCCGACCTGGCTCCAAACACCATCTGATCGTCGACCGCCAGGGCACTCCGCTCGCTGTCACGCTCACCAGCGGAAACCGGCATGACGTCACTCAGTTGCTGCCGCTACTGGACGCCGTCCCAGCGATTCGGGGCCTGCGAGGACGCCCACGCCGCAAGCCCCGGCGTCTGTATGCCGATCGAGGCTACGACTTCGACAAGTACCGCCGTCTGCTGTGGAAGCGCGGCATCAAGCCGATGATCGCCCGACGCGGGGTCGCCCACGGCTCCGGACTGGGAAAGGTGCGCTGGGTCGTCGAGCGCGCCTTCGCCTGGTTGCACCAGTTCAAGCGGCTCCGCATCCACTACGAACGACGCGCGGATCTGCACCAGGGTCTGCTCGAACTGGCCTGCAGCCTCATATGCCTTCGCCGTCTCCGACTTCATCCTGAAAGACCAGTGAGGGGCGACATGCCGGAGGCGGTGGCAAGGCGGCAAAGCCGATTCTCGCCCTTGGGGGCTGAACTCAGGAGAGGCCGAAGGTGATGTTCACCGAGCCGTCCCGTCCGGCGCCTCCGTAAGCGTGAGAGTTCCATCCTCCGCTTCGAAGACCCTCACCAAGATCCCGCCGTTGTCCTCGCCGGGAAACACAATGGAGAAGTAGGGGTCCATCTCCATGAGGAAGTCCCAACCCTCACGCTGGGTCGTGTCGAGGGCATTGGCATGTCGACCGGTTGCCCGCCACGTGCCGACCGCGTCGACAGCGATGGTGATGTCGATGTCGTACTTCTCAAGGCACGTCGCGTGATTGGCCCACCATTCGAGGCGGGCCTGACCCACGAATCGATCCATGAGCACACTATGCACAGTGCCCCGGCCGGACGGGCAAGTCTGTGCGGCTGCCGGTCGCCGTGGGTCAGGCTATGAGACAGAGCCGCATGGGCCAAGCCGGACAGGCCCTCGCCTCAACCGGCTGCATCGATGTGCCTTCACTGCCTCCGGATCTCATTCTGAAACCATCAGTTAGGCAGTCCGGTGCGGGCGGCCATGGAGGCCCGCGACCAGTGGGTGTCCTTGCCCGGGGTGGGTTCCAGGGTCGCGACGATGACGTCTTCGACCTGGTCGAGCAGGACTGAGGGCGGCCGGCCGGTTCGTGGTTCGTCCTGCAGGCCGTCGAGACGACGAGCCACGAAACGGGCCCCCGCGAAGGCCCTGGACGTACGAGCCGCCGGTGGCCGTCGAGTCCCGTGAGGGCTACACCCGCAACGCCTTCCTCCATTGGAACGCCGGCGACGATCCGACGGACGGCCGCAACACCCGCAACGAGGTTCTCCTGGACGAGGCCGTCGAGCCGCCCACGGTCAGGTCGCAGTGCTCCCTGTCGGGCGGGCTGTGGTTCTCCTACTACGACCAGGTGTGGGTGACGTCTGCTTCTGGCCTGGTCATCGACCACATGGTGCCGCTGGCGGAGAGTTGGGACAGCGGGGCATCCGCGTGGACATGAGGTTCCCCCGGGATGCGGGAAATGGTGACAGAAGGTCAGATAGGTCTCACAGAGAGGAGCCCTGCTGATGCCTGCCCCGAGGAAGTACCCGCTGGAGTTGCGTGAGCGTGCGGTGCGGATGTATCGCTCGTCGGAGCCGAAGCCGGTGATCCGTCGCATGGCCGAGGAACTCGGCGTGCATCACGAAGCCCTGCGGAACTGGATCCGGCAGGCCGAGGCCGACGCCGGTGAACGCGACGACCTGCTCACCAGCGACGAACGCGCCGAGCTGGCCGCGCTGCGCAAGGAGAACACCCAGCTCAAGCGGTCCAACGAGATCCTGCGGACGGCCTCGGCTTTTTTCGCGGCACAGCTCGACCCGACCCGGCCCAGGTGACCGCGCTCCTCGACGAGCACGACCACCTGGAGGTCGAGCCCACCCTCCGGGAACTGCACATTCCCTCCTCCACCTACTACCGGTGGCGCCAGGCGAAGAGACAGCCGTGCGAACGGCACCGCCGGGACACCGAGCTGACCAGGCAGATCCAGCAGATCCACGCCGACTCCGGTGGAATCTACGGCTCTCCCCGCGTCCATGCCGTCCTCAAACGACAGGACGTTCACGTCGGCCGGAAAAGGGTCGAGCGGCTCATGCGTGAAGCCGGCCTCGCGGGCATCAGCCCCCGCCGCAAGGGCTTCACCCGCCGCGACCCGGACGCCGACCCAGCCCCCGACCTGGTGCAACGCAACTTCACCGCCGACGCGCCGAACCGGCTGTGGGTCACCGACCTGACCATGATCCCGACCCTCGAAGGCCCCCTGTGGCTGTCAGCGATCCGGGACGCATTCTCCCGCCGGGTCGTGGCCTGGGAGACCTCCGCCCACGCGGACGCAGACCTCGTGCTGACCTGCCTCGAGTACGCCCTCGCATCCCGGGAGGTCGAACCCGGCCATCTGATCCATCATGCGGATCACGGCTGTCAGTACACGTCCGTGAAGCTCACAACTCGCCTGGTGAGAGCAGGGATCGAGGCATCCATGGGTTCCGTCGGGGACTCGTACGACAACGCCCTCGCCGAGAATCTCTGGATGCTCGTCAAGACCGAGTGCATCCGCGGTCGGACCTTCGCCACCCGGGCCGAGGCGAACCTCGCGCTCTTCGAATACATCGATGGGTTCTACAACCCCCGCCGCATCCAGAAACGCCTCGGCTACCTCAGCCCCGTCGAGTTCGAGGAGAAGCACTACGCCAATCAGGCACCGGCCGAACCGGTGAACCTGAAACCACGTCAACCGGCCCTGACCAGCTAGTCAGCAACTCCCGCACAGCGGGGGAACCTCAACAGCTGAGCGCCGTGAGGCATACGCCAACGACCAGGGCGCCGCCACCAGTCTGGTCGCGGTCACCGCACGCTCGAACCGGTCGAAGGCCGATCAGGATTCCGCCCAGTGGCCGCCGCCGGCCGGCGAGGTGCACTGCCGGTACGTCGCCGAGTGGGTCGCCGCCAAGTTCCGGTGGAGCCTCGCCGTCGACGACACGGAGGCGGCAGCCCTGGCCGAGACGGCAGCCGCCTGCCCGGACCAGAACGTCACCTACGAACCAGCCGCATAGCCGTTCCTCGCCCCACGTGCTTCGTCTTGAGCTCGGTGAGGGGATCGCGGGCGCTCCTTGATCGCCGGAATGTAGGTTCTGGCCATGACTGGTGACTGGCGGACGGATCGGATCGGGACTGCGCTCAGAGGCGAGAACCCGACCGTCCTGCGGCGGTTGACGGCGGGGTTCGCGGTGATCGGCGACGTTCAGTTCCTGCCGGGCTACTCGGTTCTGCTCGTGGATGAACCGGGTGTGCAGCGGTTGTCGGATCTTCCCAGGCCGAAGCGGATGGCGTTCCTGTCTGACATGGACCAGCTCGGTGAAGCGGTGGAGCGGGTCTGTCAGCGGCTGGATCCGGCCTTCCGGCGAGTCAACCTGGAGATCCTGGGCAATACGGACCCATTCTTGCATGCGCATGTCTGGCCGCGATTCGAGTGGGAGCCGGCCGATATGGTGGGCAAGCCTGTGTGGCTCTATCCGCGCGAACGGTGGGCTGACGAGGAGTTCGGGCTCGGCCCCCGACATGACGTGCTGCGGGATGCGATCGGCGGTGAACTGGACCAGCTTCGCCCGGTGGCCTGACGTCCGGAGCAGCAGGCGCTGGTAGGCAGGTCAGACGGCAACCACTGAGGCGTGGATCCGGTTGACGGCACGCAGGATCTCGTCTCGGTTCTTCGCTCGCTTGATCCATGTCGGAAGGTAGGTCACCAACGTCTCCTTCTGTCCGATGCCGTGCCAGGGTGCTCGTTCCCGCAGCGGGGCCTGGACGAGACGGCGAATGAGGTCGAGGTGCTCGAGGTTGTACGCCCACAACCATCCGTGCCGGGTTGGGGCCTGCAGCCACAGTGACCTGCCGAAGTACGGATCCTTCACTGGTTGAACTGTGCTGGTAGGGAGTACGGCAACACGCCCGCTCCACTGCCGTGATAATCCACAGCCACGGCAGACCAGGCGTCGCGGCCTGAACAGGATCCGGCCTCCGCAATCGGAGGCTTCGGGCGTTGGAACAATGCGAGCGGCCTTCTCGCAACCGGGGCAGCGTACGAGGATCAAACCGATGAAGTCGTACTCGGTGCTGCACGGATCCTGGAAACGGTCAGAGGGCGAGGCCATGCGGTGAGTATGCAACTACCGCTCGGCACAGTGCACCCCCGATTCGGCGGCGCGCCCTGTCGGGGGCACGCAGGTGGCCGTATGACGACCAGATCTGGGTGACGTCTGCTTCCGGCCTGGTCATCGACCACATGGTGCCGCTGGCGGAGAGTTGGGACAGCGGGGCATCCGCGTGGACAGCTGAGCGCCGTGAGGTGTACGCCAACGACCAGGGCGCCGCCACCAGTCTGGTCGCGGTCACCGCGTGGTCGAACCGGTCGAAGGCCGACCAAGACCCGGCCCAGTGGCTGCCGCTGGCTACCGGGGTGCCCTGCCGGTACGTCGCCACCAAGCTCCGCTGGAGAGTCTGGCGGCCGATGAGGCGGAAGTCGAGGCTCTGCGAGAGGTGGCGGCCGACTGCCCGGACCAGACGGTGACGTACGAGTCTGCCGCGTAACCGGGCCGTCTAGCCCACCATTTCCGGGTGGCGGGGCTGGACGGCTGCTGTGGCGTAGAAGGGGTCAGCCGCAGTCGTTGCGGTTGATCTTCAAAGAGCGGGTCTGGTCGTTGAGGTTGTAGCCGCGTAGGTCGTGGATGGAGCCGCCGCTGCGGGTGACGCACACCCAGCGGCCGGCGTGGTTGCGCCTCTCGTAGACGCGGGCGGTGCGGTCGGAGTTGTTGCGGATCGAGCTGCCGCGGTCCCGGATCGCGGACGGCAGGTCCCTCACGCTGCCGTCGGAGGCGCGCCGTACCCAGGGCTGCCCGCCGAAGTTGATCTCAGGGTAGATGCACACGTAGCCGTCCGGGCAGTCGATCGCCGCCCATGCCGTGCCGGTCTCGGGGGAGGCGGAGGCCGGGACGGCCAGCGGGAGGAGGGTCAGGGCAGCGACGGCCGTGGCACGCATCAGGTTTTTGATCACGGCTCTACACATACGGGGCGCCAGGCGTCGGCCGGGGGTGTTTGCCCGTGGGGTCACCCGTGCGGAGGAGTGCGGTGTCCACGGGTGAGCCCTGCGTCCCACAACGCTGGCTGGCGGGACGACACCGGAAGCGGTCTGCGGGGAGGGTGCCTGGCCGTTAGCCGAGGCTGCTCTGGTGTGCAGGCGGAGGAGGCAGCTATAGGGGGGCCTTGGTGTGCGGTGACGGCGTGCCTGCGCTAGAGTCGATCATGAAGACGGCGGTTCTGCATCAACAGCCGCGGTCTGTGCGTTGGTCGTCTAAGGAAAGATGCCCCGCTTCCTGCGGGGAGATGCAGGTGCAAGGCCTGCCCGGCGCTCCATACGAGAAACCCCGTCCCTGCCAGTCGCAGGGACGGGGTTTCTCGCTGTTCGGCGCCCGGCACCCTCCTGGAGGAGGTCCTGGCATCTTCACGGGTGACCGGTGGGCCAGTCAGGTCCGGTCACCGACTGGCCTGCGGCCTGTTCTCCGGCCCTGGGGCGGGGGAGGGCCTGCTGAGAGCGGCTGGGGCCAGTGCCGGCCGGCCACTCATCCGGCGGTTGGTCAGCCGTGGTAGGTGATGTAGCCGTTGCCGTCCTTGTCGTTGGTCTTCTTCGTGTAGGAGTGGACGTCGGCGCGGGCGCCGCCGGGCTTGTAGAGGTAGATGGTGTCCTTGTCGTTGTTCCACATGAAGTTGCAGTTCTGCCGGTAGGCGACGTTCTTGGCGTCGCTGTCGGTGCCGCGGCCGCCGCGCAGGTGCACGTAGTCGCCGGGCTCGAGGGTGTGGTTGGTCTTGAAGGTGTAGGTGTTGCCGGCGGCGTCCTTGACGACGTAGCCCTTGAGGTTGACCTTCGTGGTCTTCGAGTAGTTCTTGATCGTCAGGTACTCGCTGGCGGTGTTGCCGCCGGAGCACTTGTTGGAGTCCCGGCCGGGGGCGTCGTACTGGATGCCCTTGATCTTCAGGGCCGAGGAGTACTCGGCGGCCTGGACCGGAGCGGCCGCGGCCAGGCCGAGCCCGGCGACGGCGGCGGCAGCTGCGGCGGCGGTCAGAGTGCGACGGATGCGCATGAGTAATCCCCCCTCAGTGGTGCCAATGGAGCGCCCGGAGCATATCGAAAGTGATCAGTACGTGGAGAGGGAGTGGTGAGACTGTGACGGTGGAGTTGCCGACTGCTGACAATGGCTTGCCGGTTGGGAGTTGAGCTGCCACGCCGATCGCGGTCGGCCCGGACGCGGACGCCGCCCATGGCCTCGTCTTGGCGCCCGCCGCCGACAGCCCCGCCCGGGTGAATGCGGACGATCACGCGAACTGCCGCCGGGTGGGGTGCGTCGTGCCGGTCATGGAATCGATCAACGATGTGCACGTGTCCGAGCCCGGCCTGGTCGTCGTCGACGTCGCCGCAGCCGACGACGAGACCGCCTTCGCGTTCCACGCGGCGCTGGCCGCGCGGTGGGCGACGACGTCCGTGGAGCGCACCACCCGGGACGCCGGCCAGGCGGGGGTGCGGCTGCGCTGCTACCTCGACCTGCGCCAGCCGTTGAACCCGCCCGGCTCCTGCGGCGGCCTCCTGTGAGGCGCGCGGCGGGATGACGTAGTCCCGGGGCGATGCGCTGACCGCCCGGGGGACGGACCACGGCCGGTGCCGGTACGACCATTGCACCCACACGGGCGGCGCACTCGCCGAACACCCGACAGCGCCCCCTCACGGGCCGTTACCAACGGTCCATGCTCACCTCTGTGCTGCGCGGCCTGGCCGCCGCCACCCTCGCCGTCCTGCCCCTGACCGCCGCCGCTCCCGCCCACGCGGCGCAGACCCTCCCGCTGTCCGAGGCCGTCAGCCGTCTGCCGGTGGCCGCCGAGTCCCGCGAGGGCTACACCCGGGACGCCTTCCGCCACTGGAACACCGGCGACGATCCCACGGACGGCTGCAACACCCGCAACGAGGTCCTCCTGGCCGAGGCCGTCGAACCACCTACAGTCGGGCCCCGGTGCGCTCTGTCGGGCGGGCTGTGGTTCTCCTATTACGACCAGGTCTGGGTGACGTCGGCCTCCGGCCTGGACATCGACCACATGGTGCCGCTCGCCGAGGCCTGGGACAGCGGCGCCTCCGCCTGGACCGCCGCGCGCCGTGAGGCGTACGCCAACGACCAGGGCGCCGCCACCAGTCTCGTCGCCGTCACCGCGCGGTCGAACCGGTCGAAGGCCGATCAGGACCCGGCCCAGTGGCTGCCACCGGCCGGCGAGGTGCACTGCCGGTACGTCGCCGAGTGGGTCGCCACCAAGCTCCGCTGGAGCCTTGCCGCCGACGAGGCGGAGGCGGCAGCCCTGGCCGAGACGGCGGCCGGCTGCCCGGAGCAGACCGTGACGTACGAGCCGGCCCCGTAACCGGCGGGGTGAGGCCGTGCACGCGAACAAGGAGAGACTCATGATCACAGCACGAAGGACACGACGGCGGATCGCCACCGTCACGGCCGCGCTCACGGCCGCCGGCGGCTTGCTGCTGGCGACCGCGGCGCCCGCGAGTGCCGAAGTGAAGTCCACCTGCGGCACCTACATCTGCGTCGCCACCGCCTACCAAGGCCGCGACTACGTCCAGGACATCACCGTCACCACACGGGACGGCCTGCCGGGAACCCTGCGCGCGTTCGTCGGCGACTACCGGGCAAACAAGGCGAACGCCTCGCGGTGGCGGTTCGTCGTCAACCAAGAGATCAGGGCGTACCCGAGGCTGGCCGTCTGCGGCGGCCTCGACCGCGGCGGCCGGGCCGTCGAGAACCACTGCGTGATGATCCCCTGAAGCCCGCATGGGCCCCTCGTCCTCCACACCACGGGTCCCGGGGATCTGCCATGACGTCCCCAGGGCCCGCTGCATGGAGCCGGTGAGGAAGGACGCCGCTTTGCGGCCGCTACGCCCCCGTTCCGTACTCCACCTACCTGGCGGCCGCCGTCGTCGGGCTGCGCGACCGCGGCGTCAAGGTATCTGGTGATCGCAAGGACGAGAGTCGCGCCGTGCTGGCCTGACTGTCAGGCTCCTGCCGTCCGGGGAGCGGCGCGGCCGAGGTGAGACGGTCGGCGCCGTCCTGGACACCGGCGGCCGGCCCCGATGGTTCTGAGGCCGGCCGTCGGTGGGACGGATTGAACAGGCACGTCATCCCGGGGTGGGGGATTCCTGTTCAGCGGTGTTGCCGCGTCCGACGGTGATCGCCCAGGTGGCGGTCGATGGTGCGGTGACGCTTACTGTGCCGGCCCGGTGGGCGGCTTGCATGGCGAGTTGGTTGTACGTGACGGCGGGTTCGTCTGCGTCGCACTCCAGCGGGAAATCTGTTCCCAGGACGGGCACCGTGATCTTGATGGTGCCGGTGCCCAGACAGCTGACGGCTACGACGAGTGCCTTTCCCTGCGGGCCGGCGTCGTAGGAGAAGCTCGCGTTGCCGCGCGTCGCACCATGCCGGCCGGCGAAGACTTCACCGGCTTCGGGATCAAGCGCTGGGGGCGTGACTGCAACGCTTGGCGGACTGGGCGTAGGCCTCGATGTGCTGGGCGCCGGGGGCGCGGAAGCCTCGTCTGTGCTCTCGCCGGAGGTGCAGCCCACCGCCATCAGCAGCAGAAGAGCCGACGCCGCCGCTGCGTGGCGCGCGCTCACTTGGTCTCCCACAGCACCCAGCCGACCCGGCGGGGCGTGTAGATGGTCACGTTCTTCTTCACGCCCCTGGTGCAGTTGGCGTACAGGTACTGGCTGTAGCCGTAGGACTTGAGCCGGTAGACGCCGTAGCGGGCGTGGGTGCTGTGCTTCGACGGAGTGTCGACCGCGATGGTGTTGCCCAGCTTCGCCGTCAGCTCCACGGACAGCTCGACGCCGAACTTGCCCTCGATCTCAATGATCGCGGCCGAGCCTCCGACCTTCAGTTCACCGCTGTAGGCGATACCGACCTTGCCGGTCACCTCGGAGGTGAAAGTGGTCCTGGCGGTGCGCGAGGTGCCGTTGTAGTTGGTCTGCTCAGCGCCCACCCCCTTGTGGTAGTCCTTGTCCTTGCTGGTGGGCGTGTACCGGTAGCCGGGCTCGCAGGGTCTCGCTTCCAGGGTGGCGCTCGGCTTGGATGTCGGCAGGCCGGTGTCGTCGTCGCCCACCGTGGGATCCGGTGCGGGCGACGTCGTGGGCGCAGGGGCCTCGCCGGCGGGCGCGCCCTCGATGAGGTCGGTCTCCTCCGGCTCCGGCGGCGGAGCGGTCTCGACGACGGTGGTGCCGGTGGCCGTCGGTGACGGCTCTTCAGCGACTGCGGTACCGCCGGTGGTCAGTCCGGCGATGACAGTCAGGCAGGTAACGGCCAGCACATTTCTGGATATGCGGGCACTGGTCATGAAGCCACCAATTCCTGGTGGATCGCCCCCGTGGCGATCAAGTGCCCCGAACACTATGGGTAACGGCATGTATACAACCATCGAATACGGGTTTTCTGAGCATCATTTGAGCAACACCTTCGGCGCCGTGCGGCACGCCGTCCCCGCCGTGGGGGAGGGTGTGCCGCACGGCGCGGTGGTGGTGCCGGTGGGGTTTACCGGCACCACCAGGGGGTGTCAGCGGCGGCCGCCGTGGCGGTGGTGGCCCCAGGACGTCTCGTCGATGAAGCGGTCGCGGTCGTTGCGGAGGGTGGCGGTGTCGGAGCGGTTGTCCCACACGTAGTGGCGGCGGTCCTGGTAGACGTCGGTGTCGGTGTCGTGGCCCTGGCCGGTGTGGACGCGGACGGTGGACCGGCCGTCCAGGCGGTAGTAGTCGAAGGTGTAGGTGTGGCCGTCCTCGTCCTCGAGGGTCCAGCCGTCGAGGTTGACGGAGCGACGGCTGTTGTTGGTGATCTCCACCCACTCCTTGTTCAGCGAGCGGTTGGAGCGGTCCTCACGGCCCGGCGAGTCGTACTGCACGTCGCTGATCTCCACGTTCGGGCGCGGCGCCCGGTGGTCGCGGTCGTGGTCGGCGGCGGTGGCCGGCACCGCGAGGGCCGCGGTCAGCGCCCCGACGGTGGGGGCGCAGGCGGCGGGCGGTGATGGACTTCGACACAGGGTCCCCCTGCTTGTGCGGGCACCGCCGGCCGCGGGGCCGGGGCGCGTGGTGCGTGCTCGGCCGGTCGGCCGTGCACGCACAGATTGCAGGCCGGTCGACCGGTTCGTGGAGGCGACGTGAACGCTGTTACCGATCCCCCACCCCGCCGTGGCGCTCGCCTGCAACACCCACCTATGTCGCGAATGCACCAAATTGCCGCGCCTTCACGGCAAGGACCCGCTTTAGCGCTGGTCCCGCGCGCCGAACCGCCAGGTCACGCCACCCCAGCCGCACGGAAGCGTTCACCCGAAAGTGCGTAACGGTCCCTCGCGCCCCGGTCGGCCTCAGATGTGAAGAAGTCCCGCCCCCGACGGTGCCGGGGGCGGGACTGGGCGGAGCGCCGGGCAGGCCTTGCACCTGCATTTCCCCGCAGGAAGCGGGGCGTCTTTCCTTAGACGACCAACGCACGGCTGACGGCCGCCGCAGCAGCCCGCCTTGCAAGATCAACTATAGGCGCAGTCGCCTCTCCGTGCACATCGTGTCCGCAGCCCGGCGTGCATCGGCCCTGCGGGCGGGTGGAGTGGGGCTCCGAGCGGGTCACGGCAGCCGACGGCGTGCCCACCCGAGAGCCGGCCGGGCAGAGTAGGGCGAAGTCCTCGCGGCCTCCCTGGCCTGGCCTGTTCCCTCCTTCCTTGATCACCTGGTGTGCTGATGTTCTGACCCTTTGTCAGTGACGCCTGCCAGCATGACCGGTTGTGCGGGGAGTTGTGACGAGGGGGAGGGGCTTCTATGCCTTGGGTGCGGCCGTACGTGCGCTCTGACGGGACACAGGTCCGTGGGCATTCCCGGTGGGCCCCGGGCGCGCGACGGGAAGTGATGATCTTCAGCGTGGTGGCGTTGGCCGTGGTCGGGCTGGGAAACGGCAACGTCTCGGCAGGGGGTGAGGGGACTCCGCGGCCGCAGTCGACGGTCCAGTATCCGATCCGCTTCGACAATGCCCCGGCGGCGCGGGCGCCGAAGCCTCGTCCCACGGTGTCGTACCCGATCCGGTGGGAGCGGTGACCCGGCGCCGGCCGCCGGTGCGGCGGCGTACGAGGCGGCCCAGCCGCAGGCAGCAGCAGCGGGACGCGCAGCTGATCGCCTTCGCCGTGGTGGCGGCGGCCGCCATCGGCCTGGTGGTGATGGTGGTCAACTGGCTGCTGGCCCACTGGTGGATCCTCGTCGCGGCCCTGGTCCTCGCCGTCCTGGCGGGCGCCGGCTGGCTCTACAACCGACAGCAGCGAGCCCGATGGGAGGCGGTGCGGGCGCAAGGCCTGCGCTACGGCCTGCCCCAGCTGGACGCACTGCACCACACCCGGTTCGAGGACGCGATACGGGACCTCATGCAGCGGGACGGCTGCCGCGACGCCCAGCGGGTCGGCGGCCGCGGCGACCTGGGCGCGGACGTCAAGGCCACCGATCCATTCGGCCGGCACTGGGTGATCCAATGCAAACACCGCCGCAACGGCGCTCAAGGCTCACCGGTGGGCACACCTGACCTGCAGGTACTCAACGG
Organism: Streptomyces sp. NPDC029152; assembly: GCF_055564355.1. Classification (NCBI taxonomy): domain Bacteria; kingdom Bacillati; phylum Actinomycetota; class Actinomycetes; order Kitasatosporales; family Streptomycetaceae; genus Streptomyces; species Streptomyces sp. NPDC029152. Next base: position 1,170 of record NZ_JBVHWR010000042.1, on the reverse strand, counting down.
CACGGCCCGACAGGTACACGGCGCGGACATCGCAGTCATCGTCACCAACGGCCGGGTGACCGGCCCGGCCGCGACCTTCGCCAAGCAACAGCGGCTCCACGTCGTCGACCGCCAGACACTCGCTGTCTGGGCGTCCGGCTCACGTCCGCTCTGGGAACTGCTGCGGGCAGTTCCACCGCCGCGCCGCGCATCGCCCACCAGCTGAAGGCAGGGCCTGGTCGACCTGCGTCTGCGAGCAATCTTGCAAGCCGGGCGCTGCAGCTCAGCTGCAGTAGTTGCGGGATGGATGTCCTGCCCGTGATCGCCGGGGGTGACCCGACACCCCTGCGTCGGCGGGGAGGACACCGAACCGAGGAGCGACATGGGCGCCTATGACGAAGCACCACTGCGGATGCGAGGGTGCTTCGGCTCACCTCCGCTCGCGCGGAAAGGACGGCGAAATCGCCGCCGCTGACAGCTCGCTCACCGGCTAGGACAGGTACCGGGCCTCCAACCGGAGCCTCATAGCTGGCTTACCTCCGCTCGCGCGGAGAGGACCGGATGCCGACCTCCCAGACCTTGTGGACCCACGGCTCACCTCCGCTCGCGCGGAGAGGACCTGATCAACAAGATCCCCGGCGAGAACATCGGCGGCTTACCTCCGCTCGCGCGGAGAGAACTTACTGATCGTTTCAGAATGAGTTCGGCGTAGGGGCTTGGCAGTCGGGTCGGGCGGCGGCAGAGTGGTGCGGGTGTCGGATGATCTTGTGCCTGATGACCTCTGGGAACGTATCGCCCCGCTGCTGCCGTCCCGGCCTCCGCGGCGCCACCGGTATCCGGGACGCCTGCCGGCGGACGACCGTGCGGCTCTGCGGGGCATCGTTTACGTGCTGCGCAAGAACGTGAGCCGGAGAGACGTACCCGCTGAGCTGACCGGGTGCAGTGGAGTGACGGCCTGGCGGCGGCTGCGGGACTGGACCGAGGCCGGCGTCTGGCCCCGCCTGCACCAAGTGCTCCTGGCTGAGCTGCGCAAGGCAGGGTTGCTGGACATGGACGACCGCGCGATCGACGGCTCGCACATCCGGGCCCTCAAAGGGGGGCTCACACCGGACCTTCGCCGGTCGACCGCGCACGCCCGGGCAGCAGGCACCACCTGATCGTCGACCGCCACGGCACACCCCTGGCCGTCTC
>NZ_JBVHWR010000041.1:0-15866 GCF_055564355.1 Streptomyces sp. NPDC029152 | reverse complement strand
CATATCTGCAAGCGCCTTCGCCTCAGCGCCTCCATCCAGTTCCGGTCAGACGCCCCGGCACCTCGTCCGAGCCGCTGCGTCCTCCTTGCCGCGGCAGGGACTGTAAATCGTTCGGTGTAACTCCTGATCATGGAGGATGCATCGATGACCAGTGAGAACGTGGCCGAGCAGATCGCTGCCGAGTCGGCAGCGGCTGTGTCGGCGAAGGCCGTGGACGACCAGCTGATCGACGAGCTGGTGAGCCGCGCCCAGGCCGAGGGCCTGCAGTTGACCGGTGAGGGCGGGCTGTTGCAGCAGCTGACCAAGCGGCTGCTGGAGTCCACCCTGGAGGGCGAGACCACCGACCACCTCGGCTATGACAAGCACGATCCGGTGGGCAAGAACGGCGGTAACTCACGCAACGGCACACGCTCCAAGACCGTGCTGACCGAGGTGGGGCCGGTGGAGATCGTCGTGCCCCGCGACCGGGACGGCTCCTTCGAGCCGAAGATCGTCAAGAAGCGGCAGAAGCGCCTGACCGGGGTCGACGAGATGGTGATCTCGCTGGCCGCGAAGGGCCTGACCACCGGCGAGGTGCAGGCCCACCTGGCCGAGGTCTACGGCGCTGACGTCTCCCGCCAGACCATCTCCACCATCACCGACAAGGTGCTCGAGGGCATGGCCGAGTGGCAGAGCAGGCCCCTCGACACCGTCTATCCGGTCGTCTTCATCGACGCCATCCACGTGAAGATTCGCGACGGCGCGGTCGCCAACCGGCCGATCTATGTGGCCCTCGCGGTCACGGTTGAGGGCCGGCGGGAGATCCTGGGCCTGTGGGCCGGCGACGGCGGCGAGGGCGCCAAGCACTGGCTGCACATCCTCACCGAGATCAAGAACCGCGGCGTCAGCGACGTCCTCATGCTGGTCTGCGACGGGCTCAAGGGCCTGCCCGAGGCGGTGGAGACCGACTGGCCGCGGACCATCGTGCAGACCTGTGTGGTGCACCTGCTGCGGAACTCCTTCCGCTATGCCGCCCGCCAGGACTGGGACAAGATCGCCAGGCTTCTGAAGCCGGTCTACACGGCGCCGACCGAGGAGGCCGCCCTGGAGCGGTTCGCCGAGTTCGCCGACGCCTGGGGCCGGAAGTATCTGGCGATCGTGAAGCTGTGGGAGAACGCCTGGGAAGAGTTCACCCCGTTCCTGCGGTTCGGCACCGAGATCCGCCGCATCGTCTGCACCACCAACGCGATCGAGTCGGTGAATGCTCGCATCCGCCGGGCGGTCAAGGCCCGTGGGCACTTCCCCAACGAGCAGGCCGCCCTGAAGTGCGTCTACATGGCGATCATGTCCCTCGACCCCACGGGCAAGGGCCAGGCCCGCTGGACCATGCGCTGGAAGACCGCGTTGAACGCCTTCGGCATCACCTTCGACGGCCGCCTGTCGGCAGCCCGCCAGTAACACCAACTACCCCAGTTACACCGCTCGTTTGACAGACCCCTGACCGGGCCGGACGAGCGGCCGGGAGCGGCGTTGGCACTGGCCGCTCCAGGCGCCTTCCCGAGCCCGGCCAGCCGCAGAACTTGGCTCTTCTGGCACGGCCCCCGGCCGTCGACGACCGCAGTGCCGCAGGCGGAACAGCAAGAAACCCCTCCCCGCAAGCAGGGAGGGGTTTCTCGCATGGAGCTACGGGCAGGCCTCGCGCCCGCATGCTACTGCCGCCGTGTCGGCCTCTGTATCCAGTCGACGATTTAGATCCGCTCGTCCTGGCTCAGGCATCGCACCGAGGAAACGGACGGCGGCCCCACCGGGCGAACCGGTGGGGCCGCCCTGTTCCGCCGGGCGGACCACGGCCGTTGCGCCAGCGCCTGCCGGTCTTCGAGTTCACCCCGATGATCCGGCACGCGTCCTCGTTGCTCATACCCTGCTGCATGAACTGGAAGTATGCAGCTCGCTCAGCAGAGAGCTTCTTGCGGCCCTGAGGGCCCCGCGCCTTCCGAATCTCGAAGTCCATCACATCCCCTGAACTGGGGCGTTGCGACGACCACTAGAACGGAAAAAGTCTTGCCTGGAGCAGGTCCGCAGGCGCGACAGCCAGCCGACGGTCTAGCTTTCTGCGGTCGCACCGAGAGGAGATGGCGACGTCTACAGATTCACCGTCGCCGCCCAAGGAACACGACGGTGAGCCCACCGATCACCGCCCCCACAATAAGGCCGACAATCCAAATAGGTTCCATCTTGGAACACCCTTCGATGTGATACAGCCTCAGCCGAATATTTCTGACCACGTGTAGTCGATGGCACCTGTCACCAAGCCACCCGCGCCACCCGTGGCCGCACCGATCCCGCATCCGGCCAAGGCGCCCGGACCCGTCCAAGGCGCCCGGACCCGTCCAGATCGAGCCGAGAGCGCCCGCTGCGCAGCCTCCGGCTCCGCCAGCTACTGCAGTCCCGATGGTTTTGCTGGCGAACTTACCCCAGTCCCACAAACCGTTGGGGTCTATTCGGTTGACGGGATCGCCGTCAGCGTAGAGGTAGGGGCCTGTTTTCTGAAACTGAACGATAAACCAATGGGCTTACGAGTAGGCCAATATGCGCCAGCGGAGCACATTCAGCGCGGGTTCTCAACCCTTCGGACGGCCCGCTCGAGCCACAACCTTGAGAGCCCGCCAGCAGAGAATAATTACAAACCACATTACGGCCGCACCGAGCCCGCGCGTGACTGACTGACTGACTGACTTGCACCAGCATCAGTAAGCAACCAGGTAGCGAAGAAGATGATCACCCTCCAACCGACGGATACGCCGATGATCGCGGGTAATTCACGAATGATGCTCTTCATTCTGCTTCCTCCAGTCATTTATCGCGTGAAAGGCGATGCGTAGAGGCGACCAGAAACGGGAAGATTCCGACCCTGGCCGTAATCAAACCTCAGAACAACCTACGGGATGTCAGACTAGAATTGCCAGGCCGCCCAGTTACTCTGGCATGACAGAGCTTGCCCCGTCTCACGCTTTAGGTTATTCCACGTAAGATCACCTGGATCGTCGTCTCGCAGCGAATTATTGATGTAGCAGGCCAGCCCGATCACACCTGCGGGCTTAGAGTAATTTCCGAGTACGCCGCCCACCTTCTTCGCCCCTCTTTTCAGCCAGCCCGGAATAGAGAGCAGGCCGGTAGGATCGGTCAGATTAACAGGGTCACCGGCGGCATAGAGGGAAGGGTTGGTTTCCTGGCCGGAGGGGTCGGGCTGGGTGAAGCGGCCGAGAGACGGGTCGTAGTAGCGGTGTCCCATCTTGTAATTCTGGAGGTATCCGAACCCTCGAAAACGGCCCGGACAGCGGTGGTGGGTTGGGCGGAATATGTTCCGCCCAACCCACCACTGTCGGTTCTCGTTGCCCGCCTGGTCTGCTCGTCTCAGTCGTAAGAGGCTACTTACGTCGCCCGAGAAGCACTCCAGCCAGTCCGCAACATGCACCCGCAATGAGCACGGTTGCAAGCCATACCGGACCACTGATCACAGCAATGACCGCTGCGATCATCATCAGGATTGTTCCCAGCACGGCGATGAGCTGCCCAATTTTCACACGCATGACTCCATTCCTGAGGCGCGCTCCCTGCCCCAGCGACCAGAGACCCAGTCGCGATGAGGGTCGTGCCTCCGCTTGCAGGCGCGGCCACCACCGTCCCGGCAGCACCCAAACCACCGCCGATAGCACCCAGGCCAGACGCCAGACAACCCCAGTTGATGTCGATATCAATACCGAAGAGGAGTCCGGCGGGGTCGGTGTTGTTGATGGGGTCTCCGGCGCTTCTGCCGTCGCCTATGGCGAGGTCGCCGCCGGCTGGCGGCGGGAGGAACTGGAGAAGGCCGGGGCCACCGACATCGAGGAGAGCCGACGTGCCTACTTGCCGCGCAGTGCCTTGAACGCCAGGAGCACTGCGAAGGCATAACCGACGATCGCGATGAAATAGACGACGCTCTCGCTGCTTTGAGACACGAGAAGGAGTGTGCTGAAGACAACCAGTACGCCGATGAGCACGACGTAAGTCGTACGGGACATAGTTCTCCAGGTGTCGGTCGAGAGCCGGGGCCCCCTTGAGAGAGAAGCCCCGACACACTTTTTGATCAGTCGCGCAGAGTTGTGACCCAGCCGACCACGGTTGCTGCAGCAGCAGCTGCGCCAGCGGCTGGCGCGCAAGCTCCCAAGGTCACCGCCGCACAGACAGCCCCCCCTGCGGCAATGCCGCCGGCGCCTTTCCGGATGTTTTCGCGGGTCTCACTGGAGCCGCACAGGCCGGGTCCGGCGAGCGTACCAATGATTTTGTTGTCACAGGCGTCAGTGCCACTGGGGTCGGCGAAGTTGATCGGATCCCCTTCCGCGTACAGGTACGGATTCTCCTCGAGGCCGGAGGGATCGGGCTGGGTGAAGCGCCCGAGGGTGGGGTCGTAGTAGCGCGCACCCATCTTGTACAGACCCGTCGGGTCGGCGTACGCACCCGCGTAGCGGTACGGCTGGGGGACGGCTTCGGTCGGCGTGCTTCGCGGCGCGCCGGTGGGTCCGTAGGCGTAGGTGTGGGTGCGCTTGCCGGTGTCGTCGGCGAGGCCGAGGACGTTGCCGGTGGCGTCGGTGAGGTAGTAGTAGGACTTCCCCCCAGTCGTCATGGAGTTCAGGGTGCCCGCCGGTTCGCGGATGAATCCGGTGTCCACGCCGTTGGTGGTGGTGGAGGCGAGGCCGAGGGCGGTGTGGTGGAACCACGTCGAACCCAGCTTGGTGCGCTCGGCGTTGCTGGTGCCGGCGTGGACCAGGTCGTAGGTCTTGCCGCCCGCGGTGATGCCGGCGAGTTGGCTGTAGTCGGTCCAGGTTTCGTTGGTGCGGGCGGTGGTGCCGGCGCCGGCGGTCTCGTTGCCGAGCTTGTTGTAGGACCAGCCGGTGGTGGTCCCGTTCTTCCCGGTCAGCTCGCTGGCGTCGTCGTACATGTAGGTCGTACCGCCGGGGCAGGTGTTCTTGGTGCTGTCTTGGCTGGTGAGGTTGCCGACCTTGTCGAAGCAGTACAGCCACGACGCCTTCCGCGCGCCCGCGGAGTCGGCTTCGAGGGCGTAGGTGAGGCGGTCCTGGGAGTCGTAGGTGTAGCTGGTCTTGTCCTTGGTGAGGTTGTCGGTGCGGGTGCGGATCTTGGTGGTGTCCTTGCCCGCGCTGGCGTAGCTGTAGGTCAGGTCGACGAAGGTCTGGGTGCCGGAGGTGGTCTTGATCTTTTCCGGGCGGCCGTTGTTGTCGATGGTGACGGTCTGAGTGGTGCCGCCGGGGTAGACAGTCTTGGTGCGCTTGTCGTTGTTGTTGTAGTCGAAGTCGGTCTTCTTGCCGTCCGGGGCGATCAGGTAGTCCAGGCGGCCGGCCTTGTCCCAGGTGTAGTCCGTGGTGCCGGTCGGGTCGGTGTAGTAGTCGACGTCGCCGCCCGGGGTGTAGGCGAGGGCGGTCTGGGCGCCGTTTTGCAGGGTGCGGCGTTTTTCGCGGTTGAGCTTGTCGTACTCCCAGGTGGTGGTGCCGGAGGCGTCGGTGCGGGTGGTGACGTTGCCGTCACCGTCGTAGGTGTAGGTGACCGTGGCGTTCGTGGAGGACACCTTGGTGACGCGGTCGCGGGTGTCGTAGCCGTAGACGGTGGTGATGCCGCGGCCGTCCTTGACGGTCTCCACCCGGCCCAGCGGATCGTAGGTGTAGGTCGTCTCGCCCAGCGGCGCCGGCGGCTTCACCTTCCACAGGTTGCCCTTGGTGTCGTAGGTGAAGGAAGTGATCTTGCCGTTGCCGTCCTTGACGGTGCAGCGCTGGCCCTCGAAGCCGCCGCACTTCGGGGTGACCTCGTTGTAGGTGTACTCCCGGGTCGCACCCGCCGTACCGGAGGTGGTCACCGACATCGTGTTGCCGTTGGCGTCGTACTTGAAGGAGTCCTTGCGGCCGTCGGCACTGGTGAAGTCGTTGGGCAGGTCCGTGCCGGCGACCGTCTGATAGGCCGACACGGACGCGGTCGCCCCGAGAGGGAGCTTCTGGGAGACGGCGTTGTTGCGGCCGTCCCAGCCGTAGGTCGTGGTGTTGCCGCCGGTGCCGTCCGTGCCGGTGCCCATCGCGTCGGTCGCGGTCTGGGTCAGGTGGTTCTTGTAGGTGGCGTGGCGGGAGTGCCCGAGCGGGTCGGTGACCTTGGTGACCTCGCCGTCGGCGTTGTGCGTGTAGATCGTCTCGTCGCCGTCGGGGTCGGTGAGCGTCGTCGTGCCCGCGTCCGCAGGGGTGGTAGCCGAGTAGTCGTAGCGCCAGGTCGGGCCCGTGTGGCCAGTTCCCGACGTGCCGGTGGCGCGTTGCATGGAGGTGACGCGGTTGTGGGCGTCGTAGGTGAACAGGGTGACCGTGCCCTCGGGGGTGGTCACCTTCGTCACCCGTCGGGAGCCATCGTATTCGTAGGTGGTGGCCTTGCCGGCGGTGTCGGTGGCCTTGGCGATGTTGCCGGCCGCGTCGAGGTCGAAGACGGCGGTGCGGCCGGTGTGGTCCTTGGCCTGCCACTGGTTCGGGTAGGTCTTGACCAGGTCGATCCAGCGGCCGGAGCGGGTCTCGGTCAGCTTGAAGCCCTTGTGCTCGCTGCCCTCGTCGTGCTGGTCGACGGTGATCGTGCCCTTGTTCCTGTCCGTCACCTTGAGCAGGGTGCCGTACTGGTTGTAGGTGTCCTTGGTGCCGGACTTGCGGTCGGTGAGGGTGTAGGTGCCGTCCGCGTTCTTCTTCAGGTCCTTCGAGTAGCCGGCCGGCGTGGTGTACGTGCCGTCGGCGTTGGCAGTGAAGCGCAGCAGGTCGCCGGTGGCGTCGAAGACGTCGACCTCGCCGTCGCCCACCTGCAGGTAGCGCTCGTAGGCCTGCCACCAGCGCTGGGAAACCTTGCCCCAGGGGGCTTCGAGGGAGTTGTAGGTGCGGGCCAGCTGGAGTTTCTGCCCAACGCCGGCGATGTCGAAGTCGGTGGCGGCCAGCATCAGGTTGCCGTTGGAGACATTCACCCGTGCCACCAGGGCGTCGTTCAGGCGGGTGTCGAGGATCTGGTGCCAGGGCACCTGGCCCTGTCCCTCGGGCAGGTAGTCGGTCGCTGCGGCGGCAGCCGTTGAGCGGGACGCCGAGGACTTGCCGGAGCTTTCGCCGGTGGCGCGGGCCTTCTGGGCCGCTCGCCAGGCCGCGACCTCGGCCGACGGCTTCGCTTCCGCCTCCGAATCCGGGGCCTTGACCGAACCGGCCGGCGTCGCGGGAGCCTCCACCTTGGTCGGCTTCGTCCACGGGCTCTCCGGCTCCGGCAACTGGGGCTTCGGCGTCGCCGCCAGGCCGGGAGCCGCGGCGATCGCCACGGCGGCCGTGGTGATCGCCGCGGTGAGAGCGGTTCTGTGTGTTCTCCGGGCACGCCACGTGGGCGTGCGCGCAGCACGCGAGTGCATCAGCTTCCCCCCACAGGAAGTCAGACGGGCAGTCAGAACCAGCGACCACAACGGTCACCGGTGACGCACAAGCTGTCACAGGAAGCGCACAAACCGGCGCGGCGTCCCCTGGAACATCATCTGCATGCGGTCCGGAATCAGCCCCGCCGTTTAGGCGGGACAAACCCGGCCGTTGCCGCCCCAACCATGGGCAGAGACAGGCGGAATTGACGGATCCGTTACCAAAACAAAGGGACACCTTGACTAAAACCTTGTGACCTGTGCGCCTCTTGTGAAACGGGAGGTCAGCAACCCGTCTCTTTCGGCCAGGTTCAGACCTGTCTCGTCCGTCGCCCGTGCAGCACCCAGCAGGTGTCCTCGCCGGTCACGGCGGGAAAGCAGGGGAGGCAGAAGTTGTCTCAGAGGAAGCGGCAGGCACGAGGAGCTCCTGCGGGCGCACCTTCACGCCATGCACACTTTCCCCGTCCTGCATGCGTGGCCCCCACCCCAGCCCGCGGCAACCGCCCCTGCTGTGAAGGACGTTCCCCCGATGACCGCACCGGGCAGACACATGCCCTGCTCCAGCCCCCTACACCGCCGCTCCCCCACCACGCGCCGGACCACCCGCGCCGTCCAGCAGGCCGGACGCCTGCTGTGCTGGAGCCTCGCCGCCGGCATGACCACCGCCGCCACCGACCTGCTCCTCGCACCCCGAGCACCCTGGTGGGAAGCGACGTGGCCCCTGCCCTGGTACCTCACCTGCCTGACCACCCCGGCCTGGGCCCTGCTGCGCGCCCATGAGAAGGCCGCCCTGTCTGCGCCCGACCACGACCAGCTCCAGGACAGCTGGGACCAGGCCGCGTAGAACGCACAACGCACAGGCGCCACAGCCACCCGTAAGCCTGTCCAAGGGCGGGTCTGGACACTGCCGGCATCACGCGCGCATCCAAGCAGCGGGCCGTCGCCCGGCTCCGGATGTGCCGTGCCGCACTCCGAGGTCGGCTGGGAACAGACGCAGCCGGAGCACACCGATCGGAATGCCGGGCACCGCACCGCGGTCGCGGCGGTGCTGCCTGGAGTGCTCCGCATTCGCGGCCGGGAGCAGCGGACCATGAAGATGGACGCTCAAAGAGGCAGGGAGGGCGGGTAGACGCCAGGCATGACGAGGTGGGGCTTTGCCGGGCGTGTAGTGGCCGCTTATGCGATGGGATTCGTGATGTTCCTGGGCCTGCGGCACTGGCGGGCAGGGCTGCCGTGGTCGCAGGCAGCACTGGACGCGGCCGTGTTCGCGTTCATCCCTACAGTGGGAGGGTTGGCGTTCCGCCGCGCCTTCCACCTCGGCGAGCCAAACCACCGCCCGCTCTCCGCGCTCCGACCGAAACGCTCACGCCGCTCGATCACACCCGGCAAGCAAACTGATAAGAGGCCGTAGAGGCGTGGTGGAGCGCCTGGTGTGAGGATGTCGGCACTGGCCGGCTCGGGGCTGCCGGGCGGCGCCCTGGAGATGGCCGGGGCAACCACGGAGGCGGCCGGGGACGCGGCCGACGGGAGCAGGCTATGGCCGTTGCCCTCGCCGAGCTCCAGCAGGCCGGCGGCTACCGGCGCGGCATGGCCGTGCGCCTGGCGCGCGAGCACGGCGGTGAGCGCAGCTGACAGCGCGCCGTCACCGAGGCTCGCCCGGTACGAGCACGGCCAGGACCAGGACGACGCGGACGCGACCACGCATCCGGAGCAACTCGCATCTTGACGCCCGGCACCGCAGCCCGAGGCCGGTGCTTGCTCCTCCTGGTGCGCCCGGCTCCTGGCGGCGCGAAGCGCGGAGGCCCGGGCCGACGCGCAACGGAACCAAGGGCGGCCCCGATCCCCCGGCCGCACGCCGCCCCACCGCCCGCCCGCCCCTTCCCCTTTTCTTCTTTCGGTCCGGGACTGGCGCAGGGGGTGTGCACAGGGGGATGTCGGGCTGCCGACCACGGCTCCACGGGCGTGGTGACCTGCGGATACGCCGTCAGCCGCCGCATGTGCGCGGACAGTTGTCGGCGGGGTTATGGGCCTGGTCGGCGGCGGTGTTGTCGCATCCTGACCGTGGTCGGGCCCTGGCGGTCGCCGTGGTGGTCGGGGCCGGCAGATGGCCTGCCTCGTGACCGCGGCGCCCGGACAACAGGGTGGGTACCGCTGTATGAGGGAGCGGACGATGACGGACGTCGATGCGGGCGGCCGGGACCGGCTGGCCGTGGCGGTGCTCGTGCAGTGCCGGATGGCCACCACCGAGCAGATGCACCTGATCCTGTCGCCCGAGGTACGGATCGAGCAGACACGGCGCCGCCTGGTGAAGCTGCGCGGTGAGGGGCTCATCGATCGGGTGACGCTGCCGCTGTGATCAAGGCAGGAACGACGGTGCTGGTCTCGCTGCTCCTGACCGTAGGCGGCGGCGCCGGCCCTGCGGGCGCCGCCGCGGTGCTGAAGCCGCGGGCCTGCAACACCGACGGCGCTGCCGCGCAGCTCCACGTCACGGCCCGCGCGGTGCACCTGCGGTCCGGCAAGGGCACCTCGCACACCTCGCGGGCGCTCCTGACACGCGGCACCGACTTCTACGCGGAGTGCTGGGGCCGGTTCTCGGGCCGCACCTGGTGGGCGTACGGCAAGGTCATGTCGGGGCCGCACAACGGCGAGCGGGGCTGGGTGAGTGGAGACCACGTGGCAACCGGCTACCGGCACTGAGGGGTGCTCTGGTCGCCGTCCGTGGTCAGCTGCCGAATAGTGCCACGGTGTCCGGGGAGACGTCGGCTTGAGTGCTTGCAGGCGTACCGGGTGGCGTCAGCGGCCGGCGGCGTCGCGGGCGAGTGGAATTGTCCGGCCGGTGTAGCGCAGCGCGCCCGCGTGCGGGGCCGGCCGCGCTCCTGCACACGGTCGTTCAGCTCCCCCATCGCAACAGTCTCTTCGCCGCCTTCGTGGCCGCCGACATGGGCCAGTCCGGTGAAGGCATCGACCCGCCGTACGGCGCCCTGTCGGAGCTGGTCAGGGAGGTCCGCGACAGCCGGCTGGGCATCTACGCCGTCGCTGAGGCGCTGCGCTCCTTGCGCATCTGACCCGTGCGACGGGCGTATGCCGGTCCCGGGCGACGGCGTATGCCGGTCTCCGTCGATGGCGGCAACGTACGCCCGCCTACGGCGCGTCGCGGCCGGTCTGCGAGGATGTCGGGCGGCCGTCCGCACCAGGTCCGCCGCGCTGCGCGAGCCCGGGAACGCGCAGGCGGCGACAGGCGGGCGGGGACGGGCCCAGGGGCCCCGCGGGTGGGAGAGCGGAGTGGTGCGGGACGTGCCGGAGCATCCGGAGTACCTTGCCGCGGCGGTGTTCGCCGCGGGCGGCCTCGTGCATGCCGTGCTGGCGCCGCACCGGTTCTCCACCGCGGTCCTGTTCTGCCTCGCGGTGACGTCTGCCGGACTCGGTGTGTCCGCCCGCAGCGCGCAGACCCACCACACCGTCGCCACCGTGCTCGCCGCCCTCGCACTGCTCGGGGCGCTCGCGCTGGGCCTGCTCCTGCTGGTCGACGCCGTCCTCCTGGTCCGGCGCTACGGACCGCAGACGCCGTTGCTCGCCACCGGCGCCGCCGGCTGCGCGGTGCTGGCGGTGCTCGGCCTCGACGCCGTCCTGTACGCGGTCGGCGGCGAGGTGGCGGGTGGGCTCATGGCCGCGGTGAACGCGGCCGCGGGGTACCTCTCGCTGCTCTTCCTCGTCTTCACCGGGTACGTGATCGTCCGGGGGCGCAGCACCCCGCCTCCGGGGACCACCCATGTCGTCGTCCTGGGCGCCGGGCTCGAAGGCGACCGGCCCGGTCCGTTGCTGCGGCGCAGGCTGGAGCGCGCCCTCGCGGTCGACGCGCCCGACGTACCGGACACGGATCCTGTGACGTTCGTCGTCTCGGGCGGGCAGGGCTACGACGAGGTCGTCTCCGAGGCGGACGCCATGGCCGACTACCTGCGCGCCCGCGGAGTGTCCTCCGACCGGATCGTGCGGGAGGACCGCTCTGTCAACACCAGGCAGAACCTCCGCTTCAGTGGGGCCCTCATGGAGCGCGCCGGTCCCGGCCACCGGGCCACGGTGGTCACCAGCGGCTTCCACGTCTACCGCACCACCCTGCTGGCCCGCCGCGCCGGCGTCCCCGTCGACGTCATCGGTGCGCCGACATCTCCCGCGTACTGGCTCTCTGCGACCCTGCGCGAGTTCGCCGCCGTCCTGTGGCTGGACCGGCTCCCGCTGGTCGGGCTCAGTCTGCTGCTGGCGGTGCCCGTGGCGACGGCGGTCTTCGAGCGCTGAGCGAGTCCTCGCGCCTTTCGGTGACACCCTCCTCGGTGTGCCGGTGCGATGAGTTCGCCGGTCGTCGGCAGTCTCCCCTGTACACGCACCTGGCGTCGGCCGAGCAGGGGCCGCGGGGCCGGAGGCGTGGCGGAGCGAGGGAGTCCACGATGCCCCACCCGATTCGGCTGTACATGTCGATGTCGCTCGACGGGTTCATCGCCGGGCCGGACGACCGGCCAGGTCAGGAGCTGGGGCGGGACGGTGGACGGCTCTTCGACTGGCTCGACGACCGGGAGTCCGACGGGCCGAGCGGCCAGGTCTACCGCGAGGCGCTGGCGACCGGCGCGCTGATCTCCGGCCGGCGGACCTTCGAGCTCGCCCGGCGCTGGCAGGGCGACCATCACGACGGCGTGCCCATCTTCGTCCTCACCCACCACGTGGACGACGGTGACGAGCCACCCGGCCACGCGCGGTTCGTCACCGACGTCGACGAGTGCGCCCGGCTGGCGCGCGCCGCCGCCGGGGACCGGCCCGTCATGGTGCACGGTGCGGGGGCGGCACAGGCGCTGCTGCGAGCCGGGCAGCTGGACGAGATGGAGATCCATCTGGTGCCGGTCCTCCTCGGAGGCGGCCGGCGGCTGTTCGAGCACCTCGGTGGTGAGCACACCGAGCTTGAACTCGTCCGGCGGCTCGAGGACCGGGACGTCACGCACCTCCGCTACCGGGTGCGCCGAGCCGGGGAGGCGGCGTGAGGACGCTCTTCGTCTCGTACCGCGTCACCGATCTGGAGCGCTCCCTGCGCTTCTACACCGCCCTCGGCTACGGCGTGCTGGGCCGGGTCGAGGCGGGCGACGGGAGCCGCCTGGTGATCCTGAAGTTCCCCGAGGAGACGGCGGCTTCGCTGGAGCTGGTCCACCGTCCTGCTGACGGAACCGTCGACGTGGGCAGCGGGGTCGACCACCTCGCGGTCCAGGTGGAAGGTTTGGCCGGCACCCTGGAGGCGCTGGCCGGAGCCGGTCTGGCCCCGGGGCCCGTCCTGAGTCCGGGCGGTCCCGCGGGCCCGAAGACCTCGTGGCTCACGGACCCGGACGGGTACCGGATCGAACTGGTGGAGTGGCCGGCCGGACACTCCGACGGGATGACCGCGGCGGACTTCTCCTGAGTGGCGGGCGGACCTACCCGGCTCCTGGTGGCGGTCGTCGCGGCCGGGTCCGCCGCTGCATTGCCTACGGCCGTCGCCGCCCTGGCCAGTCCGGTTCCGTCGTCGTGATGACCATCAGCTTGGTCACGTTGCCGTCGCGTCGACCACATCGCGCACAGGCCTGAAGCCCAGGCGGCGGCACATGGCGAGGCCGGCCGCGTTGTCGGCGCCGACCATGCCGTAGGCCTCCTTCAGGCCGAGGTCGTCGGCGGCGTGGCGCAGCAGGCCGCGGACCACCTCGGCGCCCAGGCCCCGGCCCCATGACTCCGCCCGCGTCATTGGGTTCTGCCACAACTTCCGTGAAGCCGGACCGATCCCCCGGAGTCCAAGGTCGGTGGCTCTGGCGAGCTGGCAGTTCAGCGGCTTGTCCAGAGGCGAGTACAAGTCCGGTCGGCGCTATTCACGGAAGTTGTGCCAGAGCCGAATTTCGTGAACAGAGCCAGCCCCAGTAGGGCGGGGCGAGCGCGGAGACATCGCTGAGGATGGCGCGGAGCAGAGTGCGGAGCTCCGCCTCGGGCACGCGGTCCTGGCCCATCCAGCGGCAGACCTCCTCGTCGCGCAGGAGCTCCACGAAGTGGTCCTCGTCCTCGGGTCGGTAGGGGCGGAAGGTGAGTTGTTCGGTGTGCAGGACGGGTGTCATGTGTGCTCCTCGGACGGTGCGGGCCAGGCGCATCATCCCCATCTCGTCCTCGCCGTCTCCCAGCGCACCGCCACCCCTTCGACAGAGAGCTGACAACGCCATGGCCCCTCACAACGATGACCGCCACCACCGGCCGCCACGGCCTGCCGCTGCGCCCCCGCTTCCGGCACAACACCGAAGACCGGTATCTCACCAGCAGCGGACACGCCTTCAGGCGCCGTGCGTTCCACTGAACCGCCGAACCACTCCCGCTCCCGGTCAACCCATCGTCCGGTGGTCCGACTCGGCGAGTCGGACCACTGCACTGTCCGGTGGATCTGCCGGCGAGGGACTACGTGAAATCCGCATAGGCGAGATGGGCTGCACAGGTCCGACATCGGAAGAGGCAGGCGGTCGGCAGGGCGGCGGCGCGGACTCGGCCAGCTCCGGGGCGGCGAAGATCCGCGGGATGGCGGTCATATAGAGGCGGCGCTCCGCACGGATCCGCTGCGCGTCGTTGACGATCGCCCACCTTATCCCGGGCACGATGTGCGTGATCCGTACGCGAACCGTACGCAGTCTGTACGGGTTGCGAGGAGCGTGACTGGTGCGCCTCAGCCCCGCCTTCGACCGCCGGATACGGGCGGTATAGCTGCATGCGATGACGCCGCGTGCAGGGCCGCCGACAGCCGGAACTCCCCCACCCGGCCCGGCCGGGGCCATCCGCCTCCGCCCAGCGAGCACCGCAGCGACCGTGGCCATGACCGCCCAGCAAGCTCCCCCGAGCGCACCACAACCGCCATGTCCTGACCAGTACGTCGCCGCGTCGCGCGCCCGCCGGTTCGAGGACGCGGACCAGGGCAGGTCTTCGACGCGCTGGGGCGTGAGACCTCGTCCTTCTCCGTCGGGGACGTCATCGAGCACCTGCTCGTCGACGAAGCCGGCCATATCTGGGTCGGTCACTTCGACGAGAACCCGGCCGAAATCCGCCGCTGGAGCGCCACGGGTCGGCTCGCCCGGACGTCGGACGGCGCCCACATCCCCGGTATCTTCGACTGCTACGCCCTGAACGGGTCGGGCACCGCCGCCTGGGCGTGCCCCTACACGGACTTCCCGCTCGTCGAGCGGGACAGCGGTTCCTCGTGAGGACGTAGCGTTCCGGGACATGGCACTCCTTGCGCTCTTCGGCCCGCCCGCGATCACGCTGCTTCTCTTCATCATCGGAGTCTTCCCGTATGCATGGTGGGTGGCCAGGAGGAAGCCCTTTCGGACGGCACGCCTAGCTGCGATCGCAAGCGCAGCAGCTGTCGCCGCCTACAGCGCCGGCACCTTCTACGGTCTCGCCTACATACGCCCGCTCGACCTTTGTGCATCGAAGACCGCCAGTGGCGACTACATGGACAGCGGGCGGGACTACAGCCTGACGTCGGCGACTGTCCACCACTTCCCCCCGTCCCTCACCTGCCACTGGAGCAGCGGCCACAGCACCAATGACGTGGCGTTCTGGACCACGCCACTGCTCTGCACAGCGCTGGCCTGCGCCGTCCTCTGCTTCGCTCTGATGCTCGTCAACCGCGCTCGACGCAGAGGGGCACTGCGGGATAACAAGTTTGTCGCGTAGACGGCTTCTTGGTGGGCAAGCGGGAGTGACTGAAGGAACTGGGCAGGCGCGCAGCCGGACTGCGTCGTGCGGCCGAGCCTCGACCGTACGGGCCACAGCGGCAAGGCCGCGGCCTGTCCCACGACGGCAGCACGGCGCACCCGCCATGACTTCACCTGGATCATCAGCGGCTTCGCCGACAACGGCTACCTGGCGGAGGTCTTCGGCGAGACATGCGTCGACAGCCCTACCGAGCTGTCGGACGCCTTACGAGCGATCGAGCGGTAACTGGGCATCCCAGACCTGTGGCCTCTGACCCCGGAGAAGTGGAATGAGGACATCTTCTGATCGAGGGCTTCCACGGCTTGGTCAGCCGGCCCGTATCCGTCCGCTTCGACTCCTGGAACAACTGCGGGTTGCACCACTCGGAGTTCCACATCGGAACCGCCCGCATCCTGCACCGGGGCAAGGTCAGCGAGCTGCTGTGTGAGGCCGTCATCGAGTACGAGCTGGCTGCCGAAGGCGAGGACCTCGGGCGCCTGGACGCCTTCGATGAGATGGCGTCTGCGGTGGTGCGGACCTCGTATTACTGAGGTTTTCACGGCGGGGTCGGTGGGGTGATAGCCAGACCTGTGGCGGTGAGGCAGCCGTCGACCAGGTGGGGGCGGAGCTGGATCCTGCGTAACTCGCGGCGGAGGGTGCGGTCGAGGTCGTCGGATGTGTCGAAGGCGGTGTT
>NZ_JBVHWR010000040.1:0-16503 GCF_055564355.1 Streptomyces sp. NPDC029152 | reverse complement strand
GGCTCAAGCCGGGCCCACTGGCCATTCGTCAGATCCCCACGTCCCACAGGACGTGATCATCAACGAACAAGATCCACTTTCGCAACAGACCCTAGCCGGCCCAAGGGCACCAAGACCGTCATCGCCGCCAGCGATCCACTGGTCACCGCCGACGCGCCCCAGACCTTCACCACTTCCACCACGTACAACATCGACGGCACCGTCCAGTCCACCTCGATGCCGGCAGCAGCAGGCCTACCTGCCGAGACCGTCGTTAACAGTTACAACGGCCTCGGCATGCTCACCGGCACTGACGGCATGACCGACTACGTGCAGAACATCGGCTACTCCCCGTACGGCGAGATCGAGGAGACCCGTCTTGGCACCTCCACGGGCGCCAAGCAACTGCAGATCCTGAATCGCTATGAGGACGGCACCCGCCGCCTGGCGAACACCCACACCGTCGACCAGACCAACGCCGGCTACACCAGCGACGTCGACTACCTCTACGACACCACCGGCAACGTCACATCGATCACCGACAAGGCGGGCAGCAAGGACACCCAGTGCTTCGCCTACGACGGCTACCGCCGTCTCACCGAAGCCTGGACTCCAGCGTCGAACGACTGCACCACCGCACGCTCGACCAGCGCCCTCGGCGGCCCAGCCCCGTACTGGACCAGCTGGAGCTACAAGCCCGGAGGGCTCCGCGCCACCCAGACCGAACACAAGCCCACCGGTGACGCCAAGACCGTCTACGGCTACCCCGCCGTCAATGCCTCCGGTACCGGCCAGCCACACACCCTGACGTCTGTCACCGCAGGGGGAGGTACTGCCCAGGCACTCACTTACGACGAGCAGGGCAACACCACTAAGCGCTACAGCCCGACCGGCGCCGTTCAGAGCCTTGCTTGGGACATTGAAGGAGAACTCGTCCGCCTCACCGACGGCACCAAGACCACCGACTACCTCTACGACGCCAACGGCGAACTCCTGATCCGCCGCGGCCCCGAGAAGACCGTCCTCTACCTCAGCGGTCAGGAACTCCACTACGACACGGCAGCCAAGAAGTTCAGCGCCCAGCGCTACTACCCGGCTGGCGATGCTACCGCCGTCCGCACAGAGAATGGCCTGTCCTGGATGGTCGATGACCACCACGGCACCGCCTCGATGACAGTGGACGCCACTACCCAAGCCGTAACCCGCCGCTACACCAAGCCCTTCGGTGAAACCCGCGGAGCTGCACCCACTACGTGGCCCGACGACAAGGGATTCCTCGGAAAACCTGCCGACGTCGGAACAGGCCTCACACACATCGGCGCCCGCGAGTACGACCCGACCATCGGGCGTTTCCTCTCTGCCGACCCAGTTCTCGCCCCCGACGATCATGAGTCCCTCAACGGTTACGCGTACGCCAACAACACCCCCGTCACAAAGTCTGACCCCACAGGTCTTCGCCCCATCGGAATGTGTGAGCGTGGTTGCAGCGACGGCAAGGGCGGCACTTATCGGGACTGGCTGACGCCTGGCCGGGGCGGGGGCTGGACCTACCACTCCACGCAGACCTACACCCAGACCTTCCAGTATCAGAAGAAGGGCGGAGGAACCGGTAGCGGCACCATGACCGTGACCGTCCGCACGGACGCTGGCTACACTTCTGCAAGGGTCGTGCTTAAGAAGGGACCCGATCCCAAGCCTGAACGTCGTGACGGATCGCAGTGCCGTTCTTGCTGGGCCATGGGCACGAATCCCCACTACTCCGCGAGCGCCCACGACCTGCCAGACAAGCCGAAACTCGCAACGTGGCAAAAGATTGTGTTGGGCGCAGTCGTGGGATTGTCAACGGCTGTGATCCTTTCTCCGGTAGCCGTGACGTTTGGCGGAGGGTGTCTGGCTGCGGCTCCAGTATGCGCCGCAGAAATTGCAGAAGTGGCGACTGGCGGTGCATCCGGCGGAAGCGCGATAGTTGGATCTGGCACAGCAGGTGCTGCTGCACTTCGAGCCGCTAAGGGAGTTGAAGCTCAGGCCTTGGGCCTCCGGAGAGAAGAGCACGTGGCCAGGCTCATCGGTGGCATCGTGGCGAAGGACGAAAAGGGCCAGGACATCAAGATAGTCATGCCCAATGTTGGCGCAAGTGGGCTGGACGTGATCGGACCGAACGGAGAGTACGTTTTTGTGGGTGGCGGAGCAAAGGCGGCTAACCCTGCAAAGTTCGGGAAAGCCCTCAAGATAAACAAGTATGCCGCGGATGAGGCCGGTGTGCGCGGCATGTACTATCTAGATGCCTCCAATACACCCGAAAGCGCAATCAATCAGGCTCGCAAGGTGTTCGGTGAGAATAACGTTCACACCTTCAACATGCCGGAAGAGTGAAAATGGGAGATCGATTCATCCGCTGGTATCGAGAGTCGGGAAAAATCCCAGCTTTCTCGCAGCAAGCAGTTGCGTTTGCTCGTTGCGGCATCACCATCAGGCATCCGTCAACTGGTTCAGCGACCGTGATCAACGTCGACGGCGACGACGTCCCTGTCGAAATTGACGCGCTTGCGGGCCTCCTCGCTCTCAGGGTGCCCTCCGTGTCGGTGAATTGGTGGCTATCGCCCAACGTCAACGTTGTAAGCGAGTTCACGCACGAGCCGCTGGGATGCGAAATCCAGACATTTTGGTTGGATGGGCTGGACTTTACGGAGATCGGTGTGGTTGAAGCTGCCATCACACACGCGATGGAAAACGTTCCCACGCAGACGCGCGCTTTGGTCGGTGATATCCACGGCGTCACAGATGCTGACGACTGGGATTCGGTCATCCTTTACGGGAAAAGTGAGATTCCGGGTGTTGTCGATAGTCTAATCCTGGAGTCCGAGCTTGCAGGCCGAGTAATCCCTTCTTCGGCGCCTCTGTACAGAAAGCGCGTAGGGGAGGGTTACCTCACAAAGATCAGCGGGAGCTAGTTTCATCGCTCAATGTAAGATGTAAGTAGCTTCAGTTAGAAATAGTTGCAGGCCTTCAGCTGTGACTGGCCTCGATCCACCGCGTAGCGGACGGGCTGTGGACGGAGAGAACAGAAGAGGTGCCCGCTGGCCTGGGATGATGGGAGTTCCTACGCTTCCACCGGTCCCGACCTGCAAGGCACCTCTCAAGTGAAATCGTCCCACAGCCCGGCGCGGGTGTTTGCCGCGTTCGACGAACCGAATCTCATCGCGCATGCCGGGCTGGTCCCGGTGATCCGGCTGGCCGAGCGGTGCGGCCTGCCGGATCTGGTGGCCGAGAAGGTCAAACTGACTGGCGCGGCCAACGGCGTCGGCACGGTCCCCGACGCGAAGGCGATGAGCATCGTGGGCGGCATAGCCGCCGGCGCCGACTCCATCGACGACCTGGACGTACTGCGGCACGGAGGGCTGCGGAAGCTCTTCGCAGGGGTGCGTGTCGGCGCTCTTGCCGACGTCCAGGCCGAGGAAGACGCCCACGTCGTCGATGTAGACCGTGTCCTACGTGGTGAGGCGGATGAGTCGCTTGTAGCAGCACAAGGTGGCGGCGAGTCCGAGAAAAGCCAGGTAGTTGCGGGGATCGCGTTCGTAGCGGGGGCTGAGCCTGCGGTAGCCGGACAGCCACGACATCGTCCGCTCGATGACCCAGCGGCGTCGCCCTAATCGTCCGCTGGACTCGATGCCCTTGCGGGCGATGCGCACTCCGATGCGCTTGCCCCGGAGCCATCTGCGCAGATCAGCCCGGTCGTATGCCTTGTCGGCGTGCAGGCGCTGGGGCTTGAAGTACCGGCCGCGGTGGGGGTCGTGTCTCGTTTGGTGACCCTCCACCATGGGCTTCAGTCCTTCGCTGTCGTGGGTGTTACCCGCCGAGACGCCGACGAGGAGGGGCAGTCCGTTCGCGTCCGACAGGATGTGCATCTTGGAACCCGGCTTGCCCCGGTCCACGGGGCTCGGACCTGTGTGTTCGCCCCTTTTTTAGCCCGGACGTGGGCGGTGTCGAGCACGACGCGGGTGACGTCGAGGAGGCCGGCGTCGTCGAGCCGGTGCAGCACGGCTTCGTGCAGCCGGCCCCAGACGCCGGCTCTCGACCAGATCAGGAACCGCCGATGGGCGGTCGACTTCGAGACGCCGAAGCACGGTGGCAACGCACGCCAGGCGCAGCCGGACACCAGCACGTAGATGATCGCGGCGAACAGCGTCTCATCAGGGATGTCCTGTGTTCCACCGCCCTGCGGTCGCACCTTCGACGGTGGGAGCAGCGGCTTCGCGATCTCCCACAGCCCGTCCGGAACAATCCAACTCCACGTACCCCGCCCCATGACGAGCTCAACGACGCCTCACCACGTAGGACACGGCCTAAGGGGTCGTCTCGTTTGGTTCTCCGGACGACTGGGAGGGCGCCTGCGGCTGCTGTGGCGTGCAGGATCACATACCGCGGTCCGGTCCGCTCCACGGCTCCGGCCGTTCGTCAGCGGTCATCGGAAGTCGGCGCAGCTGTACCGGGCCGGGGTAGAAAGCGGAGGTATGGGGGCCAGCCATGTCTTCGCCGATGAAGTAGCGGTAGAGCCATTCTGCGAAGCTCATTTCGAACCGGGCCCAGCCGCCTTCGCCGTCTTCAACCAGGAGCCCAGGGGCCGCATTGTCCGCAGCCGTGAGGAACAGCGTCTCGCCTCGGTCGGTGCTCGCGATCGGCCACAGCCCGTTGCGGGTGCCGAAGCTCAACTCCGGGAGACCGAACAGCAGGCGAGGGTCCTCGTCCGGGGCGAGGCCGTCCCAGGAGACCTCGGACCAAGCGCGGATCGTGTCCCGTATCTCCTGGCCCAGATTCCAGCGTTCGGTCGCGGGGTGGTGCAGGGACAGGTGGCCGTTGAGCTGGATGGGAGCGTATGCATCCACAAGGGTCTGATAGTCGGCCGGCAGCCGGATGCCGAGTTCTGCGTGGAGCCGGTCCCAGGCGGAGGGGTCCGCGTAACGGTTCTGGGCCGGGCCGAGCATCGCCATGGCGGCGGCCAGGTAGTCGGTCATGGCGTTCCTCGCTGGCTTGTGTCGTCTTTGCGACAGGATCATCCCAGTTCGGAGGTCTCGCCGGTCAGGCTGCCAGCCTGCGGTAACAGATCAGGCGGCGGCGATGCCGGCGAAGGCCAGGAAGCGTTCGGCCTTGCGCCCGGAGCGGCGGTGCAGACGGGCGTAGTGGTTGATGGTCTTGCCCAGGGTCTCCGGGACGCTCAGGATCAGCTCTGCTTCGGCGGTACGGGGTTCCTCCGCAAGTTCGGGCAGGCGCTGCTTGAGCTTGTCGGCGGTCTGCTGCACCTGGTCGGCGGCGAACTCGGCGAGGGCGCTCACCTGCTCGGCGGTGGGCAGGGCGGTGACGGTCGTTGTCATGGCTCTGGAGCGTACGGGTGCGGAACCCGGCGGATCAGCCGGACAGGGGAAGTGCCCGGACGTCGCGGACGGACCAGCTCATGCGCCCCTTCGATCCGAAAGCTACTGGCGGGTTACTTGTCACCTGGTTCGCCGCTCGTTAACGGCACCCCGACTACTGTAGGCGGTCGGCGCCGCCCAGGACGCGGGCCTGAGCCCGCCGGGCGAACCCCAACCGGGAGCCGCCGGGCAGCCCAGCAGGCCGCCCGGCTACGGGCTGGATAACGCGCAGCTCAGGCCCGTTGCCACCCCGGTATTCAGCGCTGTTGCCGTCCGGAGCGTCAGCCTTCCTCGCCGGTGGTCGCCTGCGTGATCGCCCGCTGGACGAGGCGGATCTCCGTCCCGTCCAGCGGGCGTCCAGCGCCGCTTTGAGGTTGAGCGGTGCGGCCCCGGTCAGCGAGGTCGCGATGCGCAGGGTGCAACCTGGCTCAGATCTTCCGAATCACTCCAGATCAGAGCCTTGATCCCTTCGCCTGGAGGCTCAGGCCACCTGAATTCCGCCCCATTGGCGGGGCGTGGCCAGGCGTGAGTTGTAGGAGGTGCAGTAGGCGTACGAGGTAGTGCCGGACGCTGCGGCCGCACCTTGCGCCCTCGATCCGTTCGCGCACTTGGCCCACCCCACGAAGGTGCCGCCCGTGCACTTGATGCCCGCGGTGTTTCCGTCATCGAACACCTTCTGGCATGACAGCGCGGCCGCGTCCTGCGGAGCCGCCGATACAGACGACGCAGACGTCACCAGGCCCGCACCAGACAGGGCCAGCATCGCGAACGCACTGGCTAACACACGCTTCATCAGAACACCTTTCGGTTCACGGTCGTCGGGCCTACGCCCGGGTACACAGCATGCTCACGTAGAACCGGATGAGTGGCCAGCACGTGTCAGGTTCTCGACCGATAACCGGAGGCAACTGACTGGTCAGGTTCTCTTGACGAGGTCGTCGCCGGGCGGCTCCTGCTGCCGAGCGCGGACATCCACATCGGCTACGCCCGCGGCTCGACCCTCGGGCAGGAACTCGACTCCCAGCTCGACGCGCTCAGCAAACACGGCATCCCCAGGGACAAAATCTTCGCCGAGAAGATCAGCACCCGGGTACGGGCCCGCCCGAGGTTCGAGGAGGCGCTGAGGACGGCCCGGGAGGTCAAGGCACACGCCCCGCACTGCCGGGTCATCTTCACCGTCTACGAGATGAAGCGCCTCGGGCGGGACGCCGCCGAGCTGACCGCGCTCGCCGACCACCTCGCCGCCCACGGCCTGGTCCTGGAGATGCTCGCCGGACCCCTGGCCGGGATCTACGGCCCCACCGGTCACGGCCGGCTGCTGTTCGCCTTCTTCGCCGCGATGGCGGAGACCGAGCGGGAGAACATCCGCGAGTCGACCCTCGAAGGACTCGACACCGCGGCCCGCAAGGGCAAGCACGGCGGCCGGCCCCCGGTCATCACCGAGGACATGCTGCACACCGTGCTACGGCGCCGCGAACGGCGAGTCGGTCGAGAAGATCCAGCCCGACCTGATCATCCCCACCGGCAAACGCAAGGGACAGAACCCCTCGGTGGCGAGCATCTACCGGGCGCTCGCCGAGCACGAGAAACGGGCGGCGTACCCCGAAGCCATCGAACAGGCCCACGCCGACTTCGCCGACCTCACCGGCAGTGAGGTTCCTGAACCTCGCACAGAAGCCAAGGCCCTAACGACATGCTGAGTTACTTGTCACTTCGCGGCAGCTTCGGGAGAACAGGGCCGTGATCCCCGTGGGTTCAAGGAAACCGAAGGTCCTTCAGCCTGAACCCACGGGTGCACCGGTCTGCTTCAGGTCGGTAGACCCGTGGGTTCGGTTGGAACACGAGGGTGCTGCGTGAGTCGAAGAGCTTCAGCCGTGACATCAGCGTCGACCTGCGCCTGTGTTCTGTCGCCGTATTCGAGGACGTCGTAGTCGTCGTCCAGGTTGGCGAGTTGCTCGGCCAGAGGCAGCTCGTGCCCGAAGCGCTGATGGATCCTGAAGGCCAGTTCGCGTGGCGTCAGTTCGCCGGCCAGCATCCGGGCGGCAAGTGCTCGCGCCGCGGCTTCCTGTCCGGCAACGCTGCCCGCTGGGTGGAAGGTGAGGCCCAGTTCGTCGAGTGCCGGGGGAAGGAGGCCGGGGACGTCGTAGTCCGCCTCCGCGCGCGTGCACGCGGCCAGGATCCGTAGGGCAGGACTGTCGAGGCCGGCAACGAGTGCATCACAGGCAGCGGTGACGACGTCGGTTGCGCGGATCTCGCCCATGCTCCAGAGAACGGCGCGTTCCTGAAGCTCGCGGGCGGCTGATTCGGTCGACGGCATGGGGCCATGATCTCGTCATGGGGTTAAGCAGGTCGAGCGGGTTTCACTGCGATGCCTGCTCGGCTTCTTCGCCCAGAAGCGCTCGTGCTGAGTCCGCGTAGCGGATGGCGGTCTTCTCGTCGATGCCGAAGACGAGTGCGAGGTGGAGGGGGTCGGCGCCATGGGTGAGGGCCTCTTCGAGCTGACGGTCAACGCGGAGCCGTTCCAGGGTGGCGGTGAGGTTGCGGGTGGCCCGGGTGGTCCAGAGCTTGCCAGCCGGGCCGAGTCCGACGGCGGTCTTCTGGGTGATCAGCAGGTGGGGGTTGGCCGTGTTCGGCCAACGGCTGTGTCGGTGGCCGAGCCAGTCCAGGACAGCACGACGGGTGAGGTCGTCGAGCGGGCGGACGTGGCCGCCGACGGTGATGCGCCGGTTGCCCAGGTCGACGTCCTCCAACTGCATGGTGCGGATCATCTTCGGCCGTGCCGCGTGAACGGCGGCCAGGGCGACGATGAGCCGGGCGTCCGGGGTGCTGGCTGCGGCGATGGCCTCGTCGATGTCCGCCTGGACGAGGGCTTGGAGGACGCCGCCGGTCTGCCGGGGGACACGGATGCGGATCGTGGGATTGCGGAAGATCTGGCCGTTCTTCTTCGCGTGCCGGAACAGTGACCGCAGGGCAACGATCCGGTTCTCGCGCTGCTTGCCGGTAGCGGCCTCCCGGACCGCGATGATGTCCTCCCGGGTGACCTCTCGCAGGTGGTCGTAGCGGCTGGACCACTCCAGCAGCACCGGCTGGATTTCCCCCAGGTAGGCCCATGCCGTATGCCGGGAGCGAGGCTCAGACCGGGGGCCACCGTCGAGGAGAGTGCGAACCCAGGCTTCGACGGCGCGATGAATGCCCGTGGGCATCCCATCGAGTTTCCGTTCCAGCCACCGGTCGACGGCGGGGGCCCGGTCGTCGGCGAACAGGCCGAGACAGTCGAGGACTTCGGCAGTCCGCACGACCGGAAGCCCTCGGACTCGCAGGGCCGGGAAGAGTTCGGAGTACCGGATCGACTCGCCGTCGCGGAAGCCGGACAGCACGATGACCAGGGCTCGGTTCACATCGCTGGCGATCCAGCGGCTCCAGCCGCGGGACTCTCCCAGCGCCCGAGCGGCCTGCCGGGCCCGGACCAGCCAGGGGTTGGCCAGGTCGGCATGGAGTTCCCGGTCGAACCGGCGGAAGTCCCGAGTGGCAGTGAACAGCGTCAGTTGCGTCGTGGTGATCACGCGGTGTGGTTCGGGAACCGGTGGCGGCTTCAGCACGCGCCGCCCGGCCTTGTCGACCCGGGGCCCTCCGTTCTTGGGCCGCTGGAGGTTCGCGAAGAACAGCTGCTGGCAGGTCACCTGCCGGAGGTACGGCTCGATCACCGAAGCCTTGCCGCTGGCCTTGATCGCCCAGGTCGCCTGAGCCCGGCAGAGGCGGCAGTAGCCGTGCTTGTCATCGACCGGAACCTGCCGCCGGCAGCCGACGCACTCGCCGACGGCGTGTTGCTGGCCGTAGGTATAGCAGCCGCGGCAGAACCGGCCGGGCAGCTGCCCCCAGGCGAAACAGCCCGAGCAGGAGGCCGCCGGCTTGTTCTCACTGATCTTCCCCATGATGGTGGTGACCAGGTCACATCGGCGGCAGGGAACGGCCGTTGCGGCGCTTGGGCACGACGGCCGGGGCCACCATCGAGCCGGTCGTAGCCTCCTGGACTCCAGCCTGCTGACCTGGGCGGGTTACTTTCCCTGGCTCGGGAATCAGCAGATCGCCGATCTCGCAGCCGAGCACGACACAGATCACGTCCAGGTCCTCCAGCTTGAGGGAGACCGGCTGGCCCGACCACAGGCCGGACATCTTCCCGGCCGAGATCACCAAGCCGTGTTCGGCCAGGCTCCGCTGGAGCTCGGAGGCCTTCCAGATCCCCTTGTTCGCGGCGGTCAGCCGCAGGTTCCACTTCATCCCATCAGTCCTTCCAGCCGCTTCGCGGCCCGCTGCTGCCCGGTCACCCAGGCGTCCTCGACCCGGGTCTGCTGGACGTGGATGTACCGCATCGTGGTGGCGATCCAGGAGTGTCCGAGGACTTCTTGGATCCCGAGCAGATCAAGACCTCCGAGGTAGAGCTCGGACGCGCAGAAGTGCCGCAGGACGTGCGGCGTCAGCGTGTCGGCCCAGCCGGGCAGATGGGCTTTCGCCGCGGTGGCCAGACCGTTGCGCAAGGCGTCGTCGCCGACGCGGCGCGAGGAGCTGTCGGTGTTCTTGCGCTCGGAGGGGAACAGCAGGGCTCCGGGTCGGGTGTGGTCGTCGTCGAACTGGCCCCACACGTCCTCGATGAACCACCGCAGCGTGCGGTCGGCATCGTTGATCAGTGGCACCATCCGCTCGCGCGGGCCCGAGCCGCGGGCGCCTTTGCCGTGGCGGACATGGAGCTTGCCGAAGCGGCCCAGGTCCCACTTGATGTCGGCCAGGTCGAGTTTGCATGCCTCGCTCACCCTGAGTCCGACCTGCGACATCAGTTTCGATGCGGTGTAGTTCCGCGCGGTGGGTGCGAACTTGCGGCAGGTTGCCAGCTCGCCGCCCCAGCCGGTGAACAGTGTCTTGATCTCCGGCTCGGTCGGCGGGATCCGCAGGGCGGCGTCCTTGGATCCCCGCGGGCGGTTCATCTCGTCGATCGGGCACTCGACGACCCGCCCGGTCATCCGGTGGATCTCGACCTTGTGCCGCAGCTCCAGGAACAGGAAGTACGTGGTCAGCGCCTGCGCGCGGGCCAGCCGGGTGCCGCTCGGCGAGCCCAGCAGCACCTTCCCGAAGTACCCGTCGGCATCGGCCGGCTCCATATCCCACAGCGGCTGGCCGAACCAGGCCCGCATCTGGTCCAGGTGCCCGACGTCCCCGCGGATGGTGCCGTCCGCCAGCCCTGCCGAAGCCCGCGCGAGGACGAACCCGGCGAGCACGTCGGTCTCGAACTGCTCCAGTTCCTCCGCCGAGACCGGATCGCGGAACTCGCGCAGATCGCGTACGGCTGCCAGCGCCAACCCGAGCCTCCTCGCCTTCACCCCGATCACCGATCGATCGGACGAAGTGAGAACGCTTCAAGAATCCTGAAGTTACGTCACCAGCTCCAAGAACACCCCAAGGAGACAGAACACCCTGGCCACCGGGGCAAGCACTCAGCGGGGCTCAGAGGAACTCATGGGATGTCGCACTTCCGTTCGATCTGGTCTGGGCCACGACGTGGGCGCACGAAGCCAACGAGTGGATCGGCCCGCCCCTCGGACTGCCTGAACTTCCCTGTATCTCCTGGCCGGAGGGACCGAAGACGGCATCGAGCCCGTACTGGAAGCCTGCACCTTCGGTCTTCTGGAAGACCGGCCCCGTCGTGGACTACGTCGCTGGACGCCCTTTCGCATGGATAGACGACGACGTGACTGACCTGGACCGTGAGTACGTGGCCCTGCACCACGACGGTCCGGCACTTTTGCACCACGTCGACCCCCGACGCGGACTGCTGCCCGCCGATTTCGAGACCCTGACCGCATGGTCGAACTCGCTGACCACCGAGTCTGAGCAGTACCACATCGGCCTCCCGCACGAAGCCGAGCAACACCGCCTGCCTGCAAGCACCTTCGCAGTTGCCGCCATCAGCTCACGTTC
The DNA here is from genome assembly GCF_055564355.1 of Streptomyces sp. NPDC029152. Lineage (NCBI taxonomy): Bacteria > Bacillati > Actinomycetota > Actinomycetes > Kitasatosporales > Streptomycetaceae > Streptomyces > Streptomyces sp. NPDC029152. The sequence goes on along the minus strand of NZ_JBVHWR010000040.1, from coordinate 5,146 downwards.
TGGTCTCGCAGCCCCGACCCGCCCCCGGGTCGGGGCTGCGTCATGCCCGCCGTCCCGCGCGCGTGGCTCTGCCGCGTCCGCTGCTGCGCGCCGGCCGTGCCGGTTGCCGTGCTTGCCCCCAGATGGGGCAGTGTCGGTGCTGCCGGAAGGCGCTCCCGCACACCATCCCCCTCCACTGTGCGGTCGAGCCCCCGGCCGGCCGGGCCGCCCCGCAGCCACCGCTCCCGGTCCCGCGCCCGCAGTGCCGGGTCCCCCCCGCGTGCACCCGGATACGCCACCAGGAGAGCCAGCACGGCCCTTCGCGTACACGCGCTCACGAGGTTGGATGGCTTCATGGTGAGACGGCAACGGACGAAGCAGCGGGCCCCCTTCGGCAGGCCGAAGAACATCACCCTGCTGACGACGCCGGACGGCTGGCGCTACAGGGTCGCCACGGAAGAGGGCGGAACACTGTGCGGGCGTCTCGCCGACGTGCCGGCCAGCGCCGACCCAGCCGAGGCGCGGACAGCAGCAAAAGCCATGGTGACGGCCCTCGCGCAGGACTTCCACGGCGCCGATGCCGAAGTGACGTGGGGCTCAGCTCCGGAAAGGCGGTCCTGGACAGGCCAGGTGACCCTGGTAACGCCCCCGAGGAGCTGAGCTGGTTGTTCAACGTCCGACCGCCGCAGGTGGCTCAGTCGAGCCAGATCAGCATCGCGTGCCCGGCGGATGCGCCACCTTGGAAGAACTCGGTCAGGGGAGTCAACAGATCGCGGGCCCAATCCAGTGAGGCGGGCGAGTCCCAGATCTGGGGGTAGATGTCGGCCTCGGCAAGTTCGAAGGGATCGACCCCCGCGATGAGCTGGTCGTAGGTCGTCTGCTGAAGGGTGTCTGCAGCCAGCCGGACCCGGTCCGGAGTCAGATACTGCGGCGGCCCGTAGCCCCAGTCGTCCACGGCGAGGAGTTCCTCGCCATGGACGATGTCGACCGGGAAGGCCGAGCGCCGCAGAAGGAAGCCGAGCAGATCCCATGTCTTATGGGTGGTGAAGTGCCGCGCCTCGTGTGGGGCTGGCTCCTGCTCCTCCTGCGCGTCCTGAATTGCCTCGGCGAGATCCAGGGCCCATTCGGGATCCTTGAGGGACCGGTCCAGTTCCGCAGGCGTGACGCGCAGGTACTCCCCGTTCATACTCATGCGTCGCAGCTTATGGAGCGGGTCTGACAAGCCCGGGATGGGCCTCAGCCGCTGGGAGCTTCGTGCGTCGGGGCCCGGTGCCCTACCTAGGGTGGGCCGGCCGTGCGTATGCCTTGCCGGTGGCGCGGACTCGCGACCTTGCTTGTGACGTCGGTGGCAGCGCGCCCGGCAGGTCCGTCCGGCCGTGCCTGCCGAGATCGGCCCGCCGCGGCCTGTGTCGCGTCGACCCGGCCACGCACCGCCAAGGCCCGCGCCGGGCATGGGCCGGGTGTTGCGGGGCTTGCTCCCGGTCGGGGCAGTGTCGGCGTGGCCGGCAGGGATGCTCCCGCACCCCCAGATGCGGTCGAGCCTCCGGCCGTCGGGCCGGCCGCCCCACCCTCCCTGGGCGGCCCGGCACCTCACCCTCACGGCCACCCGGCCACTGGCACCGCGCGCCACGTCCGCAGCCTCACCGCGCCCGGGCGCCTGACCCGGGGCCCAGGGCTCGATCCCCGGCCCCTTCCGCACTCGACCCCGCAGCAAGGGAGAACACCCGTCATGAGTACCACCGCCCACCCCGCCGTCGCCTATGGCGCACTCGCCGAGAACCTGACCGTCCCCCAGGTCGATGCCGCGATCCGTGTGCTGACGCAGGCGTGCAAGCCCCTGGCGGCCTTCCGGGGCCGTCGCTGCATCGGCAACGGCGCCTGTCTCGACCCGCACACGCTCACCAGCCAGGTCGTCCTGACCTACCGGTGGGAAGCTGCCCCCGCCCCGGCCAAGCACGTCCGGGCCAAGGAACGGGCACTGAACGAACGCATCCTGGCCGACTGGGCGGACCTCTTCCAGACCGAAGGCTGGAGCGTGGACCGGTACCTGGAGACCGACCACTACGACACCTACCGGCTGGTGCGTCTGCGCCTCACTCCGCCCGCCGACGCGGCACCATGCCGCCGCGTACTCACCTCCCTCGAGCATCACGCCGCCCGGCACGCCATCGAAAGCACCGCACGCGAAGAAGGCGCCGACCCCGAGGCGATCCTGAACGCAGTCCTCCGGGCGCTCAACATCTCCGCTCCTCTCGAGGAGTAGCAGCACTGCACGGCCGGGGCGCGCCAGCCGCGTCCCGGCCCCCCGCTTGCAGCATCTTGCTCGTAGCGCTCCGCTGTTCCGGCTCGCACCTCCTCGCAGCGCCACGCGCTTGCGGCCCGCGGCTTCCGACTCCCACCGACTCGCCGCCACCCCCGCCGGCACCGAACAGCAGGCCACGGCGGGCTGGCCTCCGCTGCGGGTCACAGCGCGATCGGTCGGTACTTCAGCGCCTCGTCGACAATCTGCTCCGCAGACGCGCCCATAGAGGCGTCCGAGGGGTGGAAGACCAAGTCGCTCACCCGGGGATGCAAGACGTTCGCCTCCAGGAGCCGCAGATACCAGTCGCTCTCCGGGGCGGCCCTCAGAAGCCTGCGAACGATCTCGACGAGCTCGTCCCGGGTGATGTCCGCGACCACGGGGCGAGCCGGTCGGGCCGCCTCCCTCGCGAACTCCTCCAGGCTCCTGCTGCCGTAGTACTCAGCGAAGTCGAGAGCCTCGTAATCGTGCCCAGTCATCGCGTTGAAGGCCGAGATCGCCTCGCCCGCCGCCTCCGGGCGGGCTTCCAGCAGGCCAGCGATCCGCTCCACCTCGGCGGACAGCTCACCCACCCGCTGCCGACTCACAGACGGGGGCAACAACTCCGGTCTCAGGTCCACAGCCGAATTATGTCCGTCGACGCCGACACACCTGAGCCGAGCCCTCCGAGTGCTGCCAGTTCTCACCAGCATTCCTCGCGGTCTCGATCAAGAACCGAGGCCAGGCCCCATGGACCTTCGCTCTCCGTTCTCACCAACGAAGCCACGGCCCGCATGCCGGCGACTCCGACCCAGGTGTGGGCCCGCAAGGGGAGCGCGTTCTCGCCTCCCGCCCCGCTGCCTCCACAGCCCCCGGCCGGGGGGGGCGCCCCTGTCTCGAGTCCTATTGCGGGGCTTGCCCCCGGCTGGGGCAGTGTCGGCGGTGCCGGGAGGCACTCCCGCACACCATCCCCCTCCACTGTGCGGTCGAGCCCCCCGGCCGCCGGGCTGCCCCCGCCCCCTGGGGCGGCCCGGCACCCCTTCCCCGCGGCGCGTCCCGGCCACCGGACCCGCGCGTCGCTCCCCGCCACCGCCCGCGACTCACGAAAGAGGCCCCCACCGTGCCCGAGCACACCCTGTCCATCCCCGGCAGCACCGACCGGTTCATCGTCACCGACCGGCCCCTACCGACTCTCACCGGCCGCTACCGGCCTTTGCCCCAGGGCATGGACAGCTCCCACATCACTGTCGTCCCGGCCCGGCTGGTCGCCGCGGGGGATGTGGTGGTGGCGTTGTTCACCGACGGGCCCGGCCGCCGTCACGCCCTGCACCTCGAGGAGGCGTTCACCGCCCGCCCCCGTCCCCGCGGCCGCTGTCCCGTCCCGTCGCGGTGCCGGCAGTGCCAGGACAACGACACCTACGGTGTCGGCGCGGACCGGTACCTGTGCCTGGCCGAAGCCGACGACCGCACCGACTGCACCCTGGTCTTCCGTAACGAGCCCGTCGCGATCGTCCCCGCCGCTACCGCCGCCCGCTTCCCGCCCCCGGACTCCGTGCCGCCGCTTTCGGACCTGTTCGCCCTCGACGACACCCACGGCCCCTACGAGGCCCTGCCCGTCTCCCGTGGCTGGGGGCCGTGGGAGGCGATCAGCGTCACCCGCACCACGGCCGAGCAGATCACCCGCGACCTGCCCGCCACCCACGCCGGCCGCCACCTGACCTGCCGCTGGCAGGGCGACGCCCTGCTCATCGCCGCCGCCCCCCGCCCGGGCACCGGACCCGGCCGCCCGGCACACCTGATCGAACCCGGCACCGACGGCCGCTACCTCATCGGCGGCCTGTGGCGCTGGCACGACTGGCCCCTCGGCGACGACAGCCACGACGACTGACCGGCGGCCGCTGGACCCGCACCCGCCGATGCGGACCGGCACCGGCAAAAAACAGCCACCCGCATCCCCACCGGACACCCGCCCCTGGAATCCCCGCCCCCTTGGAACCCCCGCCCGCATGGCAGCAGTTCCAAGGGGGCCGCGCCATGCCCGGATGCCCGGCCCGCTCTGCGCCCGGGCCGTGCGTCCGGCCGCCGGCTCCGGGCGGCTCACCGGCCAGACACCTCTCTGCCCGCGCCGACCCAGGACACCCGCGCCGCCCCGGGACGCCCGCGTCGGCCCGGGACGCAGGCCGCAGACACGGCCCCCGACGGCGGGGGAGGGGCCGGGGGTTGTGGGGCTTGCCCCTGCCCGGGGCAGTGTCAGACGTGCCGGAACGGGTTGCTCCCGCACCCTCCCCCCAGTGCGGTCGAGCCCGCCCGGCCGCCGGACCGCCCCTGCCCCCCTCCCCTCGAGGGGCGGTCCGGCACCCCCGGCGTCCCCGGCGTTCCTGGTCTGGTCTGTCCGGTGTCCGCCGTTTCCGCTCCCACCCCTTCTTTTTGGAGAGTCGATGTCTGCCTGTGTCTCTTCCCCGCGCCATCTGCAGGTTCCGGTCGGCCGGATCCTGCGCAGCCTGGCCGCCGCCGAGCGTGCCCGCCCGGGCGCGTTCGTCGTCACCGCCTGGTCGGAGACCTGCGCCTGCGGCGGTAACTTCCTCGGCCAGGTCGAGGAGCCCTGCACCCCGGACTGCACCGGCTACTACCCGGTGCGCGGCTACCACGTCCCCGGCCACGGCGGCGGCCCGCAGGCCGCCGGACAGCCCGGGGACAGCCACGGCCCCACCCAGGCCACCTGGACCGACTGACCCAGCCACTGCACCGCCCGGGTACCGGCCCCGCACCCCCTGAGGGAGGCAACCCCCCTTCGGGGGGGTGCCTCTATGTCCTTCGTCAAGCGGTTCGGGGGTTCCTTGGTTCGTAGAAGGTTCCGTCGCGGAGCATGGCGAACAGGACGCTGATGCG
>NZ_JBVHWR010000039.1:0-20525 GCF_055564355.1 Streptomyces sp. NPDC029152 | reverse complement strand
GACCTGCCGCCCGCGAGTGGCCGGGCGTTGCGCCCGGCCGGGCGGTGGTCGGACCTCTGATCAGCGTCTGTGACGGCACCCCTCGGACCCGGTGAAACCACCCCCCAGGTCATCCGTTCGACAGGGGGCAACAGTCATGCCGGGCCCGGAGGCCAGCGGCCCTCTTGCAGGACCACGAAGAAGATAACGGGGCGCCTGCGCGGCCTGGGCACGGTGGGGAGTGCGGCGCGGACCCTCGGTGCGGGCCAGGTCGGTAGCGTTGGGGATCAGCAGGCTGAAAGCCACTCCCCCACATAGAAGAGCTCCAGTTGGCCGTAGAACTCGTCGATGTTCGACAGCTCGCGGGACATGTTGTGCAGGAGGGAGACCGCACGCACGAATCCGTGGACGTCGGCACGGAGGAACGCTGGAGCCGAGGAGAAGACCACGGCGATGGCCCAAGGGGTGCGCGCTCCGCGTTCCCTGAGCAGGTCGCGCAGCGCGTCCCGGTTGTCGGCGTACTCGTCGGGTCTGTCCAGGGCGTGTCCAAGCGCGGCCTGGAGATCGCTTTCCTGCCGTGCGTTGGCCAGGCCTATCTCGAGGACGGACAGTGCGGGCCCGGTCAAGGTCTCCAGCAGGGGCCCGTGTCGTTCCTCGGCGATGAAGTAGGGCTCGGCCGGCAGCCATGGCAGGGTGTCTTCCCCGTCTGCCCACGTGTCGAGGAACTCGTCGTGGGCGCTCACCGACCGGTTCTCCTGTCAGCGTTCCTGCCCGGGCCGCCGGGGCCGCGAGCGCTGGCTGCTGCGCCGGGAGCGCAGCGCGGAAGCCGGAACCGTGTCATCGGCGCCCAGGGCGGCGGGTGAGGAGAAGCCGCCCGCGACGACCGGCCGCGCGGCGGCAGGAGCGGGCGCCTGCGTGGTGGGCCGGCCGGCAGTGCGACGGGGCCGTTCGGCCCGGGCCAGGACGGTGGCGTTGGGGATCAGCGGGGCGCAGGTCTCGCAGACCTCTTCGACGCTCCAGACGCGGCGCATGACCGGGTCGTGGCGCAGGATGAGCAGGACGGCGCCGGCGCAGTGGGCCTTGGTGTCGGGGTGGGCGCCGCAGTGCTGGGCGCCGCAGTGGCAGAAGGCGTGGGGGCGGACGGTGGCCGCCTTGGCGTGGGCGGCGGCGTGCCGGGCGGCGAACGCCCGCAGCCCGGCGAGGTCCTCGGAGCGGGCCGGCATCCGGCACGCTTCGGTGCTGCAGGTGACCGAGGCGGCAGTTCGGCCGTGGCCGACGATGCGGACGGTCCAGACCCGCCCGGGGACGCGCCCGGTGGAAGGTTCGGTGTGCACGGTCGTCACGGCCGCATGCTCCAGGGTTGATCGGTGATGTGTGGCTCCACTATGTGCTACCCGCTGTGGCGTTGCGCAGCAGATTTCGGCGCAGGGCTTCGTGGATTCCAGGTGGTGCATCGGTGTCCTGCTGCGGTGTCCCGGCAGACGGCCGGTGTCGCAGGCCGGGCTCTGTGCTGTCCACAAACTCGCGGAGGCTTCGGTGAGTGATGTCCGTGGTGTGTGGTGGGATGGCGGACCTTGCCATGGATCTGCTGGGAGGCCAACGTGACGTCTTACCCGTCCCTGACTCGTGCCTTGGGCGAGGCTCTGGTGGATGTCCTGTGGTTCATCGAGGGCAGCGAGGACGAGCAGACGGACCCGGACGACGCGGTCGGGGTGCTGGAGGGCGTCGCTCACCGGGTCACCTCGCTGTCCGATGCTCAGCGGCAGGAGCTGGTGGAGCTGGTCGGGGAGATGGCCGCCGCCGAGACCGACCCGGCGGCGGCCGGCAAGGCGGGCAAGAGGACGCGGGCGGGGCGTTCCCGCAGCGTGCGGCGGGCACGGGAACGGCCCCGGCCGCCGCGAGGGTGGGCCGGGGCCAGGGTGGGGCGGGGTGCCGGTCCCGCTACTTCGTGGACTTGTCGTCCTCGTGTGCCCGGTCCCGGCGGTCCAGGACCTGGGAAGCCCCACGTGATCACGAGCAGGGCGGTGAGGGCGGCGAGCAGCGTTCCGTAGCTGGCGTGGCCGCTCATCAGGTAGGCGACGGCGGCGAGCAGCGTCACAGCGGTCAGGACGCCGCACGCCGTCTGCCGGAACCGCTCCGAGACGCCGGGCTTGAAGAGCGGGAAGAGGGCCGTCACGGCCGCGTGCGTACTCGTCGCGGGGCAGCGGTGGCCGTGTGTTCAGACACCGAGGTGCCCCCCGTCGCTGCCGTTGCCGAGGAAGGGGGTCGCGAGCTCGCGTTCGACGGCCGTGGGCAGGCCCCACCACAGCTCGGTACGCCGCCTTCGGTCCTCCAGTGCCTGGCCCTGGGCGCGGCGGATCCCGGACACGGACAGGGCCAGGGCGGCCAGGGACACGGCGAGCCCGGTCCCAAGGAGTGCACCGGCGAGTACGGCACCGTCCGCCACGGCGAACGGAAGCGCGAACCCGAGGCAGAGCGTGCCGAGGCCGCCGAGGACGGAAACCATCCACCACAGCGGCGTGAGCGGGTGCTCGTCGCGCAGGTGGTCGACCAGCTGTCGGTCGGTGGGACGCCGCCGCGGGTGTTCTCCGGCGGCTTTGAACAACTCGGCCCGCCCGCGCAGCGCCCACACAGCGCGCACTCCCACCCATGCGACGGGCAGTACGAACAGCGTCACCAGCACGAAACCCGCCTGAATCGTCCGCGGCACCGACACCCAGCCGGAGGCGCTGGCGACCACGGATACCACGGCGGCTCCCGCGAGTACGGCACACGCCACGCTCGTGGCCATGAGCCATCGCCGGGCCCGACGCACCCGGGCGCTGAGAGGGAACTCAACCGCGTCCAACGTCTTCTCCAATCGATGACCGCAGGTACTCTACGCAGCCCTCCGACGAGGATGTGCCCCGATCCGGGCGCCGGTCGAGCACGGCTTCGCGCATCTGAAGAACTGGCGCATCCTCGGCAAGGTACGCACCGGCCCGAAGTGGGCGACTGAGCTGGTGAGGGCCCTGTTGGCCCTGACGAACCGCGAAGACGCCTGCTGACGGACGCTCTTGACCGGAGTCATCCGCCCGCGACCAGCCCGAGAACCCCGAAGCCCACGCATACCAGACCCGCCACCAGCAACTTCACGATGCACACCGCTCAGTTGCCGGCCGCCTGGGCTGGCCATCGCGGTCCCTCTCGCCTCCGGCTGCAGTTTGGCGGGATCAGGTCAGGACGGTGTCGCCCGATCAGCCTGCCGCTCGCGACGCCTCGCACGGGTGCCATTGCCCGGCTTGGCCTCAGTCTCCCAGTCGGGCTCTGGGCCGGGATCCTTCATCTCCACCTTGGTCACCTTCAACCCCGCAGCCCGCCCGCGGGTGTGCTGCCCGGTGTCGCACGTCAGCAGCCGCACTTCGCGTGCCGCGAGGGACTGGATGGCCACCGCCCGGTCGATGATCTCGTCGTCAGCGATCGGCAGACGGACATGGCCGGGCTGGTCCAAAACAATCTCCACGTTGACCTCGCCACGCCACAGGGCCGGCTCACCGCTCCTGTCCGACTGACGCAGGACGCCGAAGATGGAGCCGTTGAGGACCTCGTCCAGGCGGCCCAGCGTGTGGGAGGCGCGCCAGCGCGACCGGTGCTTACCTGACTCCTTCAATCCGTCCAGTTCGTCGACCACGACGATCGGGAACAGCAGCCGGATGTCGTCACCCGGCGGCAGACCAAGGATCTTGTGCAGGTCGGCCTCGGAGAGCTTGTCCGTGTTCTGGATGTAGAAGCTGGAGTCGGCGACGACGAACCACTCACGTCCGGTCCAGCGCTCTATCCGGTCGTTGAGGATGCCCAGGGCCTCTTCGAGTGCTTGGATGCGCTCGGTCACTTCAAGGTTGACCAGTGCATTGACGAGGCGCTCCTGGTCGCTGCCGGCGAGCGTGCCGCAGCTGCTGATGAGTGACTGGTAACGCTGGGTCAACAGCAGGCGTTCGATGTCGTCGTCGCTGATCTGGTGGCGGAGGGTCCCCGCGGTCTCGGTAGCCCAGTTCAGGTAGCGCATGAGCCGGGAGTGGGCCGTCTCCGGTCCGGTCGCTCCCTGGAGGTTGCTGGCCGCGGTGTGGGCGTTGCGGAGCGCTTCACGGATGTTGCGGCGGTCGGCGCCGGGTCGGGGCGTGATGAGCATGCGCTGATCCTGCCAGTCAGGGCGGGAGATTTTAGGAAAACCGGGTCAGCATCTCGTCGGCCCGCTGGAACGATCACGTCGGACTGCTTCTGGCGGGTGGGCGGGACGCCTGGCGAGCGAGCCCGGGACCCTTGGGGGGTCCGTGGCTCGCCCTGGTGACGCGCCGCGGTTCCCGCCGGGCATCGCTTGCACAAGGGAAAACAGCCATGGCCGCTCCCGCTGCTCTGCACGGGGCGTACGGTGGCAACACGACTGTCAGGAGGTGTGGATGAGCGCGCAATCCGAGAAAGTTCCCGCCCCGCCGACTCCGGCCGCCGCCCAGCTGCATGCCCAGCTGCGCGACTCTCGTCGTGCCGATACCTGGGTGCCGGCCTTTGAGCGGGACGGGGCCAAGGCTTTGGAGGACTCCCGTCACACCTTCAGCCTTACGCCGCTGCACGACGTCGTCCGCACCTGGCAGCTGCGTCTTGCCGCGGCCCCGGCTGTCGACGCCTACATGGACTCCGGCCGTGACGAGAACGGCTTCGTGGACCTGGACGACGTCCTGGGTGCTCGCCGGTGACCGACCAGTCCTGGACCGTGCGCTTGTCGCCGCAGGCTGCGAAGACGCTCACCGCGCTTCCCGAACACACGAAGGAGACCGTCCGCGATGTCCTCGACATCGCGGTGCGCTCGCCATGGGACTGGCCCCAGTAGAACACGGGCGACGCAGAGGGGGAGGATGTCCGCGCCGCTTCCGTCGGTCATCTGTCCGTCGTCTATGTGATCAACCGGCTCACCCGGCACCTGTCCGTTCTGGACGTCGTCCTGATCGGGTCGACTCCCTCGGCGAGGGCACAGCGGTTTCCACCGGGCACGGTTCTGTTCCGGCAGCGGCATCACCTCGCCGGAGGGCCCGGCGCGGTCGAGGCGGTGCGCGCCGGTGAGCAGCATCAGCGCGAGGAGGCCTCTACGGTCTCGGTGACGTCGGGCACCCAGCAGTGCAGCATCCGGGTGAGCCGGATGCTTCGGCGGACAGTCCCGGCGCGGCCAGGTCGCGCCGGTGGTGTATCCCTCATTGAAGACCCGTGGAGCACGTGCCGTACCCCAGCCCGCCGCTCAGTGAGATCGGCCCCCTCGGGCACGGGCAGGGAGATGCCGGTCGCCTTGACTGTCTGTTTGGCCCGGCTGGCTCACTGAGTCATGAGGATGACGACCTGGCGGGGACTGAGGCCGGCGGCCGAACGCAACGCGCGGAGCTGTTCCCCGAACCCGGTCTTGGTCGGCCTGCCGGTGCCCACCATGACTGCTCCCCCAGGTCAGCGGGGCCTCTCCGAAATCGCCCGCAGAAGTACGTAAGACGGTACTTCTGCGGGCGGAACTGCATGGTCCCGCTCCTTTCGACAGTGTTGGCTGGGGATGCCGGGGGCGGGCCGGGTCGAGATTGCTCCGCGATCCCGGCCACCGAACCGTCCTTCCGGTCCATGCCGCAGCCTCCTGTGCCGAGGACCGCCTCACCTCCTGGAATCGACATGCGTACAAGAGGCGCTTGCGCCGTGGCGTCCGTCCCTTGCGGCGCGGTGCCCCGCCCGGGGCCCTTCCGCCACCGCCGCGCACTGCGGGGACTGCTCCTGCCGGTGCTCTCGGTGCTGTTCCTGGCCGGGATGCTGGTCGCCCCGGCGCCCGCCCAGGCGGCGGCGAGCAAGTACGGGGACGCCCGCCTGGACCAGTGGTCGTGGCTGACCACACACAACTCCTACGCCTACGATGACTCGCTGCCCCTTCCACCGCGCAACCAGTCGCGCAGCGTCTCCGAGCAGCTCGACGACGGGGTGCGCGGGCTGATGTTCGACACCTATGACAAGGCCATGGGGCCGCCGAGCAACGGAAGCGCTGTGAGGCTCTGTCACTCCGTTGTGTGCTACAGCGATTTCGGAGCCGAGTTCGCACGGGTCGTGGACTTCCTGAAGGCGAATCGGCAGGAGGTCGTGACGATCTTCCTGGAGAACTACGCGAGCCAGGGGACGCTGACCCGGGCCATGGGGGAAATACTGGAGGCCAAGGGTGCGGACGACCTGCTGTTCCAGCCCTCACACATCGGCTACGACATCGACAAGCACAACTGGCCGCTCCTGCGCAGCATGGTCGCCGACAACCGGCGCCTGGTCGTCTTCCAGGACAGCTGGCAGGACGACATCCCCGTCACGTCGCCGTCGAACCCCGCACTCGAGTACGGCCGCCTCATGCACACCTGGTCCCGCACGGTGGAGACGATCTACGACTACGACGGTCGGCCGTCGGGCTGCGACTCCCGCAACCAGTACCCGGTGAGTCAGAACCCCATGCCGAACACGGCGCTGACCCCGCTGTTCACCATGAACCAGTTCGACTCCAGCTCCCTCGATCCGGAGAAGAAGTCCCGCGGGGACAACGGCCAGAGCCTCAAAACCCGTATCGAGAAGGACTGTCGGCCGAAGGCCGGACGGAACCCGAACTATGTCGCCGTGAACTTCTACCAGCACAGCGACACCGCCGGTGTCACGCCGCTGTCGGTGGTCAACGAGCTCAACCGCAACACCCACGTGTTCGAGCCGCACCCGGCGCTGTGGACCGTCAACTCCAACAAGCAGTACGTCGGGCAGATCAGCGGCAAGTACACCGCCTCCAACCGGTGCATGGTGCGCGGGGAGGAGTTCGAGGACGGCGAGGGCGGCCTGGTGACCCAGCGCAACTGCGCCAACCCGGCGCCCAGCAGCCACCAGTGGACCGCCACCCTGCCGACGGCGTACGACGGGAAGGGCTTCTACTGGATCAAGGCAGGAAATGGCTCCTGCCTCACCGTGCCCTACAACAACGGCACTCCACCCGGCAACGGCACACAGATGTTCTGGTGGCCGTGCGAGACCCGATGGTTCTCCGGAAGTCAGCTTTGGAACGTCATCCCGGTCAACCAGTACGGCGGAGCACGCGCCTACTACTTCGTCAACCAGTGGACCGGCAAGTGCCTGACGCTGGACCCCGCGACGACCGGCGTCAAGGCCGGCAAGGTCACGCAGGCGGCCTGTCCGACCGGGTGACGACCGAGGGGGTGCTTACCCGGTGAGCACCCCCGTTGTACGAAAGACGTGACACAAGCTCGGGCGGCTGAGTGGCAGATGCCACGCAAAGCGCTCGACCTGCACGACCAGCCGATGCGCACCGCCCGCAGGACCAAGCTCACCAACGACCGTCGGCAGACGGTACGGGGACGGGACCGGTCCTGAGGCAGCGACAGCAACGCTTCTGCGGGCCGGGCAGGGATACAGCGAGCGCTCAGGCAGATACGCCTCTATCGCAATCATGCACCGGCCTGTAAGGCTGACGGAGCAGCCGAGGTGACACCCGGAACTGCTCGGGACAGGATGAGTCAGCGTTCTCTGACAGGCGGAACGCCCCCTGAAGCGCCCTTATGATCCGGGTTCCGAGGGGAGTCGCTGGTCAACGCCCCCGGGGTATCCGCTGGGGGCGTCCTGCGCGGGAAATAGAGGTGCTCCACGAAACCCGGTCGAAAGCGCGCCGGCGTCCAGCCGCCGAAGCCGGACCTGAGCCGGGCCGCCGTCCGCACCCTGCACGCCGCACGCCGCAGCCTCGTCCTGCAGGTGATCGGCGTCCCCCTACGCCCGTACGCGCTCCTCCCCCGTCGGTGACGCTGTTACCGTCGCGGCCATGATGGAGCTGTTCACCGACGCCGACCTGGACCACGTCGCCGCGGCCGCCGAACGCGACGGCCAGGAGTCGGCCGAATGGCTGCGCCAGGTCGTACAGGACCGGCTGGACGCCGAGGACCTCGAGTACGCACTCGTCGGCACGCGCTTCACCGTCGCCACCCGTGCGGCCGCAGGTATGTGACGGTCCGGATGCCAACGGGGGATGTGGCATCCGGACCTGATCGCCAGCAGCGTGTCCTCGTGCCCGCGGCCGGGATCGTCCTCGTCGAACAGTCCGATCGTGAGGAACCCCAGCTTCTTCAGCGCCCTGCCACTCATCTCCACCCGGCTCCCACCGACCGGCGCCCGCACGGGCCCGCCACCTCCCGACAGACGGATCATGCCCCCTCGAACCCTCGGGGCAGGCATTACGGAGCGTCTTTCGCCCGGGAGTTCACGAGAACGACACACTCGCGGTGGGGACAGCGACGAGCACGCGCCGACGGCGGTCCGTCCGGGCCCTCGCGGATGGCCGGTTCCCGCGTTGCCCGGCGAGTCGCCGGTCCGGTTGGCTTGCCCCGGCTCCGCTCGGTGGCCGAGGGTTTAGGGGGAGTAACCATGCGTCGATGGACGGCAGTTGCGGCTGTGCTGGCGGGGGTCTGCGCCACAGCACTGCCCGCGGCCACGGCCCGGGGCGACGCGCACCCGGCGACCACCGGGTCGCACGGGGACCTGCGACGCGTCAGCGTCGACGCCACCGGGCAGCAGGCGGACGGCGCCTCGTTCAGCCCGGTGCTCAGCGCGAACGCACGTGTCGTCGTCTTCTTCAGCGAGGCCCGCAACCTCGTGCCGGGGCTCCCCGAGGGCGCCGGCATCCAGGCGTACGCGAAGGATCTGCGCACCGGCCGGGTCGACCTCGTCAGCGCGAATCCCGACGGCTCACCGGGATACGAGGCCGGCTACGTGCAGTCCGTCAGTGCCGACGGGCGTTTCGTCGCCTTCGATTCGCCGTCCAGGACACTGGATCCGCGCGACGCCGGCGACGGCATGGACGTCTTCGTCCGCGACCGCGTCAAAGGCACCACCGAGTTGATCACCCGCCACGACGGCGAACCGGACGCCGAGCGCAGCTTCCTGCCCTCGATCAGCGCCGACGGCCGCTACCTCGCCTTCGTGTCGCTGCGCGACGACCTGGTGGCGGGGGACACCAACGGGCTGGCCGACGTCTTCGTCCGGGACCGGGTCAAGGGCACGACCAGGCTCGTCAGTGTGGCCGGTGACGGTACGCAGGGCACCGGGAGTTCCTCCAACCCGGTCATCAGCGCCGACGGCCGGCAGGTCGCCTTCACCACCGAGGCGAGGAACCTCTTCCCCTGGCCGCAGAGCGCGACGGGCATCGCGAGGCCGCCCCAGCCCTACGTGTCGTTCGCCGTCCACGACCTGCGCACCGGTGGCACCAGGGCGGGCGCGTACAACGTGAACGGCATGCCGGTGCGAGTCCAGTACGGCCTGCTGTTCTCCCCGGACGGCCGCTACGTCCAGTTCGACACCAGCGACGGGGTGCTGCCGGGCGAGGAGCCGGGCACCTGGGGCTCGTACTCCCGCGATCTGCGCACCGGCGCGTACGCGCGGCTGGCGGCCGGGCCGGACGGGGGCCGCCCGGCGGGCAGCGTGACCGGGGCCGGGCTCAGTGCGGACAACCGCACCGCCTTCTTCACCACCAACGCCCCCGACCTGGTGCCCGGCGACACCAACAACACCTGGGACGTCTTCGCCCGCGACCTGAAGACCGGGCGGGTGACCCGGCTCAGCACCACTCCCGACGGCGGATCACCGCAGGAGTCCTCGTACGACGCGTCCCCCGACCGCAGCGGCCGAGCCGTCGCCTTCACCAGCGACGGTGCGGACCTGGTGCCCGGCGACACCAACGACGTGTCGGACATCTTCGTGCGCCGCCTGCGCTGACGGGCGGGCGGGGCGGGCCGGTCACCGCCGCCGCTGCCGGCGGTCGCGGACGGCGGTGACGCGGACGGTCAGCCCTCGTACAGCCCCACGCCTTCACCGGCCGCCGCGCGCACCAGGACGTCGGCCAGCTCCACCGGGGTGGAAAACATCGCAAGAATGAGCGACGAGCCCCGGCTGTCCGAACTGCTCAGTGCGACCAGCAAGCAGCAGGACCCGGCAGGCGGAATCGACCGCCTCCTTCAGCTCGGGCACCTCGTCCAGGAGGTCGTCGGGCTTCTTCTTCGCAGATCGCACGGTAGCCAGGTCCGGACAACCGCATGGACCGGACGGGAGATCGGACCTATTAGGGCCTGTTGCGAAGTAGGCGTCGAGCAGCTCGTCGGAGCCGGTTTCGGTGCGACGGGCCAGGGCCCGCGCGAAGGTGACCACGTCGCCGACGGCGAGGTTGAGGCCCTTGGCGCCGGTGGGTGGCACGATGTGCGCGGCGTCACCGGCGAGGAAGAGGCGGCCGTGCCGCATGGGCTCGGGGACGTAGGAACGGCGTCCCGTGATGACGACAGGAGTGTCATGACACCGTAACCGCGCTTCCCAGGGGGTCGCCGCACCGTTCAGGATGGTGATCAACAAGGCAGAGACCAGCCGGAATGACCAGTCCGGCCCGGTCACATCACCATCAGCAGGGGGAGTCCCGCCATGCTTCGCACGCACCGCCGCAAGTCCGTCCTCGCCGCCGCGGCCCTGGTGGCCACGACGATGCTGCTGACCGCCTGTCAGGGAGAGGACACGGAGGACGCCGGCAAGTCGACCGGGGCCACGGCCTCGGACTCGGCCGCCAAGGGGAAGTCCGACGACGGCGGGAGTGGCGCCGGCACCGGCACCGAGTCCCCGTCGGGCGAGAAGGGCTCGAAGAGCGGCATGGTGTCGGGCAAGTGGGTCGGTACGGTCTCCTACCTCGCCCCTGGCAAGTACACCGTCACGGACGCGAACGACGCGGAGCAGGCGTTCTTCACCTCTGAGGACACCGACATCGAGGGCGCGGGCAAGATCTGCGGTGACGCGGACGGCCAGGCCGCCACGCCGTGCACCGAGGAGGAGCTCGAAGCCGCGGCCAAGAAGGGGTTCGGAGCGACGGTCGACGTCAAGGACGGAGTGGCTGTCAGCATCATCGAGGACCACACCGACAGCGGCACCGGTACCGGTGGCGGCAACGGTACGGGTGAGGGCGAGAGGTCGGGGCTCTTCTCCGGCACGCTCGGGTACATGGCCCCGGGCAAGTACTCCCTCAGCCGCGACGGTGACGAGCGTGCGTTCTTCACCGCCACCGACACCGTCATCAACGGCGCCGGCTGGATCTGCGGTGACGCGGAGACCGTCACGCCCTGCACCGAGGAAGACCTCGAAGCCGCGGCCAAGAAGGGCGGCGTCGCCGTCGCCGTCCAGGTCGAGGACGGGGTCGCCGTCACCATCGACGAGGAGCACAACTGATCGCGGACCCGAGCGGGGCAACGGGTCGACGTGCTCTTCACGACGCTCCGCGACGGCACCTTCCACGAACCCCGAATTCCACGTCCCGCCCGACGGGGACGCGGCCCCTCCTTCCCGTTCACAGATCCGATGCCGTCCCTGTTCCCTTCGCCCCTTCTTCACTGATGCCTTTTCAGGATGCCCACCGATGGGGTGACGCCGGGGTGGGCGCAACGCACGAGGCACCTGTGCCGTTGAGGGAGGTGTTCGAAGTCTCGACTCATCAGCGCAAGTGCCTCGTCGGTCTACTATCCTGCCGCACTCGACCTGCCTCATGCGCTGGTCGAGTGGGTCACCATGCTCATCGCCACCCGCGAGGGTGACCGCCGCTGCAAGCTCCCGCCGCACCAACGCGCGCTTGTCGGTCTGGTGTACCTGCGCAAGCACGACACCCTGGCCCGGACAACGGCCGGCTTCGGCATCTCGGTCGGCACCACCCACGCCTGTACCACCGCGGTGATCGATCTCCTGGCCGCCCGGGTGCCCGGCCTGCTGAAGGTCCTGCGCGAGCACGAACCGGAGTAGGGGCTGCTCCACGGGGCGCTCGCCGGGTGCGACCGTGTGGGCGACGGACGGGCCGACTACTCGTACAAGCACCGTCGCCACGGCGTGAACGTGCAGCTCGTGACCGACCCGAACGGGCAGGTGCTGTGGATCTCTCCGGCCGCCGCCCATCTCGACGCGCACTCATCTGACGAAGTGGGGGGCGGTGCGCCTACCGAAAAGCCCGTCCGCCCAGTTCAGGCGGCATGTCGGTATTCGTGGAGGATGCCGCCGAGTCGTCGGCGTCGCAGTATGCCGAGGTGGGTGATCTGCTCGGATCGCTGATCGGCATCGGCATCGGACTGTCTGCCGACGTCGCCGGCCTCTCGTGATTGACCTGATGAGGAGTCGGCTAAGAACTGCGGTGCAGCCGCGTCGATGCCGTCGGCCTCGGGGTCCGACGAAGCAGGCGTCGAGTCGCCTGATGTGCCGGCATCAGCGGCTCGGGCCCCCTCAGGTGCCGAGGTCCTCGATGATCTCTCTCACCTGGCGGTTCAGCGAAACGGCCCACCACGTGGACAGAGGTGCCAGTCGAGCGACAGCGGCTCCCAGCCACTCCGGGTCACCCAGGCGGTGCAGCGCCCTCGCTTCGGACATCCGCTGGAACAGGGCTTTCACCACGTAGACGTGATTACCCGTGTAAGGGCGCTCGTGATGGGTGTAGTTCACCGACCAGGGCTCGTACGGATGGCGAAGGAGCCCGTTCACGGAACAACCGCTGCGGCCGGCGTCCAAGTGGCCGCCGCCGGGGAAGCTGAGCACGCCCGCGGTACGAGTGGTGTGCCAGGCCTTGTAGGTGGCCCGGATACTCAGATCCACGAATGCGGTCCACGGGACGACGGCGGGGAGGCCCGGTGCTTCAGGCTCGTGGTGCTCCAGGCCCTCGAGAGTGAGGACCAGGTATGAGCCGCCCTCATGCTTCGGATTCCCGATGATCCAGCGGTCCCCGACCAGTTCCAGTGGCCCCAGATAGTCCGCCGTACTCCCCCGTCGACCATGCGTTCACGTGTCCGGAAACCTACCTTTCGATCTCCCGTCAACTAAAGGCCCTGACACCCCGCCCTCACGAACCGGTGCGTGATTGTGTTGGAGGCGCGGAGTTCTGAGCTGGGAGTGATGTCAGTCGGTGGTGCTGCGGCCGGAGACGAGGCCGGCGACAGCTCGGTAGGTGACGGGCAGGGTCTCGCGCCGGTGGGTGAAGCGGGCCAGTTGTTTCCAGCGCTTGTGGTCGGCGGGGGCGTGTTCCACGGTGATGCGTTTGGAGGAATGCCGGTGGCGGGTCCTGAGGCCGAGGACCGACGGTGTGCCGGACGTCGCGAGGTGAAGTGGCTGCACCATCCGGTGCGCGACACCGAGGGCGTGCTGATCATGGAAGCCGTGCTGGAGACCTACGAAGCCGCCGACTTCGCCCTGTGGCCCGTTGCGGTCCCGTCCGTGGACCACCTCTTGGCTCTGTCCGGCCAGATGTCTGCGGAGGAGTTGGGCACCGCCATGGCAGTGCTGACCAGCTACAACGACAATGATCACGAAGGCTGGGAAGACGCCACAGGCAAAATCGGTCATTTGATGACGGCGGATCGGGTCATCGCTCCAGGCGGGCTGCGTGTCCGCGACACAGCGACCGAAGTCACGGTGTCTCCCGGATGCTGTTTCGGGCTGGAGAACTGGCGGGACTGGCTGGACCTGGTGAACGGGGAGGAGCCGTGGCTCGGTCACGATCCGGCCCCGTACCTCGAGCACCGCGGCGCGAGTGTCCGGCTGCGGCCCGACGGGGACCATCCGCGAGGGAGATTCATCGATCTGCCTCTGGCCCAGCTGCCGGAGCTGCTGGGCTCGGTGCGGGACCGGCTCGTCGGTTTTCTGGCTGCGGTCGAAGGGCGGGCGGTACAGCACGCCCCGGCTCTCGCTGCCCGCATGGTGGCGAAGCTCGACGAGGATCTGGCGATCGGCGCCCCGCTCCAGCAAGATCAGAGCTGACAGACCAGCCCCGAAGGGACCCCGCGTACCGCGCCCCGCCCTTGCCCGCCTGCGTGAGCTGCTCCCTGCGCCTGTCTCGGGCGGCGATCCGGTGGACCGACCGGACGGCACGCCGCGGGCGTCGGCGGTGGCGTACGGCAAGATGTCCACGGCCCGGCGCGAGGCGGAACTCGAGAAGACCGGCACGATCGGGATCGAACGGGTACCGGTGAAGCCCGGCCGACTGCCGCAGCCGAAGGCGTGACAGACGACGTGAGGTCGATGTGCACCGGTTCTGAGACCGGTGCACATCGACCTCACGTACATGCAGGAGCGCTGTGGGGTCGCGGTCGGGGTCACGGTGCCACTGGATGAAGGCGCGGGCGGCGGGGCGGCGGGCGGCGCAGGAGGGGCACAGCTCCCTCCAGACGTCGCTCTGCAGCGGGCCGTGCCGGTGCAGCACGAGAACGGTGTCACAGCGGGAGCAGGACCGGGCCGGCTGTTCGTCGTCGTGGCGTGCGGGATTCAGCCGGGCGAGGTCTTCGTCGCTGACGTGATCGAGGCCGCCGTCGACGTTGCCGGCACGGTGGAAGCAGCCGCGGGGCGACCGGTACAGCGCCAGGTGAACGACATGCCAAAGGTCCTCTTCCGGGGTGAGGTGTGGCGCAAGCCGTCACGATCCGCCGTTGTGCTGATCAGCGTCAAGGGGTCTGCGGCGGCGGCCCGTCCGGGTGAGCGAGTGCCACGACCGCGGAGCCGGTCTCTGGCCTGCGGCTACGTGATCGATCAACGCTGCGGGCTGCGGCTTAGCTGTCGGTGGTGGTCAGCGTTGGTCGTCGTTGAGCACCCTCGACGGCCCCGAGACAGCCCGGATGCGTCATGGGTGGTCCATCACGGTAACTCCGGCGGCGAGCATCCGCGCGATCACCAGGTCTGCCAGCTCGTCATCACAGATCACCTGTGCCGTCGGCGGATCGCCTTTCATGACCGGCAGGTACCCGTCGCCGATCCGGTGCAGCTCCCACCGATCCCGTTCCGTGGTCCACATCGGTGCGTAGGCCGACAGTTCTTCTGCGCTCATGGCCACCCCCTGAGCAGCACCGTACCGCGCTGCCGGCACAGCGACTTCGGCCGACGGCTGCTTCGGCGCGAGTGGTCATGGCCCCTTACGCCGACCTGCGGACCGGGCAGGCTTGTGGAGCTTCCCGTTGGTGCCCGGTGCGGGGTCAGGTTCTGCGAGGCTCGCGCCGAAGTGACTGGCTGGAGTCGCGGAGCCGACCACCCCAGCCGCGACGTGTCCTGGTCGCGGCGGCGAACACCCCCGGTGGCCGCTACGCTGTGCCCGATGGGCCCTCGCGGCCCGGCAAGGCCCGCAATCACCCCCCGTTGCGCGGGCCGTTGCCTTCCTCTGGGGCCGGACAGGCGCAGTCCCCCGTCGCCTGCCCGGCCCCAGCCCCCTCACCAGGCAACCAAGGCAATCGACCTGCAGCAATCAAGCCACGAAGAACGATCCGGGGCTCGCACCCCGGTGTTGTTCTCGCCGGTGACGGCGTCCGGGACGGCATCACCGGCGGCGGCACGGACGGGCCGGTGCCGGACGTGCTCCCCGCCCCCCTCCGCCCGGCCCTCTGCACATATGGTGCCGGTGCGCTCGAGGATCCCTCGTGTCAGAAAAGAGTGTTGTGGCCCGTGAACCGGCCCCGGGTGAGACAGGCGGTGCACAGCTCCTCACCGACCAGGCAGCGCACGGCACGCGCCGGCCGCCGACCCGTACTTCGGCATCCCCTTGTGGCTGCAGACCGAGACCCGGTACGGGTGGGTCGGGGCGTACAACCTGGATCACCTGGACCTGATCAGGCGATTCGTACGGGCGTCACTGTGTGAGGGGGCTCCCTGGCACGATCACGGCCGGAAGATGACCGTGGTGGCCCGCCTGCACAGCTGAGCCCAGTGCTATGGCCGCGGTGCGGAACCTTTGCCGCTCCCCTGGCACTTGGCGCGCTTGACGCCACGGATCAGCGACGCGCTTCAGGGTGTAGAGGTCCCAGCTGTCGGGGTCACCGATGTAGACGAACAGCTTCGGGTGCTGCGAGGTTCCGAATATCTCCCAGGTGTCCCTGGGACAGTCGTCGACGGACACAGTTACCTCCTGGGACCACGGTCCGGCTCCCGCGGCGTACTCCCAGGTCCCGGTGCCGGTGCAGGTGGACACCCCGGTTCCGAAGGAGTCGTCGGACTCGAACCTCCGGACGCGGGTCGCCGTGGCCTTGCCGTCCGTGGTGAGGGTGAGTGTGCCGCCCTTTCCGTCGGACCAGGTCCCCGCCCCTCCTTGCGCGCCCAGCCGCGGAGGCTCGTATCCGCTTCCGGCGCACAGGCTGATCCCGGCGAGCGCGCCGGCGGTGATGACAGCGAGCGTCCCGTACAGCGCCACTCGCCAGAACATCGCGCCTCCGGACAGATGCGGGCGCCCCGTGAGCAGCAGTCTGCGGGCGACCAGCGCCGTGGCAGCGAGCGCGGCCGACGCTGCGAGCCATCCACCGAGGCCCGCCGGGACAGCGGTGTCCACGAGCAGCACCGCGGCCAGGACCATCGGCGAAGTGAAAAGGGCCGCCAGCACCGGAACCCACCACCACGCCTCACGCCCGGAGAGCCGGCGGCCGAACCATCCGGCCACGCACACCAGCGGCATCACCACGCCGATCGAGGGCAACGCGGCAAGAACAGCTCCAGCCGCCGCCGTGACCGGCGCCATGAGGATCAGGGGGATGGCCGCCAGCGCACTGTGGGGAAGGTTCGGGCTCCCCCTCGTCTGTCCCCACACGAAGAGCACGATGCCCCCGAGCACCGCCTCGACGGACAGCACCGACATCGAAGCCGTCAGCACCGCCCCGAACCGATCCGTCACGCGCGCCTGCGACTGCATCGGCTCCCACATTTTTGAACGCATTCATTCCCCCCTCCCCCCCGTCCCGCGTCCTCCCCCATGCCGTTCGAGCCCCGTGAAGCGGCCCCGGCGGGCGCATTTCCGACGCCGTTCAGGGACTCAGCGCTTCGGTGCCTACGCCGACAGCGGGTGAGCCGCTTCGCCGGGTACTGCGGAGCGACGTGTCGAGGGCAGCGAGGTGCTGTCACGTCGTTGGGTTTGCAGGTGCAGGCCAGTGTGTCGGGCAGGGTGAGCTCGCGGTCCGGGCCTGCGTTCGAGCCGTGACGGGTCGGCCGGCAGCGCTGGTGATCTGGTCCCAGATCGCGAAGCGGACGGCCATAGAGGTCGGGACGGTCGGACATACGACGGTGAGTCACCGTCGCGTCGACGGAGTTGCCGAAGAGAACCGTTTGTGGGGAGTGCTGGGTGTCTCCGCGCTGTCGCAGGCGGCGCCGTGGTGTACATGCCGGTGGCATCGCAGGCACGCCTCCGCCCGACCTCGCCCAGGAGAAGGGCATGAGTACCGCGAACCTGGCGGGATGGGCCCACACTCACAAGAACCCCTCTCCGACCCGGCGGCGGAGCCTCCCATGACGCCGCCCTCCGGGTGGCAGGCCGGGTCGGCTCATCAGGCCCCCTGATTGCCATTCCTAGGGGTCCTAGGTTAAAACTAGAGGCCCAAGGACCTGGGAGGGTGCATGGCGCGGATCGGGTTGACGGCGGAGCGGGTGACGATCGCGGGTGCCGAGTTGGCGGACGACGTCGGGCTCGACCAGGTGAGCATGTCGCAGGTCGCTCGGCGGCTGGGCGTGAAGGACGCGAGCCTTTATACGCACGTCCGCAACCTGGAGGACCTGCGGGGACGGATCGCGCTCTTGGCGGCGGACGAGAAGACCATCCTTATCGCGGAGGCGACCGCCGGCCGGTCGGGCAAAGACGCTCTGGTCGCCTTTGCGAATGCCTGGCGGGAGTACGCACACAGGCATCCGGGCCGCTACTCAGCGACGCAGACGCCGATCCGGATCGACCCCGAGCTGGCTGCGAGGGCGCCCGGACCGCGGCGCGCGGTGGAGCTGACCTACGGCATGCTGCGCGGCTACGGACTGGCCGAGCCCGACCTGACCGACGCGGTCCGGTTGCTGCGCAGCACGTTCCACGGGTTCGTCGCCCTGGAAGCGGCAGGCGGATTTGCGCACGAGCGTTCGCCGCAACAGTCCTGGATCCGATCTCTCGACGCCCTGCACGCCCTCCTGGAGCACTGGCCCCCGTCCCGAGAAGGAGATTCCTCATGACCACCCGGAACACCGGCAGCCTGCGCGTGAACGGCGCGACCCTGCACTACGAAGTGCGCGGCCAGGGCCCGCTGCTGCTGCTGATCCCCGGAGGGACGGGCGGCGCGGCCTCCTTCGACGGCATCGCCGACGACCTGGCCGCCGAATACACCGTCGCGACCTACGACCCGCGCGGCATGTCCCGGAGCAGGCTGGACGACCCCGAGGCCGAGCAGCGAGTGGCCGAGCACGCCGATGACGCGCTGCGGATGCTGGAACTGTTCTCGCCCGGCGAGCCCGCCCGAGTGTTCGGCGCCAGCTCGGGCGCGATCGTCGCAGTGCACCTGCTCACCGCCCATCCCGAACGCGTCGCGCGCGTCGTGGCGCACGAGCCGCCGTTGGTGGAGGTCCTTCCGGACGCCTCCGAACATCGCGCGCTCATCGCGCGGGTGAGGGAGACATTCCGAACGCAGGGTCTCATGCCGGCGATGGCGGTGTTCGCCGCAGGACTGAAGAAGGACGGCGACGCCGCCGAGCCAGAGGCCGAGATCAAACTTCCGCCTCAAGCAGCGGCACGGGCCGAGCAGACGATGGCGAACCTGCCGTACTTCGTCGGGCGCATCGTGCCCAGCTTCATGTCCTACGCGCCGGACATCCACCGACTGGAGGCGCTGTCGAGCCGGCTCGTCCTCGCATGCGGCGAGGACTCACGCGGCGAGCTGCCCTACCGTCCGGCCGCTTTCCTAGTCGAGCGTCTTGGGACGGAACTCCAGCACTTCCCCGGCGGGCACACCGGACTGACCACGCACCCCGCCGAATTCGGCGACCTCCTGCGGAAGGTCCTCCGTGCCTGAACCCCACTCACCCTGACCAACCGCCCCGAGCCGTCAAAGCAACTGACACGAGCCTGAGACAGAACCAATCCGTCACCGTCTGAGACAGACGGAAGAACAGCAGGTCACAGAGTCGCCGCATGGCCGCGAACCGGAGAACCTCCAGGCCCTCCGACGCCCTGGACACCGCTGCACGGCGAGATCACCGACTTCAGCTCGTCAGGGTGAATCCTGACGAAGCGCCGTAGGCGGCGGTGGCCGGCGCAAGAGGACCGCCCATCGCGCCTCCCACGCCGATGTCCTTGGCCTCGTCGGTGGTGCCAGTGGTGACCGCGACCAGCGTGACGACGGACTCGGGCAGGACGGTACCGAGGGCGGCCAGGATCGTACCGACGGCCATCTTGCTCACGTTGAGGCGCTCGCCGAGCCATTCCACGGCATTGACGAGCCACTCGCGGGAGAGGTAGACCACCACCGCGCAGACGATCAGCAGGACAAAATGAATCACAGGTTCGGTCCAAGCCTTCCCGCACCAGCGGGGCTTCGAGGACGACCGCGCGGAAGAAGGGGACAGCGGCAGCGTCGACCCTGCCGACACGACATACGTCGTCGCCGAAGGGCCGAAGGTCTCGCTCCCCCGCATCAGAAGGCGGGCCCGGCCACCGGGACCTCGACGCTGGGCTCCAGTATGTCGATGATCGGTATTGCAGGACTACTCCCCTCCCCGACCGTCGAGCGTGCACACCGTTCCCGGGAGCCCACCAACGTCCCTGTCGACGCTGCGGCAACCCGGACGCGGCTTCATGAGGCGCGGGTGGGCTCTGTGGCTCTACAGGCTGAGTGTGATCGCCGCGGCGATGCCGCCCAGGCCGAGGGCGAAGGCCGCTTCCTTCCAGCCTCCCTTGCCCCAGCGGAAGGGGCGATCGACGGCCAGCCGGCCCGGACCGATAGCAGCGACGGCCAGTGCGACGACAGCGATACAGACGCTGTATTCCACGCCGCCGTTCGTCTCCCACAGGCCGTGGGCGCCGGTGACCGTGGCCATCGCATTGATCATGACGCCGATCAGGGCGGCGGCCGCCAGTGGCGTCAGCAGCCCCAGGGCCAGACCGAGGCCGCCGAGCAACTCGGACATGCCTCCGACCGCGGCGAAAAGCTTTCCCGGGTGGTAGCCCAGAGCCGCGAATCCTTTGCCGGTCTCCGTCAGACCCGGCCCTCCGAAGAGCCCGAAGACTTTCTGAGCTCCGTGTCCGGCCATCAGCAGGCCGAAGGTCAGCCGGATGAGCAGCAGTCCGATATCGGCGGCGACCGTCGGCGGCGCAGTGGTGGGCGCGGGCCGCGCCGCCGGTGCCGACGGCGGCGCCGTGGATGGGGCAGGAGAGTTCAAGATGTGTTTGGTCAACATGGCGATGCTCCGGTTGGAACGCCAGCACGGAGGTCTTCCCCCAGCTCGATGGGACGTCGAGCACCGGTGATGTGTGTATTCGCAGGGGATCGCGGGCGATCGCGTTCTTTTTCGATCCTTCTGCCGCGGCCAGGGGCGTGCATCGCGCCGGTGGCCCGCGGGGGTGGGCGGTCGGCGCCGTGTCAGTGGTCCTGGGGTGTGTGGTCATCGCGATCGGTGTCGTTCGGGCGTAGCTGTACGCAGCATTCGCCGGGTTCGGGGGCCAGGACGGCCTGGATGCCGTTCACCTCCAG
>NZ_JBVHWR010000038.1:0-20872 GCF_055564355.1 Streptomyces sp. NPDC029152 | reverse complement strand
GACATACCCCCGTCATCCGCGTCCGCGGCAGGTCCCGCCGCCGGACTTCCATCGCCGCGCTGTGCTGCTACAAACCCGGCGAGAAGAGCCGCCTCGTCCACCGGCCCCGCGCTCACCTCCGCCTCAAGGGTGCACGCAAAAGCTTCTCCTGGCAGGACTACCGCGACCTCCTGGTCCGCGCACACCTTCAGCTCGACGGCCCGATCGTGGTGGTCTGGGACAATCTCAACACCCACCTGGCCACCGGGCTGAAGCGGTACGAGGCCGACCACGACTGGCTCACCACCGTCCGCCTCCCGCCCTACGCACCTGACCTCAATCCCGTCGAGGCCGTCTGGTCGCTGGTACGCAGGGCGATGGCCAACACCGCCTTCGACACATCCGACGACCTCGACCGCACCCTCCGCCGCGAGTTACGCAGGATCCAGCTCCGCCCCCACCTGGTCGACGGCTGCCTGACCGCCACAGGTCTGGCTATCACCTCACCGACCCCGCCGTGAAAACCTCAGTAGTAGATGGTCAGCCAGTCCCGGGTTTCGGCGAACTTGCGCAGGCCGGCAGCTTTATGGTTGAACCGTATGCGTGCGCAAGCCGTTTATGACTGCATGCCCTTGAAGAAGAGGGGCAGTAGGCGGCTGCACCATGGCCGCGCTTCCACGGGCAACGACGGGAAGAAGTACTCATGAAACTGACATTCAAGACCTCGGTAGTAGGAGCAGTCCTCGCCTCCACCGCCGTACTGGCGGCTCCGGGAACCGCATCGGCTGATGAACCCGTGACCCGCTGTGAAGAAGGCCAGATCTGTCTCTACGACGGCCACAACCTCACCGGGAGCAACCTGCAGCTCCAGTATGGGGTGGACATCCCCAACCTCGGCTGGGCGTGGAACGACCGGGCCAGCTCGGTGTGGAACCGTGGCAAGGGGGCCGTCTGCATCTACACGGATGCCGACTACCGCGGCTACCACTACGACATCATGCCGGGTGAGAAGCAGGAACTTCTGTTCCTCTTCGACAACGCAGTGAGCTCCCTCGAGTACGGCGGCTGCGGGGCCCCCTGAGCCGGCTGACCGACCCGGACCCGCTACTGAGTTTGTCGGCGTGGTGTCGTCAGGGTGAGTCCGGTTGCGGCGAGGCATCCGTCGATGGTTTCGCTGCGGTACTGGAGTTCGCGGAGGGTGCGGCGCAGGACGTGCATCAGGTGGTCGGGGCCGGTGAAGGCGGTGTTGTTCTGGTCCGCGCGTCGGAGCAGTGACCAGATGCCTTCGACCGGGTTCAGGTCGGGTGCGTAGGGCGGTAGCTGGTAGGCGGTGATCCAGTCGCGGGCGTGGATGAAGGCCCGCAGCCGGGCGTCCAGGTGCACGTTGAGGTTGTCCCAGACGAGCACGAAGGGGGCGTCGAGTTGCTGGTGGGCAGCGGTCAGCAGGTCGCGGTAGTCGGTCCAGGTGAAGCTGCGCCGGCCACCGCGCTTGTGGTCGACGTGCCGCTTGGGCCGGAAGACCAGGCGTGAGCGTTCGCCCTGCTTGTAACAGGCCAGGGCGGCGGTCGAGAACCGGCGCTGGGAACGTCCCCGTACTCGGATCACGGGCGTGTGCCCGCGCCTTGCCCAGGTGCGGGAGGTGGGCGGCGTCATCGAGAAGCCGGCTTCGTCCCCGAAGACGATCCAGCCGCCGAGCGCCGTCGCGGCCCTTTTACCTGAGGCCAGGTCTCCTTCACTCAGCCGGCGACCGCGTCCTCGCCACGCTCGATCGCCCGTCGGGCCGGAACCTGGTGGCTCCACCCGTGACGCCGGAGCATCCGCGCGATGGCCGAGAGCGTGAGGGTCCGGTGGAACCGGCGTCCGATCAGCGTCTTGATCCTGGCCAGGATCCGGCCAGCCGTGCGCAACCGGCCCCTTGGTCAGCTCCTGCTCCAGAACCGCGAACAGGGCCTCGTTCAACTTGGGGCGGGCGGCCGATCTCTTGGAATGCAGCGTCTGCCGGCCGCCTTCCTGCCAGGAACGGCGCCAGCGCTGCACCGAGCGCACACTGACTCGCAGCTTCTTCGCCACCGCCGCATTGTCCTGTCCTTCAGCGAACATCTCGGCCGCCTCCATGCGGATGCGTTCGCGAAACGCCCGCCGCTCGGCGGTCAGGCCGCCACCTTGCGGATACCTCATAGTTCCGGCATACCGCGACAACCATCACTTGTCAGCCTCGCGACATCACGTCGACAAGTTCAGTAACTGCCGCCCTACGCACCCGACCTCAACCCCGTCGAGGGGATTTGGTCGCTCCTGCGACGCGGCTGACTCTCGAACGTCGCCTTCAGCACCCCCGAACACCTCGTCCAGACCGTCCGACGCGGGCTGCGGCACATCCAGTACCGCAGCCACCTATCGACGGCTGCCTCGCGGAGACCGGTCTGACCATCCGACCCACCTGACACGAGGCGACATCACGAATTCAACCTCAGTAACTGGCACTACTGAATCCTTCCAGATGTCGCGCGGCTCCCGGGTGGTGACATTCCAGGGTGTCGGCCCCGGACGGTCACCCGGGCGCCAAGAACAAACACCGGTCACCTCGCTACTACGTCGGCAAGACCGTCAAATGCCTCGATACCCTCAAGGCCATCCGCAAGCCTGAAAGATACTGGTGGATAAAAAACAAGTTGGACTCATTCTGCAGGCGTCCGGCAGGGCGCGGCCACGTCCATGCCTTTGAGGTAGCGGTCGTACTCTGCGTCGGGAAGTTCGCCGGGGGCGAGTCGGCAAAGGACTTCGTGCCACGCGGTGATGCTGACAGCGTGGCGGACGAGGGAACCGTCGGGTCGGAAGGCAAGGGTGGAGCCGTCCGGCCCTGTGAGGACATTTGGCGCGCTGGCCGCACGGCTGCTCAGGCCCTTGTAGCTCCAGGTGCCGCGGGCCTCGCCGGTAGCGGTGTCCCAGAACTGCAGGCCGGCATCGTCGCCGGTGCCGAAGGCCTGAACAAGCAGAGCGCTGTCACTACTGAAAACAGCGGCCATTTCCGCTGCGGCAGGGGCAGTCGTACTGCGAGCGATCCGCCCGCTGGCGACGTCCACTACGAACAGGCGCTTGTCCTCATTGACGATCGACACCTTCTCTCCGTGTGGGCTGACGGCCAGACTTTTGTCGAAGGTGACGGCGCCTTCGACACTGGCTGTCCGTACCCGTTTAAGGCCCTGGCCATCTCTATAGCGCCAGACGGACAGCTCTCCGCTCTCTAGAACTGCCACCGTACGGCGATCTGTGCTGACGGCCGTGACGGCGGTGGATCCGCTTTCGATGGGCACCGTGTCCTGGACCTGCCACGAGCGGGGATCCAGCACCTGCAGCGCATTGTCCTTGAGGGCAAGGACGTGTTGATTGTCAGGCAAGAAGGCCAGCGGTCTGAAGTCGCTGCCGAACTGCCTGGGGGGGTTCAGCCGGGTGCCGGACCGCGGGTTCCACAGCGACGCGGTACCTTCCTGAGTCACCAGCGCACTCGTGCCGTCAGCGGATGCAATGAGGTCGTCTCGGCGGGTCGGTTTGTTCACCATATGCAGATCAATGTGGCCAATGCGCTGGATTCCTTTCTCTGTGACCCTCCACAGGCCGGTGCCGGCAGAGCCGCTGCGGAAGGCGAGCCGCTTGTCAGCGGTCAGTTCGGTGGCTTTTACCTGCTGAAGGTTGGGAAGCGTCGTGCCGGCCTGGAAGCTGCTGGTGGACAGCAAGGACACTGCTCCGTCGGATGAGCCTGCTGCCACCCACATGCCATCGCCTGAGGCTGCGAGGGCGTTCACCGGAAAGCTGAAGCTTCCGAGCGTGCGCTGGCGGCCGGCCGCGGTGTCGTACGCTACGACTGCCTGGTCGGCAGCCTCGAGGAGGCGGTTGCTGGCGTTGGCAGGCATGACGGGAGCATCGCGCACATCACTGTCGTAAGTGGACAGCCGTTTACCCTCAGTCAGATCCCACAGCTCGTCCTTCTCGTCAGGTCCACGGTCCAGGTAGGCCCGGGCGCCGTCGTCCGACAATGTCACGGCCCTGCTGTCGGTGGGCGGCAGACCCATGATCCGCTGAGGGGAGCTCCAGTCTTTGGCATCCGGTTCCAGAATGCGAGTCGTCCCCGCCAGCGAGTCGAGAACGCGCAGCCGCTGCTTGCCGTCGCTGGCCAGGGAGATCGCGTCGGGGGTGGCCTTCTCTTTGCTGATCAGGCGCCCTGTTGCCGTGTCCCACACCGCAAGGGAGAAGGGGTACTCTTCCCCGTCTGGCGCCGGACTGTAGAAGGCGGCGGCCAGACGTTTGCCATCGCCGGAAAACGCGAAGGCGCGCAGGCGCTTGAAAGCTCCGGCTAGGTCTCCGCCGTGACTCGCCGTGATCGTCCGCAGCAACTTGCGGTGGGCGACGTCCCACACTTCAACCTGGTTGTCAGGGGTTTCAACGGCGAGCGATCTGCCGTCCCAGCTGAACATCAGGCCGCCACCATCCTGCGGCCAGCTCTTGCCCCGCAGGCTGGGCAGAGCTCTGCGCTCCTGGATGTCGTAGAGGTGAACGACACGTTCGCCTCCGTCCATGGCATCGGGATCCAGGTCCGCGTAGTAGGCCATCACGCTGCCGTCCCGGCTCACGGCAACGTTGGTGGCCGTGACGTGACCGATGCCGCGGAAGGCAGCAACCTCCCCATACCCGGCCTGCAGGTGCTGCGTGGCGTTGTCGTTGGCTGCCACCGCCTGACCGAGCGCCTGGGTGGCCTCACCGGTGGCCTCGACGGCATGCGCGTACAAGGCGAACTGAGCCGCCTTACGCGGATCGCTCGCCGCCACCTCCAAAGCCCGGGCGGCCAGAGCACGCGACGCGGAGCTGCGGGCCCGGGCGTCCGCTTCATCACTTTTCTGCCAGGCGACGCCGCCAGCCACCATGAAACCGGTCACTGCGACCGCAGCCGTGCTGATCAAGGAGCGTCTGACCCATCGCCACGTGCGTTCATGGTGGAGGTCTTTGCCGTCGAGCTGGTCTTTGCTGAGGCCGTGCAGCGGCGCCGCCACAGTGACGACCGCGTCACGGAAGTCGGTTTCGGACGCCATGGACCGGACATCCGCAGGGGCGTCACGGAACGGCCGAAAGTCCACCCAGAGAGGTTGATGTGCGAAAGCGCCGCGTAACTGGTTCGGAAGAGCGGTTGTGCGGTCCCAGTCGAAGTCACCAGCACTTTCGTCCCATACGATATGACCAGCGCTGAGTGCAATGATGAAACGGTCCATGGAGTGGTTGCTGCGCCAGTAGGCGATTTCCTCGCGGACCCACCGGGAGGCTGCCGCCTCGGGTGACGCTAGGTAGATGAAGTAACGGCACGTCGCTAACGCCTCTTTGATAGCTCCCCCCAGGTCGCTGCTGGCCGCGAGGCTGGTGGTGTCCCGGAAGACGTTCATTCTCCGGTGATGGGTGTAAGGGTGGCGGGCAAGACGTTCCAGCCCTTCCTCCAAAGCCTTGGCCAGTGGCACGTCCCGCTGATGGCTGTAGGAGATGAAGGCGTCATACCCGTTGTGACGCTTACCCATGAGCTTTCTTCCCCCGTGGGTCTCTCTCGTTCAACTCAGAGCAACTCACATAGTGACAGGTTCACTTGGAGTACGGGTGTAGATCGCGGGGCTGGTACCCGCCCCGGTGGGCATCGCCGCAGGGGGCTCCCCACGGGACAGCCGCAGGCTACCGGCTTCGGTTCGTCAAGATGAGCTGTGGTGAGTTCCTGGTGGACCGGGGGCGGTGGCTGTATCCCGTGCTGTGTGGGATATCGGATGGGTGGGCTGACCGCGCTGCGGGACGTCGGCGCCTACCGTGCCGTGTTGCCCTCAGGCAGCCGGTGCCCGGCCAGGTAGCGACCCGGCCCAGCCACACCAAGCACAACAGGAGTTTTCCCTTTACGAACAAGGGTGCGTGCTGGGCTGGATCATCAGGGCGGAGCCGGGTTGTCCAGGGCGCGGCCGGTTGGCGCTGATCCAAGACTGTTCGGCCTGCCTCCCGACCTGGGCCTTTCGGCACTGTCAGGGACCCATTGCACGCGCCGACGGAGGCCGTGGTGAGCCGTACCAGGGTTGTGGATCCGGGTCCGCGCCGGTGGACGGTCCGGCTCAGCCCGTCAGGGACAGGACCAGCGCGGCGCTGGGAGCGCAACGGAGCCGGCCTTCGCGTATGGAGACGACGGCTTCCGGCAAGGGGACGTGGAGGACTTTCAGATCCGCCTCGGACGGCTCCGTAGCGGCCGGACCGGATGTCGGCTGGTCGACGTGCCAGAGGTGGACCCGGCAGTCGGTCAGGCCTGGCAGGGGGTGGAGGAAGCCGTGCCCGGTCCAGGTGCCGCCGTGGTACCCCGTCTCCTCGGCCAGCTCGCGTCGCGCCGCGGTCAACGCGTCGTCGTCGCCTGGGTCGACGGACCCGCCGGGCAGCTGCCACAGGACACCGGCGAGGTAGTGGTACTGCTCGATCAGGAGCAGCTTTCCGCCGACGAGAGCCGCCACCCGCACCTGGTCAGGTGCCTGAACCCAGTCGTAGTCGCCGCGCCGCCCGTCAGGCCCGGTGACCTCGTCACGGTGTACCTGGAAACGGGGGGTGCGGTAGGGCGTCGTGGCGTCGTACCGGGTCCATGGTCCTCGCTGTTCCACAGGAGCACCGTACCGGCCCAGCCTGCGGTCAGTCGGGTCGGGGAGAGACCGGACGGACCGCCCGGTTGTCAGCTGCCCACGGGTCCACGAGGCGGCGCCACGGTACGGGGACGGTGGCCAAGGGGGGCGTCGATCATCGCTTCGGCGTCCCGAACGCCGGCAAGTCGCGCGAACGCCAGCAGGTAGCTGCGGGCATTGCCCTGGAGCAGGCGCAGTTCGGCGCGGCAGTCTGCGGCGAGGGGCCACTCCGTCTCGGGGCGCCCCGGTGACGCCTCTTCGAAGGCCCGCAGGCGAGGGTGCCACCGGGACAGGAACGGGCGTAGTTCGAGGTTGAGGAAGTTCACGGCCAGGCACTCCACGGTCATCCCGATGCTCACATGAGTGGAGGGGCGGCTGACCTTCAGCGTTTCGCGGGTGGTCGCGAACAGACCGTACAGGGACGTCAGAGCTTCGCGTAGCAGGCCGTCCTCGTCGTCGAGTCGCTGCACCGACACGCGCGTCACCGACTCGACGAACAGCTGCCAGGCGACTTGCCGGGAGTCGTTGTTCACCACGAAGGTGAGTTCGCTGAGCTGCGGCACGGTCACCTTCACCTCCGCGAGGCGGGCGGAGCGCCGGTAGGCGTCGAGGCCGACGGCGACCAGGGCGCCCGCCAAAGCGCCGGTGATCGCGAAGAGGAAGAAGCCGCTGGTGTGGCCGACGGCGTGGACGCCGAGCCCGACCACCGCCCCCGCGATCACGGACAGTCCGATGCGTGCCATACGACCGGCCTGCCTGCCGAGTCGACTCATGCGCGTCCCCCCTGCGATTCTGCGTTCCAGTTCCCACCGGTCACGGTCCCGCCCTGGTCCGATGGCAGACCCTGCCCGCACCCGCGCGGGTACAACTGCCCCTGTCCGCGGACCCGTCTGCGGCGAGAGTACCGACGGCAGTCACGCCCCCGCCCCGTGTTCGGCTGCTTCCGCCTGGTGCGGGCGCCATCGCACCGGTCGCCGTCGTGCAGAGCGGCGTGAGAGGGCCGGCAGGTGATCGGGCTTCGTCCAAGTCCCACCCGACAGCAGGTCCGCTCAGTAGAGTCGGAGGTGTCCAACCCAGCTGATTGGTCGTACTCGGGCATAGGGGAAACGCCATGCCTTCCAGCACATCTTTGTCTCTACGTCGACGGTGCTTCCAGCGCCCGCTCCGCTTAACTGCTGTTCGGACCGCGCTGCTGGTCTCAGCCCTGGCGGGGATGTTCGCGGGCGGATGCACTGACACGAGCGGGTCGCCCCAGGCGACGCCCTCGTCGGCCTCCTCTCCGGCTCGTGCGACGCCCCCGGCCTCGTTTCCGCCCACTCCACCGGCTGCTACAGGGTGTGACGGTGCGGTGCTCGACCACCGGGACATCCGTCATCCCGAGCTCGGGGCGGTCCGCGTGTTCCTGGTCCGGCGGTCCACCCTCGCTGACCCTAGGGGATGTGTCGCAGCCGTCACTGGCGGCGGGCGCGCACTGGCCTCCGTCGACGTGGACATCTACGAAAACGAGCTGCGCTTCGCCACCCCCGCGACCGACGCCACGGGGAACACCTTCGTGATCTACAACCCCGGCCGCTATGACGGGGTGCTGGTGCTCGTCCCCAACGCGGACGGGTTCGAGGACATTGGCTGGAGCAGCACGACGGAGCACTACTCGGGCGGCCGGTTCGCTTACTACCACGCACGGCTCACCGGCCCCGGCCAGGACGGGCGCTACACGATCGTCCGATCCGAGAACTCGTGCACACCCAGCTGCGCCCAAGGCGTCACCACGCAGGTGACGTTGCGTTGGAATGGGCACGACTACCTGCCGGTCGGATAGTGCTGAAAGGTTTGCCGGCACGGATGCGCGGGCTCGATACAGCGCTCGCGCGGCTGCGCTCCTCCCTGGCTCGCCGCGGCCGGGTCAGGGCCGAGATCGGGTACGGCGTCTTCCTCTCCTACAGCGGTGACCGCGACCGACAGTGGCTGCCGCACCTGCAGCGCGTGATCGAAAAGCAGTCCCGCCCCTGGTACAAGCCGCCGCGCATCAGGGTCTTCCTCGACTACAGCGGTGTGTCGATCGGCCCTCAGCTGTGGGCCAAGATCGAGGCCGGTCTTGCCCGCTCGGACTGGCTCGTGGTTCTAGCCTCTCCGGAGGCCAGAGCCTCGGTGTGGGTGGACCGGGAAATCAAGTGGTGGCTGGAGCACAGGTCGGTCGACACCATCCTGCTCGTCGTCACCGCCGGGCAGCTGGTGTGGGACGAGCGGCGGGGCGACTGGGACCCGGGGCTGTCGACAGCGCTGCCCGCCCGATTGGCAGGACGATTCGAGCAGCAACCCGTCTGGAAGACCGTGGATCTTCGCCGCTTCGGCAGTGACGCAGATTCCCTGCCCGACGTCGACGGTGTCGCGTTCGGGATCGCGTCCGTCGTTCGCGGCCTTCCCGAGGACGAACTCAGATCGGAAGGTCTCCGCGACACCAGACGCAACCTGCGGACAGCCAGGGTCATCGCGGCCGTCCTGGGCTTCCTGCTCCTCGTCACGAGCACGGTGTCGGTGATCGCGGTGGTCGAACGTGCTGAGGCCACCCGCCAGCGTGATCACGCCGTCGCGCAACAACTGATCACCCAGAGCTCCCTGCTCGCCACCCGGGACCCGTTCGGCGCCCGGCTGAAAGCGTTGGCGGCATGGCGTATCGACCCCTCTGCGGAAACCCGTCTTGCGGTTCTCAATGCCACCGTGAACCCGGAGTCCGGCCTGCTCCCTCACTCCTGGCCGGTGGGCTCGGTGGCGTTCAGCCCTGACGGCAGGATGGTTGCCTCTGGTGGCGGCGACGGCGTGGTGCGGTTCTGGGACACAGCGACACAGCAAAAGGCGGGAAAGGCGCTTGTCGGGCACCACCGGGGCGTCACGTCCATGGCGTTCGGGCCGGGCGGCGGGACACTGGCCAGTGCGAGCTTCGACGGCACCGTGCGGCTCTGGGACGTCGCCGGCCGCAGGCAGATCGGTGCTCCGTTCAACGCCCACGCAGGGGTGATCAACGCGGTGGCCTTCAGCCCCGACGGCACTACCCTCATCGCCGTCGGCGAGAGCGTGCGAGTGTGGGACGTGGCAACCCACCGTCAGATCGGCGAGCCGCTCGGCGGTCGCGCCTCCGGTGCTACCGCGGTGGCCTTCAGTCCCGACGGCAGGACGTTCGCTACGGCCGGCAGCGGTGTGCAGCTTTGGAACACCGGCACCCGCGCACCGGTCGGCAAAGCGTTGAGGGAAGACGACGCTCTCGTCAGGTCGGTCGCCTTCAGCCCCGACGGCAGGATCCTCGCGTCCGCCGGCACCGACGGCGGCGTGCAGCTCTTGGACATCAAAACCCGAAGCCCGATCGGGAAGCCGCTGGGTTCCCCTGCCGCGTGGACCGAGTCGGTGGCCTTCAGCCCCGACGGTGCGGTGCTCGCTGCCGGGTACGAAGACGGCAGCGTGCGGCTCTGGGACGCCGTACGGCACACCCGGATGGGAGCACCCTTCACCGGCCACACCGGTGCAGCCAGGGCCGTCGTCTTCAGCCCGGACGGGACGATCCTGGCCAGTTCGAGTGACGACACCACCGTCCGTCTCCGGGACGTCCGCGCGCAGCGTCAGGCCGGCGCACCGCTCGGGACCGGGAATCAGGAGGCGGCAGCACTCAGCCCGGACGGCCGGACCCTGGCCGTCGCGGGCCCCCCTTCCGCCGTGCGCTTCTGGGACATCGCCACACGCCGCCAGACCGGTGATCCACTGCTCCACGGTAACGAGGGCTCGCCCTCCACCCTGTCCTTCAGCCCCGACAACGCCGTACTCGCCATCGCCTCCCGTGGTGTGCGGCTGTGGGATGTGGCGGCCCGCCGCTCCGTCGGCGAGCCACTGCCCGTCACGCGCGGCGTCCCGAACTCCGTCAACGCGGTGACGTTCAGCCCGGACGGCGAAACCCTCGCCAGCGCCCGCGCGGATTCTGTGCACCTGTGGAACCTGGCGGCACATCGTTCGTCCGGCAGAGCACTCGACGTCAGCGCGACAAGCATCGCGTTCAGCCCCGATGGCCGCACCCTGGCCACCGACACGGAGAACGACACCGTGGCGCTCTGGGACGTTGCCACGCACCGCCGGGTCGGTGAGGCCCCGGCTCGTCACATCGCGCGGATCACCGCGATGGCGTTCAGCCCCGACGGCCGGACGTTCGCGACCGCGAGCCGCGACAACACCGTCCGACTGTGGGACGCGGCCACACGCGAGCAGATCGGGGAGGCGCTGACCGGTCACCGTAGCGGCGTCACATCTGTTGCGTTCAGCCCTAACGGGACGACCCTGGCCACCGGCAGCATGGACCGCACAGTCAGGCTTTGGGATGTCGCCACCGGGCGCGAAATCGGCAATCCGCTCGACGGACACAGCGACGAGGTGACCGGCGTGGCCTTCAGCCCCGGCGGCAGCACGATAGTCAGCTGGGGCAGAGACAACACGGCACGGGTGTGGAACGTCGAGACGACGGTGGACCCGGTGCGATCACTGTGCAGATGGGCCAAGGGCGCCTTCACCGCCGACCGATGGCGCGACGACGTGCCACCGGGCCCCGCCCCCCGCGCACTCTGTCCGGCGTCCTGAGTGGGCGTGCGTCAACGCCGGCCCGGTACCCCCGAGCGGATCGCGCCCTCCAGCCAATAGCCCCCAAGTACCGGCGACGGCGTCGCGGCCGGGAACTCTGGCCGAACCGTCCTCACCGACCCGGACACGACCGGATGCCGGCTCGAAAGCCCACCCCGGCCCCCTTCCGGCATCCGCCCGCACCCTGCTGGCTTCACGCCGCAGCCCTTTGCCCCACGACGGAGGCACCCCCTCGCCGCCCGCGCGTCACCACGTCTGCCCGTACGCCATGAGGAGAGCAGGCATGTCAGCTCCGCCCCCGTCTGTACCCCAATTGTCGCTTCACTCAGCGGCAGGGCGCCGCCACGTCCAGGCCCTTCAGGTAACGGTCCCGTTCCCGGGCGGGCAGGGACTGGCTCACCAGACCGCACAGGAGATCGCGCCAAGCCTCCACGCCGACCGTGCGGCGGACGACCTTGTGGTCGGGGCCGAGGGTGAGGATGTCGTTGGCGGGGCCGGGGACGACCTGCATGCCCTCGTTGGGCTGCACAGACCCGGCCGGGGGGTCCGTGGTCCAGATGTCGAGCTGATCGCCGCTGCCCGCGTCCAGAACGCGTACACCCCGGGCATTCTCGGACATGAAGCCCTGGAACAGCAGCCTGCCGTCCCGGCTGAACGCCACGTCACGGGTCTCCTGCGGCAGGTACCCAGCGGCGCGCACACGCCGGCCGGAGTCCAGCCGTACGACGTACACATGACTCTCCCAGTCGGAGAAGGCCGCCTGTTTTCCCTCGTGGTCGACGCCTATGCCCACAGGCTTGGCCTCGGCCGGCAGACTGGTGCGGGCCACATGCTCGAAGGCGTGATCGCCGTCCCAGCGCCAGGTGTCGACACCATCGCCGTTCAAGAGAACCAGGGTCCTGCGGTCCCCGCTCAGGGCGAGGCCGGCGGAGCCCTCTGTCACCGTGCCGCGGGTGCAGGTCCGAGTGTCGAGGACTTCCACGGCACCGTTCCAGGAGCCGACCACGTATCGGTCGCCCGGTAGGAAGAACACGCCGGGGTGGATGAGCCCGCCGGAGACTCCGTCGGTGGCCACACCGCAGTTCGTGCGCTTGCCGGTGCGCAGGTCCCAGATGTCGAACCGCCCTGTGTCCTCGCCGCCTTCCACGCTCTGCATGCCGACGTACCGCTGGTCCCCACTGAGCGTGTAAGCCGTGTCCTCCAGGTTCACCGACAGGTTGGCGTACGGAATCCCGCCGAGCTTGCGGCCAGTGCCCGGATCCCAGAACTCGGTGTGCCCCTCGGTTCGGCGCACCGCCATCCGTCCGTCGGGGGTCAGATCCCCGTAAGTGAACTCCTTGTCGCCCAAGGTGACACGCTGACCCCGTCGGACCCCGGTGGTGAAGAGGTTGAGCTCGCCGCCGTACGAGGCGACGGCCACCTGGGCGCCGTCAGCCGACATGGCAATGGTGCTGGCCTTGCGGGCCAGCCGACCCAGTGTCATACCGGGCCGCAACGCGGCGTCGTAGAGCCGGACCGTGCCGTCCTTCCCGCCCACCATGAAGGTCCCCTTGCCCTCGGCGACCGTCATGTCCTCGTACGATCCCAAGGAACGGGCGGCGATGCGGCGGCGCTGCTCCAGGTCCCACACCTCGGCACGCTCAGACGTCCGAGTCAGGGCTTTGCGAGCCCCGTCGAACAGCAGGACCTCGCTGTATCTCAAGGCTTCCGCGGTGCTGCCGGGCATTCCGGGCAGGGACCGGGCCGCCTCCCAGCGCGCCGAGTCCGTCAGAAACTTTCGGACCTCCTGACGGTCCCTGTCGACCAGGGTCATCCGGGAGCCGTCCGCGGAGAAGCCGAGCCCCACCCGGGCGTCGCCCACCGGAAGCCGAGTGATCTCGCGCCCGTCGGACGCGCTCCACACGACCACGAACGCTTCCCCCTCGGGAGTGTAGTGAGAGGCCGCCACCCACCGTCCGTCGGGCGAGAGGGCGAGGGCATGAAGCCCGTGCCCGACGCGCGGGAGGTCCTCTGTGTGCCCCGTGGCCATCGTGCGCAGGAGTTTGCCGGTCCTGGTGTCCCACAGCTGGACCCGGTTGAGATAGACCTCCGTAGCCAGGACACGGCCGTCGCGGCTCAGCGCCCTGGGCGTGCCCTCGGCGCGCACCACGCGCGACTGCCGGGCGGAGCGTACATCGTAGAGGCGTACGCCCTGGGCCTGGTCGAACGCCGAGCGGTACGCAGCGGTCGTACCGTCCGCGCTGAGGACGACGTCCGTTTCGGCCGGGCGGGTCGCACTCTCCTTGTCCGTCACGGAGTCGGCGTCCGCCTGCAGCCGCCGCCTGGCGTACGGCGCGGCGGCCACAGCCTGGGCCAGGGCGCGTCGGGACTCCGGGGTGGACTGGGTCTCCTCGGCGTAAAGAGCGTACTGTGCCGCCTGGTTGGGACTGGTCCCGAGCAGTTGCCCGGAGCGGGCGGCGAGCGCCTGTGAGGCGGAGAAGCGAGCCTGGGCCTGGGCCTCTCGGCGCTGTATGTTGGCGTCGAAGAAGCCGTAGACCGCAAGGACGCACAGCGCCACGAGCAGGGCGACCCCCGACCAGCTCAGCCGTTTGACAAACCGGAGCTGCCGGAAGTCATCGTGCTCCAACTCCTCCTTGGGGCGGCCGCGTAACGGCGAAGCCAGGGTGGCGACCGCGGCACGAAACGGCGGATAGCGCAGGGAGTAATAGGCTCGTTCCTCGAACTCCCGAAGGTCCACCCAAAGCGGCACGGACGTGAAACGGCCCGCCAAATTCCGTGGCAGGGACGTAGTCTTCTGCCAGTCGAAGTCGCCAGCCCTGTCGTCCCACTCG
Source organism: Streptomyces sp. NPDC029152 (assembly GCF_055564355.1). Taxonomy (NCBI): domain Bacteria; kingdom Bacillati; phylum Actinomycetota; class Actinomycetes; order Kitasatosporales; family Streptomycetaceae; genus Streptomyces; species Streptomyces sp. NPDC029152. Next base: position 6,771 of record NZ_JBVHWR010000038.1, on the reverse strand, counting down.
ATCTCACCGCTTGCAACGGCGATGAGCAAGTGCTCTGAGTCGCGCTCCCGCAGCCAGTAATCGACCTCCTTGGCTACCCAGGGCGAGGCGGCGGCCTCTGGGGAAGCGAGCAGGATGAGATAGCGTGAGCGTGCCAGTTCGCGCTGGATCGACTGCCACAGGTCGTGGGTCGCCGGCAGGCAAGTGACATCGCGGAACACGCTCATCTGCATGGGTCGGAAGCGCGAGACGGCCAGCCGCTCCAGGCCTCGCTGGAGCTTTTTCGCGAGCAACGCGTTCTTGCTCTGGCTATATGAGATGAAGGCGTCGCGCTGCTTCACACCGTCCGGCGCCGCTGCTCGCACCTCAGCCTTTTCCACGGCATCACCCATGGCCTCCCCGTGTCCCTTCTGCGTGTTCATGCCGCCCCCAACGCACTAAAGGTTGTCCCGTAAATGGTCTACGACATGCTCATTGACCTGCCTGTTTCCTTTCACCCGGCGAGGGTGGGGCTGTGGAGGCGGGCGATGCCGAGCATGGCGTGGTGGACGCCGTCGCCTTTGAGGCGGCAGTCGCGGAGGATCTTCCAGGTCTTCATGCGGGCGAAGACGTGCTCGACGCGGGCGCGGACCTTGCGGTGTGTTCGTCAGGTGTCGAACCGACCGCGTGCACTCTCGATGTGTCCGAGGTACTGGTGGGTCCAGCCGCAGATGGCGTCGACCGTGGTGCGCAGGGCTCGGCCCGGCTCGGTGAGGGTGTACTCGACCTTCGGCGGCACGGTGGGGTGCACCTTCCGGTCGACCAGACCGTTGCGTTCCAGCATGCGCAGGTTCTGGGTGAGCATCTTGTGGCTGACGCCCTCGACCTCGTTCCGCAACTCGCTGAAGCGCAGGGTGCGCTCGCCGAGTGCCTCGATGATCAGGAGCGCCCACTTGTTGGCGACGTCCGAGAAGATCTCCCGCGCAAGGGAGTCCGCACGCCGCAGATCAGCGTTCTCGGGCAGATCCTTGAGCAGTTGCTTGGTCACCATCAGGTTCCCCAGTCACCGAAAAGTGCGTTCTTCCAGGTCGACCGTCACTCTCCTACAGTTTCCGAGTAACCACAAGAGAGCAAGAACCGGAAAGGCGAGTACCATGGCCACCGCTGATGTCTTCAACCACCACGTGCCGGCCGAGAGCGAATTTGGCTACTCACAGGCGATCAAGTCCGGCGACCTGATCCACGTCTCGGGACAGCTCGCTTTCGACGAGGCGGGCGAGTTCCTCCACGCGGGCGACTTCGCCGCCCAGCTCGAGCAGACCTACGCCAACATGAACAAAATCCTGAACCACTACGGCACCACCCGGAACCAGGTCGTCTCGCAGACCCTGTACGTGGTGAACCTGCGGCAGAACGCCGAGGCGGCGGCGGAGGGCAACCGGGAGTACTTCGGCGACCACCGCCCGGCCAGCACGGTCCTGGGCGTCACCGAACTGACCTTGCCCGGCCAGGTCATCGAGATCAGCTTCGTCATCGACACGAAGCTGCCCGCTTGAGGTCCCCTCCCCGCACGCGCCGCTCTCTCCGCCGGACGGACCACGGGGCCCTTCTACGCCCACCGAATGCCGTTGGCGGAGAACTGCTCCATCCGTTCTGGGGCCGGTGTTGCGGCTCTGCTGCGTTGGTTGCTGATCCATGCCCCCGGCTTCAGCTCCTCCCGTGCCGCTTGGTCCTTGCCGTCGTTTCCGTCGCTGCTGACGGTGATCCGTTCGATGTGCTTCCTAAGGGCTGTCCCGCAACTGCCCTGCGTGACTGGTGGACGGGCATGCCCGTCCCCCTCAAGGGCCGGACCGATGCTGAGAGACTCCAGCTATGGGATCTTGGGGAACTTTGGGGCCGGCGTTGTTGTCTCTCGCAGGGGTTGCGCTCGGCGCGGGCGGATCGTTGTTTGGGCAGTACCTCGTCTCGCGCGCGAGCACCCGGCAGCTCGAAGTGCAGGAATCAGCCGCCCACCGGGCGCAGCTCAAGGACGCGGTTCTGAAGTTCGTGAGCATTGCGTTGCAGGTGGAGAAGGCGACGCTCACTCGATCGGACGATGGCGGCACCGCGGCCGATCCCGCGCTCGGCCAACTCCTCGACGACCTTTGGCTCGCCCAGGCAGAGATCGACCTGGCAGCCAGGAGCGAACCCCTGCGGGGCGCTGCCTATCGTTATGCGTTCCGCCTTGCTGAGGCGGCCCGAGGCGAGATAGCCGACGCTTCCGTGCTGCGTGGGCCGCAGGTCCAATTCATGGATGCCGCGTATGGCGACATGTGGCCGGGCCAGCGACGGGCAGAGGGGGAGCCCAGCACACATCAGTGAGACGATCTTGCTGTGGCTGGTGTGATCACGGCGTGCGAGCCGTCCTGGATAGCCCCGTTCACCGGGTTGAGCCCGCGTCAGTTCGGCAAGCTGATCACCACGTTGCGGCGCGAGGGTGCGGACCCGGTCCGCAAGGGCCGGCCCTGGAGCCTGCCGCTGGAAGACCGAGTCCTGCTGGTCGCCGCGTACTGGCGCACGAACCTCACCCTGCGGCAGCTGGCACCGCTGTTCGGGGTGTCGAAATCGGCCGCCGACCGCATCATCGACCACCTCGGACCGTTGTTCGCGCTTCAGCCGCGCAGGCGGTTCCGCAAGGCCACCGTACTGATCGTGGACGGAACCCTGGTGCCCACCCGTGACCACACCGTCGCCAAGCGGTCGAAGAACTACAGGTACTCGACCAACCACCAGGTCGTCATCGACGCCGACACCCGGCTCGTCGTCGTGGTCGGCCGGCCCCTGCCCGGCAACCGCAACGACTGCAAGGCGTGGGAGCTGTCCGGCGCCAAGGCCGCCGTCGGCCGCACCATGGTGATCGCCGACGGCGGCTACAGAGGCACCGGCCTGGTCATCCCGCACCGCCGCACACCCGGCCAGGCTGGCCTTCCGGCCTGGAAAAAGGAGCACAACTCCTCACACCGCAAGGTCCGCGCCCGCGTCGAGCGCGTCTTCGCCCGCATGAAGACCTGGAAGATCCTCCGCGACTGCCGCCTCAAAGGCGACGGCGTCCACCACGCGATGCTCGGCATCGCCCGCCTCCACAACCTCACCCTCGCCGGGTGAAAGGAAACAGGCAGGTCAATGAGCATGTCGTAGACCATTTACGGGACAACCCTTACTGATCTTTTCGTAAGTTCGGTGGGTGTGGTGGCCGTGTGAGTGGGAGGCTGTCGGCGTGGCTTATCAACCTTCCCCTTCGGTTGCCGGCTCCTCTCTTCCTCCTTTGTCGCGGCCTCAGTTGGCGGAGGCGCGTCGTGTGCGGGCAGTCGAGTTGTTCGAGGTCGGCGTCTCGCATGCGGAGATCGCGAGGGTGGTGGGGGTGTGTGCCGAGAGTGTGCGGCGTTGGCGGCGGGTGTGGGAGCAAGGCGGTGCTTCGGCCCTGCGGCGACGGGCAGCCACCGGACGCCCACCGAAGCTGGACGACACCCAGGCCGAGATGGTCCGGGCCGTGTTGGAGCAAGGTGCCCAGGCTCATGGTTTCGAGGCCGACCTGTGGACCCTGGAACGAGTCGGCGCGGTCGTCACCCGGACAACGGGAGTGGTGCTGTCGAGGGCGTCGGTGTGGCGGCTGCTGACCGGCCGGCTCGGATGGAGCCTGCAACGCCCCGAGCGGCGGGCGGCCGAGCGGGACGAAGCGGAGATCGCCCGCTGGATCGCGCACGAGTGGCCACGCATCGAAAAGGGGCCGTGACCACATGTGCCTGGATCGTCTTCCTCGACGAATCAGGCGTTTCCCTGCTCCCTCAGATCCGCCGCACCTACTCGCCCCGAGGGCGGACTCCGCTCCTGCGGCACCGTCTGAACCGGAAGCGTGCGTCGATGGCCGGGGCCTTGGGCTGCCACTCCACCGACCCCGATCGCGGGGCCCGGCTGTGCTTCCACCTCAAGCCCGGCAGCTACGACACCGCCGCCCTCATCGAGGTCCTGGAGCAGATGAAGGTGTTCTACCGCGGCGAGCGAGTGGTCCTGGTCTGGGACGGCCTGTCCGCCCACCGGAGCCGGGCGATGCGAGCCTGGGCCGCCGAGCAGGACTGGCTCACACTGGAACGATTACCCGCTTACGCTCCCGAGCTGAACCCGGTGGAACTGCTGTGGTCCTCACTCAAGAAGCGGGAACTCGCCAACCTCGCCGGCGGCCACCTCGCCGACGCCACCGAGCAAGGCATCCACCGCATCAACACCAACCCCCGACTTCCATGGTCATTCCTCGCCCACACCGGCCTGACCATCCACCCACCACACCCACCGAACTTACGAAAAGATCAGTAAGCCCGACCATTCAAGATCCCCGACAGAGTCAAGTGAGGAACGCAGGAAGCCCCGTCGGAGCAGGGCGACCAAATGGGGCCCCTGTCCCGACGGGGCTCGGTCGGCCGGGCGGCGGGTTACCGGCGCCCGGCTGAGGCCGATGCCGTGTGCGGTGCTTTGCGGCTCAGCCGAAGTTCACGTCGCTGCACCACATGTAGGCCTGGTCGAGGTGCGAGGCCTGCCAGATCACGAACACGATGTGGTGTCCGGTGTAGCCGGAGGTCTGGACGGGGAACGTGATGTTCTGTGCCGGGGCGAAGCGGCCGGTCTGCGTGATGAAGTCGAGGTTGCTCCAGCCTAGGGTCTGGGTCTTGGGGTTGAAGCCCTGCTTGCTCACATAGACCTTGAAGTAGTCGGCACCGTGGGACGCCTGGTCGTACAGCTGGACCGAGAAGTTGTTGCCGACGGTGGTGGTCTTCCACGGTCCGGGCTTGTCCAGGCTGGCGTTCCTCGAGAGGTTGTTGCTGCAGAGTGTCCCGTCGGGGGTCCGTGCCTGGAACTGGCCTCCGAGGCCGTCGCGGAGCGCGCTCATCCAGTTCCACATGGTGTCAGCGTTGGCCTGGAAGGCCTGCCAGCACATAGGGTCTTGGGTCTGCATGGCCGGGTTCGTGTGGTTGTTGCCCCACGTCTTCCAGCACTGGTACGCGCGGGTGGCGGGGCCGACGACGGTGCCGTGAGCCTGGGCGGGGGTCGACCAGGCGAAGGCGCCGGCAACCGCGGCGAACAGCATGACGAGCGCCTGGAGAGGCCGGCGGAGGGACGCCATCGAGCGCCCGGTTAACGGGCTCTGGTTGCGCATATGGGGACTCCTTCCATTGCGAGACTGCTATGGGAGCGCTCCCAAAATTAGGTCTTCTGAGTGAGATGTCAATGAGGCAGACGGACTTGATTACAGGGGTGGGCGGCGAGCAGGGAATCTGCCGTGAGCCGGGAGTCAGAATTGTTCGCGGGACCGGAAACGAGGATGCGGCCTGGACCGGTGCGCCTGGCCGGCGATGCCACCCTCCCCTGGCGCGACTCGACATCCGAGGACCAAACAGTCATTCGGGGGTAAAATATCGGGAGAAAACGACCTCTCAGAGATCGTTTTCGTCTTAACTGACCGTATATCTAGCGATTTTCAGGACGCCGGGTTGTGGTGCTCGTGCTGCTGAAGATGCGGGTTGATTTTTGCTGGTCAGATGGGGTGACAGGCTGAGTGGGGAGTGGCTTGCGCCTGTCTCGTCCCAGGATGCCTGGCCGTCTCGGACGCGTGCTCCCGTTGCTGTCGCTGTGCGCCTGGGCGCACTCGGTCCGCGGCGGTACGCCGGAAGCATGCCGACGCGACGCCCGTATCCGAGTGATCTGTCCGATGCCCGCTGGGAGTTGATCGAACCGGTGCTCTCTGCCTGGCGGCTCGAGCGCCACGGCAGGGCTCTGGATTTCGGCCGGCCGCCGGAACACGACCTGCGCGACATCATGGACGCGATCCTGTACGTGGACCGCACCGGGGTCCAGTGGCGCTACCTCCCGCACGACTTCCCGCACTGGAACACCGTCTACGGCTACTTCGCCAAGTGGGCGGACGAGGGTGTGTTCGCCCAGCTCAACGGCCTGCTCCGGCAGCTCCTACGGGAGAAGGAAGGACGGGACGCCGAGCCGTCGGCCTGCGTGATCGACGCCCAGAGCGTCAAAACCTCCACCAGCTTCTCCGCCGCCGACCAGGGCATCGACGCCGGGAAGAAGATCGTGGGCAGGAAGCGGAACATCGTCACCGACACCCTCGGACTTTTACTTGCCGTGCTGGTCACCGCGGCAAGCGTGCAGGACTCCGCCGCCGGCGCCCGGCTCCTGGACCAGGTCGCCGCCGACCATCCCGGCATCCGCAAAGTATGGGTCGACGGCGGCTACCGCCAGCACCTCGTCGAACATGCCGCCACCCTCGGCATCGACATGGAAATCACCGCCCGCAAGCCCGGGACCAGGGGTTTCACTCCGATCCCGAAGCGGTGGGCGGTCGAACGGACCTATGGCTGGCTCATGCTCCACCGCCGCCTCGCCCGCGACTACGAAACCCTGCCCACCCGCTCCGAAGCCATGATCAACCTCGCCATGACCGACCTCATGGCCCGCCGCCTCACCGGCGAAAACACCATCTCCCGGCGCGACCCGACACCACAGACCAAACAGTAGATTCCGGGATAAAACATCGGGCGAAAACGACCTCTCAGACCGCTCTCGTCCGCCAGGGATGGATCGGACCGATGCCGTTCTCGCCTCGTGACGTCAAACGGCTGGGCCTTGGAGGCGGGCCGCTGCCCTAAGGGCTGTCCCGCATGTCAGGCCGAGACTGTCGTCCTGGTCGGTGGGTGAGAGAGGATCAACAGCGATCTGGTCCATCAAGTGTTCAAGAGGCAACTGTGGTTGACGGAGTGCAGACGTTCG
>NZ_JBVHWR010000037.1:0-23028 GCF_055564355.1 Streptomyces sp. NPDC029152 | reverse complement strand
GCACCTCCACAACATCGCCCTCGCTGGATGACCCGAGGGGTCAGACGCTGAGCTGGCTGACTCAGCTCTTCGATCATTGCGGGACAGCCCTTAGGGGGCGAGTGGAGCGAAGATCCTGCTGCGTGGTGGGGACCGCGATGGTCATGGGCGTGCTCCTCCGAACAGGACGTTGAGCGATTCCGGGTTGTAGGCCGGGGCGGTGGGTGCCGGCGGCGGGTTGCGGCGCCGCTGCTCCAAGCGTGCGAAGTGAGCGAGACCTGCGGTGATCGCTTCGTCCTTGCTCGGGTTGAGGTACTTCTGCAAGGTCGTCTGGTACTTGTGCGCGAGGATGTGCTGCACGTAGACGAGCGACATCTCCGGGTCCTCGGTCATCCGGAACGTCGCGGTGTGCCGCAGATCGTGCAGGGTCCAGTTCGAGCCCAGCAGCTCGTTCACGCGGACGAACATCGCGCGGGCCGCGTGATAGTTCAGCGGGCGCCAAGGCCGCCGTAAGGTCCACCACAGAGGCTCGCCTCGTCCGCGTGGAGCGCCCTTTCGCCAAGCGTCCTCCTGGTAGAGCCGCAGCCAGACGAACGCGTCCGGCGACGCCGGCAGCTGCTGGTAGGCCCGGGTGCCCTTGCGGATGACACCGATCAGTTGCTGTCCAGGCAGGGCGTCGCGCTCGCTGGAGGTGAGGAGCTCGCTGGCGCGGGCGCCGGTGGAGACCCAGAAGGCGAGCAGGGCGCGATCACGGTGCGAGCGCAGCCCGGCAAAGACCTCGGTGTACTTGTCGTCCGGGATCCTGCGCGGCACGCGCTCCGGGACGGCAGGCCGGTAGCGGCCCTTACGTTCGTTCCTGAACTCGCTCATCGGGTTGTGATGAGCGTTCGCCCGGCCTCTCCTCCGGGAGCGGTCCAGGGGGAATGGGTTGATCAGCAGTGAGCCGGAGTTGCTCTCCAGGTGGAAGTCGTAGAAGGTTCGCAGCACCGTCTCGCAGTGCGCCTGAGTGCTCTTGGCGTACTTCTTCCCGATCGTCGGCTTGCCGGTCACCAGGTTCGGTGTCCCGGGCTCGGCTGTGCCCGCCCTGCGAGCCGGCGGCCTCGCGTTCGGCTTGCCGCGGTGACGCCAGTGGACCCGCGTCGGCTTGTCCGCCAACTGCATCCACAGCATGAAGTCCCGAGCATCCGTCCGGGTCGCCCGGTCCCACTTCAAGTCGAGAGCCCACAGGAACCGCCACCAGCGCAGCAGGTCGTTCGCGTACGACCGCAGGGTTGTCGTCGGAGTATGACCGGCCAGCAAGTCCTTGAAGTACAACGCGACAGGCTCCACCGGGGATCCCGCGGGATCCATCAGCCGGTACGGCTCCCACGGGTCGCCCGTCTCGTGCACCTTGCCGAGCTCGGGCAGCACGAACGTAGATAAGTCCCTTTCGGGACTGCTTGGTGCAGGCATGCGGGGAAGCTAGCAGACAAGCGCCTGACCTGCGAAAACTTCGCAATTAGTTCAGTCAACACGCCGTTGATGCCGTAGTCGGCGAGCTTGTAGAAGCCGCCCTTGCCGGTCTTGGTGGCGATCCTCTCCAGTAAGCCCTTGCCCGGGACGCGTCGGTCCGCGGCGTAGTGGGTGCTGAAGGAGATAGCGAGCGCAGCCGCGGCAGCGGCCGGGTGGACCTGGATGCCGAGCACGCGGGCCCCAGCCCCGGCGACGATCGCCTGCGTGGCCGTGTAGGTCAGGCAGTGCTGGAGGCACGCCTTACGGCCGTCGGCCGTGCCGTGGGTCGTCGTCTCCTCGGTGACCGGGTCCTGGTAGGTGACCGGGTGGTCGTCGGAGGCGCCCTTCACACGGGCGCAAAAATCCGACTGCACCCAAAAATCTCCGATCGCGCTCCCGGCCCGGGTCAGTCCGAGAAGGGCGGCGAAGACGGCGGGACGATGCTGCATGCTGGATCTCTCCTGAGCTCGAAAGGGTGAGGGGCGGGGTGGCCGGTCCTTTCGCCGATGCGCGGCCAGCTGGCAGTCTCGGCCCCGACCGGTGCGGTCGGGGCCGGGTCGTTCAGTAGGGGGTTCGTCCAGACGGGCCGCCGCTCGCGCCCCGGCAGTCGGGCCGCGGGCGGCGGTCTGAGGCTTCAGTTCAATGCGGTGCCGGTCGGGCGTCTCAGTTGCCGCTGCTGGTGTGGGCGGCGTCGGCGAGCAGCATGGTTATCTCGTGGCCGTGGTCGACGACGTCTTCCAGGCGCTTGATGACTTCGCTCGGCAGGCCGCGGTTGCGGGCCCCGGCCAGGACGCCTTCCAGGTAGAGGACGTCGGTGAGGATCCGGCCGCGGGCGTCCAGGACGCCGGGCTGCACGGCCAGGGCGTCGGTGTTCTTCGCGGTGGCCAGCGCGGCGTGGTCGGCGGCCTTGGTGTACGCGGTTTCGGACTGCTCGGTGAGCAGCGCGTCGACCGTGGTGGTGTCGCCGTAGGCGCGGCGCCAGCCGAAGCGCGCTGCGGCGGCGTCGATCAGGGAGCGGCGGGTGAGGGGCACGGTGGCCTCCGGGGAGGGCCTATCGCCTGGTCTGGGTGACCGGGCGGACACCGCACGGCCCCGGCCGCCGGGGAGGGGCGGCGGTCGGGGATGCACGGAGAGCGCCGGTCAGTTCTCCGGGAGGCGGCGTGCGTAGTAGGAGACGTAGGCGCTGTACTGGCTGCGCTCGATGCGCAGGATCTCCGGTTGGCCGGTGGCCAGTTGCTGGAGCTCGTCCACGATCCAGTCATTGCTGCGCTGGAGGATGAGGCGGGTCAGGTCCAGGTCGGAGAGCCACATCTGAGTGTCCTCGTCCCGGCGGCGGGCGCCCCTCACCCAGGCGTGCAGCCGCTCGCGCACGGTGTCGTCGTCCGGGCGGGCGGGGAGGTCGCGGGGCAGCGCGCGGCAGGTCGTGGCGTGCTCGTTGGCGGTCTTCGCGGCGTCCGCGAGGTTGTAGCGCCTGTTGTAGGTGCGCCGGTCGTCCTCGGCGGAGGCGTAGTGGCAGCCGAGGCAGGCGACCGCGTAGTGGGTGTCGGTTTTCCCGTCGTCGGCGGTGTAGAGGAGGACGACCGCGTGGGCCTGGTTGTAGTACCGCTCGACGGCGGTGACGCCCTCGGGATTCCAGGCCTCGCCGGTCTCGGGCCACGGATCGGGCTCGACGGCCGACGGGCCGAGGGAAACGGGGCGGGTGCGGGTGAACAGGGTGAGTGCCATGACGTTTCCTCCGTTTGGGTGGGTCAGGCGGCCAGCTGATGCGCGGCCGGGGGCGTGGTGTAGCTGTCGGGGTCTGCCGGCGTTCCGTCGTGGCATTCGAGGCAGCTGCCGAGGGTTTTGAGAGGCAGACCCGCGAAGTACCGGCGCTTGCAGGGCGGACGGTTCTGGCGGGCTGCCATGGCCTTGTCGAGCGCGAGTTCCTGGGCCAGGGTCGGGTTCCGCTTCGGCTTGGCAAGGTCGATCCGGTACCGCCACGCGAAGCGCCGGCCGCCGCGGCATTCGATCCGGGCGACGGGCTCCTGGCCGCCGGGGCGCAGTCTCATCTCCCGCAGTTGGCGGCGGGTCGCGAGCCCAGTGCCGGCCTGGCGCCACCGGAAGACCGGTAAGGAGCCGTCGCCGGGGTCGTACGGGTCGGCGTCGACCAGGCCCTGGTCGGCCATCACCTGCTCCAGGTGCCGGGCAGCCGGTCGGGACGGTGCGGGTAGCGGGGGCCGGGCCGCTGCGGGCGGGGCCGGCCGATCCGGCGGCGTGGTCGGGGGATGAGCATGTGGTCCTCCTGGTGGTGGCCGATGGTTCGGGAAGGGGTGGTGCGGGTGGCCGGGCGGCCTGTGCCGTGTCCGGCTTCCGCCGTGGTGGGTTACGGGCACGGCGCGGGGAGCCCGGTCGGGCGGGGGCTGTTGGACGCAGGTGTGGGTGCGTCAGGCTGGGAGCCGAATGGCAGGGATGGGGGAGTGATGGGCTGGTTTCGCAGTGATCCGCCGGTGGTGGATTTCGAGGCGGTGATGGACACCGACGGCGTCACGTGGCAGGCGTTCACGGACGAGGACGGGGTGCTGTTCATCGATACCGACGCGGACGTCGAGGTGTTCGTGAACCGCGCCGTCGTCGGCGGCCACGTGTATCCGGCGTGGGTCGACGACTACGGGCGTCTGATCATCGAACTGGACGGCTGACCGTCCCGATCACCGGGGTGGTCACAGGCCTTTCGCGTCGGCGATCGAGGCGGCCTCGCCCAGCATGCGCGCGGGGATGCGGCCGGAGGCGTGAGCGTCGTTGAAGGACGGCACGGAGTCGACGTGGTCGCCGAAGCGGCGGCGGATGGCGTCCAGTACGACGGAAACGGCGTCGGCTTCCAGCCCGCGGTCGCCGCCGGCTTCTTTCCGGATCGCTCCGAGGAGGCAGACCGCGCCGTTCTCATCGGTCAGTGCCCCCGCGCACCAGCCGTCGGCCTCCATCCGGGCCTGGGCCCGCTCGAGTAGAGCGGCTACCGGGGTGGCGGGGAGCTGCTGTGGCTGCGGCTGGAGAGTCGGTGTGAGCGGCACCGTGATGACCTCGGCGAGGTCGATGGGGGCGCTCTCGATGTGCGCGGTTCGTACTTCGTGCTCGACGGCGGCTTCGTCCAGCTTGACGGTCATGGCCGCCTCGGCCGCGGCGAGCCGGGCGTCCAGGCTCAGACGGCCGGCGCCGGCAGGAGCCGTCGCCGGACCTGCCTGCTCGGCGTGCGTGGTGTGCAGTGAGGCGGCCATACAGGTGCTCCTGTCAGTGCGGCGACACGAGGCCGGTAAGGGCGTGCAGCAGGCCCGTGATGGCTGGGGCGAAGCCGGTGGAGGCAAGGCAGAACCCGAACGCGCTGCAGGCGACGTCGGAGCCGATACCGACGGCGCGCTGGCGCAGCAGCACGACCACGACGACGGCCAGGAGCAGCGCGGCGGAGACGGAGACGATCACGGAGTGATTCCTTCCAGGGAGTGAGGCGGGATGGTGTAGCCCGGACGGATGCCGGGCACGCTCGTTGCCCCGGCGGCGGGGCCGGGGGTGAGGGCGGGGGAGGGGGTCAGTCGTCGGCGGCGAGGGCGTAGTCGGCGCGCAGCTCGCGCAGGACGTCGTCCTGGACGTCAGGGGTGACCAGGACCTCGCGGGCTTTGCTGCCGTCGGCGGGGCCGACGATGCCGCGCTGCTCCAGGGCGTCCAGGAGGCGTCCGGCGACGGCGAAGCCGACTCGCAGCTTGCGCTGCACCATCGACTGCGACCCGAACTGGCTGGTGATGATGAGGTCGGCGGCTTCCACGATCAGGGCGCCGTCCACGCCGTCCGGGGCCTGACCGGGGGCAGGCTGTGCTGCGTGCTGCCTGTCCTGCTCGACGTCCGCGGTGCCGTGGCCGGCGGGCGCGTAGACGCCGTGGTCGACCTGGAGCAGACGGCCGGCGGCCACCAGGTCGCTCAGGGCGTTGCGGACGGATCCGGCGGCGGCGTCGACCTGCGCGCGGATCTCCTTCGCGGTCATCTGCCGGTCGACTGCCTCGAGGACCTTGTCCTTGACGGTCTTGGACTTCGGCTTCGGCGGCGCCGCGGGCGGGGCAAAGGAGCCGATCTCACTGAACTGTGGCGGCACCATGCCGCCACCGCCCTCGCCGCCGTCGTTGTCGTTCTTGGAGGGCGGCGGCATGGTCCAGTCGTGCCACAGGCCCAGCTCGGTCAGGGTGTCGATCTCCCGGTCGGTGAGCGTGTTGATGCCGCCTCCTGCCGGGAAGATCTCGTCCAGGCCGTCGGGGCTGCCGTCCTTGGGCAGGTGCACGTAGAGGCTGCGCATCATGGTTGCCCCGGACCCGGTGACGGTGTGGCCGACGCCGTGGGTGGGTTCGCCGGGCACGTCGTCGAGGACGCCGTGGATCCGGTCCATGAGCGAGGTGGAGGCGTTGAACCGGTCGGGGATGTCGGCGAGGTCGACGTCGCCGGCGAGTCCGCCGGTGGCCTGCCGGGCGGCGATGCCGCCGGAGGAGCCGGCGATGCGCAGGACCACGCCGATGCCGCCCTGGACCTGGTCGCGCAGGGAGGCTTCGCCTCCGAGCTTGGACAGGTTGAGGGACTGGCCTGCGAAGACGATGCCGATGCCGAACTTGCGGCCCTCGCGGGCGAGGACGTCGGTCATGTGGGCGATCTCGTCGCCCAGGGTGTCGTCGCCGACAAGGCTGTTGAACTCGTCGAGGACCAGGACCAGGCCGGGGTAGGGAGAGTGCGCGGAGAAGTCGTGGCCGACCTCGGCGTTGATCTCGCCCCGGATGTCCATCAGGGCGATGGCGGCCTTGAGCATCCACCACGTGAAGATCGCTCCGGCGCCTTGGCGGTCGATATGGCGGCCGACCGCGCTCATCTGCGCGTCCGGGCGGGCTGAGGTCACCCAGTTCGCCAGCCCGGCCAGGGCCCACGCCGCGCACATCAAGGCGAGCGTGACCGTCTTGCCGGAGCCGGTGACACCGACCAGGAACCCGTGCAGCGTGCCCGCCGCGGACTGCATGTGGACCTTGGCGTCGCTGCCGTCGTGGGCGGTGCCGATGGTGTAGCGGCCGTACGCGTCCAGGGTCAGCAGCTCGCGGGTGGCGCGGCGGGATGCTTTCAGCGGCGCCGACTCGTACAGCGTCACCAGGGCCTCGCGGCCGCGTGCCTCTGCGACCAGGCGCAGTTCCTCGGGCTCCACACCGAAAGCACTGCAGAGCTGGCCGTGGTTGATGCGGGCGATCTCGCCGGCGTCGACCTGGGCGAGGACCATGCCCCGGGCGGGCAGGTCACCGACGGCGGTGAAGCTCTCCACGCGGACGATCTGGCTGTTGGGGATGGCGCCGCCCGGGCGGGCGACCTTGTCCGCCCACATGTCCTCGATGCTGCCGCCGCCGCGGCGGGTGGTCGGGGCGACGGTCAGGCGCATGCGGCCGGGGCCGGTGCCGGGGATTTCGTCGACGGCGACGCAGGCGGCGGGTACGCCGAACGCGGCGGCCGCGGCGACCAGGTCGATACGCGGAACCGGCTTCCCGGCGGGGGCGACGATGTCCGCGGTGAAGTCAGGGTGGCTGGGGGAGACGGTCTGCTCGATGTTCTCCAGCCGCGTCTCGGGGGCGACTTCGGCCTCGTCCCACAGACGCATGACCAGCCCGCGGAAGCCCGGCGGGTAGGCGGCGGCGAGGGTCTCGGCCGGGGTCCAGGTGGACCGGGTGATGGGCAGCGCAGCCGACATCAGGGCGCCCCAGCCGAGCGCGGCCATCGGCTCCCACCACGGGCGGCCCGGCACGATCGCGGCGGCGGCGTAGACGGCGCCGCCGGTGACCGGCCCGAGGATCCGCTGTGCGGTACGGATCGTGCGGCGGAAGTCGCGGGTCTTGACCTTGCGGTACAGCCACCACACGCAGCCGCCGCTGAGAGCGGTAGCGGTGGTGTGGGCGGGCAGCGACTCCATCGAGGGGACGTAGGCCAGGGCAGCGGCAGACGCCCCGTAGGCGGCCATCTCTGCCTTCGCCCGCAGGGGCATCTTGCTCATCGGTCAAGGTCCTTTCCACACGGGGCCGATGGGGTCGCTGGTCGTGCTGGACGCCGTACCGCCCATAAGGCGGTACGGCGTCCAGCGAGGCCAGTGGGCGGCGCCGGGGAGAAATGTGGGGCCGCGCTCCGTGATCGGGTGCGGCCCCACAGCGGTGATGGGGGCGGGTTGGGCGGGTTACTGCCGGTAGAAGCCGGGCTTGGCCTGGCGTGCCTTGGACGCGTTCACGGCGGCGTGCACGCCTCCGTATTCGGCCCGGTGCTCGCTGCGGACGTGGCCGGCGGCCTGGTGCATGGTGGCGGCGGTGCCGCTCAGGCGGCGGGCGCCGCCGGCGACGCGTGCGAAGTGCCCGGCGACCTCGGCGATAGCGGCCACGTGCCGGCCGTCGACCTGCGCGGCGGCGCTCAGGTCGGCCACGGTGGCGGCGGCCTTGGCGTTGGTACGCATGCGCTGGGCCACTCGGTCCGCGTGCTCCATGAGCTGGGCCGCGGCGCGCTGGAGTGCGGCCAGCTTGGCCTGGACGGCGCTGTAGCCGCCTGCGTCGGCGGGGACGGGGAGGGCGATCTCTCCCACGAGTGGTCTCCTCAGTTTTCGTTGTGGATGCGGGCGCTGGGCGCGATAAGACCGGCGTCCGCGGTCGCGGTCTGGGTCGGCCGGTAGTCGCGGGCCATCGCTACTTCCTCGGCTTCGGCGGCCTCGGCGGCGTCCAGCGCGGTGCGGGCCATCCGCTCGGCTCGCACCACCAGCTCTCCGACGCTCTCCATCAGCAGGGACATGGCGCGGATGGTGCGCCGTCCGTTGACGTTGTGCGTGGTCGCCAGGTCACCGGCCATCGTCTCCAGCAGGCCCAGCAGGCGGCGGGCTTGGCGGGCGAGCTGGGTGCAGTCGTCGTGCGTCTCCATTCCGGCCGTGGTCAGGCGGGTCAGCGCTTTCAGGGCGTCGTTCAGGGTGATGTCGGTGGCGTGCTGGACGGCCATGCCACCAGGCGCCGGTACCGAGGCGGTGACCGGTGCCGGGGCGCTGCGCGCTTTCGCGGGCGGCATAGGGATGGGGTCCTTTCTGCGGGTGGTGCCGGGACGCTGCCCGGCCGGACGCTGCGGGGCTCGGGGCAGAGCTGGCTGGCTCTGTGCGGGCAGCGGTTTCGGGGCCGGGCCGATCACGTTCGGCTCCCACCGCTTGGCGTGAGCGCCGGGCGGGTCCACCTGCTCGACGGTGATGGTCACCGCAGGGCCGGGGCCGGGGCCGGCGTCGAACGGCGACGAACGCGCCTGCCACGCGCCACTCGACGGCCCCGGCCCGCTCGACGGCCCTCGGCCGCTCGATGGCCCCGGCCTATTCGATGCCCTCGGACCGCTTGATGACTCCGGGCCGCTTGAGGGCCCCGGCTCCTTCGTCGGCCCTTTGCCGGCCCGGGCTTGTCCCTTCTTGCTTTTCGGCTTGGGGGAGCGGCGGGGGCCGCCGTTGGCCTCCCAGGTGCTACGGCGCTTCTTCCAGCGGTCGTTGACCGCCTCCCATGCCGCATCCTTCAGATGCACACGGTCGCCGGCCGAGGCACCGGCCCCGGTCGAGGCAACGGTGGGTGATTGCCCGCCGCTCCGGTTGGGTTCCATGCCCTCGGTCGACCGACGGGGCTTGATGCACCCACCGGCGTCGGCACCGACCCGGTTTTTCAGGTCGTCCCAGAACGTCGGCCCTCCTTTGATCGGCGCCCGGCCGGCACCGGCTTTGGTGCCCGAGCCGCCGCTGGAGGTCTTCGCCCCGTGCCCACCGGGACTGCCGGAGGCAGGCGGTTGCTTGCCCTTGTTCCACCAGTCGGCGAGGGCCCGGCGGGGGGAGCGGCGCCTGGTGCCGTCCGCGCCGCTGCTGGCGCCTGACGGTCCGCTTCGGCTTCCCCCAGCGCCATTTCGGTCCGAGCCGGAACCGTTTCGCCCCCACAGGCCGCCGTTTCGGCCCGAGGCCCCGCTGTTTCGGCTTCCCCCACCACCGTTTCGGTCCCGGACCGCGCTGTTTCGGTTGCCCTCCGCACTGGTTCGCCCCGGCGATCCGCCGCTTCGGCCGGCGCCGGAACTGTCACTGCCGGTCGCTGTGGTGCCGCCCCGTCCGGAGACCGGACGGGCACCTCCCCCGCCCGCCGTGGCCCGGCTGCCCAGCCCCGCCGAGCGGTGCTGTCCCGAGCCGCTGTGCGGGCCTGTGCGGCCAGTTCCGGACCGGCCCGGACCAACTCCGCCACCTCCCCGTCCGGAGGCGCCTGAGCCGCGCCCGAGCATGTTGCGGCCGTACTCGTGGCTGGAGGGGACCCGGCGGGACCGGGCGTGTTCCTTGTCGGCCTCGGCGCCGAGGCGGGTGGCGTCCGCGCGGGCCTTGGCGGCGAGCAGTTCCAGCTCCCGCTCGTGTTTGGCGGCTTCGGCGCGGCGGGGGCCAGCCTCCTGGATCCAGGTCTGCAGTCCCTCGAACGCGGCGAGCGCGATGGCGAGGACCGCCGCGAGCGACAGCGCGCTCGTGCGCGGCGGGAGACCGTTCGGGTCCGGTGTGGCGGGGTCCAGGCCGTCGCTGCGCAGGGCCGCCGGGCCGCTGCCCGGGGTGCTCGGTGCGTGGGGCACCGCGGGCGCGTCGAATGCGGAAATTCGAACAGTGCTGGATGCCGGGTCGGGTGCCGCCGGAGGCTCGTCGAGGACCGGCGGGGGCGGCGGGGACCCGATGCGGGGCATCTGAAGCACGTTGTCCGGGCTGTCGTCGTCGGACACGCGCCCTCCTCTCCTGGTGACTGCCGGTGAGGAGAGGGGGCCGTCTCGCACGCGTACGCGTACGCGTGGTTGAGACCCCCGTCAACCCCCATTTCGGCGGTGATGACGATGACGATGACGATTACTGGCAGTGATTCCGGTAGAGGCGTTCCAGCTCCGCCGACAGCGCGTTGAACATGGCGTGGTCACCAGTGCGGCGCACCTTCTGAATCGCGGAGACCTTCAGAAGGTCGAGCCAGGCCCGGAAGAACTCCTCCGGGCCCCTCTCGCCCGCGGCGCGGGCCTGTTCGAATCGGGCGTTCCAGTGGGCCGCCTTCTTCGGGGACATTCCAGCGGCCATCAGGCGCCCCGCTGCTGCTTGCCGAAGTAGTCGCCGAGCAGCTTCGGCGCGCCCGCCGGCGTGGCGTCGCCGTCGCCGGGGACGAGCCTCTGCAGGGTGGCCTGCGCGCTGTTGTGGGCGGCGGTCCCGAGCTGCTGCTTGCGCTGCGCCTTGCGCAGGGCCTTGTCCTCACGGCGCCGCAGGACCACCTCGGGCTGGGTCTCCTCGTAGGCGGCGACGGTGCCGTTGATGGCCTTGGCGGCCTGCCGCATGGCCTTCGCGGCGTCCCGCAGCGGCTTGACCCGCTTGCGGGCTCGGGCCGCGGCCGAGATGCCCCAGGGCAGGTCACCGTCCAGGCGGCGGGCCTTCAGGTCGGCCTGGATGGCGTCGGCGAGGGCGTCGTAGGTCTGCGCGTCGGTCAGCAGGGATCCGCGGTGCTGGGCCTGCCAGCCCTCGCGCTGCCCGGGCAGCGCCAGTGCCTGCACGCCCGTGGTGACGCGGGTGGCAATGTCCTTGCTCATCAGGGGTTTCCTCCTTCGGGGGGTGGGGTGCTGTACTGGGGGTTCTGGGACTGCTTCCGGCAGTCGCAGCGAGGGCCAGCCCGCTTCCTTCGGGCTGGCCCTCACTGGTGTGTGCCGGACTGTGGATCAGGGGCGGTAGCCGCCGGCCAGGAGTTCGGCCGCCTCCTGGCGGTACTCGGAGGCGGTGCCGGGGGAGGTGACCGCCAGCGCGTGCTGGATGTCGGCCAGCGGCAGCCGGTCGGCGTCGCCGCCGGCCGCGAGGATCATCCGGGCGACCTTGCGGACCGCGCGCTCGCGCGGCTTGAGCTTCGCGACGTCCTCGGCTTCGACCGCGGCCCGCTCGATTTCGGCAGCGGCCCGCCGCGTTTTGGCAGCAGCCTGCTCGGCTTCGGCGGCGTCCTTCTGGGCGCGCGCGATGTCGGCGAGAGCGATTGCCTGGCGACGCTCCTCCTCGGCCTTCTTGCGGTCGGCTTCGGCAGCAGCGCGCCGCGTTTCGGCAGCGGCCTTCTCCATTTCGGCAGCACGTCGGTCGGCTTCGGCAGCGGCCTTGCGGGCTTCGGCGATGGTCTGGGTCTCGATGGCCTGTGCCTCCGCCGCGGCGATCCGGTCGGCCTCCGCAGCTTCCTTCCGCTTCTGGGCTGCCTGACGCTCCAGCTCGGCCGCCTCTAGATCGGCGGCGGCCGCCGTCCGGCGTGCCTGCGCGATCCGCTCGGTCTCGATCGCGCCGGCCTCAGCGGCCGCTACCTTGTCGGCCTCGGCCGCCGCCTTGCGCTGCTCAGCGGCCTTCCGCTCGAGCTCGGCCTTCTCCAGGTCGGCGGCGGCCGCCGCCCTGCGCTCCTGGGCCTCCTTGCGTTCCGCCTCCGCCTCGCGGGCGCGGGCCTCGGCGACCACGGCATTGTCGAGGGCCTGCTGCTCCAGCTCAGCGGCCCGCTCTGCGGCGCTGACCTGGGCTCGGGCGTGGGCGCGGGCCTGGCCGGTCTGGCCGTCGACCTCCGCCTGGACCAGCTCCACCTTGCCCTTGGCGCGCAGCCGTTCAGCCTCGGCCTTGGACTTGGCGACCTCGCTGCGGGTCTCCGCGTCCAGACGGCGGCGCTCGGCCTCCTCCTGCCGCTCCTGGGCCGCCTGTTCCTGCTCGTCGGGCATGGCCAGGGCCTGAGCGACGGTGTAGCCGTACGGGGCCATCTTCATCGGCAGCAGCTCGTCCTCGGTGGCCTTGGTGATGTCGCCCTCGTACTTGCGCTTGAGCCACTGCTCGTAGGCGATGAGCTCCTGGTCGCGGCGGATCATCACCGGGTAGGAGGTGACGCCCCACAGCCGCATCCGGCGGAAGATCCGGGCCGTGGCCACCGGGGCGAGCACCCAGCGCAGCCACGGGATCGAGTCGCGTTCGGCCTGGTCAAGGCGGACAACGCGGTCGATCGAGGTGCGGCCCAGCTCCACCACCATGATGAAGAGGACCGGCACGACGCCGTGGGCGCCGGCAGCAACGTAGTCCAGCAGCTTCCAGGCCCCTTCCGGAGCGCCGGACGCGGCGTTGAGGACGACCGTCGCGGCCGTCAGCAGCCACACCGGGTAGCGGATCCAGCTGATGGGGCGCTTGAGCCAGGCCATCAGCAGGTCGACCGCGATCATCACCATGATGCCGACGTCGACGCCGACCGCGAACAGCTGGCCCTTGCCGAGCGAGCCGAAGCGCAGCTCCTCGTGGGCGAACTGGGCGACGTGCTCGAAGCTGAGGTACAGGCCGATGCCCGCGAGAGCGAGCGCGGCAGCGACGATCGCTCCGGCCGTCCACTTCTGGGTACCGGACAGCTTCGCGAGGGAGCGGTCCGTTCCGGTTCCGCTTTCCGTCTCCGAAACGAACTCCGCCGTCTCCGAAACAGTGCCGGGCGTCTGCGAAACCGGCTTGGGCATTCCCGAAACGGCGGCCGGTGAAGCCGAGTCGGGGGCGGGCTCAGCCGCGGATCGCGGCCAGTCGGTGAGCGTCATGGGGGCCTCCGGAGGGGGTCGTTCAGGGCGTGCGCGAAACGGCGGGGGCTGCTCCCGAAACGCGGTGAGGCGTTCCCGAAGCGGCCGGTTGTGCGGATGGTTGCTTGCGAACCGGACACCGGCTCTACCCGCTCCGCACGCACGAAAAGGCCGGCGGCCCGGGGGGACGGGCGACCGCACTCGCGAAGCGGCGCGGGGCGGACTCGAAACTGAGATCGGCTCCCGCCGGGCGGGCGCGAAGTCAGCTCGTGTGGAGCTACGCGCCGTGGCGGCGGAGGTCGTCGGTGGTGATGCCGTAGATCCGGCACTTGTCGATCAGCGGCTTGAGCGCGGTACCGGCTGCGCGCGCCTCGGACGATCCCTCGCCGAACAGCTTCTGGGTGTTCAGCAGGTCGTTGATCGCGGTCGCGGTGCGGGCGGCGTGCCGCTCGACACACCCCTCGCCCACCCACTCCTCCGCGATGACGTGGAGCGTGGTGCGCCAGCTGCCGTCGTAGTCGTTGGGGTCGATCGGCGGGATGTCGCTGCCGAAGATCGCGAAGGCGGCGGCCTGGGCGGCGGCTTCCGTGCCAGGCTGGAGCGGGGTCATCGTCGTGGCCATGAGGGCCTCCCTCGGCTGTCGGTCCGGGCTGTCCGGCTCCCCGTCACCGCCCGCACCAGCCGCCGTGGTGCAGCGGCCGGTGCGGGCGGATCAGGCAGCCGCCAGACCGGATCAGACGGCCTTGGTGCGGTTGCGGGCGGCGCGGCGCTTGATGCGGCGGCGGTCGTCCTCGCTCATGCCGCCCCACACGCCGTGGGCCTCGCCCGTCTCCAGCGCCCAGGAGGCGCAGCGCTCAAGGACCGGGCACCTGCGGCACACCGACTTGGCCTCCTCGATCTGCAGGAACGCCGGGCCGGTGTTGCCAGTGGGGAAGAACAGCTCGGGGTCCTCCCGCGTGCAGGCGCCGTCCTCGCGCCAATTGGTGTTGACCGGCAGGCCGGCGTCGGGGGCGTAGCTGGTGCGTACGATGGAGTCGCGATTCATCAGGGCCTCCAGAAGGTCCAAGAGCGAGAAAACAGCCCCGGGGTGGCCGCCCCGGGGCTGTTGCGTGTTGTGGCGGCCGGATGGCCGGAGCGGGCGGGAGCTCCCGGCGCTCTCCGCCGGCCCCGGCCGGGAAGGCGCGGGGACGACGGGCAGGGCCGGGGTCAGCGCTGCTGCCTCTGGCGTGCGGTGTATGTGTCCTGAAGGCGGGCGAACCGATCGTGGATCGGAGCCCCCTCCGCACACGGCGTCTCGCCCTGGCAGGCCAAGCAGGAGCCGGTGTGCTTGGTGGAGTCCTCGAACGCCTTCATGTAGCGAACGAACAGGTCGTCGGTCGGCCGGGCGCTCATCGGCGGTTGGCCTCCGACCGCTTGTTCTGCTCCCTGTTCTTCTGCGAGAGCGCCTCGCGTTCGGCGTCGGTGAGGCTGGTGATCACGCCGCCACCTCCCAACTGGCCTGCGCCGGAGCGACGGCGGCCAGGAGGACCAAGGCGACGTCAACGCGGGCGGCGTCCTCGGGCTCGTAGCCCTTGGCGTCGTCCTCACGCTCGATGTCGTCGATGATCCCCGCCTGCGGCTGCGCCGCGGTGCGTGTCATGCTGTGCTGCATCAGGTCCTCCAGATCAGGTCCTGGACAGCCCGTCGGACCGCAATCCCAAGGGCCGTCGCGATCACTCCCTACTTGGGGAGTTGACTGCTTGTACGAGCAGCCACGGCCCCGGCCGCCCCTTTGATATGGGGTGGCCGGGGCCGTGGTCGTTCGTCGTTGTGGTCAGGCGTTGACGCGGAGCGGCTTGGTCGGAACCTGAGGGCCGCGGTATTCGGAGACCGCGCTGGCCAGGCGGGGACGGCACTGGTTGTTCGCCGTCTCGACCGTCTCGCCGCCGCGCTGGTTCCACTGCGCCTTGCGGGCGGCCGGCGCCGACTGCTTGCGGGCCTCGCGGCGGGCGGGCTCCTCCTTGCGTACGAGGACGTAGCGGTGGGCGAGGGCGCCCCCGTGCGTGCAGTGCTGGCCGGTGCCGCAGCGCACGCATTCCTCGATGTGGGTGAGGTAGGCCCGCCGGGCCGTCTCCAGCGTGACCCCCGCGTGGATACGGGCGACCGGGGCGGCCGGGGCCGGGAGCGGCTTGTAGAACTGGCGGGGTGCGCGCCGGTTCTCCTGCGGCATCGCGTCGCGCAGCAGCCGGTTCTGTCGGGTCTGCCAGCGGCGGACGTCGATGTCGATGACCACGAGCTGGTTGCTGCCGGGGCAGGTGACGTGCTTCTCGCCGTCCGCGACCTTGTCGGAGATCCAGTGCTCGCGGATCTTGAGGACGGTGTCGCCCATGATCCGGCGCCAGGTGCGGCAGTCGGGGCAGGCGATCGACTTCACTTCACCGGGTCGGACGTTGTAGTCCTCCGGGGCCATGGTGCTGAGCTTGAGCGCCTCACGGCGGTTCGTGTTCTTGGTCCGGACGCGGCCGGGACGCTTGCGGGGCATCGAGATCCTCCTGACGTGGGATCGAGTGCGGATGCTGCCTTCTCTGCCGCGCCAGGCCGGCATTTCGGCGGGTTGGTCCTGGCGGACAGACAGCGCAGCAGCGCTGTTCGAGGTGGATCAGGTGGAGCTATTCGGTACAGGCGCCTAGGCCGGAGGAGCTTGGCTCACCCCACTGCCGCCATCTCCAGGGAGACGGTGACTCCTGCTGTTGTGCGGTCGTAATGGTGCGGAAGGCGCTTAGCGCCGGTCGCAGACACCACCATGAAGTCTTCTAGAAGAGATGTCAAGGTCTTCTAGAATGTGGTTGACTGGTCGGCACAAGCCGAGCTGAGAGGAGTTGCCATGCCAGCTCCGGCCCCGAAGCCGCCAAAGTGGCGGCAGATCGCGGATGAGATCGCGAGAAAAATCGACAACGGCGACTACGGCCCTGGTGATCGACTCCCGTCGGTCCAGGCCCTTGTCGCCGAAGGCAAGGGAGCCACAGCAACGGTCCATCGCGCCTACCAGGCTTTGGAGGCAGAGGGGTTGATTCGCACGACACAGGGCAGCGGCACCACCGTGCTGGGCCCCAGTGACATCCCGCCGTCGATCCTCACAGGCGCCGCACGTTTGGAGCGCCTTCGTCGCACCGGCAGACCACTGGCTCCTCGGGAAACCTACGTAAACTCTCGCTCCGTGCTTCGCTCGTGCGCCGATGCCGAGGTTGCGAACCTTCTCAGGATCGACCTGTACGACGAGATTGTGGTGAGGAGCCGAACCTTCGTGCAGGACGGCAAACCCACAGTCTTGGCTCTCAACATGATCCATATGCGGGCCCTGGGGTCCCTGCCGGAACTGCTCGACGAAGAACCGATGCCGAAGTTCCGGCATGACCTTTACACCGAGCGCACCGGAAAGACGATCACCGCAGGACCGGAGCAGAGCGCGGCGCGGCTGGCCTCCAATAACGAACTTGATGAGTTCGGCATCGACGTGCCGCCGGACGTCCCTGTCCCGGTTCTCGTTTTGCGGACCCTCTACTCCGACGACGAGGGTCCGCTGGAGGTGTGGGAGGACATTCTCCGACCCGGTGTGTGGCATGGAGGCCGCTCCTGACCACCGGTAAATAGCCATTGCCTGCCCCCAAACTCTTCGCTGTGTGGGGGTCATCACACCGTCTGCAACTGTCGGTGCAACATCACAAAGGCTTGTCGAAGCCCGTGCGCAGCCTTGTTCACGGGTTTTCAACATCCGCGTACACATGGGATTCGGGACCCGAACTCTAGGCTCGCGGCCATGACGATGACGGAGGGGTACAGGGTGGGGAAGCAGCGCGCAGGGTGGAGGCCAGACCGGTTGCGAGAGCAGCGCGAGGCCCACGGCCTGACCCTCGAGAAGGCCGGCGAACGCCTGCGGGAAGTAGCCGAGCAAGCCAAGCTCAAGGGCATCCCAGCTGCGAATCCCCAGACCTTGTGGCAGCACGAGCAGGGCGAGGTCTACCCGGGCCCTCACTACCGCCGTGCCTACTGCCTCCTGTACCGGGCGACGGAGCCTGACCTGGGCTTCCGTAACGCGCTGCCGGGTGAGGAGACATCGTTCAAGGTGACCCCCCTCGACGGCGGCCTGACCAGCAACCATGTTCTGGCCGTGGAGCGTGCGATCCACCGGATCGCACCGGGGACCGAGGATGCCGATCACTTCGCGTTGCAACAGCGGATCATCGACGCGTGGAAGCGCCGGCACACCGGTGGCGATCCGCACCGCCCCGTCCTCATCGTGGTCGGAGGTTACGCCGGGTCGGGGAAGACGGAATTGGCGAGGTTCTTCGTCCAGCTCACCGGCTGGCCGCTGCTCGACAAGGATCCGCTGACCCGGCCGCTGGTGGAGAAGCTACTGGTCTCGCTGGGTGGTGACCCGAACGATAGGCACACCGACCTCTACCGGACTCAGGTCCGCCCGCTGGAGTACGACTGCCTGATGCAGTCCGCCATGGCCAATGTCCGGTGTGGGATCAGCACCGTGCTCAGCGCTCCGTTCATTGCAGAAATGACGGACCCGGCATGGATGCAGCGTCTTTCCAACCGGGCAGCGTCCATGGGCGTCGACGTGTTCCCTGTGTGGGTGCGTTGCGACGAGGAGTCGATGCGCGAGTACATCACCTTCCGCTCTGCGGCCCGGGACGCCTGGAAGCTCCAGCGTTGGAACGAGTACATGTCCACGATCGACCTGGACCTACGCCCGGCGGTGCCGCACTTGGTGGTCGACAACCGGATGGGTGCCGCGGTTTCGCTCGCGGACCAGGCCCGGCAGGCGATGGGAGCGATGCACGCATGACGGAGAAGCAAGGCGTGATCCTCTACGGGCCGCCGGCCTCGGGCAAGGACACCGTCACGACCACGCTCAGCGAAGTCGACTCCAAGTACGCGCAGTTCGCGCGGCTCAAGGTCGGAACGGGCAAGACCGCCGGCTACCGGATGGGCACAGCGGAGCAGCTGCGCGAGCTGGAGGCCGCGGGCGACGTCGTCTACGCGAACGCCCGGTACGGCAACACATACGCGATCGACCGGCCCGGCCTCGACGCCGCGTTCGCGGCCGGGGTGCCCGTGGTGCACCTCGGGCAGGTCGAGGGCATCCGAGCGCTGGTCGACGGCTACCCGGCCGACTGGTCGGTGGTGCTGCTGTGGTGCCCGCGCGAGGTGACCGAGCAGCGATCGGCGTGCCGCGGTGACCGCGACACCGCGGCACGCCTGGCGGCGTGGGACGCGACCCGCGAGGACCTGGACGCGCACCCGGGCATGGTCTGGGACCTGACCGTGGACACCACGGCGGCGTCGCAGCAGGACGCGGCACGGCTCATCGACCAGCTGCTGGCGCAGCGGGCGGGAGCGGCGACGGCATGAGTGCGGGCTACGGCTGGGCGAGTCGATCCAAGGCGTCGGTGAGCGTGAGTTCGCCGTCGTCCTTGGCGTCGTTCCACCGTGCCAGCGTGGACGCGGCCGCGCGCAGCATCTCCGGCGGGAGGCCGGCGGCCTCGAGCGCGTCGGCGGCTTCCTCCAGCTCCGGTCCCCAGCGCCAAGCACGGGCCGCGGTCTTGGCGACGTACTGCGGCTCGGAAAGGTACGAGTCGGTGCGCTTCGAGGCGACCTTGATGAGCTCCTGGTCGACGCCGTGCTCGCGCGCCATGCCGATCGCGAGCGCCACCAGCACCCGGCTGGTCTTCTGGAAAGAGGCGTACGCCAGCTTCAGCGCGGATGCCTTCCCGATTTCCGTGCCCAGCATCGCCGTTCGGACGGCGGTGCCCACGAACAGCGCCTCGATGCGCTCGGTCGCGTCGGCCGGCCCGGACAGGTACAAGGTCGGCGTCTTGCCGCCGACCGGCGGGGAGCCGACGACACCACCGTCCACGACGGTCGCGTCGGGTTCGAGTAGCCCGGCGATCCGCTGCACGCGCGTGGGATTGATGGCGTTCGCTTCCACGTACACCCCGGCGAAGCGGTGCCCGGCAACGTCGCGGGCCAGGTCCTCGGCAGCGGCTGGCGGGCAGAGGCTGATGACGATGTCGCTGCAATCCAGCAGCTCGGCCAGCGTGGCCACGGGCGTCAGTCCGAACTGGGCGGCGCGCTCCACGGACGCAGTGCTGCGCCCGGTCTCACACCACAGGACCTCGGCCGCGTTGGTCGCGGCGCAGGCGGCGACGGCGGCGCCCATGCTGCCGGGGTGGAGGATGCCGACGGTCGGCTGGTCCACGGTGCTACTCCGTCTCTGTGAGCAGGATGGCGATGGCGTCGGTGACGTCGTCGACGACGTGGTGCGCTGCGGGGACTCCGTCGGGCCAGGGGCGTCCTCGCAGCCAGATGGTGCGCAGGCCGGCCTGGTGGCCGCCGCCGATGTCTCCGGCCGGGTTGTCGCCGACCATCCAGCCGCCGTCCGCGAGACTGACGCCGCAACGGGTGGCCCCGAGTTCGAAGAGGCGCCGGTCTGGCTTGCGGATCTCCAAATCGCCCGAGGCGGCGACGCCGTCGACCAGGTCAGCGAGGCCGGTCTCGACGAGTTTGGCGCGCTGGATGTCGCCGGCCCCATTGGTGATGACGCCGATCGTCCATGCGGCCGCGCGCAGGCGGGCCAGGCCCTCGAGGACCTCGGGTCGACAGGTGACGGCGGCCGCCATGAGGTCGACGTACTCCCGCCACAGGTCCGCTGCCGACGCTTTCAGTCCGAAGGATTCCCGCAGCCGGGCGAAGTCGCCGACGGTCGCGCGGTCGGCCAGCTCGGTGCGCAGCCACAGTTCGGCATCTGGGGAGAGCGCGCGGGAACGGCACAGGCATGTCAACGCGTCGCTGAGCGCCGACTGCCGGTCGGCCAGCGTGCCGTCCAGATCGAAAAACGCGAGGCGGGTCACGTGCACGGACCCTATCGGGCATCGTGCGGCATGAGGCTCACGGTGATGTCCACTCCCCGCCAGAGATCGCATCGTGTATCTTTCAGGAAATCATCGATCTTGAAAGGCTGCGCCGTGACCGACCCGGACCGCTTGAAGCGGGTCGACGCCCTCGTGGACGACCTTCTGCCGCCGCCAGCTGTACGCGCAAAGTTGCGCCTCGCGGCTGGCCTCACGCAGCAGGAGGTCGCGGAAGCTGTGGGCGTGAAGCGCCTTGCCGTAGCCCGTTGGGAGCTGGGGCAGACCCACCCCCGACGTCCGCACCGCGCTGTTTACATGCACCTGCTCAAGCGGCTTGCGGAGCGGTACCCCGAAGCCGCGAAGCCGGATGAGGGCATGCCGACACCAGCCTCGGAATCAAGGGGGTCGGGGTGACGTAGCCGCCACCGGCCGCGCGGGCCAGAAGAGCGGACGGACATCCACTCGGCCTCGCACGACCCTTCGCTCCGACCGGGTTTGAGACCCCGGATCGGTTGCTCGGTCCCGGCTGGACACCGGGTTCCGAGCTTCGGCTCATCGAGCCAGTTCACCTAGCAAAACCCCGCCTTCGACAAGCGGGTCGGCCCCTTCGACAAGGGCCACCAGCAACACCCCGGCCCTGACAAGGCCGGCGCACTACCTGTGCAAGACCCCAGCACCACCTGAGCAAGACCCCGGTCGCTGACAACGACCAAAGCCATCGGTTCCGCGGGGCCCTTTGACGAGGGTCCTGCGGTTCCCCAGCACCCAAGAGAGAGGAGAAATCTCCCCCCTTCCGAACCACCTCTCGGCATTTCGGTTGGGCTCGCGCCCGCTCCTCCCGGAGGGGGCTTGGTGCCTTCCATCCACTCGTCGGCCCGTCCCGCGTCGCGGGGTGGTCCGGCTCGCATATGAAAGTTGGTGTCCCCGCCATAGTGCACGACCTCGCGTCTTCTTGTCAGCTCACCCGTGTCCGATTCGCACCGGTTCGAGCCATCGGCACTTCCCGCGTGACGGGATTCGCATACCGTGTTTGCGCAGTTCGCAGCATTAATCACGAAAATCCCTCGGGGTGGAGGGTCACACCGACCCCGGTCCGCGACACCTATCCCGAAAGGGGAACCCCTGCCCTCCTGACGGCGCCAGCCACCGCGGTGCTCCGGGGCTCCGTCCCGTGGGGCGGGACGCGATCGGAAGTTCCTGCCCGCCGGGCGGGAGGGATTGGGGGTCTCGCTGGTTCCTGGCCTCTGTCCACAGGCGGTCCGCGCAAGGCTGCCGGGATGATCTCTTTCTCGTTATTCCGGGCGGGCCGGTGAGTGCCGTGGCGGCGTCGGCCGCTGTGCTCCCGCGCCCTCGCACGGAGTTCGCCGGCGGGGCCTCGCGCCGTCGGCTGCGGTCGGTCCCGGTGCAGGCTGGTCCGGTCGTGCCGCTGGAGCTGGGCAATCCGCTGCAGCTGTCGAAGACGATGCGCGTCCGGCTGCTCGCTGCGGTGCGTGCGCTGGTGTCGTCTCCGGCGCTGGCCGGGGCGTCGGACGGCGCGCGGCTGGCCTCGGTGGTGCTGACGGCGAAGGCGAACGTCCGCGACAACTACCAGGCGTCGATCTGGGCGGCGGAGCTCGGTCGGTGGCTGGGGGTTTCCCAGTCGACGGTCGCGCACACCGTGCTGCCCGAGCTGCGTGCTACCGGGTTCCTCGGCTCGAACGTCGCGACGAACGCCTTCGGGCACGCGACGGGCCTGGAGTGCTGGGTGATCCCGATGTACCGGGCGCAGAAGGCCGGTGACCGGCGGCACGCGCTGGCGCTGTCCCGTTCGGAGCTGGCGGTGCTGCTGAGCCTGTGCGAAGTGCTGTTCGGCCCGGGGTGGGCGCCGAAGGACAAGGCGCCGGTCCCGGCCGGGCTGCTCGCCGGGCGTATGGGCCGGGGGGCGGCGACGGATCGGCTCGGGCTGCTGCTGATGGTGCTGACGACGGGTTCGGCGGGCTGGCTGCAGCTGTGCCCTGGTTCGGTGGACACGTCTCGGGGGCGTCCGGCGGGGACGGTCGCGCGGCTGCTGGGCTGCTCGGCGGCGGCCGGGGCGAAGGTCCTCAAGCGGCTCCAGGAGCACGGCGTCGTGGACGTGGTGCGCAAGGAGACCGGCTCGGGCCTGAACGCGCAGTCGCGGGTGCGCCTGATGCCGGTCGCCAAGGCCCACGGTGTGACCGTGCGGGAGGCCCGCCGGGTCGCGAAGTCCGTGTTCTCAGACCTCGCCGGTACTGCATCCGGAGATCTTGAGACCGACGGGACGGGCGAGCCCCTTGTGGCGACGGGGATCGAGGGCGCTGGGCAGGGCGAGACGGCCGGATCGGCAGACCTCGCTGCAACTGCACAGCACCACGCTCTCCACGCTTCTGGGGTTACTGCCGGTGGTTCTCTCGCGCTCTCTGGTAGTTTTTCCGGCGAAGGCCGTGGAGCTGACGGCCGTCGGCCGAAACGCGCGTGTGTGCGCGAGGACGGCGGCCCGCTCCGCGGGGAACAGCCGAAGGAGTCCCCGGGCATCGAAGGCGTGAAAAGCGGCTCCGGGCCGGTGGCCGGTGGCTCGGTGCGGGTCGTGGACGGTCCGGGTCAGGGCAGGCAGCAGCGGGGGAGGGTGTCTCTGCCGCCGGAGGATCTACGGGCCGTCCTGGCTCCGGTCGACCTGGTGTGGGCGCGCCTGGAGCATCCGGCTGCCCGGCGCCTGGTGGAGGCTGCTACCCGTAGCGAGCTGGCTCGGGTGATCGGGTTCGCCGGCCGCACGGACGCGCCGCAGATCCTGGCCGACCGCCTCGCCAGGCGCCTGGCCGACCAGATGCGGCTGGCCGGGCCGATCAAGGACCCGGTGGGCTGGCTGATCGGCCGGGGCCTGCCGCAGCGCCAGTGGTGCGCGGAGCCCCGGTGCGACGAGGGCACGCTGCTCGACTCCGGCCGGGACTGCCCGCGCTGCGAGGACCGGCAGATAGACCGTCGCGCCCAGCGCCGTGCGGTCGCGGCCGGAGTCGACGCCGCGATACCCGGCGCCTCCGAGAGCGAGCGCCGCGCGGCCGTCGAGCAGCAGCTGCAC
>NZ_JBVHWR010000036.1:0-31324 GCF_055564355.1 Streptomyces sp. NPDC029152 | reverse complement strand
GCTGGGGCCCCGGGGTCACAGGCTTCGACCCGGGCGAGCAGCACCTTGACGGGTGGCGGTGGACCATCCAACGGATGCGGCAACCGCTCGCGCAGACGCCGCGCCCCGTACCCGCCGCGCACGCGGCACCCGAAACAGGTGCAGGGGCGCACACCGTGTGCGTCCGGCAGGTACCGCCAGCCCGCCACCTGCGGCGCGGAGCGGAGCCGATGCACTTCCCGCGGCCGGATCGACCGGGGGACGAACACCTCCCACCCACGAGGGTCCTCCAGCGCCGCGATCCGCCGCACTGCCTCTGACGCGGAAACGGTGGCCTGTGCATCCTGCGCCCGGTCGGTATAGCGTCCGACCAGCACGTCCTGGGCGTCGTCGAGTCGCACGTGCACTGCCACAAGACCGCCCCGGCTGCCGAAACGAGCAAGCTCGCGCAGCCATTGGTGGGTGAGTGCGTACGACGGCAGGACCGGGAAACAGTAGACCCCCCGCGCGCTGGCCTGTCCGTGGCCGGCCGCCCGGATCCCGGACCGCCGGATGCGCGGCGCGTTCGCCGCTGAGGTCAAGTGCACGAACATCACCATGACACGGGATACTAGGTGGACCCTTCCACGGCATCGGCTGCGCGTACAGGACGAGGGCGTCCAACGGCATTGCGTGGAAGCAGGGTTGAACACCCTTACGGCCGCACTCCATGTGAAGACCGACGACCTGCTGAAAGCGTTTCCGCATCTCACACCATGGCGGCCGGTCGTGGGGGACACCCTGCGACTCACCGACTCCGAACTGATCACACTGGTGACGGTGCAGGCCGTGCTCGACTTCACCTCCGAGGCCAGGCGGCTCCCCTACGCCTGTTTCCACCTGCGACACGGGCGTGTCCCCATAGGAGCCTTGCCGACTGTTCAGGCGCCATCACAGTTCAGACCGCCCGAGCGGGCCGGTACCGTCCACCCGGCCGGCACGTCACCACGTGGGAAGCGAACCATCATGTCGACCCGACAGCGCAGCACATCCTCGAGCGCGGATCCTCCCGTTCGGCGGGAGGGCGTCCTGGGCGCGGACACGCACGGCGAGGTGCATGTCGCCGCCATGATCTCCCCGCTTGGGTGCTCGTACCGGTGGGCATCGGTCCGGACAGTGCCGTCACCCTGCTGATCACCATGGGGGACAGCCCTGAGCGGCTGAACTCTGAGGTGTTCTTGGCCGCCCTTTGCGGAGTCAGCCCCGTCGCGTGCTCCTCCGGCCGGCGGAGCACGCGTCGGCTCAACCACGGCGGCGACCGGCGGGCCGACGCCGCCCTGCACCGTATCGTGCTCACCCGGCTGCGCCACGACCCGCGTACCCAGGTGTACTACGAACGCCGCACACAGGAGGGCAAGACCCGTCGTGAGATCGTCCGATGCCTCGAGCGGTACGCAGCCCGCGAGGTCTTCAACCTGGTCGGACCGGCTGCCCGCACCCCGCGTTATAGGGGCGTCTGTGATATGCGGGTGATACGGCGAGGCCCGTCGTGGCGGGACCCCTGCCCGGATCCGTGAGACGGCGAAGCCACACCTGAACACTTCGGTATGGCTTCGCCGTGGGATCGAGCGCCTTGGCGCGCACGATGAGGTCGGTGCTTCACGCGGTCCGGCTGCCTGTGGCTTCCCGGGTGCCTGATGTGCGATCCGTACCCGCTCACCGTTCGTACGAGGTACGTGCCCCTCCCGGCGCGACCGGTTCGCGTGAGCGCGTGAGCGTCCGGATCGACTGCCTCGCCTGTGCGGACGGCGGGAGTTCTGGATCAGTAGCCGTAGATCATCTTGTAGGCGACCTCGGGGAGGAACTGGCCGGCCGTGGAGCCGGTTCCGACACCGCAGTTGCCGTCGGACTCGCCCGGGGTCTTGATCCACAGGAGCATCTCGGCGCCTCCGCCCCTCTGGGTGGGCGTGCCGATGCGGCGGCCGGAGGGGTTGCACCACTGGCCGTCGGAGCCGTTGCCGTTGCGGCTGGTGTCCACGACGAACGGCTTGGTGTAGCCGTAGCGGGCGGCCAGTTCGCTGTTGACGGCGTTGCCGTAGGCGGTGTTCTCGGCGGTGGTGACGTAGTTGGAGACGTTGAGCGAGAAGCCGTGGGCCTGTCGGAGGCCGGCCTCGTGGAGGCGCCGGGCCATGGTCGCCGCGTCGGCCCAGCGCGGGTTGCCGGCGTCCATGTAGACCCAGGTGTTGGGGGCTTGGCGGCTGAACTCGGCGAGGGCGCCGGTGAGCATGGCCTCGCGTTCGTCGATCTGGGCCTGGGTCATGCAGCCGTAGTCTCCGAGGGAGTCCGGTTCGAGGATGACGACGGCCGGACGGGCCGCGATGCCTCCGGCGAACTGAGCGATCCAGCCGGCGTAGGCGGACGGCGAGGCGGCTCCGCCGGCTGAGTGCCCGCCGCAGTAGTCACGGTGGTAGATGTTGTAGGCGACGAGGATGGGCAGCTTGTCCCGGTGGTCCGCCGCTCCGACGTAGGCACCTGTTGCGCTGCCGATGGTGCCGCTCCAGGAGCCGAACCAGCGGGCCATCGGGGTGTTGGCGATGGAGGCGTTGATGGCGGCGGCCCGGCCGTCGCCGGGGTTGGCGGCCGCCCACCGCCTCGCGCTCGAGTCGGGGTCCACGTAGAACCCGCTGGTCATGGTGGTGGGGTCGGCCGCGTGGGCGGAGGGCGCGGCGGCGAATGCCAGCGGCAGAGCACAGAGCGCTGCCATCAGGGTGCGGAATCTGCGGCTCAAGGCAGTACCTCGGTTTCGGAAGAGGTGTGCTTTTCGGAGGAGGTGTGCTTTGGGAGCGCTCCCACTGGAAGCGGTCCCAATCGTGGGGGTGGGTGGATGAGCTGTCAATGGTCGGCGTAGCATGTGACTTTCACAGGGGGGCTTAGGCCCTGTGGGACGCTGCACTGGAAGCGATCCCATCTCTTGCGTCCCTGGGCGCTCCCCGCCTGTGAAAGACTCACGGGTCATGGCAGAAGCAGCGCCGCGTCGGCATCCGACGCTCGACGAGGTGGCCGAACGCGCCGGTGTTTCCCGTTCCGTGGCCTCCCGCGCCCTCAACAACGCCCCGCACGTCAGCCGCGCCAAGCGCGAGGCTGTCGAACGGGCCGTGCGGCAACTCGGTTACGTCCCCAATCCGACCGCCCGCGCGCTGGCCACCCGTCAGACGGGAGCGGCCGCCCTGGTCGTCTCGGGTGAGGATCCGTCGATCTTCGCCGATCCGTTCTTCGCCCGGGTGATCGTGGGGGCGTCGGCCGCCCTGGACGAGGCGGACCTGCATCTGATGCTGTGCCTGGCCGCTTCCGACCGGGGCCGCAAGCGGGTCGAGGAGCTCCTGCGGTCCAGGGGCGCGGACGGGGTGATGCTGATGGCGCTGCGCGAGGACGATCCGCTGACCCGGATGGCCGACGAGGCGCAGATGCCCGTCGTGTTCGGCGGGCGCCCGGTCGGCCCGGCTCCCCGGTGGTACGTGGACGTGGACAACGTCGGCGGAGCGCGCGAGGCGACCGAGCATCTGGTCTCACTCGGCCGAAGGCGCGTGGCCGTGATCTGCGGGCGTCTGGACACCGAGGCCGGGCGCGCCCGGTACCGCGGCTACCGGGACGCCATGCTGGGCGCCGGTCTCGATCCGTTCCCGCCGCTGGAGGGGGACTTCACCGAGCCCAGCGGAGCCGCCGCCATGGCCGCGCTGCTGGCGCGACACCCCGACGTGGACGGAGTGTTCGCCGCCAACGACAACATGGCGGTGGGTGCGCTGCGCACCGTGCGGGAGGCCGGCCGGCGGGTACCCGCCGACGTCGCCGTGGTCGGCTTCGACGACTTGACGGTCGCCCGGATCGCCGATCCGCCGCTCACCACCGTCCATCAGCCTGTGGAGGCTCTCGGACGGGAGATGGCGCGCATGCTCGTCGCGCTCGTCAACGGGCAGGAGCCCACCCCGCTGGTCCTCCCCACCCGTCTGGCCGTCCGGGCCAGCGCCTGACTCCTCACTGTCCGGGAGGGGCGCGGGGTGGGCCCGGGTCCTGCCGGGTTGCTCTTGGACGCGGCGCGGGACGTCCGGGGAGCCGGCCAGGGTGGCCGAGGTCCAGCAGCGGAAGCAGCGACTGCCGTCCGATCCGATGGCTTGGGTACTGGTTGCAGCCTGCCCCCCTCGCTGATACCGGTCGCGGTGCCGGGTTCATCGGGGCGGTCGCGGCCGGCACGCTCAGGACGGATGCCCGGCTAGGACCGGGCCGTTCCGGCGGGCTCATGGTCCTCCTGGTCGGGGCGGGGGCCGGGCGGTGCGGCCGGCGGATCGGTTCAGGGTGTGGACACCTCGAACCGCGTGACGCGGACCGCGCCGCCGAGGGCCTGAGTGGCGTGGTTGAAGAGGGCGAACCGGTAGCCCATGAAGAACCGCCAGTCGTTGCCCATGGAGAAGGCGGGTCCGAGACGGGTGAACGTGCTGCCGTCGGTGCTGTAGGAGAAGGTCCCGGGGCGCGGTGCGCCGGGGCGGATGTCCGCGTTCGCGCGCAGCCAGATGCGGCCGCCGGAGACGGGTGCGCTCGCGATCTCGGTGCCGGTGCCGGTGGTGTTCCAGTTGCTGTCCATGGTCAGCCCGGTGACCATCACCACCCGTGTCGCACCGCCGTCGCGCTTGAGGCCGATCCAGGCGGAGGAGTCGCGCAGCAGCGCGAGCCCGGCCCGGTCGCCGTCCCGCATCGCGGAGTGGTCGAGCTGGACCGTGGCGGTGGAGGTGGGGCCCTGGATGCGGTGCGTGAGGGTGTTGCGGGCCCAGTAGAGGTCGTGGGTGACGGTCGCGGTCCGCAGCGTCAGGCCGTTGCCGACCGACCACTTGGTGTTGTCGGGGTTGTGGTTCCACTCCCATCTCGGTTTCAGGGCCGTACCGTCGAAGGTGTCGACGCCGGTCATCGGGGTGACCTGGCGGGGCGGAGTGGGTACGGCCGGACTGGGATACGTGGTGCTCCACGCACCGTTGACGAGCTGTACGACGGGCCAGCCGTCCGTGGTCCAGGTGACCGGTGCCAGGGCGGGCATGCGGCCGCCGGGATAGGCGTCGACGAAGGCCATGTAGTACCAGGCGCCGCTCTGCGTCTGCACCAGTCCGCCCTGGTGGGGGACGCCGCCGCCGGGGATCGGTCCGCGCAGGTCGAGGAGGACCTGCCGCATCGTGTACGGGCCGAAGGGGCCGCTCGAGGACTTGAGGATGTACTGGCCGTTCGCGGGGCGGGTCAGGAAGATGTAGTACTGCCCGTTGATCTTGTAGAACCGGGCGCCCTCCAAGGTGCCGACGCTGGACGGTGTCCTGAACACCTCCTGCGTACGGACCTGGCTGCGACCGTCGGGCGAGAGCTGGGCCACGCTGATGGTGGTGTTGCCGTACGCCACGTAGAGGGTGTCGTCGGTGTCGACGAGCAGGCCGGCGTCGTAGTAGGGGGTGCTGATCGTCGTCAGCCTGTTCCACGGCCCCTCCACCGCGGTGGCGGTGTAGAGGTACGACCGGGCGAAGTCGATCTGGCCGAGCCAGTAGAAGGTCCTGTTGCTGGGCCGGTAGGCCAGTGACGATGCCCAGATTCCTCTCACGTAGCCGCGGGTGCCGTTCAGGTCGTACTTGGCGCCGAAGTCGAGGACGGGTACCGAATGACCGGCGATCTCCCAGTTCACCAGGTCGTACGACCGCAGAACGGGCGCGCCCGGCGAGTAGTGCATCGTCGAGGCCGAGGCGTAGTAGGTGTCACCGACGCGAATGACGTCGATGTCCGCGAAGTCCTGCCAGATCACCGGGTTCGTGTACTGCGCCGCGGCCGCGAGGGCGGGCCCAGGGGGGAGGAGGACGCCGGCGGCCAAGCCGGTGGCGGCCGCGAGCGTGCGGCGACGAGTGAGGGATTGATGAGTCCATGACAGGTCCATGGAGGTGTTCACCTCGGGTTCATCGGTCGGGGCGGCTCTGTCGTATTCGAAATATCGAACATAGTGCGACTTGTCGAGCATTCTGGATGATAGGAGGTTGGCGTATCCCGTCAACCCTTCTCGCACAAGTCGTGTGCCGCTTCGAAATGTTCGAGCTCCTGACGTGGAGTTGGTGCGCCTCTGCCCTGCTCCCTTGCCGATCGCGCGACAAATTCCTTTTTTCGAGGAGGTGTTGACATGGCCGGTCGTCTCTCTAGTATCCGTGGGGCATCTAAAGTTTCCGAACGTCAATCGAAATTTCGAACGCTCCCCTTCCCTCTCCTCTCCTCTCTCTTTCCTGCCGAAGGAGTCCCGGTGCTCAGACGCTCGGGCGGACGACTGTTCCGCCTCCTCACGGCCGCCGCGCTGACGGTGATCACGTCCGTGACGGCCTCAGCGCAGTCCACCGCCACGGCCGCGCCGGGCAGTCCGGCGCTCACCCCACCGCTGGGGTGGAACAGCTGGAACAGCCTCGGGTGCGGAATCACCGAGACCCAGGTCCGCCAGGCCGCCGATGCGATGGTGTCCTCGGGCATGCGGGACGCCGGCTACCGGTACGTGGTGGTCGACGACTGCTGGTTCGACCCGCAGCGTGACGCACAGGGCAACCTGCGGGCCAACCCGGCGAAGTTCCCGAGCGGGATGAAGGCCCTCGGGGACTACATCCACGGCAAGGGCCTGAAGTTCGGCATCTACCAGGTGCCGGGCGAGCGCACCTGCGCGCAGACCGTGGGCACTTACCCGGGCTCCACGGGCAGCAGGGGCCACGAGACCCAGGACGCCGCCACGTTCGCCACGTGGGGGGTCGACTACCTCAAGTACGACTGGTGTTCCTCGAGCGGCACGCGTGACGAGCAGGTCGCGCGGTTCAAGCTGATGCGTGATGCCCTGCGCGCCACCGGCCGGCCGATCGTCTACAGCATCAACCCCAACAGCTTCCACGCCATCACGGGGTCCACGTACGACTGGGGCGAGGTCGCCGACCTGTGGCGGACGACCGAGGACCTGCTCGACATCTGGCAGAACGGCAACACCAACAGCTACCCGATGGGCGTCGGCAACGTCCTGGACGTCAATGCGCCGCTGGCCGCGCAGTCCGGCCCGGGGCACTGGAACGACCCCGACATGCTGGTCGTCGGCCGCCCCGGCCTGTCGCTGACCGAGTCCCGCTCCCACTTCGCCCTGTGGGCGCTGATGGGTGCCCCGTTGATGGCCGGCAACGACATCCGCACGATGTCCGCCGACGTCAGCGCGATCCTGCGCAACCCGCGCCTGCTGGCGGTGAACCAGGACTCCCAGGGCGCGGGCGGACGCAGGGTGCGCGACGACGGCAACACCGAGGTGTTCGCCAAGCCCCTGGCGGACGGTTCGGTCGCGGTGGGGCTGTTCAACCGGGGCGAGAGCGCGGCGACGGTCACCACGACGGCCGCCCAGATCGGCCTGAGCGGAGGACCGTTCACCCTCACCGATCTGTGGACCGGCGGCACGTCGAGCACGTCCGGGCAGATCTCGGCGAGCGTGCCCGCGCACGGCGTCGCCGCGTACCGGGTGAGTGGCGGCAGCCCGCTGGCCGCCACCACCTCACGCCTGCGGGGCAACGCCTCCGGCCGCTGCGTGGACGTGGACAACGCCTCCACGGCCGCCGGCGCCGCGACTCTGCTGTGGGACTGCCACACGGCCGCCAACCAGCTGTGGACCACATGGGCGGGCGGCGAGATCCGCGTCTACGGCGACAAGTGCCTGGACGCCTACAACCAGGGCACCACCAACGGCACCCGTGTCATCACCTGGCCCTGCAACGGCCAGAACAACCAGAAGTGGACCGTCGGCTCCGACGGCTCGATCCGCAACGTCGGCTCCGGACTGTGCCTCGACGCCGGCGGGGCCGGCACCGCCAACGGGACCCCGCTGCTGCTGTGGACCTGCAACGGCCAGGCCAACCAGAAATGGTCCCGCGCGTGAGCGACACGGCACTGGGTCACGGTCGGAGCGACGACACCCCGGCCACGGCCTCCCGCACGGCTGCCGCATCCGCCGGCGTGCATAATGCCAGATTGCTGATCGTTTCAGAATGATCTACGGAGCCGGCGGAGGCAGATGATGCTGCAGGCGAGCTCGAGTAGGCCTTGGTGGAGGTCGGCCCGGCGCTCGTGGCGGATCCGCAGGCGCTTGAATCGGTGGAGCCGGGCGAAGCTCCGCTCTGCCACCCGGCGGGTGCGGCCGAGACCAGAGCCGTGGACGACGCCTCGGCGGGCGACGAGGGGTTTGGTCCCGCGCTGCCTCAGCAGGCGGCGGTACTTGACGCAGTCGTAGCCCCGGTCAGCGAAGAGTCCCTTGGGCCGGTTGCGAGGGCGTCCACGTCGGCCCCGGATCCGGGGTATCGCGTCCAGGAGCGGGATCAGCTGTGCGACGTCATGCCGGTTTGCGCCGGTCAGGCATACAGCGAGCGGGGTGCCGAGACGATCGACGATCACATGCTGCTCGGAGCCGGGGCGGCCGCGATCCACCGGCGACGGTCCGACATGAGCCCCCCTTCCAAGGCCCTGATGCGGGAGCCGCCGATCGCAGCATCGTTCATGTCCAGCGAGTCCGCTGCCCGCAATCCGGTGAGGAGTGCCTCGTGCAACCGAGGCCGGACACCGGCCTCGGTCCAGTCGCGCAGTCGGCGCCGGGCGGTCACTCCCGAGCGGCCCACGACCTCACTGGGCACATCTCGCCAGGCCACTCCCTCGCGCAGGACGTGGATGATGCCGGCCAGGGCGACCCGGTCCGGCACCGGCAGCCGTCCGGGGTGACGCGGGCGAGGCAGGACGGGCGGCCGACGCGAGGTCGAGCCGCTCGCCCATGTCCATCCGGCCGGACCGGCCCCGGGCGGAGAAGCTGAGCGATGAGGACCGGTGCGGCCCGAGCACGCTGTTCCCACGTCGTCCCGTACGCCTCAGCACACTCCTTCGCACGCCCGCCTTCTGACTGTCCCGTCCCACCCGGCGCCGTCGGGCGGGACGTCCGTCGGCAGTTCCGCACTCCCTGCACCGGCCGGCCGTACGGTCGAGTCGCGGGACCGGCGGTACCCGGCTATCGGGCGCCCGCTGCGGGGGCGTCGAGGAGGTCGGTCACGAGCCGGCGGGCGTACGCGGCATCGAGGCCGGCCGGGCGGAAGAGGATGCGGTACATCATGGGGGCGACGACGCGGTCCATGGCTGTTTCGAGGTCGGGAGTGTTCTCCTCGCGGCGGACCGCACGGGCGAGGATGGTGTTGATCTGTTCGGCCGCGTAGGCCGAGCACTGGCCCGCGTTGCTGCCGTCCGGGTCGCCGAGCAGGGCGTCCCGGGCGTAGGCGCGGCCCGAGCCGGACGCCATCTCGTCGAGGAACTGTTCGGCCCAGGCCGTGAGGTCGGACCGCAGGTCGCCGTGGTCCTCCGGCTCGCCGTCGGGGCGCAGGCGTTCCACCGCGACGTCCGACAACAGCTCGGCCAGGCCCCCCCAGCGGCGGTAGATCGTCGACGGGGTGACGTCGGCGCGCTGGGCGACCAGCGGGACGGTCAGCGCGTCGCGCCCCACCTCCGCCAGGAGTTCACGTACGGCGGAGTGCACCGCGGCCTGGACCCGGGCGCTGCGCCCGCCGGGGCGTGTCATCTGCTTGCGGCTCATGGCGCCAGTTTAAAGCGCAGGCTTTGCGTTTAGGAGGCGCCCAGGCGGCACGGTGATCACCTGCTGATGGGGGTCGACGCCGCCCTTGCCGCCGAGGTGGGCCGCGGGGTCGTTGCCGCCGCCGTCCGCCCTCGTCCGTGATCGCCGCCCGTCGGTGTGGTGCGCAGGGGCTCGATCGGCACCGGCCCCGGCCGGCAGCGTCGCCCGGGCCGCTCAGGTGGTGGTGGGGTCGGAAAACTCCCTGTCCGTCGCGATGGTGGGTGGGACGGGCCGGACGGCTCCGGCCCGGCCCACCGGCCCACCCGTCGTCCTCAGGCGACCGGCGCGAGCGCCCGGGCGGGCTGGGTCCGCTCGTAGGCGTGGCCCACCCGCAGCAGCGTCCGTTCGCCGAGCGGCCGGCCGATCAGCTGCATGCCGATGGGCAGGCCCGCCGCGTCGTGGCCGACCGGGACGGACAGGGCGGGCACCCCGGTGATGTTGGCCGGGGAGGAGAGGCGGACGTAGGCGTCGGAGACGGCCTCGACCCTGCCGTCGGGCCAGGTGACGGTCTCCTGTGCGGCCGGGACCGCCGTCATCGGTACGGTCGGGGCGGCGATCACGTCGACCTCCTCCAGGAGGCGGGCCCACGCCTCGCGCATCAGCGTCCGGGCGCGCTGGGCGCGCAGGTAGTCGCCCGCGCTCATCAGTTCGCCGGCCTCCAGGAGGACCCGCACGTCCGCCTGGTAGAGCTCGGGGACGGTGCGCAGGGTGCGCTCGTGGTAGGCGGTGGCCTCCGGCACCATCAGACCCCACTGGGTGGCCTGGATGTAGCGGGTCATCGGGATGTCGACCTCGACGAGCCGGGTGCCCAGCGCCTCCAGCTGTGCGATGGCGCGGTGGACGGCGGCCGCGACCTCCGGGTCGACGTGGTCGAAGTAGTAGTTGCTCGGGACGCCGACGCGCACGCCCGTCAGGTCAGGCTCGCGTTCCGGCCGGTGGTCGACGGTGGGGGTGTCCAGCGAGGCGGGGTCGCGCGGGTCGTGCCCGGTGAGGGCGGCCAGGACCAGGGCCGCGTCCTCGACGGTGCGGGTGATCGGCCCGACGTGGTCGAGCGACCAGGACAGCGAGGTGACGCCGTGGCGGGGCACCAGCCCGTAGGTGGGCTTGAGGCCGACCGCGCCGTTCAGTGCGGCGGGAACCCGGATCGACCCGCCGGTGTCGGTGCCGAGGGCGAAGGTCGCCGCCCCGGCGGCCACCGCGACGGCGGACCCGCCGCTGGAGCCTCCGGCGATCCGGCCGCTGTCCCAGGCGTTGCCGGTCTGCGGGGTGGTCAGACCGTAGGCGAACTCGTGGGTGTGCGTCTTGCCGACCAGGACCGCGCCGGCCGCCCGCAGTCGGGCGGCGACCGTGCTGTCGGTGGTCGCGCGGTGGTCGGCGCGGACGCGGGAGCTGGCGGTGGTGGGTATTCCGGCGACGTCGATCAGGTCCTTGAGGCCGGCCGGGACACCGTGCAGCGGCCCGCGGAACACACCCCGGGCCGCTTCCCGCTCGGCCTCGCGCGCCGCGCTGCGGGCCTGCTCTGCTGAGACCGTGACGTAGGCCCTGACCTGGGGTTCCACCAGGCCGATGCGGTCGAGGACGGAGTCGACGAGCTCGACGGGGGACAGCCGCCGTTCCCGGATCTCGGTCGCGGCGGCGGCGAGGGTCAGCTCATGCGGCTTCATCGCGCTTCTCCTCTCCCGCCCGGTAGGCGGCGGCAGGCGGGGTGTCCCCGAAGTCCAGCTCGCGCAGGACAGCGACGACGGAGTGGATGTGGTCGGCGGTGGCCGCGACCGCGGAGTGGCGGTCGTCGGGCAGTGGAAGTCCGGCCCGGGCGGCCCAGCGGGCGGCCTCGGACGGCGTGAGTTCGGCGGAAGGCACGGATCCCTCATCTGGTCGGGACCGGGGCGGCGGAGCACCCCGCGTCAAAAGCAATGGATTTGCTTTAGTGCGACGGTAGGTCCTATCGTCGCACTAAAGCAAATCCATTGCTTTTATGGGAAGGAGTCCCATGTCCGGCGTCCTGTCCGGCACACCCGCGCGCTGCCCACTCCAGGCCGGCCGTCCCCGTGGGAAGAACCGTGCGGCGTCCTTCGTCCTTGACGCGTCGATCCTGGCAGCCCTCCTGGCCGCGTCCAGCGCCCCCACACCGCTGTACCCCCTCTATCAGGAGCGGTGGGGTCTTTCCGCACTTGCCGTCACCGTGGTCTTCAGCGCGTACGCGCTGGCTCTGCTGTCGGCCCTGCTCACCACCGGAGCGCTCTCCGACCACCTGGGACGACGCCCCGTCCTGGCAGGCGCCCTGGTCGCGGAGGCCGCCTCCATGGTCCTCCTGGCCTCGGCGGACGGCGCGGGCTCCCTGACGGCGGCCCGCCTGTTGCAGGGAGTGGCCACCGGAGCGGCCACCAGTGCTGCGGGCGCGGCCCTCCTCGACCTGGAAGACCCCCGGCGCCCGGGCCGCTCCGCCCTGACCAACACCCTCGCCCCGGTCGCCGGCATGGCCGCGGGCGTCCTCGGCTCCACCCTCCTCGTTCGCCTCGCCCCGGCCCCCACCGTCACCGTCTACGCGCTGCTGGCCATGCT
The DNA here is from genome assembly GCF_055564355.1 of Streptomyces sp. NPDC029152. Taxonomy (NCBI): domain Bacteria; kingdom Bacillati; phylum Actinomycetota; class Actinomycetes; order Kitasatosporales; family Streptomycetaceae; genus Streptomyces; species Streptomyces sp. NPDC029152. The sequence goes on along the minus strand of NZ_JBVHWR010000036.1, from coordinate 19,119 downwards.
GTTCGCGGCTCAGGCGATCGCGGTCGCCCTCACCGCGGAGACGGCCCGTCGCCGCCCGGGCGCACTGCGGTCGCTGCGCCCGCACCTCGGCCTCCCGCCTGTGGCGCGCCGCACCCTGCTGACCACCGGCACCGCGGTCGTCGCCGTCTGGGCGCTCGGAGGCTTCTACTCCTCCCTCGGCCCGGCCCTGGTCCGCCTGGTGGCCCCCGACGCCCCGCAGGCGGCCCGAGGCATGGTCTTCTTCACCCTCAGCGCCACCGCCGCACTCACCGTGTGGGCACTGCGCCACACCGGGCCCCTCGCCACCGCGACCGGCGGATGCCTGGCCGTCCTGCCCGCCGCGGCCCTGACCCTGAGCGGCCTGCACGGCGCCGGACTGCCCGCCGTCCACGGTGGCGCGGCCCTGGCCGGGGCGGCCTTCGGCGCCGTCTCCCAAGGAGTGCTGCGCCTGCTCCTCGCCCCGCACGACGAGCGGGACCGCGCGTCGACCCTGGCCGCCTACTACGTTCTCAGCTACCTCTCCATGAGCCTGCCCGCCATCGCCGCGGGCGCCGCCACCCAGCGCTACGGGCTCGGGAGCACCTCCCACGCCTACGCCGTCATCGCCGCCCTCCTCGCCGTCGCCGCCCTGACGGCGCTCGCCGGGTCACGGCGCAGGGCAGCCGCGGCCCACCCCACAACCGACCATCTCCGCTGAAGAGCAAAGGAACGGCAGTCATGCAGACTCCCCCCGCCAACGCCGCCACCATTCCCTCCTGGACCGTGGGCGAGGTGACCGTCCACCGCATCGACGAGATCCCGCTGCCGCCCCCGACCGGGTCGTGGCTGCTGCCCGACGCCACCCCCGAGGTGGTGGCCGGCCAGGACTGGCTGCACCCCCACTTCGCCGACGCCGACAACGTGCTGCGCCTGGACAGCCACAGCTTCGCCCTCGTCGTGGACGGGCTGCGCGTGCTCGTCGACACCGGCATCGGCAACGGGAAGCAGCGGGCCAACCCGGCCTGGCACGACCTGCGCACCGACTACCCGGAGCGCCTCGCTGCGGCCGGATTCCCGCCGGAGGCCGTCGACCTGGTGGTCCTCACCCACCTGCACGCCGACCACGTCGGCTGGAACACCCGGCAGGTGGACGGCGAGTGGATCCCCGCCTTCCCCGCCGCCCGCTACCTCACCGCCCGCGCCGAACGAGAGTTCTGGGCCGGGTACGCCATGGACGAGGCGCGCCGCCAGATGTTCCGCGACTCGGTGATCCCGGTCGAGCGAGCCGGCCTGCTCGACCTGGTCGACGTCCCGGCCGACGGCGTGCAGATCGTCCCGGGCCTGCGCCTGCTCCCGACTCCCGGTCACACCCCCGGCCATGTCGCCGTCGAACTGACCAGCCGGGGTGAGACGGCGCTGATCACCGGCGACTGCCTCCACCACCCGGTCCAGCTCGCCCACCCCGGCATCGGCGCCTGCGTCGACATCGACCCCCAGCAAGCCGAGGCCACCCGCCGCACGCTGCTCGCCTCCCTCGTCGGCACCGACACCCTCCTGCTCGGAACCCACTTCGCCCCGCCCACCGCCGGCCGGGTCGTCGCCCACGGGGACGCCTACCGACTGCTGCCCGTCCCCGCGGCCTGACCGGGCCTCGGTTCCTGGAGGAAGCGGCGGACGACGAACCGCGACTCCCGGCGTCGCCGGAGCGGTACGCCGGCGGCCCGTCGCACACCGACCGCCGCGGTCATCGGACGGGCGAGGTCCTCCTGCGTGGCCGCCTCGTCGCGCAGCCGGTCGAGGACGGTGGCCGTGACCGGGGGCAAGCCCAGGTGCAGGGCCCCGTCGACGGTGACGGCGCCGTGCTCGGCCTCGGTACTGGTGGGCTCGCGCATTCGGCATGCCGCCGCCCACGCCAAGGCGGCCACCGTGTAAGGCTGCCTGCGCAGACGGGACGCCGATGCGGTGGCGATCGAGCACCGCCGTTCTCCCTGCGAGGGTCACGACAGGGATCGCTCGCCGCCTGCGGAGCCAGGAAAGAACGCTCGTCTCGCCCCTTGACCACCCGGACCGGGTGTCCCGAGAGCACGACGGCAGCCGTCCGCACCGCGCGTGCGCCCCGAACCGGAACAGGCAACCGCAGCTCAAGGTCGTGCACGAAGGCGGAACCCCTGACGTCTTGCCTGACAGGCAAAAATTTTGCTCAGCAGGCAAATGCTGGCCTTAATGGATGCATGAGCCCTTATGAGCCAGACAGGGCCGACCACCTGCCAACGGTCGCACCACAGCTTCGCGCCCTGCGACTGGGTGCTTCCCTCACCTTGGAAGCCACAGCCCGGGCCGCCGGACTGTCACCCGCCCACCTGTCCCGGATGGAGACCGGGCAACGGCAGCCCTCCCTGCCCGCACTGCTCGCGCTGGCCCGTGTCCACGACACGACCGTCTCCGACCTGCTGCTCGAAAGAGCCGCCCACCGGGACGCGGTCATGCGGGCAACCGACGTGGAACCGACCCATTCGGGCGGCTGGACCTACCAGCAGGCCAGTGCACCACACCGGAGCCTGCAAGCTCTGCGGGTCCGCATCCCCTACGGAACCCAAAGCGATGTTGTGCGCTCACACCCCGGCGAAGAATGGCTGTACGTCCTCGACGGACGGCTGCGACTTCACCTCGGAGACGCCATACATCCCCTGGCGGCAGGTGACAGCGCCCACTTCGACTCACTGACCGCCCACCGCCTCGCTGCGGGCGACCGTGACGGAGTCGAACTGCTCTTCGTCCACACCCTGCTGCAAAGCCCCACCACATTGTGCTTCGACTCGGTGGCGGAGCACATCACCTAAGGAGACCTGTCATGGCAGACTTCGAAGAGAAGTTCCCGCGTGCCATCTGGGTACGTCTGGTCGTCTACCTCGTCGTCGGCCACCTCTTCGCGGCCTTCATCTGGCTGCTGTTCGAGATGGGCGCGAAGTAGGGGCAGGCGCCGTCAGGACTGAGCCTTTTCCATCCTGCGGTTGAGCTGGCTTGAAGCAGGGCGAGGACGGCCTGGATGGCGGTGATGCGGGTCGTCGAGCAGGACGTACGCCTTCGTCGAAGCAGCCTGGGGGGCCTCCTCGAGGGGCGGGTGCGAGTGCGGCCAGCAGGTCGACGGTCTCGCTGATGTAGCGGTAGACCGTGCTTGTCCCGATCCCGAAGTCCGTCGCGAGCTGGGCATATGTGGCCTCGTTCCGCAGATGCGCCACCACCAGCGGGGCATGCCGGACGACCGGGAGCCGGCGCCGACGACTTCCGATCCGACGACGGTGTTCTCGCGGACGAGCGGTATGCAAGGACAGGGATCGACTGGACACGTTCAGCCCACACGGGTGGACAAGCACGTGGAGCCTCTGGCGGGTACCGGATGATCTTGGTCGTGAACCCGTCTACCAGGGGCTTCACCCATCTGTGGATCCAGCTGAACACCTCACGCCTGAGGTTGGTGAAGGCTCAGTGGCTGCCGGCGCATCCCCGCTGCCACCTGCACTTCACACCGACGAGTCCGCCCTGGTCGAACGTCGGGCTGCCACCGGGCGAGGGCCGGGGCCGTCCTCCCTGCCACGGGGGCGCCGGGAGGACGGCCCTCCCATATGGCACGGGAGGAGACCGCACGGACCCTCGGACCTCTGCCGGGGCCGCTCACCTCATTGATGATCCGCCGGAGCGCGAGAAGTCCGTGGCGCCGCGCAACTACTGGCGGCCGCCGCGGGTCGGCGTGCTCGACGCCTCGACCGTGTCCACCACGAGCCAGTGCTCCGACAGGTAGTGCACCTCGTCACCCGCGTAACCGAGCACGTACTGGACGTTGCCGGCCTGGTCCGGCAGGACGTCCTCCAGAACGAACGTCCCGTCCTCGGCGACTGGGACCGGCGGCAGCTCGGCGAACTCCGCGCCGTTCAGCCGCTGCACCGTGATCCGCGGCGTCTCGGTGGGAGCCAGTCCGTCCAGGTCCAGCCGTCCGGTCACCCTGAACGTCTCCCCGGCGACGGCCGGCCCGTGCGTCACGTCCACGATGCGTGACGGGGCCAGGGCCTCCCGCGTCTGAATGGTGTGCAGCCAGAACTTGGTGCCCTCGTGGTTGGAGGTCACGACGAAGAGCTGCTGTCCGTCCCCGGAGAACTCCATGCCTCGCGGGACCACGCGGTGGCCGGCGGCCTCGTCCTCGAAGCTGATGCGCAGCGGCTGCCGCTCGATCGACGAGTCGGCGAACGCCAACGTCAGGTCGGCCTCATCGCCTGACGCCGCGCCGCCCTGGGCGAACCACTTGCCGTCGGGACTGAAGGCGACGGCCGTGGGCGCCACGCCCTGGGGCAGCGGCATGTAGGGGTTCTCGAGGAAACGGGCGTCCTGGCCACTGAGCAGCACGGTCCCCCGGCCCCCGTCGGCCACCGCGAGGACGGAGCCGTCCGCGGAGAAGTCGGCGTCCCGGAAGTCCATGCCCGTTCCCGTGCCGTCCTCGGTGAACCGGCGCTCGCCCAGAAACTCCAGCACGTTCCCGTCCGCCCCGTCCGTCACCCTGTAGATGCCCAGGTCGGGGTCGTCGGCCGGGGAGGGACGCTCCGGAGCGGTCACCAGCAGACCTCCGGGCCCTCCCTCGAGATGGAGCGGGGCGCCCGAGTAGAAGACCTCCCCGGCCTCGCCGCCCTCCGCTTCCCCGGCGACGCTGACACTGCCCAGCCCTTCGGCGCAGCCCCCGGGCGAAGTGGAGGGCCGACTGGTGAAGAACAACCGCCCACCGGTGTGCACCAGCTCCCGCCCACAGCCGTCGGCCGGCGCCGGAATCGGGTCGAGCGGGTCCAGTGACCCCCGGTCGTGCTGGAAACTCGCGATGTGGCTCGACTGCCCGGCATAGACCTTCGAACCGTCCGGCTCTACCGCGACGCCGGACAGCGGGGCGGCCAGATGCGCACTCGCGGTGGCCCGCCCGGCACCTCCGTAGAGGACGCCGACCAGCTCCCCGTCCCGCGACCCGTCCGGGTAGACCCGGTCACCGGCCATCCACACGCGCTGGCTGGCCTCGTCCACCGCCATCTGCGTGAACGACGCGGCCGGCAGCTCCATGCCCGGCCCCGACGGCACCACGGCCGCCGCGACGGTGCCCGGGTCGGCGGCCCCCGCCGCGAACGCGGTGCCGGGGGCCGCCGTCAGCGCCGCCCCGGCCAGCGCACTCGCCAGCAGCACCGCCGTCAGCCTGCCGCCTCTTCCTAACGTGTTGTTCAACGCTGATCCCACCCCTGATGTCGGCGCGCCACCGCGCACGCGTGGCGTCTGTAGACACGAAACGTCGCCAATGATCCGAGACAAATCAACAACTGTCACCCCCGCCTCACAATTGAAACTCGAGACGCACATCACTTCGACCGACGGTGGTGCCACAAAGGGGCGGCCGAACGACGTGACCCGACGTATCACCTCGGCCCTCTCGCTGATGAAGCGCGAGTCGGGCACCCCGTACGTGCGCCCGACTCCGTGCCGGTCAGCCTCGGGAAGGAAGGGGAGACGGCCAGGAAACCGAGCATCGTCAGTACGAACGGCCACGAGAAGATGCGCCCGCCGGACGCTACGAGCAGCGCGGCGACGGCCGGGGGCAGAGCCGTCGCGGTGACGGCGCCGAGGAGAGCGCACAGCAGCATGGCCGGCGCTGCCGGCAGGAACACCCGCACAGCGCGAACGCGACCAGTACCGCGTTGCAGCCCATGGTGCCGTCGGCGATCAGCTCGGCCGGAGCCCCGAGCGTCCACGCCGTCACGACGGCGGCCAGGCTGCCCGCGCAGACGACCAGCCCGGCCGCCTTGCTCGCCAGGGAGACGCCTGCGAGCAACAGCGCCCTTACGTGTCACAGCTCCAGGAAGAAGATCGAGGAGACGTTGTAGAAGAACGCCCGCCCAGGCGTCGGTCCCCGGCTTCGCGTGAGCCGTGTCGGTGCAGGGTCCTTGGCCATGTGCAACGGGCGGGCGGATCGTGACTGTTCGAGTCAGCGCTCCACTCCGGAAGGGGGTTCCGCTATGCCGTCCACCTGGCGCTACGTCGTACGCCCCGACTGGTGGACCCCGACCGCCCCGAGCGCACCCGCCGCGCCCCGGCCTCGCAGTTTCCCGAAGATCTCGCGGAGCTTCGGTTCGCTGTGGGGCGGCCGTTTGTCGAAGGCTTTCTTCCCGGCCGGGAAGACGGCGGTGGCGTGGTGTTCGCCCTTGCCGACGTCCAGGCCGAGGAAGAGCCGATGCCGCTGACGTCGATCACGTGCTTCCTCCGGTTGTCCCCGTCCGGCCGTCCCGCGGCACCTATCGCCACATCCAGATGACGAAGAGCCTCCCGACCCGCGGGAAGGTCGGTGGTCATACCCCTGATCAGCGGTCTGTCGATGCCTTCGGAGCTGGTGACACCACCCCCAGGCCATATGTTCGACAGAGGGAGAAGGACATGCCAACTCCGAAGGCCGAGCGCCCCATTGCGGACCACCAAGGAGGTAATGGGGGAGGCCCACGTTATGGGCCGTTCCTTCAATCCCGCCGTCAGTCAGAGCCGGGACCTTTGGTACGCCAGATCCAGGGCTGTTTCATCCCGCCAGTGCACGCATGGTGCCGGCCCGGCTGCTGGTTGTTCCTTCCCGGGCCAGGCCAGGACAGGTGGGCGTGCTGTCCCGGCCACGGCGGACAGAGGTGTGTGGCCGTCAGTCGGGGGCCCTGCTCTTCGAACAGCCGGTTCCCAGAACCCGTCGCGAGAGTGACGGCGCCGCGGCGGGAGTTCCGAGAACGTCTCCACTGCGGTGACTATGCGGCGCGGTCATTTCGCAGGGCCTGGATGAGCCAGGGGTACACCGGGATCAGGTTCGGCACCACCTGCCAGCCGTTGACGATCCACACCAGCCGCCAGTACCGGTCCACCCTGGGATCGTGTGCCTCTTCGAACTGCTGGGCCATCCAGCCCCGGAACTCCGTGTCAGGGGTGCGCGCGAACACCTCGGCGAAGCGGTGCACGAGGTCGTCGATGACGGGTACGGCCCTGTTGCTGAGGGGGTCTATTCCCGACTCCATGGCCGCGGCCACCGTCTGACGGGTGAACTTCATCAGTTCCTCACCCGCTTCGCTCTCGATGGCGAGCGGACGCCCAGCGGCCTGCCACATGGCCATCCGGCGCATCCGGGCCCGGAACTCTTCGTCTCCGACCAGCCCGGCGAGCTCCACCCACGCGGCGATCTGCTCGCTGGACGGATCATCGGGAAGTCCGGGAACGGCAGCGCGGACCAGGGCCACCGCAGCCGGGTCGGCATCCACCGTGCCGAAAGTGTCATCTACGAAGTCGTCGATCAGACGTCGGCGTTCCTCGCCGGACAACTGTGTGAGCCTGTGCATGAGCTTGATCTCCTCGGGATCGGTGTCGCGACCGGCCACGACTCGCAGGACACTTCGACGCAGTTGCAGTACCCGGATCTGGGCCTCCAGGGCGTCGGCGTGCGCCGCGGCGACCTCCGCCATCGAGAGTTCGCGGTCCAGTACCCGTTGAATCGTGGCCAGGTCCATGCCCAGCTCGCGCAGTGTGCACAGAAGTTCCAGGCGAAGCAGTGCGTCGAGGTCGTAGAGCCGGTAACCGGCGGGACTTCGGGTAGTCGGCGCCACCACCCCCGAATCGGAGTAGAAGCGGATGGTCCTCACGGACAAGCCGGTCCGCCGGGAAAGCTCCCCGATCGAGTAGAGGGGCGTGACGTCCATGCCCCCAACTCTGCTGTCTCCAGTCACTGGAGACTCAAGGCTATTCACAGCTGGACCCCACGACCGAGATAGCCTCCGAGGTGCTGAGACCGTGTCCTACGTGGTGAGGCGGACGAGTCGCTTGTAGCAGCACAGGGCGGCGGCGCGTCCGAGAAAGGCCAGGTAGTTGCGGGGACCGCGTGCGCAGCGGGGGTTGAGAGGGCGGTAGCCGGACAGCCAGGACATGGTGCGCTCGATGACCCAGCGGCGTTGTCCTGATCGTTCGCCGGACTCGATGCCTTTGCGCGCGATGCGCACGCCGATGCGCTTCCCGCGGAGCCACCTGCGCGGGTCAGCACGGTCGTAGGCCTTGTCCGCGTGCAGGTGCTGGGGTTTGAAGTACCGGCCGAGGTGGGGGTCGCGTCCCGTTTGGTGAGCCTCCACCATCGGTTTCAGTCCTTCGCTGTCGTGGATGTTGCCGGCCAAGACGCCGACGAGGAGGGGCAGTCCGTGCGCGTCCGACAGGACGCGCATCTTGGAACCCGGCTTGTCCCGGTCCACGGGGCTCGGACCTGTGCGGCCTACGCGGATCGAGTGCTGGGTGATCGCCGGGACGCGAGCGGAGTGATCGAGCCCTGTCTCGCACCGCAATCGCTGCCGCAAAAGGCGCCCTGCGCCATCGAGCCGCGGTCGTGCCTCTGCCCACCGCACGCGCTACGAGCTTGTGATCAGGCGTTCCGAATGTCTGCGAACGCGTCGATCCCGTCCTCGTCCTTCCCTTTCCGATGTTCCGAACTGCTCTCGGCGCAGGTGCAGTCACGGGCCAATCGAGCTGTGAAGACGACCGTTTCACCGTTTCGGGCGGTTTGGCATCGAAGCTGCGGCTCTTGCCGTGTCCGTGCCGTCAGATTGGCAGACGACATGGTGTCAGTACTTACAAGATGGGCTGGGGGGCAGCGCGGTGGAGGTAAGGGGAGTGCGTCATGCCTACCGTCGGCGGGTGGTCCTTCGGGGTGTCGACCTGGATCTCGTACCGGGTGTACTGGTAGGGGTCGTCGGCGAGAACGGTGCGGGCAAGACGACCCTGTTGAAGATCCTTGCCGGCGAACTGCGGGCGGATCATGGCGCGGTGCGTCACCGAGGGCGTTTCGGCTACTGCCCGCAAGAGGTGGTCCTCAACGACGCACTGACGGTCCGGCAGCACCTGGAGTTCTTCAAGACGGCCTTCGCGCTGGCCGACCTGCGGCATGCCGAGAAGGTCATGGAGGCTCTGCAGTTCTCCCAGTACGCCGACGTGCGCGCCGGGTCCCTCAGCGGCGGAACCCGGCAGAAACTGAACCTGACGCTCGCGCTTATGCACGATCCGCAGGTTCTGCTGCTGGACGAGCCCTACCAGGGTTTCGACTGGGACACATACCAGAGGTTCTGGGAACTGGCCGCCCACCTGCGCGACGCCGGCCGCTCCGTCCTGATCATCTCCCACCTGGCCTACGACAGCGAACGCCTCGATGAGCTGTGGCGCCTGGAGGCGGGCGCGCTGCGTCGGGAAGCAGGGGCAGCGGCATGAGGGGACACCTGAGCCTGTTCACCACAGCCACCCGGTACAGCCTGATCGAGCATGCCCGTAACCGGTTCGCCGTGCTGCTGGTCGTTTTCTTCATTCCCACCTGGGTCGGCTTGGTCTACCTCGCCATCCCCGGTAAGGCGACCCCGTTCCAACTGGCTGCCACCGGAGAGAGGCTGGCGCCGGCCGGCAACGAGCTGACGCAGATCACCGGGGCCCTCAACGCCGTCACCCTGGTCACCGGGTTCATGATGTTCGCCGCCACCTTCACCGGCGGGCGCTTCGACCGGCGCCTGACCATGGCCGGCTACCCCCGCACCCATCTCGTCCTGGCCAAGGTCGCCTCCTTGGCCCTGGCGTCCACGGTCCTGGCCGTATACGCCACCGCGGTCATGTGCATCGCCTGGGCACCGAAGCAGCCCTCCCTGCTCGCCGCCGCGCTGCTCTGCGCCGCACTGACCTACGGCGCCCTCGGCGTGGTCTTCGGATCCCTGCTGCGCCGCGAGGTCGAGGGTATGTTCGCCCTGGTGATGACCAGCGTCATCGACGTCGCCCTGCAGAACCCCATGGTCAGCGCCGGCGCCGACAACCCGCTGACACGCTTGCTGCCCACCTACGGCTCCGTCCAAGCCGCCACCGCGGCCGGCTTCTCCACCGCCCCCGTGCCCGCCTACCTCGTTCTGCAACTGCTGTGGTTCGCCGCCACCGCACTCCTGGGCCTGGTGGCCTTCCACCACCGCACCCGCAACGCCCTGCCCCGACCAGGCCGCCCCGTGCCCGAGGAACCACGCGACGCTGCGCTCCTTGAAGCCCAGCAGACACCAGCTGCCAGCCAGAACTCCTCACCGGGCTCCCCGTAACCGGCGGCGGCCGCCGCATTCACCCGGCCGAGCGGAACCAGCACTCGCCGGCCGATCGCAGTAAGCACGCATTCTGTCCCTCACTCTCAGGACTCCGCACCGAACGAAGGAGCACGCATGAGCAGCAGCACGACGGAAGCAAGCCGGTCCGGGATCCCGGCTCAGCAGGGTAGTACGCCGCGCTTTTACTACCCCTCGCCGGTGCCGCAGGTCTCCCACGTCCCTACAGACGTCGCGGCCCAAGTCCAAGCGTGGAAGGAGACGTACGACTTCTTTCCCAAGGAGTCGGTCCCCACGGCCCGACAATCCCGCGGAACTGTCCTGGCCTGGTGCCTCGGAAGGTTCTCCGCCCCGGAGACCAGCAAGGCAGTGCTTCACGGCATCGGCTGCATGATTGAGTGGGCGCTCGTCATCGACGACGAGGTGCTCGATCACGCAGACGCGCCCAGTCGGCGCAGCGAAATCATCCGCCTCGTGGGCCAGATCACGCATGTTCTGGAATCTCCGGGATACCGCGTGACAGAAAATGACGACCCATATGTCGCAGCAGTACACGACGTGATGGAACAGCTGCGCGCGGAGTGCACACCGACACAGGTGGCCCGCCTGAGCACCGGGCTCCGCTGCTTGCTCACCAGCGGCGTGCACAAGCTTCACCTTGACGAACCCACCGAAGACGAGTACCTCGCGGTGCGCATGCACGACATCGGCAGCTCCGTGTATGCCGCATGGATCGGGATGTGCGGGCCTGCCCCCATCCCGGACGAGGAGTGGAACGCACCGGCAGTTCAAGCCCTGATCATGTGTACAACTCTGCTTGTCGCAGTAGAAAACGATGTCGCCTCCTTCCACAAGGAGAAAGCGGAAGGCCAGACCTCCCCGAATTTCGTGGGCGTCCTGCAAGCGGCTCGTGGGCTTTCCTTCGACCAGGCCGTCGCTGCTGCGATCGAGACGCGCGACCGCCTGATGCTTCTCTTTCTCCGTCTGCGCGAGCGCCTGACGCCCTCGGCCGAACCGCCTCTGCAGTATCTCATCGAGCGACTCGGTCACTTCATCGTCTCCAACACCGAAGCCAACCTGTGTGCGCCGCGCTACAACCCGTCACCCGCACAACGCATGATCCTGGAAGACGTCGTCAAGACCCCTGCCTGCTGGGCACCCTCGCCGTCGACCATGGACACCAGTCCTCTGCCCTACCCGAGCATCTCCTGGTGGTGGGACCACTGCTGAAGTCCCCTCCGAAAGAGTCGTGCCGGGGACTGAGCTCTTTCAGAGTGGCCACTGATCGGGTGACCGGCCGGCGCCCCGCAACGCACGAGGCTCCTGTGCCGTTGAGGGAGGTGTTCGGCGTCCCAACTCACAGCGCAGGAGCCTCGTCGGTTCCCCGTCCTGCCTCACGCCCTGGTCGAGTGGGTAACCATGCTCATCGTCACCCGTGAGGGTGGCCGCCGCTGCAAGCTCCGGCTACATCAGCGTGTTCTCGTCGCCCTGGTCCACCTCCGTCGGCACGACCCGCTCACGCACATCGCCGCCGGCTTCGGCATATCCGTCGGCACCGCCCACGCCTACGTCACCGCCGTCGTCGGCCACCTCGCCCGCAGGGCGCCGGGCCTGCTGCGGGCCCTGCGGGAAGCCGAACCCGATCACGTCCTGCTCGACGGAACGCTCGTCGAGTGCGACCGGGTCGGCGACAGTCGGGCCGACTTCTCCCACAAGCACCGCCGCCACGGCGTGAACGTGCAGGCCATCGCCGGTCCCGCGGGCAATCCGCTGTGGATCTCGCCCGCCTCGCCCGGCCGCACCCACGATCTGACCGCAGCCCGTACCCACCGCATCATCCGGATCTGCGAACGCCAGGGCGTACCCGTCCTCACAGACCGTACCTGCATCGGAGCCGGCTCCTGGGTGACCACACCGATCAGACGCCTTCCACACCAGGACCTCAACCCGACCCAGCGGACGGTCAACCAGCTCTGTCAGCGGCACGAGCACCCGTCGAACGAAGCGTCGCGCGACTGAGGTCCTGGCGCATCTCCCGCAGAACTCGCTGCAGCCCCAACCACATGACCGCCATCGCCGCCGCCGCCCTCACCCTGGAGAGGCGACGCTGAAAGAGCTCACTGTGCGGTGCCGTCGAACGCCCGCCGGTGCGATCTGGCTGACCGTGCCCGGAGCGTGTCGCCCGTTACGGGTGAGGCCGGACGAGCCTCGAGTGGCCATAGTGGGAAGGCGGCCGGTCCGGACTCGATACAACGAGGGTAACCGACGGGTCTGGTTCATGACTGACTGGACGGCAGGACACCGACGGGTGGCGAGCCGGTGGGAAGGAGCCGACGGATGACCAGGGAGACCGTCGGGGCTGAGGGTGCCGACACCCCGGGCGAGGCAGGGGCGCCCGTCTTCGACACCCTCGTCCAGATGACGCTGAACGCGTTCGAACGATCCGGTCTGGACCCGGAGACGTACCTGCTGACCCGCATCGCGGCGCTGGTGGCCATGAACGCCTCCTCCGCCTCGTACCTGCTCAACGTCGGCGCCGCCGACGAGATCGGCGTGCCCATGGAGAAGATCGAGGGCACTCTCGTGGCCATCGCCCCCGTCGTCGGCAGCGCTCGTGTGGTCACCGCCGCCCGCGGTATCGCAGAGGCCTTCGGACTGCCCCTGCTGCCCGGCTCGGTGCTGCCCGACGAAGGAGAGGGAAAAGGAGTGGAGACATGAATCTGGCCTACGACTACCCGGTCCTCGGGGCTTTCTGGACGATCATGTGGGTCTTCCTGTGGGTCCTGTGGATCGTTCTGCTCTTCCGGATCATCGGCGACATCTTCAGGGACGACACGCTTGGTGGCGGGGGCAAGACGGGGTGGCTTGTCTTCGTGGTCCTCCTGCCCTTCCTCGGCGTGTTCGTCTACGTCTTGGCCCGTGGCAAGGGCATGGGCGACCGCGAGGTGCGGCACGCCCAGGCCCGGCAGCAGGCGTTCGACGACTACATCCGCGAGACAGCCGGGAGCGGCGCGGCGCCCGGAAACGAGGCGGAGCAACTCGCCAAACTCTCCGAGGTCCGCTCCAGGGGCGACATCACGGACGCCGAGTTCCAGCGGGCCAAGGAGAAGATCCTCCGCTGAGCCCAGGGCTGGGCGGCAGTCGTGTGCCCGTGTCCTGCCGGCCTCTCGACGCCGCTCGCTGGACCAACTGACCCAAGATCCGATCCTGCCCTCCGTGGACAGCACGTCCAGGCGTCCGATCTTCTGGACCACGCTGACACTGTCTGCGGTCATTGCGGTCGACGGGGTGCTCACGGACTCGACGGCGACCGTGAGCAGCGCCGTGATCACAGCGCCGCTCCCCACATCCGTCATGGGCACCGCCCTCGGGTCGGTGCAGCGCCACCGCACCGGACCCGCCGCGGTCGTCCTCCTCGCGTGCCTGCTGGTGACCGCGGTCGGCATGGTCATGCCCGTGACGCTGCTCCACCACTACGACCTGCTGCCCAATAGCCAGGTCTCGTCGCGGACGTCGCCGGGCCTGACGGACCTGATCACCGCCTTGGCGACCGGCCTGGCCGGCCTGCCGGGGCGTCGCCGTCATGCTGCTCGCCGACGAGCCGTGCGCGTCCGTCACGAGTGTCGACACCCAGTACCGGACCTGTACCTCCACGTCCGTGCCCCCGGAGAACTGCCGCCGGGCTGTGCGGAGCGGCGGGCCTCACCGAGCGGTCGTACGGCACGGCCGGGGCGGGCGTCAGCGTGCGGGGGCTTCGGCGTCTGAGTCGGCGGTCGATGCGGAGGGAACATCCAGGAACTCACGGATGGCGAAGCCCGCCAGGGTGATCACCGCGGTCCACACCACGACCGCCGTGGTCGGGTAGCTCCAGGTGAACAGGACGACGGCCGCGATCACCAGGATGGCCGCCCCGATCCAGCGCTTGAAGCGATGGACGAACCGCCCCACCGCGCCGAGACGGAGCCCCGCCGACGTCGCCACGTCGCGCAGGCCGCCGATGGCCCTGCGGCAACCGGTGCGTGTGAGAACGGCGAACCGGGACGGACCGGTGAGAAAGGCGCCGGCGGCGGTGAAGAGAGCGACCCCGGCGAGCGCCCGCACGCCCGCCCGCAGGAACTTGACCAGGGCGTCGTACACAGTCCCCGCGGCGGCCTGGGAAGCCCCAGGAGGCAGATGGTCGAGATAGACGTCACGGGCGACGGTGAGGCCGATACCGAGCACCAGCATGGCGACGAACACCGCCGACGCGACCCCGATCAGTGCGTGGCGGCGGTCGAACGCCACATATACACCGGCGGCGGCGATCAGCAGTGCGATGACGGGCAGCCAACCGCCGAGGATCTCCAGCACTCTCACGTAGATTTTGATCTCGCCGATGTCCTTGGACGCGAACACCACGAAGTCGGTGTGGACGGCCGGGATCTTCGCTGCGGCCGAGAGACCGGCGTCGACCAGCCGCTTCTTCACGTCGGCGACGATCGGCCCCAGGTCGACGACGACCTGGTTGTCCACCAGTTCGACGGCGCTGTCGGACTGACCCGTCAGGGCCTGGACCAATGCTGCGTGCGCCCTGCGGTTGGCGTTCACCCAGACCGTCTCGAAGGCGCTGCTGGTGACCACCCGCTCCACCGCACCGTTGACCAGCTGCTTGAGCCCGTTCTCGATCGGGCCGTCCAGATCGCCCAGCAACTTGGCCAGCCGCGGCGGGACCCCCTGCTGGGCGGCGGCGTCCGTCAGCTCTTTGACGAGCGCGTCCACGTCGATCTGCGCCAGCACGGCTGAGGTGACCCGGTTGGTGACCGCCTTCTGTACGTCGGGATCGCTCGCCAGCGGCCCGACGGTGGCGACGTAGCGGTCCGTGTCCTGCACGATGCTGTTCGCCCACACCGCGACGACGGACAACAGCGACAGCAGCCCGGCGAGGAGGATCAGCAGGACAGAGCCGAGCGAGCGGAGCGGATGATGCCGCGTCGTCCGGGCCGGCCCGGCACTCTCCAGCGCGTTCACCCGCCGGCGCAACTCGTCCATCTCGCCGCGTTCACGTGCCGAGAGCCCTTCGTCACCACCGTCGTCCATGGCCCCAGCAGATCCGTGCGGAGCCCTCTGCGCGACCAGGGCGAACCCAGGCGAGTGACCGGAGTACCAAGGTGCGGCGGGCGCGGCCCGATGATGCAATGGAGAGGTGGAGCGGGGGTGTCACAGGGGGCAGCCACGAGCACCAGAGGTGACACCGTGAGCGACGAATCCGAAGAAATGGGCGAAGTGGGCCCGATCGACTACCTGGTCGTCGAGTTCCCCGGCAACCGCATGACCGGCGAGGGCTTCCCCATCCTCGTCGATCTCGTGGACCGCGGCCTCATCCGGATCCTGGACCTGATGTTCGTCAGGAAGGACGACGACGGATCCGTGACCGGTATGGAGATCACCGACCTCACCAGCGACAGCAACCCCGAGCTGGCCGTCTTCGAGGGTGTGTCGTCAGGACTCCTGGGTCAGGACGACATCGAGGAGGCAGCCACCGCGCTGGAGCCCGGCAGTTCCGCCGGCATCCTCGTCTACGAGAACCTGTGGGCCGCCCCCTTCGCCGCCGCCCTGCGCCGCGGCGGGGCCCGGATGGTCGCCTCCGGGCGGATCCCGGTGCCCGCCCTCGTCGCCGCCCTCGAGGCGATCGAGGCGATCGAGGCCGCTCACTAGGCAGCGAGATCACCAGGGCAGAAGGGACACAGCCATGCCAGGTCTCATCCGTGGGGTCGCGCGCACCGCCATCGTCTCCGGAACCGCGACCGCCGTGTCGAACCGCGTGACACGCAGGCAGCAGGGGCGATGGGCGGCGCAGCAGAGCTACGAGGCGCCCCCAGCGCAACCGGCGTACCAGGCCGAACCGCCTCAGGAGCCGGAGGCCCCCGATATGACCAGCAGGATCGAACAGCTGAAGCAACTCGGCGAGCTCAAGAGCCAGGGCGTGCTCACGGAAGCCGAGTTCGAGGAACAGAAGCGCACGATCCTCGGGTCATGACCGGCTCGCCGTGACGACGGCACCGTCCGCCGGCTGCTGATGGCCCGGATCGGATGTGTACCAGGGGACAGAGGTCAGTGGATACAGCCCTGCCATCGCGCGCATCCAGCCTGCCTTCTTGGCCTTGCAGCGGCCCTCTGCCCCGATCCCCTTCACGAGCAGGCCGAGAGCGGCGTATCCGGCTTCCGGGCCGGTTCGGAGTTTGATGCCGGTCGTCGGGTAGAGATCCACCAGTAGCCCGCGCGGTAGGTTTTGCCACAGGTGAAGGTGTCGACGACCGTCGATGCCGTGGCCGTGTTCGCGGTGCTCGCGAGTAGTGGCGTCACCAGTGCGGCCGCCAAGGTGGCGGTGAGCAGTGCCTTACGCAGTGAATCCCTTAGGATCGGTCATCCTCCCCCCGGCCCGTATCGGCCGGGACGTCCCCGCCTCGTGGGCAACGATCGTGAGGGACTCCCGTCCCGCTGCCGGTGCGCTCCATTCCTCGGCTGTGGCAGTGGAGAGCACTGGTAGTCCCGCGGCAGGCACCTTCGGCGTAGGCGCCCGTCCGGTCCCGGCAGATGATCTCCACGCCGGGGTGGCGGGTCAGCCAGGCGGCCAGCGGCCCCGCTTCACGTGTCGGGAGCACAATGACCACGCAGTGCTCTTCGGCACTGAGTTTCTTCGAGCCGGGCCCCGATCAGGTGACGCCCGCCAAGCACAACGAGTGAGGTCCCCGGGCAGTTGACCGAGATGTCTGACGTCTCAATCACGCAGTCCGGAGGCCTCGTCGGTCATCCATCCCGCCGCACTCGGCCTGCCGCATGCGCTCGTGGAGTGGGTCACCATGCTCATCGTCACCCGTGAGGGTGACCGGCGCTGCAAGCTCCGCCCGTCCCAGCGCGCGATGGCGGCACGGCACTGGTGTACCTGCGCGAGCACACCACGCCGGCGAAGATCGCTGCCGGGTTCGGGACCAGCGAGTCCACCGCCCACGCCTGCACCAGCACCGTCATCCACCTGCTCGTCCAGCGCGCGCCGGGTCTGCTGAAGGTCCTGCGCGAGGCCGGTCCCGGCTTCGTCCTGCTGGACGGCACCCTCGCCGCGTGCGACCGGGTCGGCGACTCACGCGCGGACCACTCCCACAAACACCGCCGGCACGGAGTGAACGTGCAGGTGGTCACCGATCCGGAGGGCCGGCTGCTGTGGCTCTCACCCGCGCTGCCGGACCGGGCCCACGACCTGACCTCCCCCACCCTCCGGCCGGGGCACCCCCCAGCCCGCACCCACTGCACCCACCGCATCATCCGCACCTGCGAGCGCCAGGACGTCCCCGTCCTGACCGATCCCGCTTACCAGAGCGGTGGCCCCAGGCTGACCACCGGCATCAAACGCAGGCCCCTGCAGGAACCCACCCCCACCGAGAAGACCGTCAACCGGGCCCTGGCCGCGGCACGGACACCGGTCGAACGCGGTGTCACTCGCCTGAAGTCCTGGCAGGCCTTCCGCAGAGCCCGCTGCAGCCCGGACCGCATGACGCCAACCGCCAAAGCCGTCCTCACCCCGGAGCGGCGGCGCTGAAGAAGCTCGATGAATAATTGCCTTTACGGATCAGGGACTTGCAGCGTTATTGGGTGCAACGGCAGGTGTCCTCAGTACCGTTATCGCGTCCGCGATCTCCAGTGGCGCGTCTCGGCGGCAGTTGGAGGGACAAGCCAAGGTTGAGCACTCCCAGTGGCGCAGGCAACTGCGGCGAGACGCGTACAGTGCCTTCCTGGCTCCGGCCAACGAGTCGCGTAGCGCTCTGAAGACGGCTGCACGTGCACTGATAGGCGATGCTCCGGATGTGTCGGAGACTGATCGGCGGCTCCGGGTCGCGCAAGATCGGTTGGTTCTGGTACAGGCAGCTTGGGCCGGCCTTGCAGTCGAGGGGCCCGAGTCGGTGGAGCAGGCTGCCCGCAGTGTCCGCCTGGGTCTCCACTCGGTGCATAAGACTCTTCTCGCCCGGCGCGATTCCTTGGGTGCGGCAGACAGCAACGTCAAGTTCGTAGAGCGCCGCGCCGTCGAGGCGACCATGGTCTCCGAGCGTCTCGGCAGCTTCGCCTCGGCGGTGCGGGCTGCCTTGGACGAAACAGACCCGTCCGGTCCGCTGCGAGGACTCAGGAGGAGGTGGTCGCCAGGCGGTGAGGGCAGCCGGCGCAGCACGGATGCCGTGTGGCGTGTCAGTGGCTGGCGGGCCAGCCCGCTCCCCGCTCCGCCCACCGGACGGCCCGGCACTGCCGCCGCCCGGCCGGGCACTCCCACCACCCCCGCCACCCCGGCCGCGTCGAACGCGCCCGTGCGCCGCACCAGGCAGGCCGTCATGGCACTCGCTCACCCGGACGGGACGCCGGCGTGGACGACGATCAGCAGCCGCGGACCTCTTGATGCTGATCAACGCGCCGGCGGATCGTGATGGCTCGCGTCACCCCCCAACCTGGCAGAAGGCCCTTTGGTATGTCGTTCACCTGCCGCTATGTCGTACGCCTCTACGGCTCCTTCCACCGTGTCGGCAACGTCGACGGCAGCCTGGACCACGTCAGCGACGAAGAACTCGCCCGGCTGAGCCCCGCGCGCGACGACGAGGAACAGCCGGCCCGGCCCTGTTCCCGCTGCAACACCGTCCTCCTGCTGCACCGGCACGGTTCGCTGCAGGACGGCGTCTGGATGGAACGGGTGGCCGTACGGGCCGGCGAGTGCGGCGTTGACCGGTCGCTTCGCCTGAAGCTGTGGCTCATCGGGCACCGCAGTAACCTCCCTCCACCTCCACTAATAAGCCTTGGTTTTATTTAAGTAGGTCGTCAAGAAACACAGAACATCAGGTCAGAAGGAAAACTTGTGCCTACGTCGATGGGGGTTATCGTGGTTTTGTGGCTTCCGATCAGACCGTGCGGGCCGACAGGGCCGGCAGCGCCATCGATTCCGTCAGCGTCCTGAGCGAGGACTCGCGGCGGCGCATGTTCG
>NZ_JBVHWR010000035.1:0-33337 GCF_055564355.1 Streptomyces sp. NPDC029152 | reverse complement strand
CCGCGCCGGGCTGTGGGACGATTTCACTTGAGAGGTGCCTTGCAGGTCGGGACCGGTGGAAGCGTAGGAACTCCCATCATCCCAGGCCAGCGGGCACCTCTTCTGTTCTCTCCGTCCACAGCCCGTCCGCTACGCGGTGGATCGAGGCCAGTCACAGCCGGAGGCCTGCAACTATTTCCAACTGAAGCTACTTACATCTTACATTGAGCGATGAAACTAGCTCCCGCTGATTTTTGTGAGGTAACCCTCCCCTACGCGCTTTCTGTACAGAGGCGCCGAAGAAGGGATTACTTGGTCTGCAAGCTCGGACTCCAGGATTAGACTATCGATAACACCCGGAATCTCACTTTTCCCGTAAAAGATGACCGAATCCCAGTCGTCAGCATCTGTGACGCCGTGGATATCACCGACCAAAGCGCGCGTCTGCGTGGGAACGTTCTCCATCGCGTGTGTGATGGCAGCTTCAACCACACCGATCTCCGTAAAGTCCAGCCCATCCAACCAAAATGTCTGGATTTCGCAGCCCAGCGGCTCGTGCGTGAACTCGCTTACAACGTTGACGTTGGGCGATAGCCACCAATTCACCGACGCAGAACCGGCGGGACGAGGCCGCAGCCCGACGCTTCTTCCGCAGGCTCCTCAGGAGGACCCGCACGGTGCCCAGAGTGATCATCACCGACAAGCTCCGCTCCTACGGCGCCGCCCAACGTGAGGTCATGCCCTCCGTGGAGCACCGCTCACACAAGGAGCTGTTTTCAACCTGGCTGGTTCGGTGGCAAGTTGGTGTGAGGGGTGAGTGCGGGGAAAGGTGAAGCTCCTGGTAGATGGGTTGTCGACCAAGATCAACCTGTCCGCCCGGAGCTTCACGTGCTTGTCTACCCATCGGGGATCGATCTGTCCAGCTCGACCCTGCGGTTCCTCTCCCGTCTGCTGGCCGCCCGGAGTCTGGAGCGGGGCACGCGGTGGCGTCGGCTGAGCGCGGACCGGCAGGCCCTGCTCGTGCTCGCGCACCTACGCTGCGGACACACCTATGCCCAGCTCGCGGCCGGGTTCAAAGTCGGCATCGCCACCCTCTACCGGTACGTTGCCGAGGCCGTAGAGGTCCTGGCCGTCCTCCCCGCGGCCGCCCGCACCGCCGCACGTAAGGCGTTCGTGATCCTCGACGGCACCCTGCTGCCCATCGACCGGATCGCCGCCGACCGACCGTACTACTCCGGAAAACACCGGAAGCACGGGATGAACGTGCAGGTTATCGCCGACCCCTTCGGCCGACTGCTGTGGGCCTCGCCCGCCCCGCCCGGAGCCGTCCACGACATCAAAGCCGCGCGCACCCACGGCATCATCGACGTCCTGGCCGAGGCCGGGGTGCCCTGCTGGGCGGACAAGGGCTATCAAGGGGCCGGCGCCACGGTTCGCGTTCCCTACCGCGGTCGCTGGGAGAAACTTTCCGAAGGCCAGCGCGCAGTGAACGTCTCCCATGCCAAGATCCGCGCACTCGGCGAGCAGGCCATGGCCACCCTGAAGTCCTGGCGGCTGCTGCGCAAGCTCCGCTGCAGCACTACCCGCATCACCGACCTGGTCAAGGCCGTGCTCGCGCTTCACCTCGCGACGTCAAGCTGAGGTTGGAAACGGCTCACTGGTGGCGATTCGTGCCAGAGCCAGGCCTGCGACGACAGGGCTGCTCGACAGGCGGTCGGTGACCATCGTTTGCACGTCTACCAAGCCCTTTCTGCTGGGGCGAGGGCGGAGACGGTGGTGTAGGCGGCTTCGGCGCGGCGTGCTTCGGGGGTGTCCTGGGGGGCGTGGGCGAGGAAGTCCTGCGTGGCGCCGGTGAAGGTGATGCGTCCCTGCTGCAGGACGGTGACCTGGTCGGCTTCCTCTGCGAGGTCGGCGACGTCGTGGGTGGACATGAGCACGCGCACCTCGTCGGTGGCGAGGCCGGTGATCAGGTCGCGGAAGATGCGGCGTTGGGTGGGGTCCATGCCGGCGGTCGGTTCGTCCAGGAGGAGGGTGCGGGCGCCGTGAACGAGGGCGGAGGCGACTCCGACGCGTCGGAGTTGGCCTCCGGAGAGCTTCTTGGCTTTGACGTCGGCTCGGTCGGCCATATTGACCCGGTCCAGGGCAGCGAGTGCGGCGTCCCACGCGTTTGGCTTCTTCATGCCCTTCAGCCAGCCCGTGTAGGCGACCTGCTCGCGAGCGGTCAGGCCCGTCATCGGGATGATGGTCTGCGGCATCCAGGCCACCTGCTGGAGGTAGGCGGCATCGCGGGAGGTCAGGTCGCCCATGCGCACGGTCCCCGCGCGCGGCTGGTGCAGGCCGCTGGCGAGTTTGAGCAGTGTGGACTTGCCGGCCCCGTTGGGGCCGAGAAGGACGGTGAAGCCCTCAGGGACGGTATACGTCAGGTCGGAGAGGATGGGCGTGCCGGTGCGTCCGTAGCCGAAGGAGCAGGACTCGAAGCTGATGGACATGACGAACCTTTTTCAGAGGCGGCGGAAGCGGACATGAGTGATGAGTCCGGCGGCGAAGACGAGTAGACAGAATCCGAACGTGGGGAGAAAGCCGGCGGGATGGAGTGTGACGGCCCACGGCCAGGGGCGGTCGAAGTCGCGGTATCCGATGAACATCACGGCGAGCACCCAGCCCACGGGTGCGGCAGTGGCGGCTTGTTCGTTCACCGCGCGGGCCAGGAGCATGAGGCCGGTGAGGAACAGGAGGTTTCGGCCGGCCGCGGAGGCTTCCGGTGATCCGCTGATGCTTCCGGTGAGGAGGCTGGCCGCGAGGGCCGTCGTCATGACTGCGGAGATCAGGGCAGCGTCCAGATGCCGCACCTTGCGCTGGGCCACGGCTTCGGTCTCGGTGACCGCCTGGGCGAGGCTGTGGGCGAGTGCGGAAGTGACGACCAGGGGAACCAGCTGCATGAGGAAGACGCGGTTGCCCCGGGCTGTGAGCAGGCTCGGCAGCTGGACGTACTGGTCGTGTGCCGCCACGACGAGCGCCACGAAGACGGCGAGCGCCGGGACGAGAGAGACCTGGACTCGGCGGACCTTGAACCAGAGAGTCACGCGGTGGCCTCCTGCAGGAGGCGGCAGGCCTTCTGCTGCTCTTCCTGGAACCACAGGCTCTGCTGTTTCGGCGCGAGCTTGGCTGCATTCCCGGCTCGCTCCTGGACTTTTGCCAGCACCTCGCGAGGATTCTGGAACGATGCACCGTACTCGCCGCGGCGCCAACCCAGGTACGGTTCGTCCGCATCGATGAGCGTGGCGGCCCACAGCATCGCAGCGTCGTGATTGACGATCCAATCCACCGCCTGACCAGGCTGTACCGACGAGGGGAAGGCGCAGGGGAACTGCACCGCGGTGAGAAGGACCCCGTAGCGCACACCGACCATGCCCGAACCGTTCTTCCCGGCCTGCTGCGACAGCGGCAGCCACCACGCCGACCGGGTCGACGGCTTCATGTGGCGACCGGTGAGCAGGCTGTCGGAGACCGTCTGGGGCACCGCCACCTGCACTCCGGCCTGCCGGAGCGTGGTGAGGGAACGAACGATCTCGCCGCGCACCTGGTCCAGGCGGTCCTCAGCGCCACCGCCATCGGCGATACACACCTGAGGGGCAGTACCGGCGCACCGGGCGGAAGCATGACCAGCGCTCACCGGCCCGTTCCCGTAACCCCACCCCGAGGCAGTGTCGGCGCACAGAACCATGACCACCACCGCGACCAGAGCCGCACCGGCACGCGCACCCCACCGTACGGCGCGTGAAGCAGGCAACCACCACACCGCCACTGCCGCAGCCACAGCAGCGGTGAACAGGAACGGGACGAGGAGCGTCAACGGCCGGTACTGCTCACCGAAGGCCAGTGACGTATCAGCGAAACCGGAGACGTGACGCAGCCATACTGGCTCCACCTGCCCGGTCTTCGTGATCAGGTAGTACACGAAAACAGCGGACAGCGGCGCGGAGATCAGCCGTGGGGTCACATGGCCCAGGGCACAGCCGAGCACGGCCCACGCCACCACGACTCCCATGCCCATCAGCAGCGGCATGAGCGCCTGCGGCGTGGGCACGAGCCGGGTCTCCACCAGACGCATCACGACCGGCAGGACAAGAACCAGCCAGCCGGCCCCGAGGACCGGAGCGAGGGTGTGCGCGGCCACCCGGTACCGGGAACGCCCCGGAGCAAGGCCCCACACCCCGTCACGCTTGAGGCGCCCGCCTTCCCACACCGCAAGCCCGCAGGTGACGGCGTAAGCGAAAGCGTAGAAGTAGAAGAGGGACTGCTCGACCTGCTGAGGTGCCCATAATGGGCCGGCGATGACCTCTTCGTAGGGGTCTTCCAGGTGGAGGGCGTGGAAGAAGTAGAAGAGGACGATGCCGACCCAGAGGGGTGCGGTCCACACCGCCGGGCTGGTACGCAGACGGGCTCGAAGGTTCAACAGAGGACACCGTTCTCACAACAGGGACGGGCCGGGAGGCACCGTTCGGTGCCTCCCGGCCTCAACGACGTGGCACTGATGTAGACGCTCAGTCGGCCGCGGTGGTGTCCACGTAGACCTTCTTCACATTGACCACGGCACGGCCGTACGCCGACCCGTTGAGGTGCGCAATGGTGAAGTAGCGGTTGTCACCACCGTTGTAGTGCACGTTCCACTCGCCCTTCGACGTGTAGCCCGAACCCCTGAAGCAGTTCGTGAACGTCTTCGTGCCCATGTCCTTGTCCTGGGCGAAGGGGATGGCCTGCCATAGCTTCACCCCCACGGACTGCCCCGTGGCGCCGACCATGCTGCAGCCGGTGAACTGGATCTCGGTGTAGTCGTTGTCCGCCCAGTGACGCGACTCCTTCGTCGTGCCGCTCGCCCAGCCGGTCAGGCTGCTGGTCCAGTTCATGGGTTGGGCCCCGCCGCTGTCGTCAGCAGGGGCCTGGAGCTCGAACAGGCCTTCCTCGTTCTGGTTGAACGTGTGCGCGTCCTCGCTCACCGGCGCAGTGTCGTCTGCACTCGCGACAGCGACGCCGCCGGTCAGCGCAGCAGCGGTGACAGCAGCTATCAAACCTGCGCGGACCTGGTTCCTGGGCTTGCGCATGGAATCCCCTCCAGATGGTGGCCGTAGCCTCTGCCTCCACGGCAGAGGCCGATACGAACAGCTCTCGAAAGGACATGCTGAGTGATGTCAGCAAGCGCAAAGCAGCCGACAAGCGGCATGCCAAACTCCCCCAAATCGACGGTGTCCCCCGGTCACTGGTCGACGTGCATGAAGACGGATAGGTCAGATCCGCCCGGCACGGCGATCATGTTAGGCATGCATCGACTGACGGGAACAAGTGTTTGCTTGCTGGATGGCATGAAAGTGTCACTGTATGCAGCGTGCTCGTCCTTCCAGCTCGCATGTTCTACCTGCGATTTCTTGGTAAGCAGCGGGTGACGGGCGTCTTCCATCGGCTATCGGGAGTGGCCGATTCGTCAGGTCATAAACGTGGTTGTCAATCGCTGGCGTGGCCGTACACCCGGCGCCAGCCTGCCCTCTTGAGCGTTCCGCGGAAAGATTGGGTATGCCGTGTTAGCCCCCCATCTGTTCGCGTGTCATCCACCTCGTTCGGTACCTGCAGGTCAGCAGCACACAGGGCCGCAGGCCTGATGCATGACACCCCGTCATAATTTTCAACCCGTCCCGCCCCCGGTCTCGGCAGCCTCCGACTTCGGACCGTTCCTCCCACTCCGTATGGCCTTCGTCCTGCTATCCGCGCTCGATCTGGGGCTCGTCATCGGGGGCCTCACATCTCTGCCGCTGCCGGTTGGAGGGCCGCCGTCGTCCCAGGGGGAGGAAGACTTCACTTCCATGACCTTGTATGTGCCGTCATGCATGGCGGACAGGTCCGGCTGCCGGCGCACCAGTGTGTGCAGGGTCTTGCCGTTGCGGCAAGCTCGCGAGGCCAGGTAGCTCTGCATGCCGCTACGTCGTGCGTAGCAGGTGTCGCAGCTCAGCCTGGCGGCCGCACTGGGTCCACTCCTGCGGCAGGTCCTGCGTGGAGGTGGGCGCGGACGGGGTACTGCTGATCTTGGTGAAGGCGGCCATCCATGCGGTGTGCCTTTCCGGCGGGATGCCACAGCCGGTCAGGAAGGCTTGCAGCTGTTGCTCGCCGGAGGTGTCGACCTTTCGGTTGACGATGCGGGCGGCGCCGCTGACGGGCAGGGCGAGCGGGTTGGCCGAGCGGTACCGGATGTTCCGCAGGCTCGGCGCCCCGGCCTGTGCCCACACCAGTTCCAAAGCTCGGCCCAGGTCTGCGGCGTCGCTGATCAGTTCAGGCCGCAGGGCGTACAGCTGCATCAGTAGGCCGCGTTCCTTGATCCGCGCCTGCCGCCACAGCTCGTCGGCGTCCTGCACCGCTGCCGGTATGCCGCCGCAGCCCTCCACGTTGGCATCGACCGTCGTGTGCTTGGGCCCACGGTGCCGGAGGCCGCTCGTTTAAGCGTAGTCGACGATGGCCCGGTGTGGCGGGCCAGTTCCTGGTAAGTCGTCCCAGCCGACTCTCGGTGGGACGGCACCCAACACCAGCCGGAGCATTGAGCCAACCAATGACAGTCACCTATCCGGCATCTGCGGGAACAACAGCCCACAGCTGCACTGTGCCGTCGCCGCGGCCGCGTTCGTCGTTGTTGGCGGTGGCGAGGAGGGGTTCACCACTGCCAGTCACGTCCGGTGTTTGCGCAACCGCGCCGCCCACCATGAACCACTGATCGACGAGGTTCCCCCTCCCGGGCCAGACCGACCGCCGCGTCCGGACCCGCTGGCTCACCCTTGCCGACGCTGGCCTCATTGTGATGTGACGTCAGCCCCGCCATGCCTGGAGTGGTCCCCTCCGTACAGCGAAGGGGTGGAGCGTCCTTCCTTCGCGCGGACCGGTAGGCGGATCGGGTGTGGGAACTCTTGCTATATGTGCCGAGTGTTGACAGAAGAAGCGCTGTGATGGTGGCCGGGCCGCCAACCGGTTGGCTGGAACGTCGTGAGTGAAGCGCTCCGGTTCTGCTGCAGACCTTGATGCGCCCCGGCTTGCACGGAGTCGAGTTGAAAAAGCGTGAACGGGGTCGACAAGGGCTACTGGAGACACACGTGACGGCTGTTCGTTCGGCGAACCCGCCTTGGCTGACCTTCGGTGGCCCAGAACAAAACCGTAACAGCGACTCTCCTTAACTGAGCATCAGGGTACGGAGGAACTACGCATCTCGCCTCCACCAGCACTGCAGCCGTTACTCGCACCTGACCACCACCCTGCGTGAGCTGAAGGGTTCACTCGCAGGTTCTTGGGCCTTCCCCCGTGATGGTGGACACGCTTCGTTAATCACGCGGCGAGCGTGAGCTTAGCCGCGTGGTGTCGGCGTTCGTATTCGTTGGGGCTGAGATGGCCGTTGGCGGAGTGCCGGCGGCGGGTGTTGTAGCGGGCCAGCCAGGCGAAGACCGTCCTTCTGCAGGCACCGGCGTCGCCGTAGTCGCGGGCGCCCCGGAGGGTCTCGCGTTTTAGGGACGCGTGGAAGCTTTCGCAGGCCGCGTTGTCCGCGCTGGTGCCGACCGTACCCATCGACCGGGTGACCCCGAGCTGGTCACAGAGGTCGGCGAAGGCCCGGGAGCCGTACTGGGCTCCATGATCGGAGTGGAATACCGAGCCGTCCAGGCCGCCGCGGGTCGCGGTCGCCATCCGCAGTGCGTCGGCGACCAGGCCGGTGCGCATGTGGTCGGCGATGGACCAGCCGACGACCTTGCGGCTGAAGCAGTCCAGCACGGTCGCGAGATAGAGGAACTCCCCGTCCGCGAGGGGCAGGTAGGTGATGTCGCCCATGTATTTCCGCCCCGGCTCGACGGCGGTGAAGTCCCGCTGGAACAGATCCGGAACCCGTGAGGCTGCCGGGTCCAGGACGGTGGTACGGACGCGTCTGCGCAGGCGGATGCCGGTGATGGAGAACGTCCGCATCACCCGGGCGATGCGCTTCTCGTTGACCCGCAAGCCCCTCTCCCGGAGCTCGGCGGCCACCCGTGGGGAGCCGTAGGCGCCGCCGGACTCACCGTGGACCTTGCGGATCTGCTCGGCCAGGAGCCGGTCCTCGCGCACTCGTGCCGCCCTCGCCTGTCTTCCGGCGAGCCACTTGTAGTAGCTGGACCGGTTGAGCTCGAGAACCCGGCAGAGCCGCTTCACCTCGTAGGTGTCCCGGTGATCGTCAACGAACTGGAAGCGGCTCATCACCAGTTCGTCTCCCCGGCGAAATACTTGGCCGCCTTGCGCAGGATGTCCCGCTCGGTAGCCAGCTTCCGCTCACTCGCCTCCAGCTCGGCCACCCGGGCCTCCAGCTGCCGGATCCGCTCGTCCGGATCGGCAGACGGCGCCGTCTCCCCGGTCCGGGCCGACATTTTCCCGGCCGACGAGGGGGCCGTGGCGGCGACACCGCGGCGTTCGCGGTCCCGCAGCACCCACTCACGCAGGGTGGCCCGGTTGATGCCCAGGTCGGCGGCGATGCTCTTGTACGTCGCCCCGGGCGTGGACTCGTACAGGGCCACGGCATCGGCCCTGAACTCGTCCGAGTAGTCCTTCAACGCCATCGGCGGTGTCTCGCTTTCTCCGGATCAAGCAGATCCAGTATCAGCGTGTCCACCACTCAGGGGGAGGTCCCCTTGGCCGAGCCTCACAGATCACATGGCCTGACAGAAGGTGATCACTATCAGACACGTTCGATGCTCGAATTTTGTCCCGTATGAGGCTTATTGTCTTCCTTGTGGCCTCAGCTCCTAACAGGTGCCGCTTAGGCAGATGTTTAACCTCCAAATGACTGATGCGGCAGGGTATGTGTCATTAATTTCTCTCCGGTGCACCCCGACAGTTACGGTCGACGGCTAAATGGAGGATGGAGCGATCCTGGGGCGCGGGGGTAGTGAGCGTAGGCCTGGCGGATCTGGGGCACCGTGTTGGTGGTGCTTCGGCATGCAGGTGTTTACCCGGGTAATCGATCAGTCGCTTCCAGTGCAGTGGATGAGGAATGCGCGAAGGGTCATTACGGGATGTTCCCTCAGGTAATGCTCGCTTCTGCCGGGTTGGCCGGTTTTCGCCATCGATCCGTTGCTGGATCACGATCAGAAACGTACGGTCCGAGCTGTCACAGGATCTTCACCGAATCGTCGGGTGGAGTAACGCGCCGAGAATGCGCCCACGAGAGGCAAGATGTCATGAACATGAAAACTAATCGGGTGGGAGTCGTGCTGGCAGCTGCTGCGGCCACGACGTTCACTCTGGCTCCGCCAGCTTCTGCTGAAGGAAGCTGGAGCAGTTACATATCCAACTGGCGGGGAGGGGATGAGTCCCGCCGCTGGACGGACAACCACAGCGACGGAGCAAGCACGACCGTGAGCTTCTCCGGCTGCAGCTTTGGAGGACCCAGCAGTGCGACCCTGGAGCTCGATCACGTTAGAGACCTCCTCCCGGACGTGAGCCACGGCACGCGGAGCAACTCCTGCAACACCGTGTCCTGGGGCGAGGTGGGCAAGGCGCAGTTCTACTTCATCTACATCGGCTCCACTAGGCTCAGCGTCAATAGCGTCGTCACCCGCTACTGACAGCATTCGGAACGGTGGTGGCCCCTCGGTTCTTCGGGGGGCCACGCCTCTCATGGAAGTCGACAGAAAACCAGAATGACCATCCACGTCTCGCGCTGTTGTTTTGGTTACCGGCGCCGAGGACTAGTCCTGGAAGACCTGACGCTTGACCTGCCGTCAGGATGCGTTGTGCTCCTCGGACCGAACGGTGCCGGAAAGTCAACGTTGTTAGGACTTCTCGCATCCGCACTCAGGCCCAGCTCAGGCAGTGTGACGCTCGGTGACCTCGACACCCGCAGGCGGGGTGATCTGAAGCCCTACCGGCAGCAGGTCGGCTGGCTGCCGCAGCAGGTGACACCGGTTCCAGGACTGCGGGTCAGAGAGCAGGCGGCGTATGCCGGTTGGTTGAAGGGTCTGTCGCGGCGGGAGGCATGGGACAGGTCTCTGAAGGCGATCAAGCAGGTTGGGCTGGGGGAGCTGGCCGAACGTTCTGCAGCGCAGTTGTCAGGGGGCCAGTTGCGCCGGCTGGGTATCGCCCAGACGCTGGTGCACTCGGCGCGAGTGGTGCTGATGGACGAACCGACCGCGGGCCTGGACCCAACGCAGCGCAAGGTGTTCCGCGGCCTCCTGGAGGGCCTCAAGGGCCAGGCGAACTTCGTGGTTTCCACCCATCAGACGGAAGATCTGGAAGACAGCTACGACTCGGTCATACTCCTCGACCGGGGAAGCATTCTCTTTCAAGGGTCGACCGCCTCGTTTCTCGACCTCGCGCCACGTCAGGTTGCCTCAGGCCGCCGGGCCGAAGCCGCTTATGCCGGTCTGGTCAGGGAGGAGGTGTAAGCATGTCCTGGAGCACCGTGCTGCGTGTATCCGTCGCTCCTCGTATCGGCCTCCTGCTGATTCTTTGGCTGCTTGCCTATCGTGACAGTGTCACTGAACTGGTGACCCGTGGGTACTGGGATTCGATTGCCGGGCAAAGCTCGTCTTTGCTGGTCTGGACAGCGCCGGCTGTTGCCGCCTGTGGCGCTTGGGAGGGTATGCGCATCCGGCAGTCGCGGGTTCTGCAAGGGGCACCGGCGCGTACTTTCACCGGTGTATCACTTGCCGTACTTTCACCCACTCTCGTCCTGGGGGCTCTTGCGGTCGTGCTGTCCCTGGGTTTGCTCCTGCCGCTGGCCGCAGGCAGTCCTGACCGGACCACGGTGGCGATCGTTGTCCTGGAGCTGCTGGTCGTGGCGGCGCATACCGTCGTCGGGTACGTCCTCGGGCTCAGCCTGCCTCGGCTGCTGGCCGTGCCCGTGGCACTGGTGGGAAGCTTCGTGTGGATGGCGTATCCGGCAGCGATGAACGTCTTCTGGATTCGGCAGCTGAACGGTACGAACCTTGCCGAGTGCTGCATGCTGGACCAAGTAGCCGCACCACGCAGCATTCTTGCTCCGGTCCTCGTGTCGATCGGGCTGCTCGTAGCTGCCTGGCTGGTGACGGCACGGCAGTGGGGACTACGATTCCTCGCTCCCGTTGTCCTGACCGTCGCTGTAGCTGTCTCGGCGTGGATCGCCCACCCCCTCGGTTACAGTGCGGCCGAATCCCGGTCCACCGCCTTCCGTACCTGTTCAGGCACGCAGCCGAAGGTCTGCCTGTGGCCCGAACAGCACGACGCTGCCAAGGATGTCGCCGGATGGGCAGCGGACGCCCATAGTCGCCTGGCTGCTGTCGGTGTCACTACCGCTGCTGAGCTGTCGCCTCGATCGTCAACGCCTGCCTCCGATGATGTCCGTGCTCTTCTCGCGCTGAGTGCCCTGCCCAAGGATGTTCCAGCTTGCGCCCAAACCGGTGAGTGGCCCGGAAGCCGGGCTTACGGACCGCTCAGCATCTGGCTCACCCTCACTGCGGGCGTGGACCCCCAGGTCGTCGCATCCCGTTATGCGCCGGCCGAAGTCGCAGTCGCCAGCCGTATCCGCGAACGGTCTCAGCAAGCCCAACAAGTCTGGTTTCAGCAGAATGCGAAAACGCTCACCCGGTGCGACCTGCAGCCCGTTCTTGACCCAGAACGCTTCTGAGCCCGCTACCACCAACCAACCGACAGAGAGAAACGTCCATGGACTGGTGGCTTCACGTCCGTCGAGTACCCGCAGTCTGTGCCGGCCTCGTGGCCTGCCTGGTACTCGGCGGCGTCACTGACTCCATCCAGGTGCCCGTGCCGGTCGTAGTGGGTGGAGTGTCCTTCTCGTTTCCCCTGCCCTTCCTGCTGCCACTCGCACCGGTGTGCCTCATCCTGCACGGACAGTCCCGCGGAGGCAGCGCCATCGAAGCGACCGCCGTGCGGCCTGTCGGACTCTGGGACACCGGGCTCATGGCAGCCTGCACGCTGGTGATGCTTGCCGGCGGCTGGCTCATCTCGACGACGACCGGCCACATCCTCGCCGCAGGCATGGCCCGCAACTTCCTGGGCTACCTCGGGCTCGCCCTGCTGCTGCGCCTTCTCACCAGCCCCCGCATCGCGGCCACACTCGTCACGGTTTTCCCCATCGCGTGCGCAGCTTTCGGCGTGCGCCACGGGGTACCTGCACGGTGGGCATGGCCACTGCACGAGTCCGCCTACCTACCGGCGTTCATCGCAGCCATCGCCCTGGGAGCCGCCGGGCTGACCGCAGCCGTCCTCCCTCTTACCGCTGACCGCCTGACCCGGCTGTCGCAGCGCTAAGGGCGCGTCTCCGAACAACATGCGGATCTACGCATCGTTAACACCGCTCCCGACACCTGCTTGGTGCGACGTCACCACAGCTCAGCGACCCTTAGCACGCGACACGGGTGCAGAACCGAAATCGGTGTGTTATTGATCTGCAGGCCCTAACGAACTGGTGCGTGATTGCGGTTGAGGTGTGTTTGCCTGACCACGACCCTGATCAGGCAAACACACCTCAACCGCAATCACGCACCAGCTCGTATGTGGCCTGATGGAGTGGAAGTGCGGGAACCGGTCGCCCCTGACCGCCGGTGCGTCTAGCCTCGCTGGGCATGAGCGTTGCGCCTGAGCCCTTTGGGGTCGAGTTGTCGGAGTATGACCGGAAGCTACCGCGGAAGCGGGTGGCGGCTGGTGTGCTGTTCTTCGATGCGGACGGTCGCGTGATGCTGGTCGACCCGGTCTATAAGGACCCGTGGGAGATCCCCGGAGGCGCCGTGGAAAGGGACGAGTCGCCCCGCGATGGTGCCGTGCGAGAGGTGAAGGAAGAGCTCGGGCTGACCTGGCAGCCCGGGCGGCTGCTCGGGATCGACTGGGTGGGCCCCCAGCCGGGCCGCAGCGAGGGCATGGTCGCCATCTTCGACGGCGGTGTGCTGGACGTCGATCAAGTCGCCGGGATCCGGCTGCAGGACGAGGAGGTCCGCGCCTTCGAGTTCGTCGGCCTGGACCAGGTCCGTGAGAGGTTGATCCCGCTGCTCGCGAGGCGGGTGGAGGCGTGCATGGCCGCACGCGAGCGCAGGGAGATGATCTATCTGGAGAACGGCATCCCGGTGTGATGTGTCCGGTCGGCCCCCGGGCGGCGAGCGTCCGGGAGCCCTAGCTGTCCTGTCCAGGGAGGTTGTGGACAGGTGATGCAGGTCTCGGCTGAGGCATCTTGATATGGGTGAGGACCCTCTGGCCTGGCGTGGGTTGCGACATCT
This sequence comes from Streptomyces sp. NPDC029152, assembly GCF_055564355.1. Taxonomy (NCBI): domain Bacteria; kingdom Bacillati; phylum Actinomycetota; class Actinomycetes; order Kitasatosporales; family Streptomycetaceae; genus Streptomyces; species Streptomyces sp. NPDC029152. The sequence continues at coordinate 20,102 of NZ_JBVHWR010000035.1, read as the reverse complement.
GCACCAGCGATCAGAAAGGCCCTCGTGCCCCACCGTAATGCACCCCTGACCGAGACCGGCCGCTTGCGTCTGGCCCGCTGCGTGGTCGAAGACGGCTGGCCACTGCGGCGGGCCGCCGAACGCTTCCAGGTCTCGCCCACGACGGCTCAGCGTTGGGCCGACCGCTACCGCCGGCTGGGCGAAGCCGGCATGGCCGGCCGCTCCACAGCCCCCGCCGCACTCCGACCCGCACCGAGCGACGGGTCATCAAGGTCCGCCTGCTGCGCCGGTGGGGACCTGCCCGCATCGCGTTCTTCCTGCGTCTGGTGCCCTCGACCGTGCACCGGGTGCTCACCCGCTACCGCCTGGCCCGCCTCGACCGAGCCACGGGCCGTGTCATCCGCCGCTACGAACGCGGCCGGCCCGGCGAGCTGGTCCACGTCGACATCAAGAAGCTGGGCAATATCCCCGACGGCGGCGGGCACAAGATCCACGGGAGAGCCCAGGGCAGCCACAGCAGCTCCGTCCACCGAGATCCCGGCCGGCCCCGCACCCGCCCCAGCCTCGGCTACAGCTACCTCCACGCCGCCGTCGACGACCACTCCCGCCTCGCCTACAGCGAGATCGTCACTGACGAGAAGAGGCAGACCGCCACCGGCTTCTGGCAACGAGCCCAGGCATTCTTCAGCCAGGCCGGAATCACCGTTGAGCGGGTACTGACCGACAACGGCGCCTGCTGCCGCTCACGCGACTGGCGCGATCTGCTGGCCAAGGCCCAGATCACGCACAAGCGCACCCGGCCCTACCGGCCGCAGGCCAATGACAAGGTCGAACGCTTCAACTGCACCCTGCTGGAGGGGCGGGCCTATGCCCGCCCCTACCGGTCAGAGGCCGAGCGCCGGGACGCGTTCCCGCAGTGGCTGCACACCCACAATCACCACCGCGGACACACCGCGCTCGCAGGCAAACCACCCGCCAGCCGCGTCCCCAACCTCACAGGCAATACACCGTGCACAGCCCCAGGACGTTCATTGGAGCCGGATGGCAGGGGCGGGCCCGTGCCCGTTCGTATCGGCCCGCGAGGTATTCGTGAAGGTATTCGCGGTAGTATACTTGCTGGTATGGCAGACACGACCGTGAAGATCGACATCGAGACACGAGACCGGCTGGCCGCCATCGCCGCTGCCCGGGGCACGAGTGTGCGCGCGCTGGTGGCGGACCTCGCCCTCCAGGAGGAGAACCAGCTGAAGCTGGGCCAGGCCACCGCCGCCTTCCGGCAGGCCGTCTCCCAGCCCGGGATCGCCGAAGCCTTCGACCGTGACTTCGGCGGCCTCCCCCAAAGCGCCGGCCGTATGCACCGGGCGGCCTGACCTTGGACCTGCACATCGACGTCCGCTGGCTCCTTGACCGGCAGGAAGAACTGCTCGGCAAGGAGCTGGCCGTACGGGACTACTCCGGCCTCGTCGCCGCCGTGGCCCGGCACCGCGTGAACACCCCGCACCTCGAGGTCGGCCAGCCCGACACCTACTGGCGCGCGGCCGCACTGCTGGAACAACTCGTCCTGCTGCGGCCCCTGCCCGCACGCAACGAGTACTTCGCCTACGGCGTCGCCATCGCCTACATCCAAGCCTCCGGCCAGAGCGTGGACGCCTCCTACGAACCCTGGCGCGACCTGATCACCGACATCCGCGCACTGCGCCTGACGGTGTACGACATCACCGACCGGCTCCGCTCACTACGCCCCGCCTGACCGGTCCACCCCTTCGCCGAAGGGGTCGACCGCGCAGCTCAGCCGGGTCTTGGGTGAAAAGACCACACAGAGCGAGGGGTGAGGCCGCGGCGATGCTCGAGTTCGCTGACCGGCTGCCGCAGTGTTCACGGTGCGGGGGCGACCTCATCATGAGCGGCGTCGCGCCGCAGGACGACAAGGACGGACGGCCGATCCACCTGGAGCTGTGCCCGTCGTGCGACACCGCAGATGTGTTCGCGCAGAGACGCGACGCCTACCTGCAGCAGCGGGCCGACCACGCCGTTCCCGGCTACGCCTGTCTGGGTCTCGACGGAGTGCGGCAAGCGCCCGCAAGGACGGGGCTGTTCGGGCAGAGCACCGGCACCCCCCAGGACCAGGCCGAGTACACCCGCCGCATGAACGAGCAACGGGACACGCTCCCGCCCGACACCCTGCTCGTCGCAATCGACTGCCACATCTGATCCAGGACCCGGCCCCCGGCCCTTGCTTCCGCGCGGGGACCGGGGGCCGGGGGCCATGCCTTCCGCGCCCCGCCTGCTGCCCGCCGCACCAGCCCCGCCCCGCTCCGGCCGGTCCCCGCCCCGCCGCGCCGTACGACGTGCCGACACCCGACTCCCGCCCCCTGCCGCCTGGTTGCGCGGCTTGCCATGGCCCATGACCGACGCCCACCACAGCGACGACTACCACGACCGACGCGCCGTCGAGACGACGAACGTGCCCGCCCAGGACCCCGGGCTGCCCGACGACAAGCCCGACCAGTGCCCCGAATGCGGCACCACTGTCTTTGACTTCGACCCGGACCACTGCGACGGCATCAGCATGGGCCCCGCCTGGCTGTGCACCGGCTGCAAGTGGGGCACCTTCAGCGCCGACCGCTGACCAGCCGCACGCGGACGGACATGGCCCACCGCGCTCACCCCCACCCCCTGCCGCGAGCGAGGAAGCAATGGGCGCGGATCACCGCCCACACCGCCGCCCCTGCCCGCACCCACCCCAACCGTCCGCCCTGACCGTCCGGCCCGTCCGTCCGGAGGTTGCGTGGCTTGCCCCCGGTCGGGCCAAGGTCGGTGGTGCCGGACGGAACAGCTCCCACACCCCCTCACCGGGTGTGGTCGAGTCCCCGACCGCCGGGCCGCCCGGCACCCCCCACGGTGCGCCCCGGCCACCGGCCCCGCTCGCCGCTACCGCCCACGACCCAAAAGAGGCCCCATCGTGCCCGCGCGCACCCTGACCATGCCCGGCAGCACCGACCAGTTCGTGCTCACCGAACGCCCCGCCCCCCTCCTCACCGACCGCTCCCGGCCACTGCCCGACGGCATGGACCACACCAACCTCCCCGTCGTCCCCGCCAACCAGGCAGGCAGCCGGCACGAGCAGAAGGAACCCCCCATGAGCACCACCACTGCGAAGGACGTCATCCGGGTTGCTACCCGCGCCTTCCGCAACGGCAGCGTCCGCGGCGTGCGGACCTACCTGCACATCAACTGCGACTGCCGGATCACCTCCTCGCTGATGGGCACGTACGACAACCTCGCCGACGCCAACCGCAAGGCCGGCGAGCTGCTGGAGGGCACCGGCGACTACGCCCGGACCTGCTCAAAGTCCGGCCTCGTCAAGGCTCAGGCCCTCGACCGGTCCGTCCGCTACTTCGACGACACGATGACCGCCGCCGCCCCGACGTTCAACGGCGCCGGCGTCCGTGACGGGGACGTCGTCGTCGTCACGAGCGAGGGCGTCGTCGCCATCGTCATCCGCTCCGCCGTCATCGCCATCACCGCCAAGCGCGGCCACCTGATCGGCCTCGACACCTCCGCCCGCACCTTCCGCAACGGCCTCTACGCCGAGATCGTCGACCGCGCCGAGGCCGAGGCCCGCAAGATCCGCGCCACCGTCGACCCGCTCCACACCGCCCCGGTCGTCGACGAGGCGCCGGCCGAGGAGCCCGCCCCCACCGCCGAGGAGACCGAGGCCGCCAAGCTCGCCGACATCGAGGCCCGGGTCTCCCCCCTGGAGACCGACGAGGTCCGCCCCCGGACGATGTTCGACCCCGAGCTGACCTACTACGCCGACGGCACCCGCGTGGTCCGGCGCGCCAAGGGGACCGAGCGCACCGGGACCACGTTCGGCATGGCCGGGAGCAGCCTGCCGAACGTCTACGCCTACCAGGCCGTTCGCTGGGACGACGGCGGCGCGGACCTCATCGCCCCGCACGTCCTGCACCGCGCCGAGCCCGTCACCCCCGCCGACGTCGTCCGCACCGACGGCGTCCAGGTCAAGGCCGACGGCCGCGGCAAGTGGGTCGTCGTCCGGGGCGGCGACTTCCTCGGTGTCATCTTCGACGAGGGCCCTGAGATGAAGCGCGGCCGGTTCGCCGGGTGGTCCCCGTACGCCGGCACCCCCGGCAACACCACGGCGTTCAGCGACGCCCCGGCCAAGGTCGTCGAGTCGATCGCCCAGGCGTGGCCGGTCACCGCGGCGGAGGTGGTCGCCCAGACCGGCGCGTCCCTGGACACCGTCCTCGCCACGGCCGAGCAGGTCACCGAGGAGTGGCAGGCCACCGGCCGCCGCGCGGTCCTGCGGATCGCGGCCGCCAAGGGTGCCGCGACGAAGATGACCCGCGAGGCCGCCGCCGAGGTCACCGTCCGGCTGACCGCCCCGGCCCCCCCCGCTCGTCCTGGGCCTCGCCCCCGGTCACTGTGTGCACGGCGAGTACGGCGAGTACGACGCCGGTAAGGACGAGGCCGAGAAGGCGCCAGCCGAGCTGCCCGGCCCCCAGTGGGGCACGCTCAAAGGCCTCACCGCCCCATTCCGCCTGTGGGGCGAGGAGCACGAGGGCGGCCGGTTCGCCCCGGCCTTCGACCGCAAGCAGGTCACGGGCGAGCCCCTGGTGATCGTCGAGGTCTGGACGACGCAGCGCGGCACCGCCCGCCACGGCCGGGACGCGAACGGCCGCGAAATCCACCTGTACGGCGCCGCCACCCGCTTCTGGCGGGCCCCGGGAGCCTGACCCCTCCCCCTCGTTCCTCCGCCCCGGCCGACCGGCCGGGGCGGGCCCCCACCCGAGAGGACACACCCGACATGAGCCCTCACCTCGCCACCGCCGCGATCGTCCAGGCCGCCCCCGGATACCGGGAGCTGCGCATCACCATCCGCGAGCAGGACCAGGCCGACGACGTCGCCCTGATCGCCGTCCGCCCCATGCACGACACCGCCGACGTCCTCGCCGCGTTCGGCTGGCGCCTGACCGGCCCCCTGGAGTACGCCGCCGGACCGAACGAGGAACGCGCCGAGGCCGAGCCCTGCGAGCCCGCCGACCACGAGGGAGCTGAGGCCCTGCGAAACACCGTCCGCCGCGAGATCCGCGCCCGCGCCCGCCTCGTCCACCCCGACGCCCGGCACTTCCACCCGGTGCTGTACAGCGGCGACCACTCGGCCGACCCGATCGGCTGGACCTTCGTGACCGGCTCGGGCGACCAGCGCGCACACGGATGGGTCACCCCCGTCGGCCGGGTCACCGACGGCGTGCTGAACACCATCCGGGCCGAGGCCGCTCGCAGCGTCCGCGGCGCGCACATGATGCAGCTGAAGCCCATCCCGGCCGAGGACGCCACGGAGGCTGCGGGCCCCTTCCGCAAGGGGGACCGGATCGTCTGCGCCGACGGCGTCACCCGCATCGTCGCGGGCATGGCCCCGGCCGTCGCCGGGGAGCCCGCCCGGGTCGTCGCCGAGGGCGGAAGCGAGTGGATCGCCGGGAACTGCCTGCGGGCCAACTTCAGCGACGTCCTCGCCGCGCACCGCCGCAGCACCGCCGCCGGCGCCCGGGTCCGCACCGAGCCCGACCCGACCAACCCCGAGTGGCGCGCCGCCCTCGCCGAGTTGGGCGAAGCCCTCGCCTGCCTCCGCAAGGCCGACCCGACCGTCCGGGTCGCCCTCGCCGAGGACGACGCCCGCAAGGCCGCGACCCGGGTCCACGCCGATGCGTGCGGCTTCCAGCCGATCCACCACCCGGGCGAGGACGAACCGGTCGCCTGGACGTTCCGCACCGGCCACGGCGCCGGGAGCCGGTACGGGGTGGTCACCCGCACCGCCGAGGTCTCCCCGGTCGGGCTCTACGAGTACCCGGCGACCGCCGAGCGCGCCTACCGCCGGCACGAGGCCGACCGGACCCGCTGACAGCCGGCCGTCAGCATCGACGCCCCGCTCCTCGCACGCCGAGGGCGGGGCGTCGGTGCGTCCAGGGGCCGACACAGCCCAATGCAGTTGCTTTAGGGCGTGCAGATCATTAACTCGTCTTTTTGACCTTGGTCTGGGTGGAGTCGGGAGCGAGGAAGGTCGCGACGTCGGCTGGCGTGCGGAGACGGGCGGTTGAGGTGGCGATGTGGTGGCCGTTTGCTTCCAGGAGCGGGCCCACTTCCTGTTTCGCGCGGCTGATGGTCGGGGCGGTGACGCCGAAGAGTTGGCCGATGAGGTCCATGGTGGCGAGTTTGCGCAGGTGGAGCACGGTGACCAGGATCCGCTCGGCTGGGGTGAGCTTGGCTTTGGCGCCTGTACCGGGGGCTACCAGGCGCTCGTGACCGCGACGTGTGCGGAGCACGTGCTCACGTTGAATCTCCAGCGTGGGAGTCAGCGCGTCGATGAGTTCGCTGAGCTGTTGGCGGGTCATGCCGGTCAGTTCGGGGTCCTGCAGCGCATGCTGCGTAAGGCGGGGCGGTCTGGTTGCCGCCACCTGGTCTGAGGTGTTGTTGACCGGCGCCGCGTCCATCGGGTGCTGTGGGTGGAGGGTGTAGTTCCAGTCGCCGTGGAAGCGGTGCCGGGTGATCGGCAGGGCGGCGATCTCATCGTCGCTGACCTGGATGCCGGTGGGGTAGCAGTTGGTGTCGAGTTCGGCGTGCACGGTCAGGCCGGTTTTGGTGGTGGTCGCCGCGATGCTCTCGACGATGACTTCGTGGCTGGTCAGCGGCCTTCCGCGCCAGTTCATGGTGATGTGGGAGAACAGTCGGTGCTCGATCCGGTTCCACTTCGATGTTCCGGGACAATGCCGTTGTTTGAAGATTCATCGAATTATGGTGACCGGCCGGTCGTTCGGCCGTTGTTCTCGGTGTGCATCCGTGGACTGGAGTATCGGAGCGAGTGCGGCTGGGAGTGGTCACGCAGTGGGTGACGCCCGAGCTGGTGGGCGAGGTCCTGGCGGAGTGCCGTAGACGGGACCGCAGGCCGGGCGCGCTGCCGGCCGGGTTCATGGTCTACTTCACGCTCGGGTTGGCGCTCTTCCATCAGGACTCCTACGACGATGTTGCCGAGCATGTGGTGGGCGGCATCCCGGAGTTGAGCGTGAGCATTCCACACAAGGCGTCGTTCACCCGGGCCCGGGAACGACTGGGGCCGGAGGTTCTGGAGCGGCTTTTCCACCGCCTGGCCGGCCCGCTGGCCCCGGCGGGACTGGCGGGCTCCTTCTATCGGGGGATGCGCCTGGCGGCGGTGGACGGGTTCCTGCTGGACGCGCCGGACAACGGTTCCAACCGGCGGGCCTTCGGCGGACCGAAGGACTCCAGCGGCAAGCCGGGAGGTTTTCCGCAGGTAAGAGTCGTGACACTGACCGAGACCGGCACGCACGCCTGCATCGACGCGCGGGTGGGCGGCTACAACAGCGGTGAACGCGATCCGGCCACGGCGATGGCCGCCTCGGCCGCCGGAATACTCGTGATCATGGACCGGGGCTTCCCCGGCGTGGAGCTGTGGAAGGCGTATACCGGTGCCGGCGCCCATCTGCTGCTGCGGGCCCGATCATGTGTCGCCCGCCGCCCGGTGCGGCACCTGCCCGACGGCACCTACCTGGCCCGGATGAACCTCGCAGGCCAGAAGGGCGCCCATCCCGGCGGTGTGCTGGTCCGCGTGATCGAGTACCGCGTCGACGGCGGCGAGGTGGTCCGGCTGCTGACCGACCTCCTCGACCAAGATGCCTACCCCGCACAGGAATTGGCGGCTTTGTATCACGAGCGCTGGGAAGCGGAATCCGCCTACCGGCAGATCAAGACCTTCCAGCGCGGCCGCCAGGAAGTCCTGCGCTCGGCCGACCCGCAACTGGTGCGCCAGGAAGTGTGGGCACACCTGATCGTGCACCACTGCCTGAACCGCATCATCATGCGGCTCGCCGACGGCCACGGCATCGACCCGGACCGCATCTCGTTCGTCAAAGTCCTCAAACACGCCCGCCGCAGCGTGGTCCGCCAACGTACCGACACCCCGACGAAAATCCGGAAGTTCCTGACCTCGCTGGCCGCGAAGGTCCGCCGGAAACTCGACAACGGCGCCCGTCGGTTGCGGGAAGCGGACCGGTTCCTCAAACGCCCCAACTCGCTCTACTCCTACCGGCCGAAGGACCAGCCACGAGCCCCGGCCCGCCGCGTACCGGTCAAGAACATCACCCTGCACACCACAACAGTTTAATAGTCAAACAACGGCATTGTGTTCCGGGAGGCAGGTGACAAACGGTGATCGCCAGGCCGGCCTCGGCGGCGAAGCGGGCGAGTTCGGTCTTCCAGGTGCGGGTGCGATACCCGTTGGAGCCGCCCGCGTCGGCGGTGATCAACAGCCGGCCGGCCATCGGGTAGGTGGCCCGTCCGGCTCCGTTCCACCAGCGGCGGATGGATTCGACGGCGAACGCGGCGGTGTCGTGGTCGGTGCCCACGTTGACCCAGCCGGTGTTCGCGGCGACGTCGTAGATGCCGTAGGGCACCGCTCTGCCCAGCTCACGGTCGGGGAAGTCGTGGGTGTCGACCCGCACCGGTTCGCCCCGTGGTTCCCATTCACGGCCGTTGTTCTTGAAGGGACCGACCAGTTCCTTCTTCTTCGTGTCCACGCTGATCACCGGAGCCCCGCCGTCCTGGTGGTCGCGGGCCTGTTCGTTGAGGTAGTGGAACTGTGCGTCCCGGTCGGGGTGCTGCTTGCCTTCCAAAGTCTTGGCGTTGCTCTGCAGGCTGAAGCCCTCCTCGCGCAGCAGGTCGCCCACCGTGTCCGCACAGATCCGGTGTCCCTGGCGGGTCAACTGTTCGGCGAGCTTGCGGGTCGATTTGGTGGTCCAGCGCAGCGGCGACATCGGGTCCCCGCGGACGTCGGGCTCGACCAGCGTGAGCAGTGCCTCCCGAACGGCTGGGTTCTGGTCGACGACGCGTTTGCGACCGGCACCGGGCCGGCGGACGCGTCCCAACGGAGCTTGGCCGGAGTCGAGTTCCCGCACTCCGATGGAAACGGTGGCCTCGCGGACTCCAGCGGCGCGGGCGACTGCTCTGATCCCGCCGTGGCCGAGCGCCTGGGCCTCCGCCCCTATCAGCAGGCGACGCTGCCGCTCGTCGAGATGCGGCAGAATCGCCTCGAACTTGGCTGCCAGCACGGCCCGTTGTCCTTCCAACCCGCTCATGCCAGACCAACGAACCACCGAGCGGAAAGCCACGAGTTAATGATCTGCACGCCCTTACTACCGGGATAGCTTGGGGTAGCCGGGGAGGGTGTGTGGAAGAGCCAGGTTTCCGTGTGCTGCTGACAGAGGCAGGTGACCGGAAGGCGGAGGCGGTTCGTGCGATCCGGACGATCACCAGTCTCAGTCTCTGGAACAGCAAAGCCCTGCTCGACAGCGCGCCGGTAACGGTCACGGAACCCAACTGGCTCGAAGTCGCAGACGAGGCGGCCGGGGTCCTTGAGCGCGCGGGCGCCCGCGCGACGGTGGTGTGCGACTGGTGCGACCGCACCATCACGCGGGGGGCTGGCCCCATCGACCCGGCCCCCTGCAAGGGGCCATGGCCTGGCGATGCCTGCCGGGCAAGTTGCCCACCGGCCGCGCTTTGAGGATCAGCCAGTTCAGGCGGCCTGGTGAGTGTCTGGGGCGGTGACGGGTTCGGGGATGGCTTGAGCACGGGTCTCCCCGCCCGCCGGTTGGTCTTGGCCTTCTTGGTTTGGTTGAGAACCCTGTTCAGCACTCGCAGCGGGAGAACCACGCCCGGCTGCCCCAAGACCCGCGGACCGGGCGGCTGTACCGGGGGGCTACCCGATCCAGACGACGTCCAGAACGGACAGGTGCCGGGTGAGCCGGTTGATCACATAGACGACGGACAGATGACCGACGGAAGCGGCGCGGACATCCTCCCCCTCTGCGTCGCCCGTGTTCCACTGGGGCCAGTCCCATGGTGAGCGCACCGCGATGTCGAGGACATCGCGGACGGTCTCCTTCGCGTGTTCGGGAAGCGCGGTGAGCGTCTTCGCAGCCTGCGGCGACAAGCGTACGGTCCAGGACTGGTCGGTCACCGGCGAGCACCCAGGACGTCGTCCAGGTCCACGAAGCCGTTCTCATCACGGCCGGAGTCCATGTAGGCATCGACAGCCGGGGCCGCGGCAAGACGCAGCTGCCAGGTGCGGACGACGTCGTGCAGCGGCGTAAGGCTGAAGGTGTGACGGGAGTCCTCCAAGGCCTTGGCCCAGTCCCGCTCAAAGGCCGACACCCAGGTATCGGCACGACGAGAGTCGCGCAGCTGGGCATGCAGCTGGGCGGCGGCGGCCGGAGCCGGCGGGGCGGGAACTTCCTCGGATTGCGCGCTCATCCACACCTCCTGACAGTCGTGTTGCCACCGTACGCCCCGTGCGAAGCGACGGGAGCGGCCATGGCTGTTTTCCCTTGTGCAAGCGATGCCCGGCAAGAACCGCGGCGCGTCACCAGGTGTGGACGCTCACGTAATTCCTCAGGCGGAAGTTCACGTAATTCCCCAGCTGGTGACGTAAGCCGACAATGAGGCGGTCTGTGTCAGTCCCACCAGAGCACGACGAGAAGCTGCCGTTGGGATGCGCCCCGGTAGAACTCGCGCATGGCGCTGAAGTGCCCCAGCAGGTACTTCTTCGGGCCCCCGACGATCTTGTCTGCGCCGTTGTCGATCAAGGTTGCGGCCTCGGCTTCGTCTGTCGGGAGGGCGGCCAGGAGGGCCGGAAAGTCAATCTCCCCGAGCAGTTCCGCAACGCGAGCCACTTGAGCCGCTGAGAGGGCCGTGAACCGTCCCGGGTTCGGTAGGGACTCCGGGGCGGTTCAATGAGTGCCGCGAGGTGGAGTCCGGTCCGGTAGCGGACGGCGAGTTTATCGCAGCGGGTCACGACGGCACGGAATTGCTTGAGCCAGGTCGAAACAGCGTTCGACTACGTTTCGGGCCTTGTAATAGATCACGGTCGAAGGCCAGTGGTCTGCTTGCTGTCGGCATCACTGGAGTGTCGTAGACCTGTGCCTGGCGGAGTCGCACGAGCGACGTTGGTACACCGTGACCTTGCGGCCGTGACCTTTTGATTCTGTGCATCGAACGAACTGGTCGGCGAGGACTTGCCGTTTGACTCGGTCGCGGTCTGTCGTGGGGGTGGACACCTGATCGTCGCTGACAACGATGATGCGGTCCGCGGCCAGCATGACATCTGCAATCTCCCGCGGTGACTTCTCCCGTCCGTACAGGGTGCCCGAAGCATACGGATCTTGGGCCAGGGCAACGTCTCTGGTATCGGTGAACGCGGTCGGCGAGACAAGGGCGGTGTCGCGACGCGCTGCGGGTATGTACAGCACCGCGTCTCCCGACCCACGGGCGGCCGCAACGTCGTGGGCCGTGAACAGGACGTCATCAATGCGGCTGCTCGCGCTGCGCATCGATATCTGAACGGGAAGCAGGCCGGCGAAGGTGATGACCAGGACTGCTGCGCCGATGCGCTGGGGCGATGTCCGAAAACACTTCGCCAGTCCCTGGCAGGCTCCCCCGATGAGCAGCGCGAGTCCTAGGTAACTGAAGAGGACGTAGCGAGTCTGGTAGACGGGCTGAGCGAATGACACCGCCAGGAGAAGGAGCGGCGGAAGGCCGAGGAGCGGCAGGGCGACGACGGTGAGTGTCGGTTGTGGGCCATGAGCAGCGCGGTCAGCCGTCTCGGATCGAGCAGCCCTTGCGCACGCCAGCCCTGCGAACAGGGTCAGGAGAAGGCTGAGGAGGGTACTCGGCTTGACCGGAGGTATCCAGGCGATCTGCTGGGATTGCGTCTGGCTCGCGACGATGAGGGGCGAAGCGCACAGCAGCACGGTGCACGCGGTGACCGCCCAGCGTCGAGCAATGGTGCTTGCCGGTCTCGCCATGACGATGGTGACCGCATGTGCGGTCAGCATCAGCAGCGAGAACCAGTTGAGCAGCGCCGCTGCCAGCGCAACGGCGCCGTACGCCGTCCAACGGCCTGGGGTCGGATCGTCAATCGACACGACGAGCAGCCAAGTGGCCAGGGCCACGCAGAGCATGACCAGTGCATACGGGCGTCCCTCTTGAGCGTACTGCTGAACGGCGGGGATGAGCGCGAAGGACAGACCGGCCGCAAGTCCCGCATATCGGCCGGCCAGGCGAGACCCCAGGAGGACGATCACCGCAGCGGTGCACGTGGTGGCTACGACGGAAGGCAGGCGTAGCGTGTAGAGACTGTCTCCGAAGACCTGGAAGACGCCGTGCATGAACAGGTAGTAGAGACCGTGAACGACGTCGATCTGCCCCAGCATGTCCTTGAGCTGGGGCACGGTCCGGTGGACCGCCGCCCACGTCGCCGCCTCATCACGCCACATGCTGTTCTCGCGGGTGATCCCCCAAAGACCGAGGGCCAGCGTCAGGGCTGACACGCACAGCACGTGAAGGCGCGGTTGCGGCACGGCGGAACTCGAAGGCATGGGGAACTCCAGGAAACGGGCATCAACACGCCGGGGCCTTGACCCCGGATCTTGCACATGTCTATGCGGCTCGTGGCAGGGTAGTTGATGTTGAGTGGAAGGTGTTCTCGTAGGCGATCGGGGATCGCTGTCCGAGACGGGAATGCCGGCGTCGGGTGTTGTAGCGCGACAGCCAGCGGAAGGCGTCGAGTCGGGCCTCGCGCTCGTTTGGCCAGCCCTTTCGCCCCTTCAGCGTCTCTCTTTTGAGGGTCGCGTTGAATGACTCGGCCGCTGCGTTGTCGGCGCTGGATCCGACCGCGCTCATGCTCTGCCGCACCCCCGCTGACCTGCAGGCTTCGGCGAATGCCCGACTCGTGTACTGGGCCCCGTGATCGGTGTGCATCACGGCTCCGGTGAGACTGCCGCGGGTCCGGATCGCGGCGGCGAGGGCGTCGGTGACGAGTTCGGTGCCCATGTGGTCGGCGATCGCCCAGCCGGCCAGACGCCTGGAGCAGAGATCGATGACGGTTGCGAGGTAGCAGAACTTCCCGCCGCCGATGGGCAGGTAGGTGATGTCGCCGACGTACTTCGTGTTCGGGGCCTCGGCAGTGAAGTCCCGGCCGATCAGGTCCGGGGCCTTCGCTGCGGCCGGGTCCGGGACGGTGGTGCGGTGCCGGCGCCGCAGGCGGACTCCCTCGATCCCGATGGTCCGCATGATCCGGGCGATGCGCTTGTGGTTGACCACCGGCCCGTCCCCGTCTCGAAGTTCGGCGGTGATCCTCGGGGCACCGTAGGTGCCGTCGGAGTCCTGATGGGCTTTGCGTATCCGGGCGGCGAGCCGTTCGTCGGCGGCCTGGCGGGCCGCCCTGGCGGGAGCGGTGCGGCGCCAGTAGTAGAAACTTGAGCGGGCGATGCCCAGGATGTCGCAGAGCCGCTTGACGCCGAACCGGCGCTGGTGATCTTCAACGAACTGGCAGCGGTTCACCAGCGCGTCTCCCCGGCGAAATACCGGGCCGCCTTGCGAAGAATATCCCGCTCCTCCTCCAGCTCTCGGATCCTCTTCCGCGCCGCGGCCAGCTCCGCCTGGACCACGTCACCGCCGGGCTGCGGTGTCGTCGCGGGGGCGGAGTGGGCACCGGAGCGGCGCCCGTCGGCGGCCCGGATCCAGTTCCGCAGCGTCTCGGTGTTCACTCCGAGGTCGGCGGCGACCGACTTGATCGTCGCTCCCGGACGCGACTGGTACAGCGGGACCGCGTCGGCCTTGAACTCGGCGGGGTAGTGCTTCATCCCCACAGGGACTCCGTTCTCCTGGACCATCAAGATCCAAGTCTCTCCGGTGTCCAAGATCCGGGGTCAGGGCCCGCCCGGCCCCGGCCCCGCGCTCTGGACACCCTGTCCCGGGCGCGGGGCCGCCCGCCGACACCGCCGCTCCGCTGTCCCGGCGCGCGCGCCGTCACCGCCCGCGACCCCTGGAAGAGGCGTCACCGTGCTCGAGCGCACCCTGACCATGCCCGGCAGCACCGACCAGTTCATGCTCACCGAGCGCCCCGCCCCACCACCCCGTGCCGCCCCCCGGGCTCGACGGGATGTCCGACGGCGTGGGGCCGCCGACGTTGTCCACGGACACGCCCGCGTGCGCTGTCCGCTCTCAGACGTCAGCAAGCACAGGAGAAGACCGTGCCGCAACCCCGCCGAGAGTCCGCACCCAGTGCACGCACCCCCCTCCGGCTCGGACAGCACGGGATCCACCTGTTGGGCGACGCTGAAAATGCCGACGAGTCCGGCGCTGAAGGTGCCGATGGTGGAAGACAGCCCGGACTCAACCGGTCGTCGCAACACCGGGGTCTTGAGTCGATAGTAAGTGTTCGTTGAGGGCTTCCGCGGGTGTCTTCCAGCCGAGGGTCTTGCGGGGTCTGCTGTTGAGGGCGTGAGCGACAGCCTGAAGGTCGTCGGGGTCCCATCGGGACAGGTCGGTGCCCTTGGGGAAGTACTGCCGCAGCAGTCCGTTGGTGTTCTCGTTCGTGCCTCGCTGCCAGGGACTGTGCGGGTCAGCGAAGTAGACCTGCAGCCCTGTGTCGATGCGGAGTTGGGCATGCTGGGCTAGCTCCTTGCCGCGGTCCCAGGTCAGCGAGCGGCGCAACTGCTCGGGCAGCGTGGTGATCGTGGCGGCGATCGCGTCCCTGACGGCCTCGGCGCCCAGGCCGGCCAGCGCCGGTCCGTTCTTCGTCCGGGGCTCGACGCCGAAGCCTTCCATCCGGGGCAGGTGCAGCAGCATGGTGAACCTGGTCGTGCGCTCCACCAGCGTGCCGATCGCGGACTTGCCGGTGCCGATGATGAGGTCGCCTTCCCAGTGCCCCGGAACCGCGCGGTCCTCGGCCTCGGCCGGCCGCTGGGTGATCATCACCTCGGGTGTGACGTGCCCACTCGCCCGCCGCCGGGAACGGGCCCGGGGAACCCGCAGCGCCCGCCCCGTGCGCAGGCAGGCGACCAGCTCGCGTTTGAGCGCCCCGCGCCCCTGGATGTAGAGGGCCTGGTAGATCGCCTCGTGCGAGATGCGCATGGACTCATCATCGGGGAAGTCGGCCCTGAGCCGGTTCGCGATCTGCTCGGGACTCCACGACAGCGCCCACCGGCGGTCCTGACGCCGGGGCTTGTTGCGTCCCTTCCACCGTGATGCCTGCGGCCCCGCGACCGGTGTTCCGTCCGGACGGCAGACCTCACCGGCGAGCCGTTCCTGCACGTAGTCGCGCAGCCGCTCGTTGGCGACCAGTTTCGGCGTCTTCGGACGCCGCGCCATCAGCTCCGCCTTCCACTGCGCGATCGAAGCCCGGTAGCTGAGCTGCCCGCCACGCGTGGCCACGTTGCGCCGCAGTTCCCGTGAGACGGTCGACGGGTCTCTGCCCAGCCGGCGCGCGATCTCGCGCACGCCTTCGCCCTGGGCGTCGAGCAGCGCGATCTCTTCGCGTTCGGTGAAGGACAGGTACCGGCCCGAGAGCGGGCTGAGCTGGATCGGCGGCATGCCGCCACGCTCACGGAACCACCGCGAGCCCACCACCGGGGATACGCCGCACGAGACCGCCGCGTCCTCGCTGCCCACCCCCTCAGCAATCTTCACCCAGAACGCCCGCTCCACATCCCGACGGACCGGAGGCCGGCCCGGCGAACGCATCGCCGGACGCCCCGTCAACGTCGTCATCCAACCCGGTGGTCTTCCCATACGACACCTCCGTGATCAAGGTGTTGCGACGACCGGTTGAATCCGCCCAGGATCGCCCCGCTGGAGTGGTCCCAGCGGGGCGATTGTCGGCGAGGTGTCGCGGTCGTCGGCAAGGTGTCGGGAGGGCTCAGTCGAACTCCATACCGCAGTATGGGTTGGGTTCACCTGTGTAGGGATCGATGCCGGACTCCCAGCGTCGTTGTTCCTCGCGCCAGTGGAGGAAATGCGGAGTGGACTCTCCCCAAAGGGAGGCGTCGCTGAGCGGGCACTCGTCGAAGCCCTTGCTGAACAGACGCCGGAGGAACTCCGTCATTCCGCAGTCGTAGACCTTCCAGTGGGGCCAGCCGTGCCGTTCCCAGACGATCACGGGCCACTTGTTGGGGTCGTCGTCGACGGTGAGCCAGCCGAGGATGTCGGCTCCGCAGCTGACACCCCATGCAAGGACGTGGGCAGGGCCGGCAACAACCCCGTCCGGCCCTCCTTCGGACTCCCATATCTGCCGCATGATGATCGTCTCGCCGGCCATGCTTCCGAATCCGGGGCCGTCCGGCGGCTCTGTGCTCGCTTCGGGCGTGAGGACGCTCAGCGCGTCGTCGATGCCTCCAGCTCCGTATGTGCTCATGAAGGCGATGTAGTCGGAGGGGAAAGCGACTCCCCAAGCCCGTCGCATCGCATCCCAGTCCACCTGCTCATCGGTGCCGTCTTGTGGCGACATCACCGCCGTGAGTGTGGCGAGAACAGTTGTTGCAGATGGCATGTCTCCTCCAGCGCTGTGCATCGTGGGATGCAAGCTATCCGGCGCCACCGACATCGACTTTCGAGGGGTGGAAGTTCAGTCGAGGACTTCGGTGACGGCGGACTGCGCGGCTTTCTCGTCGACGAGGGATTTGCCGGCGGCGAACGTGGCGACGAGGGATTGCAGGCAGAGGTTGTTGACCGCCCGGGGGAAGCCGCGCGAGGTGGTGTGGATCAGCGTGACCGCGTCGTCGGTGAACAGCTGGTCGCTGCGGCCGGCCAGGCCGAGATGGTGCTTGATGTAGCTGGCGGTCTCGGTGGAGGTCATGCCGGGCATCGTGTAACGCAAGGCGGTCCGTTGTTCGAGGGCGGCCAGGACAGCGAGTTTCATGGTCCGTCGCAGGGTCGGCTGGCCGACCAGCAGGCAGGACAGGGGCGAGTCCTGGTCCATGGCCGTGTTGGTCAGCATCCGGATGTTCCCGGATTGGACCTCCGAGCACCCCCTGGTCCAGAGCGAGCCGGACCTGTCCGCTCTGCTCAGCCGCACCGCCCTCTGCATCTACGGTCTGGCCGTCACACCCCACCGCCGCCGGCAGGGCATCGCCCGCGTGCTGCTCACCGAGGCAGAGGACCGCGCCCGCCACACCGGGTACCGACTGGCCACCCTCCTGCACACACCCGAACTCGCCGGTTTCTACCGGCGACTGGGCTACACCACCGCCCAGCACGTCACGATCGCCATGCCCCACGCCGGTATGGGGCTGACCCAGCCCCCGCCGTACATGGCCGCCGTCAAGCCCCTGCACCCCGATGTGCAGGTGCGGCAGATGCCCGGCGCGCCGGGCCCGGTGGTGGCTGGTCTCCTGCCCGGCTGGGACCTGCCGCCAGGTGCCTGCTTCGACAACGGCCGTCCCACCGCCTGACCACGGCCACGCACACCGCCCGGCCCCGGCCCCGCGCTCTGGACACCCTGTCCCGGGCGCGGGGCCACCCGCCGTCACCGCCCCGCCCCGCAGTGCCCGGAGCGCCCCGGCCCTGCCCCGCCGCGCCGCCCCGCGCCCCGCCGCTCCGCGCCGCCGCGCCGCCGCTCTGGTGTGTGCCCGGCTGGGGGTTGCCCGGCTTGCTCTGCGCCCCCGCACCCTCTCTCCCGTCAACAGCCCCCCTGCCGATGGGAGACCCGACCGTGACGACCACCGCGATGCGCCCCCGCACCGTCACCGCCCGCATCACCACCCCCGCCCCGACTGCTGCCGTGGACGGGCCGGGCGTGTACACCGCCACCGTCTACATGAACACCGCCCCCCACAGCTTCGCCGGCTACCAGCCCCACCACCTGCTCGCCGCCGCCACCCACCCCGACGGCAGCCCCCTGCGCCTGGTCTTCCGCGCCAGCGACCGCATCCGCGACCCCGAGACCGCAGCCGATGCAGCCTTCGAGGTCGGCAACCGCCAGAGTGCGGACCACACCGGCCAGAGGTGGCCCGCCGACATCCGCTCCGTTTCCGTCGGCGACGTCATCAAGGTCACCGGCCCCGACCACTGGATCATCCACCTCAGTGTCGACCGCACCGGCTTCTCGCCCGTCCCCGAGCCTACCCACCTGACGCCCCTGGCCGGCACCCGCGCCTCCAGCCGCCACTGACCCCCAGGCCCGCCCGGGGCCCGCCCGGGCCGGGCGGGCAGCACCCGGCAGGCCCCGGCCCCACCCAGCCGACCCGCCCCTGGCCCAGTTCCCCAGGCCCCGCGCCCGCCCCCACGAGCGCGGGGCCGACACACTCCCCAGCCCCCTGGAAAGGCCCTGCCGATGATGTCCCACACCCGCCCACCCGCCCAGCGCCGCAACACCCGCATCAAGACCGCCGCCACGCTGGCCGCGCTCTGCGCCCTGACCTGCCTCGCGCTCACCGCGTCCCTCGGCCGCCTGCCCACCTGACCCACCACCCCCCGGCCCGGCCCCGCATCGCCGCCGACCGGCCCCGCGCCCACCCCCGGGGCGCGGGACCGACCCGCACCCCCCCCGGGGGGGACAGACGTCCCCGGTCCCTTCCGACGGTGCGGGGCCGGTGCCTCCCCCGGGTGTGGCACCGGCCGGGCCGCCGCCCAGCAGCGAGCCGCCCACCCGCACAGCGTCCAGCACGCGCAGCAGACGCCCCTTTCGGAAACCGCCGCCCCGGCCCGGCCCGCTCACCTCCGGCTCCAGCCAGGTCAGCCGGTGTTCAGCACGCGGACCACGCCTCACGGGGCAGCCAGTGCGGAAGGTCGTCCATCGCCTCACGCGGCACGAACACCGGCCGCGTCAACAGATGATCACCCGCCCGCTGCACATCGACCACCACACCCAACGACTCAGAACCCGGCACACCCGCGTCCATATAGACCAGCTCCGAGCGGGGCTCGCGTGCCTCGGCCCGGCCGAGCATCCACCGTTCCACCTCCGAAGGCACCCGCCCCACCAACGGCCTGCCGTCCGCCACCACTTGCGGCCCGCGCAAGGCGTCGACCACCACCCCCGCCAGCTGCTGACGCCGGTAGTACACACGCACGCCGAGCACCGGAAAATCACCCGCCACGACCTTGGACACGGCACCGTCCGCACCATCCTCCACCGTGGAGCGCTGAGACTCCGACGTGCAGGCCCGCACCGCCCCGGACACCGCAGCAGGACTCATCCCGAAACGCAAAGGCCCTACAGCCACCAACGGATCCAGCGCCCACCGAAGCCGCTCAACGTCCGGCCTCACGTCCCACCACTCGAACATGATCACGAACAGTACGCCAGCACCAGACCCCGCCCCCCCGGGGCACACCGCCACCCGCACACCGCCCCCGCCAGGCACACCCCCGCCCGCGCGCGGGCCCCCCTTCTTCCGTTTCGTCGACGAGCCGGTTGCGTCGCTAACCCCCCGCCACGCCACGGTCCTGCCACCGCCGAACCCCCCTGCCCCCGCCCGCCGGGATGCGGGATCCGGCCCCTTCCTTTCACTTCTCCCGGACCGAAAGGCACCCCCTCGTGACCACCCACACCCGCACGCCCGACATCACGATCCGCCCCGTACACGCCGACGAACTCGACACCTACTTCGCCCTCACCCTCCTGGTCGACCTGCACCTGCCCGCCGACCAGCTCCCCGCCCTGAAGAACACCATCAACACCGCCCTGCACGTCCAAAACGGCGGACCGTTCACCCACGGACTCAACCACTTCCTGTTCGCCACCACCCCCGACAACACCCCGGTCGCCGCCGTCCACGTCGGCCCGCCCCTGTGGATGCTCAACCCGCAGCTCCCCGCCCGCACCCGCGACACCCTCACCCGCCGGGCCAGCAACATCGACACCCTCGCCGTCCACCCCGACCACCGAGGCCAGGGCATCGCCAGCCGCCTCCTGCACCGCATCGAAACCGACTTCCGCAACGCCGGATACCGCGCCCTGACCCTGAGCCACGAACACAACAAAAAGCACTTCTTCACCGCCCGCGGCTACACCAGCCTGCCCCGCCTGGCCGTCGACGTCCCGCCCACCGGACTGATCACCCGGCACGACCCGGTCTGGAAGCACGCCATCAAACTCCTCACCCCCGCCGCCACCTTCACCCGCCAGCGCGGCCACACCACCCTCACCGGCCTCCTCGACTAGGGTCTGTTGCGAAAGTGGATCTTGTTCGTTGATGATCACGTCCTGTGGGACGTGGGGATCTGACGAATGGCCAGTGGGCCCGGCTTGAGCC
>NZ_JBVHWR010000034.1:0-33514 GCF_055564355.1 Streptomyces sp. NPDC029152 | reverse complement strand
CTCGGTACGACAAACTCGCCGTCCGCTACGAAGCGACAGTGCTGGTCGCAGCCATCAATGAATGGCTATGACCAGCACTTTCACAACAGGCCCTAACCCCGCCCACACCACAACCCCCGCCCCCGCCCCCGCCCCCGCGCCGCGCCGCGGGGGCAGGGGCTGTGGCCCCGCGCATACCCGCCAGCCGTTACGAGCTGCCCCCACCGCCCCCCCCACGCCCCCCACCGCGTGATCCTCCGGCGCCCCGACCACCCAGCCCCCCCGGGCCCCACCCCTCCCGCCGCCCGGCCCCGCGGCGAGACCCCGGCCGCACCCGCACACAGCCCCCCCGGGCGCCCCCGCCACGCGTGCCTTCACGCCCCTTTTCCCGCGCCGCACCCTCCCCAGCAGGCCGCCCCGGGCCCCGACGCCCCCGCAACGCCGGCCGCACCCCGCCCCCGCCATGCCGGTCCAGCAGGCCCTTGCCCCGCTAACCCCTGCTCCGCGCACCGTGACCCCACCAACCGGCCCCACCAGCAGCCGGGGCCGGACCGTCACGAAAGGCACCCCGTCATGGCCACGAACAGCACCGCGACCGTCACCGTCGAAGACATCCCCTTCACCCCCGCCCCCGAGACACCGGCGACGAGCATCACCCCCGGCCGCCGTATCCGGCTGGTCCGCATCACACCCGTCTGCCTGACCAACCTCACCGGCATCACCCAGGCCCTGCCGGGCCGAAGCCGCAGCAAGAACCGCCTCGACGTCCTCCTCGACGAAAGCAGCACCCGCGCCCTGCGCCAGGACCACCGCGTCGACAACACCAACAAGGTCGACCGCCCCGCCCCCGACACCGAGCGGTTCCTCCTGCACGGCATCCCCACCGTCTGCATGATCCTCGCCGAGAACGACAGCTGCCCCCCCCCCGGCCGGTCCCGCACCTCCAGGTGCGGGACCGCCCGCACACCCAGCACACGCCACCCCCCCAGCGCCCACCCGCGCCCGCCGCGTCCCGCTGCACCCACCGCGGCGATACGCCCCCGGCCCCCCGCGCCACAAACTTGCCCCGCTAACCCCCAGCCCCCTCACCGTCAATCCCAGCGCAAGGCCCGCCCTCCGGCTCCCGCCGCAGGCCCCGGCCCCGCGCACCCGCCCCTTTCCCACTCACCTCAGGGACCGACATGACCGACCCCGCCCCCAGCACCCCTGCCCGGCTCGACCAGGCCACCGCCCGCGCCTGCGAGGGATGCAACGCCGACCCCAACCAGCACTGCCTGCCGCACTGCCTGCCCTACGAGCCCACCGAACCGGCCGGGGAGCACCCCGGCACCAGCCCCGACGACACGCTCATGGCCCACACCGCCCACGGCACGAGGAAGTGCACCCTCGTCTTCCCCCTCGACCAGGTCCTCGCCGCCGCCGAACACGCGGCCAACGCCACCGAGCACAGGCTCGGCCACAACGAGACCACCCCCGCACCCCGCCTGTGGTGGATCAAGGACGACGGCACCTTCCTCACGAGCAACGGCCGCACCCCCGCCGCCGTCCGCGACACAACCGGCCGCCCGCCCCGCAACGTCTACGCCGACGGCTGGGGACCGGGCACCGACGCCCGCTCCGTCCTCGGCGGAGACGACTTCCGCGAATCCATCGACCTGACCACCCCCGTCTTCAAGGACGGCACCACCCTGCTCGACACGCTCCGCGAAGCCGCCGCCCGCGGCGCCACCCGCTTCCTGCTGAAGACCACCTTCGACGACACGTACATGGACCTGACCTACATCATCGAATAACCGAACAACCCCCACGGCCCCGCGCCCGGACACCCCTCCCGGCGCGGGGCCACCCGCACACCCCCACCCCCGCCACAGCCCACGGCGCCCAGCCAGCACCCCCCGCCCATCCCCCTCGCGCCGGGCCAGAGCCGCCCCCGCACCGCCCGCACCGAAACCCCCCAACCCGAAGACGACTGACCCCGCCAACCCCGCCCCCGGCCCCCGCACCAGGGGGCCGGGCCTTGCCGCGCTAACCCCCTACCACCCCACCGTCGGACCCGCCGCGCCCGCCCCGGCCCGCCGCGCCCGCCCCGGCCCGCCGCGCCCGCCCCGGCCCGCCGCGCCCGCCCCGGCCCTCCGGGCCGCCGGCGGCCCCGCGCACCCCAC
The DNA here is from genome assembly GCF_055564355.1 of Streptomyces sp. NPDC029152. Taxonomy (NCBI): domain Bacteria; kingdom Bacillati; phylum Actinomycetota; class Actinomycetes; order Kitasatosporales; family Streptomycetaceae; genus Streptomyces; species Streptomyces sp. NPDC029152. The sequence goes on along the minus strand of NZ_JBVHWR010000034.1, from coordinate 31,373 downwards.
CCGCACCGACCGATGCCAGGGACCCGACATGACCGAACCCACCGCCCCCGGGGACTTCGACGCCCTGCTGCGCGATGTCCTCGGCGAGGACCACCAGCCCCCCGCCCGGCAGGACTGCACGCTCGCCTTCCCCCTCGACAAGGTCCGCTTTATCGCCGAACTCGCCGTCGCCGCCCGCAAGCACGCCCTCGGCCCCGGCGAGACCGACGCCCGCCCCCGCCTGTGGTGGATCAAGGGCGACGGCACCTTCCTCATGAGCAACGGCATCGACAACACCCCCCACACCCGCGACGCCGACGGCAACTGGCACCACATCGTCTACGCCCACGGCTGGGGACCGGGCACCGACCCCTCCACCGTCCTCGGCGGCGACGACCTCCACGAAACCCTCGACCTGACCCAGCCGCTCGACGACGGCCCCACGCTCATCGAGCTGCTGCGCGAAGCCCCCGACCACGCCACCCGCTTCCTGCTCCACATCACCCACGACGACGAAGGCATGGCCCTCACCATGACCACCAGGTAGCCGTAGCCCTTCGCGGCCCCGTGCCCGGACACCCGTCCGGCACGGGGCCGCTCCCATGCTTCCCGCCCCACGCCCCCGCCACCCCAACCCGCATCCCGCCCCCCGGCTCCCACGCACCACACCCGCCCCGCACGACCCCCAGGCCGCCTACCGTCCAAGCGAACCCGCAGACCCAGGCCACAACCAGAAAGGGGGGAGCACCGTGAAGCACGAGACCACCATCAACGAACTCGCCCAGTTCGCCGGTCTCTTCAGCACCGTCGACCACATCACGGTCCCCGAGACCAACCCGGACACCCACATCACCGAGGAGGTCACCCTCCCCCCGCCGCTCATCCGCCGCACCCAGCGCCGCGACGACACCATCTGGTGGATCCTCACCCCGCCCGGCATCCACGAACGCATCATCGTCGCCGACCAGGCCACCGTCACCGTCTACCTCAAGAACACCGACCCCGGACGCTTCACCGGCCACGTCCCCCCAACCCAGGCCGCAGCCCCCCAGGCCACCTCACCGGCCGTCTGGCCCCAGCAGGCCGCCGCGCCCGCCGCCTACCCGGCCCAGACGCCCGCCGCCTACCCGGCCCAGACGCCCGCCGCCTACCCGGCCCAGACGCCCGCCGCCTACCCGGCCCAGCAGCAGACGCCCGCCCCCCAGGCCACCGCCCCCCAGCGGCCCGCCGCACCCTGGTCCAACCCACAGTGCTGATCCCCACCCCGGCCCCGGCACGCCGCCCCGCGCGGCAGCCGGGGCCTCTCCGTACCTCCAGCCGCCCCACCGTCACCGAGACGACTCCGGCCACCCCGGCCGTGCCCCGCCCTCACCGTCCGACGTCCCCGAAGGCCCCGCCGGCTCACCGGCCGAGGGAGCACCCGGAGCAGCGGCCGGAGGAGCGGACCGGGCCGGAGCGGACCCAGGCGGCGCCAGCGGAGCCGCCACCGGGGTAGCGGTGACCGGCGCCGCACCCGCCCCGCGCGACACCGCACCCGCCTGCCCCCAACCGCGCCCAGCATCGAGCCGCTGCTCCCCGCCCGGCCCGCCCGCCGCCCCCTGCTGCGCCGCCGCCCTCTTCTCCACGGCCACCGCCTTCTCCACGGCCACCGCCTTCTCCGGGCCGCCCGGCTTCCCCTTCACCGGCGCCGCGCCCTCCACTACAAGGCGCTCGCGCCCCAGCCGCCGCAGCTCCTTGACCCGCTCCACCCCCACCCCCAGCCGCAGCCCGCACCCGGACACCGTCTCCCCGGCCTCACCCATCGCCAGCACGACCCGCGCCGCCGCCACCCTCGCCGCGTCGATCCGCAACCGGCCGCGCTCCCGCACCCGCGCGACCTCCTCCTCCACCTCGGCGGCCGCCGCCGCCTCGTCCTGAACCGCCAGCTCGAAGTCGGCCACCAGCTCGTCGAAGGCCGCCTCCTTGCGCCACCGCTCCGCCTCCGCCTCCTTCGCCGCCCGCCGCTGCTCGGCCACCCGCGCCGCGGCACGTTCCAGCGCCGCCTTCCGGCGCGCCAGCATCCCGCTGGTATTCCCCTTGCTCTTGGTCCGGCTCGACGCCACCACAGCCACCTCCCGGCCATCCCCGCGCCCCGCCCCAGCGGCAGGCCGCGCCCGGTCAGTCTCAGCCGCTCCCACCCCCGCCAGGGCGGCCAAGACGCCCGCGTCCCAGGCCGTAGCACGCCCGTCGCCGCGCCCGGTCCCACTCACGGGACGACGCCAGAGCAGCGGGGGAGAGAACCCCGAGCAGGGGCGGCCCATGTGAGGGTGGTGCCGGAAGCCGGGGTGGCGGTGGGTGCCGGTGGTGTGTGAAGGCCAGGGGTGCCGGGTCGGTGGCCGGCGTCGGTGAGGGCGTGGGTGTGTGGTCGCCGGCCGGTGGCGGGCCGGTCCCCGTACACCTCTGGCACTTTTGACGCCTGCCCGTGCTCGAGGGCCGTTCTCCCTTCCGGCGGGACGCGTTCCAAGGTCGTTTCTCGGGGCCTGGGAGGCTCGGGCCCCCGGGCCGGTCTTCGCCCGCACCGGCCCGGCACGTGGTGATCTTCTGGCGTCGTGGGGATGACAGCGAACGCGTTCACCGCGGGGCGGGAGCGCTACTACCGGCTGGGCATCGCCCGCGGCGACGGCGCCCCGGGCGCCGAGCTGACGGTGTCCTCCAGCGTGCCCGGGGTGCCGCCCGGGGTGTGGCACGGGCAGGGAGCCCGTGCTCTGGGGCTGTCCGGGATCGTCACCGACACGCAGATGCGGGCCCTGTTCGGGCTCGGCATGCACCCCGACGCCGAGGAGATCGCCGCCCGCGAACTGGCCGCCGGGGCCTCACGCAAGCAGGCCATGAAGGCCGCCAAGCTCGGGCCGGCCCTGCCGCAACTCGCCGAATCCTCCCCGCTGGACCGGGAGATCGAGCAGGTCCTGGAGCACGTCAGCGAGCAGCTGTGCCGCCCGCCGACCAAGGCCGAGACGCGAGACGTGCGGATGCGGTGTGCGGCGCGCGCCTTCGAGGCCGAGTACCACCGCACCCCCGCGGACGGCGCCGAGCTCGGCCGGTACCTGGCCGCCCGCAGCGGCCCACAGCGCCGCGCCGTGACCGGTTACGACCTGACCTTCTCCAACGAGGAACTCTCGCTGCTGTTCGCCCTCGGCGGCCCCCAGGTGCGCCGCATCGTCCTTGAGGTCCTGGCCCAGGCCCGCACCGAGGCCCTGGCCTGGATCGAGCGCCATGCGCTCGCGGTGCGCACCGGGCCGGGCGGCGCGGCCCAGCAGCGGGCCGAACCCGGGCTGCTGGCCACCGTCTACCTGCACTACGAATCCCGCGCGGGCGATCCGATGCTGCACGAGCACGCGGTCATCTCCCCGCGCGTGAAAGGCCCCGACGGACGCTGGCGCAACCTGGACTCCCGGCTCCTGCTGCGCGACGTCGTCGCCGCCAGCGAACTGTTCAACCAGCGTTCCCTCGAGTTGATCTGCGGCAGACTGGGGCTGGCTACCGAGGAGGTTGAGGTCACCCCCGGCCAGCGGCCGGTGATGCAAATCGTCGGCATCGACGGCCGGCTGCGGGCCGCGTTCGCGCAGCGCTCGACCGCGGTGCGCACCATGGCCGAGTCCCTCTTCGACGCCTACCGGCGCCGCCACGGCCGCCAGCCCGCACGGCCGGCCCGCACCCGGCTGCAGTGGCAGGCCACCGTGAAGACCCGCCCGCCCAAGCGGCAGGCCCGCTCCCTGGACGACCTGCTCGCCGACTGGCGGCGCCGGGCGATCGCGGCCACCGACCGCACGGTCGTCGACAACCTGCTCGCCACCGCCCGCGCCGCAGCAGGGGAACGGCCCGCCCCGGCCGCGTTCGACCTTGCCGCGGCGGCCGAGGACGTCCTGGCGGCGGTGTGTGAGCGGCGTACGACGTTCCGCCGCCGTCACGTGCTGGCCGAGGCGCGCCGCTACCTGATGCGGACCCTGGGCGGGGCCACCGCCGCGCCGCAGGCGGCCGAGCAGATCACCGAGAAGGTCCTCGCCCACGGCGACTGCCTGGACATCACCCCGCCCGAGATCAACCCGCCGCACCCCGACCTGCAACGCGCGGACGGCACCAGCATCTACCGGCCGATCGGCTCGCAGACCTACACCACCCACACCCTGCTCGCCGCCGAGAACCGGCTGCTGGCCGCCGCCCGCACCAGCGTGATCCCGCCGGTGGGGCGGGGCACCTTCGCCCGCGTCGCCGCCCTGCACCGCGGCCCGATGGACGCCGGACAGCGCGCACTGGCCTCCTCCTTCGTGTGCTCCGAGCGGCTGCTGCTGGCCGGCCTCGGCCCGGCGGGCGCCGGAAAGACCACGGCGATGAAGCTGGTGGCCCGGGCCGTGGACGCGGCCGGCGGACGCCTCATCCCGCTCGCACCGTCCTCGAGGGCGGCGAAAGTCCTCGGCAGCGACCTCGACCGGCGCGCCCACACCCTGCACTCCTGGCTCCACCAGCGCGCCCGCGCCGCCGACGGCAAGACCGTGGAGAAGGACTTCCAGCTGCGCCCCGGCGACGTCGTCCTGGTCGACGAGGCGGGCATGGCCGGTACCCTCCTGCTCGATCGGATCCTCGCCGATGCGGCGGCCGCCGGGGCGGTGGTGCGCCTGCTCGGCGACCCGCACCAGCTCGCCGCCGTCGAGGCCGGGGGAGCCCTCCGCCTCATCTCCCGGGCCGGCGGCGCCATCGAACTCGACCAACTGCACCGCTTCCGCGTGCCCGGAGAGGCCGACGCCTCCCTGATCCTGCGCGACGGCGAGGAGCCCCGGGCGGTCTTCGACTGGTACCGGAACAAGGGCCGGATCGTCGCCGGAACCTACGAGGCGATGTGCGACATGGTGTTCGCCGCCTGGGCCAAGGACCTCGGCAAGGGGCTCATCTCGCTGATGACGGCCGCCGACACCGCGACGGTGACCGCGCTCAACGTGCGCGCCCAGGCCCATCACATCGCCGCCGGCACCGTCGACACCAGCCAGGCCGCCGCGCTGCGCGGCGGGCAGCGCGCGCACGTCGGCGACGTCATCGTCACCCGCCTCAACCGCCGCCGCATGACCGTGCGCGGCGGGCGGGACTTCGTGAAGAACGGCGACACCTGGACCGTTCAGCAGATCCTGCCCGGCGGGGACGTGGTGGTCCGCCACACCCGGCACCGCGGCCGCATCCGCCTGCCCGCCGACTACCTGTCCGCCCAGTGCGAGCTCGGCTACGCCTCCACCATCCACCGCTCCCAGGGCATGACCGTGGACACCTCGCACGCGATCGCCTCGGTCCGTTCCAACCGCGAAGGTGTCTACGTCCAGCTGACCCGCGGCGCGCGCACCAACCGCCTCTACGTCGCACTCGAGGACGGCGACCGCCTCGACGACGTCCTCTTCTCCATCGCCGCCAGGCGCCGCGCCCAGCTGTCGGCGACCGAGTCGATCGCTGCCCTGCAACGCGAGATCGCCGCGCCCGGGCAGCTGTCCACGGAGTTCGCCGACGTCGCCGAGCGCGCCACCACCGCCCGGCTGACCGGCCTGCTCGAGCACACCCTCGGCCCCGGCCGGGCCGCGACGTTCATGGCCGCCGACGCCTATGGGGCCCTCATCCGCGCCCTGCACGACGCCGAGCGCGCCGGATTCGACCTGCCCCGCCTGCTCGCCAACACCGTGCCCCGGCGCGGCTTCGGGGATGCGGACGACCCCTCAGCGGTGCTGACCTGGCGGCTGCGCGAACGCCTCAAGGACGCCGCCGAAGCCCAGAAGGACGGCCGCTCCCGGCCGCTGGCCGCCCTCACCCTGACCCAACTGCACACCCTCACCCAGCTCGCCGCCTCCCACCGGGCCACCGCCCGCCAGGCACTTGTGGCGGCCGACGCCGCCTTCACCCACCTGCCCAGCGAAGTCACCACCCGCGCCGGCCACACCCATCCCGCCTGGGACCAGCGCCCCATGGGCGAGCTGACCCGCCGCGAGCTCGCCGCCCAACTAGCCCTGGTGCGCACCCAGATCCGCCGCGCCCAGACGAACCAAACCCCGCTCTCCGACACTGCCCGGCACCTGATCGCCGACCTCACCCGCGAGTCCCAGCTGCGCCGCGCCCTGAACTGGCGCGACGTCGCACGCGAGGACTTCCAGCGCGAGCGGGCCACCAGCAACGCTGCCCCCGGCGCCACCTCACTGGCCGCGATGCGCCGCACTCTCCAGACACGGCGCACCTCCACGTCCGATCGCCGACACTCCGCGCGCGCCGCGCTGGCCCGCGCCGACACCGTCTGCGACAAGATCTACGCCGAGCTCCGCTTCCGCGACCGCCTGCCCGACCACCCCCCGCACCGCCCCCACCACCGCGGGACCATCCCCGACTGGGTCGCCGACTCCCACGCCCTGACCCACCCAGACACCCCCAAGCACTGGGCCGGCCACCTCGCCGAGCGCCACCGCATCCTGGCCCGCTCGCTCGCCGACCGCGGCCACACCCTGGCCGCCGCCCTGCCCGCCTGGGCCCGCCCGCTCGGCACCCCGCCACCCACCAGCGCCCCCCGCCGCCGCCACGCCTGGGCCACCACCGCAGCCCTCGTGGAACTATGGCGCACCCGCCACGCCATCACCGCAGTGCCCGGAGTGGGCCCGCGCCCCGCCGACCCGGACGACGCGGCGGCCTGGGACGACCTGGACGCCCGAGTGCGCGCCCTGACCGGACGCCGCCGCCCGGTGCACCTGCCGCCGCCCGACGCCCCCGCCTCCGTCATGATCGAAGCGGCCCTCAGCCACCTCGACACGCCCCCGCCCGGCGGCCCGCTGCCCGACCACCCGGCCCTGCGCGCCCCCCTCGGCATCACCCCGCAGTCCTACGGCGCGCTGGACGCCCGCCTCGCGCGGCGTGCACTGGCGGCCGTGCTCGCCGGCGAGTCCCTGCCCGAAGCCTGGATGGAGGAGATCACCGCCCCCGGCGAAGACGACGAGGACGAGCAGCGCACCTACACCCGGCTGCTGACCGCCATCGGCGGCTACCGGCGCCGCCACCACCGCGCCGGCCCCGACGTCCTTGGCCCGCGCCCCGCGGGTCTGGACGGCGAGGAATGGGACCACCTCACCGACGCCATCGACCTCTACACCCACGCCCGCATCACCCGCCGCCTCGAACAGATGCGGGCCCGCACCGCCGCCCAACGCGCCGCGCTGCTGCCGCCCACCTCACCGCTGCGCCGGCAGTCCACGTCCGAGCGCAGCCAGTCCGGCCGCCGTCCGCCGCATCGCTGAGCCCCGGATTTTCGTCCGTAGCCACGCCAAGCCGCTGCGGCGAGTGGCTGAAGGACAGCCCGGCTGTCCACCAACGGCAGCTGAGGCCGCCGGCGCCGCGGTGTCGGTCAGGGGGAGACGTAGTCGCCCCAGCCGAAGGTGAGGACGTACGCCCGGCGTAGTGCCTTCCTGCCTTCCTCGGCGTTGCGGGTGAGGGCCGGCAGGGGGACGAACCACACCGCGAAGCATCCCGTGATGATCAGGGCCCAGCGAGGCCCCGAGAAACAGCCGGCAACGACCACGGCAATGACCGTCACCGCCAGGCCGCCGTGCGGCCCGCCGACATCCGTCTTACCGTCTGCCGTGGCACGCCTTCGACCAGCATGTTCGACCTGACGAAGCAGGCTTGGTCAACGCCACGTGACCGTGCTCAGGACGCACCGTCAACAAGTCCGAACCCTTCCGGGAACTGTTCCAGGAAGGCGCGGCGCGCCGGGTCGGTCTCGGCGGCCGCCATCTCCCCGACCAGCTCCACCAGCTCCTGCCGCTGAGCATCGGACAGCGAGGTGACCCGGTGGGCGACGCCCTCCAGCACCTTGACCGCGTCGTCGGGGTCCATCTGCTCGTCCTCGCTGCCCTCGATGAACCACAGGACATCCACCAGCGCCTCGCCCAAGGCGCGAGTCAGGGACGGGTAAGACGTCACGTTGGCCTCCCAGCAGATCCACGGCAAGGTTCGCCATCCCACCACACACCACGGACATCACCCACAGGACCCTCCGCGAGTTTGTGGACAGCACAGAGCCCGGCCTGCGACACCGGCCGTCTGCCGGGACACCGCAGCAGGATGGCGACGCACCACCTGGAATCCACGAAGCCCCGCGCCGAAATCTGCTGCCCAACGCCACAGCGGGTAGCACATAGTGGAGCCACACATCACCGATCACTCCTGGAGCATGCGGCCGTGACGACCGTGCACACCGAACCTTCCACCGAGCGCGTCCCCGGGCGGTCCTGGACCGTCCGCATCGTCGGCCACGGCCGAACTGCCGCCTCGGTCACCTGCAGCACCGAAGCGTGCCGGATGCCGGCCCGCTCCGAGGACCTCGCCGGCCTGCGGGCGTTCGCCGCCCGGCACGCCGCCGCCCACGCCAAGGCGGCCACCGTCCGCCCCCACGCCTTCTGCCACTGCGGCACCCAGCACTGCGGCGCCCACCCCGACACCAAGACCCACTGCGCCGGCGCCGTCCTGCTCATCCTGCGCCACGACCCCGTCATGCGCCGCGTCTGGAGCGTCGAGGAGGTCTGCGAGACCTGCGCCCCGCTCATCCCCAACGCCACCGTCCTGGCCCGCGCCGAACGCCCCCGCCGCGCCCCCGACCGCCCCACCGCGCAGGCACCTGCTCCCGTACGGCCGGTCGTCGCGGGCGGCTTCTCCTCACCCACCGCCCCCGGCGCCGGCGAACCCGCGCCCGTGCGGCGCTCCCGGCGCAGCACCCAGCGCTCCCGGCCCCGTAGGTCCGGGCAGGGACGCTGAGAGGCGAGACCCGCGCGAGCGACTGAGTAGCTGCCTCGCCTCGACTGCCGGCGCTGAAGGAGACGGCCGGGGTGTTCCAACCGTTCTCCTGCGCCTGCCCGGTGCGGTACGGCACCGATGACAGGGCGCGGTTCTTCTGCCGGTCGCCATAGCTCTTGCCGGTTCACGAGCAGGCGCGGATCGCCTCGTCCCAGGCGTGAGGGCTGCGGTAGTGGTTGTGGTGCCCCGCAGCGAGGACGTGGCGCAGTTCGGCCCGGTGTGGGGTGTCAGCGGGGAGATCCAGGCGCTCAAGGAGAGTGAGTGCGGATGCCGGTTCCAGGTCACCGTAGACGTCGTGGAAGCTCGCCCGCAGAGCACGGAAAAGAGCCGTGTGCAGGGCGGGCAGTCGTCCGGCGGTGCGGTACGTGCGCTCCTTCACCGGCCACGGCACCGGGCCCGAGCACTCCAGAACCCGGCGGGCCCGGCGGAGCAGGGCTTTTGATCGCTCGGCGACCACGCGGTCGATGTCGTTGCCGAGGACCTCGGCGAAGGCCGTCGCGGACGTGGTGCGGTCCTGGAACCAGTCCACCCACAGTGAGCAGATGACCGCCTCGACGTCCCTGTCCGCCTCCAGCCGCCGGCGGTAGCCGTCCCACAGCACGCCGGCCAGGAGCGGGCCTGCCGCGCTCGCGTGCGCGAACCGGATCTCGCAGGTGACCCAGTAGTCGTCGAGGAGGTCCAGCAGCCCGAACGCCAACCGCAGCTGCGCGGCCGCATCCAGGTCTTCGGTGAACACCTCGCCGGTCCAGGAGTGCGCCACCTCGTTGGCTGTGAGCAACACGTTCGGCTCCTCGCCGCTCACCCACCCCTCGCGCACCTGCCTGACGCCCTGATCGGCCAGCCAACGCCGCGCAGCCTCCACGGCCGGTATCTCCATCCGGAAAGTATGACAACCCCTGCCAAGAGGCCGCGTGAAGCGCCTCACGCCGTGTATCGGACGAACCGGAGGCAGGGCAGCAGCGGCTGTGGATGCGCCTCGTCCCGCCTTACGGGACGCTGCAGCTGAACGGCACCCCCCACCGTCCCGCCGGGCGGGACATCGCTGCTCGCCGCGGCGGCCCCCGCCCCGGGTGCGGGCAGGCTGCAGATTGCCGCCGTCCACAGGTCCGTGCGGCGTGACCCAGACGGTTCGAGGAGAAGGCCCCCGTGGATGAGTGAGCAGAGTGCGCCCCCGCCTGGTGAGTTCGGTGCGTGGCTGTCCGGACAGGGAGCGGACGCCTACGCCCTGGTGTGGGCGGACGCGCCCGATCAGGCGGCCGGCTGGTCCGGCGGCGTGGAGCCGGAGCCGCCGCGGCTGGGGGAGACGGGCATCGCCCGCCCCGGGTTCGACCCCGCCCGCCTCACCGTGCAGGAGGCCGTCTACGGCCGTGAGGAAGCGCTGCGCCGCTGGCTGGACCTGGACACCGGCGCCCGCCCCCTTGCCATCGTCACCACCAGCCCCGACGGCCTGCATGAGCACACTCCGGGCGAGCTCGCCGTCGTCCGCCTCCTGCACCAGGCGGACGACCCGTGGCTCACCCGGCAGCTGGCCGGCTGGCTCCACCGGCGCAGCAGCACGGCACCGCAGGGCGTGGACGCGGGGTGGAGCGCCGCGACGGCCGCCTGGGCCTGCCACATGCGCGCTCTGAGTGACTACCCGCCGCCCTCCGTCGTCTCCCTCGCGCTCAGCGCCGCCGGGCAGGACGCGAGCACCGCGGAGCTGATCGTCGCCACTGGCCAGAACGTCACCGCTCTCCTCGACCGCCTGGAAAACCCCTACCGGTCCCACGGCGAGCTGGTCGACGACTGGCACGCTCTCCAGGCCCTGGCCGTTGACGTCCCGGCCTTCACCGGGACGGCGGACTGGCTCCTGGACCAGATCGCCTTGCGCGACGCCTTCGCCCAGCGGCTGCGCGCCGTCCTCGAACCCGACATCACCGACCACCTCCATCAGGCGACCAGCCCCCACACCCCCGACACCCCCGCCCCGGCACTCGACGAGCAGCGCGCTGCCCACCTCGCGCAGGCCCACGCCACCGTCCGCGCCTACACCGCCGCCTCCTACTCCGGCCGACCGCAGGAAGCCCGACGCATCCGGGACGCCTTCCCCGCGCCCGCCCGGGCCCTGACCGTCTCCGGCCCGGCAACTGCCTGGCGCCGCGCCTCCACCACCGCCCAGCGGGCCGTCGAGACTTTGGCCGAACAGCGCGCCGCCACCCTCGACGACGACGCCGACTACCTCGCCGATCCGCGCCTGTTGCACGCCCGCATCGCCTACCTGTCCGCCCGTCTCGGACAGGTGCACGCCCTGCACGACGCACTCGGCCGCCTCGCCTTCCCCACCGAACCGCCGGCCACCCTGCCCGAAGCCCTCGTCCCGGTCGCGGCCGCGCAGACCGAACGCCGCCTCATCGAGGCCTTCGGCACCCTCGACCGCGCAGCCCAGGCCCTCGACGGACAGATCACCTACCAGCGCCAACTCCCCGCACCCACCCCCCGACAGGACGCCCCCGGCACCGAAGCGGACCTGCTGGTAACCGCCCGCACCGCACTGGACCGCCTCACCACAGCCACGGCCCCGCTCGACGAGAACGACATCCGGGCCCGCCTGCAACAGGCCATGGCACGCCCAACCGCCCCTGCCGCTTCCGTGGCGTCCACCGCCCACGACGAGGCCCACAGCCAGGCACTGGCCACCGGCCCCGGCACACCGGGAATCCACCGGTGACCAGATGCTGAGCGCGTCCATCTCCCTGCCGAAAGGGCGCTCCATCAGGCCACCGGCTTCGGCGGGCAGACCGAAGCGTGAGCGGAGCAGGGTCCGGGGTTATGCGGCCGCTTTGCGGCGGGCGGCTGCCAGGCCGGCGGCGAACTCGTCGACGGCGCCATGCGTGACGGGCCCGGCCGCCGCGGCGGCCGGGCCGCAGCTCGGCCACGTCGTCGACGGCACCACGTAGGGGAGTGCCGCAGGTGGCCACCACCAGCGCCCCGCCCCGCGCCACACCTGGGCCTGCAGCAGGTCCTCGGGATCCATCGAGCCGTCGGGCCGCACCCGGACGCGTACCTGCTGCAGGCCCAGGTGCCGGGCCCGGCCGGGCGGCCTTCCCTCCTCTCCCGGCCGGACCTGCTGCCCCGGCTCGCCGCACGGCCGTGCGCGGGGGCAGGCTGGAAGGGTGAGCGGTGCGCCGGTCGTCGTGCACGGCCGTTCTCTGTCGGGCGGCCGGAGGGTCACGGTGCGCCGCCACGGTACGGACGTGGTCCTCGGCACCGCCTACAGCGACCACGACCTGGTCGTCTTCCTCGAAGCCGCCGGTATCGCCGGCCCCGCCGCCGTCCTGGACGACCCGCGCCTGGTGGAGTGGCGCGACGGCCCCGCCCACGACTTCGCCGCCGCCTGACACCCTGGGCCGCCAGGGAAGGCACCGCCCCATGACGCCGCTGACGCCGTCCGCCCGTCGCCCCCGTCCCCCGGGGGTCCGGCGTCAGGCCATAAGAAGCGCCGTCGCTGGCAGGAATCCGGCTCCCGGAACGCGCAGGGTTCGACGTAACGTTGCCTGTGCGTAACCGTCAGGCAAGGCGCAGACACGGAGAGCGACATACCTGTGCAGAACGACACCGAGCACCGCTTGCACGAGGCCGACTACGCCGCCTACGTCGAGCACCTGAAGACTTGCACCGAATGCGGAACCGTGCGCTGCCCGGTCGGTGAAGAGCTGTGCACCGCCTATCTCACCCGGGTCCGGTTCAAAGGCCGCACCGCTCTTCCCTGACCCCAGGCATCCTCGAGCGCACCGGCACCACATCTGCAGAGGACCGGGCGAAGAGGGCGGGCAGCACGCCCAGCACCCGCCCGCCCGTACCGCCGCTGGTGCCGCCGCCCCGGACACCATCACCGACGAGAACAACACGGGGTATGAGCCTCCGGGCCGTCTCCCGTGGCCTGATCGCTGCAGGCCGGCTGCCGTGTCTGCCTGGTGAAGGGGCTGGGGCCGGGCGGGCGACGGGGGGCTGTGCCGGCCCGGCCCCAGAGGAAGGCAACGGCCCGCGCAACGGGGGGTGATTGCGGGCCTTGCCGGGCCGCGAGGGCCCATCGGGCACAGCGTAGCGGCACTCACTGCCCCGGGCGGGCCACCGACACAGCCGACGATCAGCACACGCAGCCCCCTTGACGCTGATCAGCACCCGGTGGAGCGTGACGGTTCGCGGCGCGCTCCACCCCGAAGAGGGCCTTGAGCATGTCGTTGGACGCCGGTACGGCGGCAGGCCTGCCCGCCCCTGCCCGGGGGGGGCGCCGTCATGTACGTGAGGTCAATGTGCACCGGTCCTGAGTCCGGCCCCCGTCGGCCTCACGCCGTCTGTCACGCCTTGGGCTGCGGCAGCCGGCCGGGCTGCACCGGTATCCGTTCGATCCCGGTCGCGCCGGTCTGCTCGAGTTCCGCCTCGCGCCGGTCCGCGGACACCTTGTCGTACGCCACGGCCGACACCCGCGGCGTGCCGTCCGGGCCGGTCCACCGAAATCCGTAGCTCTCCATCGTGCTCGTCATACCGGCATCATCGCCGGTGGCACTGACAGCAGGCGGTGCCGGGCCGCTTGGCCGGCGGCTTTCCGGTTCACGGGCCTGCCGCCCCCCTTGCGCCAGGATGCGCCCCCGCGCCCCGAGCACGGCACGCGGACAGGTGTGCCGCTACGGCCGCTGCACCCCCACGAGGGGGTGTACTCACCGATTCCCTCGCCGTCCTGTCCCTTTCGCCGCCCCTGCTCCCGCCGCCGCGGCCCGGGCCGTCTGCCGGGACGCCCGGCCCGGTATCGCACCGCTTGCCTCCCGCCGGGCGGGACACACGGCTCGAGCAGCCCCATGGCGGTGCCTGCCGCCTGAAACTTGGCTACCGCCGGGCCCGTTCGTGCCCGGCGGCGGGGCGAAAAAGGGAGGGGCGCGGTGCGGGAGGGGTTCGGGCCCGAGGACATCACGGCCATGCGCGAGGAAGGCGACCTGCCGGCCTTCCTGCGCCTGCGGATCCGCCCCGACCGCACCCCCGTCCAGACGGCAGCCTTGTGGCAGCGCCATGCGGCACCCGCCCGGCACACCATCGGCGCCTGGCCCTCCGCCCAACCCCTTCAGGCCGGGCACCGGCGGGCCCCGGGAGAGGCGGCCTTCTGCGACTGCTCGCGCTGCCGGGCCCTGGGTGCGCCGTGCGCGGCCGATCCCTGCCGCTGCCCCTGGCGCGGCACGCCCCGGCGAAGCGGGCAGCCGCAGGCGGGCCGGCAGTGACCGGATCCGGGACAGCACAGCCGTGCCCACAAGATCACTTCCCGGCCGGATTCCAGCGCGGAAAGAGGCTCACATGAACGAGGTGCTCGTACACCCCCAGGCGGCACAGCTCATCGACTCGCTGGTGGCCTCCGGCGGAGGACACCTCTCCTACAGCATCGGCGCGCCCGGCAGGGAGATGACCGTCGCGGCGGGCGCGCGGCTGGCAGCCGCGAACGGAACGCCGCTGACGGTCGTCGACTTCCGCCACCTGCAGGCCCCCATCCGCTCCCTCGCCGCCGGCCTGCACCCCGATCTGCTCTGCACGGTGCTCTCCGCAGAAGAGGCGGCCCAGCAGCCCCAAAGCCCCAAGGGAGTGTGGGTCGTCCACACCGAGCTGCTGCATGCCCCCAGCACCCGCGACGCACTGCTGACACTGGCCCGCAACGCCGACACGCTCATCACGGCCGGCAGGGACGGCCTCGGCGAACCCCTCCCGAACGCTCTTGCCGCCCCCCTCGCTTCGTCTTCCGGCCCAGCGACCCGAACATCCTCGCCCGGCACAGCCAGACCGCGCCCGCGGCCGCGGGTCCAGAGCGCGAGCAGCGGCTGGTGCGGCAGAACCCTCCGGCGCCCGGGCAGGATGCGGTGAGCGCCGAGGAGTCCGGCCTGACGCCCACCACGTATCCCGGCGCAGGAAGTGCAGCCCCCGGCCGCCCGGCCGCCTCCAGCAGCGGCCCGGAGGCGGCCGCCGCACACCAGCCCGGCCCCGAACGGAAGGCACCCCCCGGCATGGACTCCCACCCCGGCCCCGGTACGGAAAGCGGCCCCGGCCCGGACACCGTGATCTACCCGATGACCCAGCCCACCCCCGAAGAACGCGCCGCGGCCGAGGCAGTGTGGGCCCGGCGCAAGCAGCGGGCCCTCGAGCTCATCACACCGGCCCGACCGGTCGACGGGACAGACGAGGACGAACCGACCCTGTCCTTCGAGGAGTTCCGCGCCCTGTGCGAGGCGCCCGACGTGCAGCAGAAGGTGGCCGAGATCGAAGCGGCCGCCCGCCGGCGTACGGAGCAGGCCGCCACAGCCCTCGCCACACCCTTGCCTTCCGGTCCGACGGCAGCCCGCGCCGGCCGCCCAGGCGCCGCCGGCGCCGCACACCACGCCCAGCAAGGCCAGACGCCCCCGCCGCCTCCCTCGCCGGGCCTGCGCCCGTAGGCCGGCTGCCGCGGTACGCCGTACGGTTTGGGGGACGTTTCCGTCGCTGCGGTACCCGTTCGGGGGCGTGACGTGGCAGCGCCAGGGGGGTATCCAGTTCGTGCACCCGTGGGTGCTGCCCCGGGCGGGGGTGCCGTGGTGCTGCCCCACAGTCGGGCCACGGCATCCCCGCCCCCGCGCCGCGCGGGCCACCGCTGGGAATCTGTGCCAGTACGACCATTGCAACAGTTGCGTAGAACTCTGAGTACGCGTACTCATCCAGTACGCCCGCCCGTCCTACACAATCGCCGCATGCCGAACTCAACTTCCGTCCAGCGCAGGCTTCGTGCCGTGTCCGGTCTTGCACTGGCCGGCTGCCTGGCTCTGACCGGCTGCGGCGAACTGCGGGCAGCCGACGCGGCGAGCACCGCCACTCCCGGCTCTGCGGGCGCGACCCCTTATGTGGAACCCGGCGCCGGTGAGGGCGCACCGCACTACAACGAGAACAACGCCCACCGTCAGCCCCGCGAGATGTCGGCCGCACACGAGAAGGACGCCCAGCGGGAAGCCGAACGCATCGAGCCGGTGCTCAGAAAACTGTGGGAGCAGGGGAAGTGGGATCCCGAGTCGGTGCGGGCGGCCCTGCTCGGGCTCGGCTACAAGGAGTCCGAGGAGATCGGGGGCCTGACCGTCCAGGAGATGTACGCGCGCTACCGGGACGGTGAGTACGTCATTCCGGAGGGTGCCATGATCGGGCTGCGGGTCCATCGCGACGCCTGCGTCACGGCGTTCGTTCAGAAGTCCAACTACGGGGTGCAGGCCAACGGGCCGTACCTGGAGACGGGGTGCATGTCGCCGCCCATCGCGCACTGAGCCAGCGTGGTGCCCGCGCTCGCCCGTGTCGGAAGGCCGACGCGCTGGCTGGGCTGTTGTCCTCACTCCGCAGCTACGTGTATCGAGCAGGCCCCGGGTCCCGGACCGTCAGGCGGTCCGGGACCCGGTCGCGTATCCGCGGGGGGTCGGATGTACATGCACGCGATGCCGTGTTCAACGAGCCCGCGCCGAGCCGGTCACCCGTGCCCGTGGGCGTGCCGGGGGAGGGCTAGGGTTCGGGTGCGGAGAGGACTGTGTCGGCGAAAGCCCCCACGAGCGCGGTCACCTCGGCCGCGGTGACGATGCCTTGCACCTGCATCTCCGACGCCAGCCCGGACAGGGAGAAGTTCCGCGGGCCCGTATGCTTCGCCGGTCCGGTGAACCGTCCGCTGAAGGAAAACCGTCCCCTCGTGTTCCAGCAGACCCCCGTCTACGACCGTCTGGTCGCCGAGCGCGGCGACGTCCCCGTCCAGGTCCGTGGTGAAGCCGACCGGATCCACCGCGACCTGGCCCAGGTCCTGCGCCAGACACCCACCTCCCAGCCGAGCGCCCCACGGAACGTCTTTGAGCCCAAAACCCCTCCCGGCGCCCTGTGACCGTCGTGCAGGCGTCCGGGCCGAGAGGTGTCCGTCCCTGGGCTGCGGGGGCGTCGCGGTGGCCTCCAAGTGCTCATCCGGATCACGTCGGCGGGTTGGCTGTGTATGCGTGGGTACGGGCCGGATCGAGGTGCAGTTCGTGGGGGCCCAGGCAGTCCGCGGCCAGGGTGGCTATGAGGGTCCCGCAGGCGCAGGCCATGTTGCGCCCTCCGGTCCCCAGAGGGCCGCAGCACCCCTGGTGGATGCCCAGGGCGGCGTCCAGACGCAGGTCGGGTACGTCGTCCGGGTGGACGATCACGGAGTTCCTGGGACCTGCGGACACCAGACCGTCCAGCCCGGGCGGCATGAGAAGGGCGCGGGTTGCGGACGTTCCCTGTTCTCGGGGTCCTGGTTCCACGAAGGGGGCTGCCCACGGTTCGGGGTCGACTGCGTAGTGCCCCCGTGGCACGGTCGACGGCGCGAGCCCGGTCGTGCGGTCACGGCCCCTGTCGTGCACGACAGCATCCGGGACCTCTGGGAGCTGCTGAAGGTCGGAGGTGAGCTGGGCACCGCACTTCATGCAGTAGAAGACCGCCATGCCAGCCGTTCTACCCGACCGCCGCCAGTCCGCTACGGCCGCATCTCCGACTAACCCCAGGGGGAGCTGACGGCGCGAAGCGGTCAGAGACCTCCTCGGGAATACAACAGCGACGCCGAGCCGGCCACAACGGCGCGCCTACGATGCGGCTGTGCGGAACACGAAGGCGTTCAAAAAAGCTACGGCCCTCACGCTCACGGAGCTGGCTCACCGGGGAGTGACGCTCGCACCGGCGACGGTCGAGGACACGATCGAGAAGAACGTCACCGCCGTCGCGCAGCGCCTGGGGATCCAGGTCCGCTCCGCCTGGCGGTACTTCGACGCCGCCGCCCTCGCCGACCATCTCGCCGGCAGCGCGCAGGCCTTCGCCGAGGGCAGCAGCGCCACGGACGCGGGCCAGGCCCCGATGCCGCCGATCGACAATCCCGAACTCGCCCTGGTCCTCGCCGGTGTCCCCGATTCCCTGGCCCAGACGGGCGGCGACCTGTTCTCGGTCATCGTCAACGTGGCGGTCAACGCCTGGATGGCCGGCCATATCCACGGCGAGGACGGCTGCACGGGCTGCGACGGCAGCCGCGGCCCCGGCGGGCACGACTGGCAGGCCCGGATGCGCACCATCACCGAGATGCAGCCAGACATCACCAAGTGGTTCGACCGCAACGTGTGGACCCGCGCCGTCAACGACGCCGGCTACACCGTCACTCGCCGCTGACCACCAACGCGGCACAGACGGTCCGACTGCCTCGCCACCCGACAATGCTGCCTGGTCTCGGGCCCTGACACCGCCGTGTCGAACGTGGCACGGCATATCAACAGCCGCTGAGCTTCCCGAACCGGGCCAGGCAGTGCCAGACCTTCTTGAGGTCCTGGAGAGCGTATCGACCTGTGCGGGCAGCGTCTCCGATGTCCCTGGGAGTGAGCCAGCCACCGTGAGCGATCTCGGCTCCCAGATCCACATACGCCTGGCCGCGATAGTGCGGATGGTGACGCAGTTCAGCCACGCTGAGCCGGAAACCGGGATGCCATTCGACTGGGCACGGCAGACGTCCTGCCGTATGTTCGACCGTTGTACCGCGATAGCTGGGGTCCAGTACCAGCGCTTCTACATCACAGTCAAACCTGACCGGCCCGTGGATCTGTGCCTCGATATGGCCGTCCAGGGGATCCATGTCCGTTGCCTCGGCGAGCTCGAGAAGTGAGCATCGATCGGCGACGCCGAAGGAAGACGGCTCAGCGGAACTGTCCGGGTAACAGAACGTGGCGCGCGTGAGAGCCTCAGGCGTGAGCCTGAAGTACGAGGAGCCGAATCGCGGGGCACCGCCGATCGGATCGCGGCGGTAGTTCAACGCTCAGTAGACAGGGCGCTGGTCAGGTGCGACCTCGTCATACGCGCCGGCGAAGATACGACTCTCCCAGCGCCATCGGTCTCCGCCCGGATGAGCGGTCAGCCCGCCGTTACTCGTACCTGTGACGAACTGTGACCTGTAGACACCTTCGTCAGCCATTTGAATCAGGATAGGACGGTTCCCCGCAACTCGGTCAGGGTGAAAGTGCATCGTCACCCTCAGGTCCCCAGGGAGAGGCTTCCCCCTCGACGCAGCCGCGACATGTCTCAAAGCCCTCCCGTAGAGCGAGACGGCGGTATCAGCATCCATGCGTGGAGTCTGCACAAGTCGCAGGCACCAACGCACCTCAATATGGCCACTGCTGCCCTGCGAGCAGCCCATCGGTCCAGCAACCGCGCATCTACCGCGACCGCGACCACGCCGCCTGGATGGCCGAGCACCAGATCGAGCGCGCCTACCGCGAACGCTTCGCCCGCACCCAGCAGGCCCAGGACGACACCGACCGCCTCCTCACTCATGCCCTGGACAACTCCCTCGCCGACCAGGCCGAAACTTCCGCCTGGTTCGTCGCCGTTGCCCGCTCGGAACGGCCCCTGTCCCGCACCGCGCCGCCCCTCGGGAGAAGGCTCCCGACCTGTGCGCGGCCGCCCGCGCCCGCTGACCCGCAACCGTCTGGCCGTGGGCCCGCTGGCCGGACTCGAGATCGTCTCGGCAAACCCCGCTTCACCACGACGGCAGCACCGTCCTCGCGGTGAACCTGTCCTGGAAGGCCCTGCGCACAGACGACACGGCGGGCCTCGCAGCGGACGGCCTCCTGGTCGACGCGGACAATGACGCCGGTCGTCACCGAGTACGGCAACTGCCGTGACACACGGATACAGCGCTCCCTAAGCGTACGGATCCCGTACGAAGTGCGTACTTTTCCCGTACAAGTGGACATGGGGATGACAATGTCCGCACTGGCCGCTCACGGCCCGCTGGGGGTCACCGGGCCGATCTGCGCCCCGTGGGAACAGGCCACCCCGCAGGCGGCACAGGCCTCTGGGCGGCACCTCGGCAGCTGTTTCGGCTCGACGGGGGTCCTGTCTGTCAGGCCCCGCCCGGGGCCGTCGGAAGCGTGAGTGGAGGAGTGCTGTGGGGGTTCGCAGGGCAGCGAAAGGCGTCGGTGGCTTCCTGATCGACACGGTGGGAGAAGCCGTCGCCGAGGTGATCCTCACCCTGCTCGCCTGCCTCCTGCTGGGCTGCCTCGTTGTGATCGCCTACCTGAGCTGGCCCTTGAGTCCACGCTTGACCATCGCAGGTGCCGGGCTGCTCAGCTGCTTGTTCGCCCACGGCGCCTGGCAGACCTTCCGTAGGCCTGCGAAGGGCCGCCGTCGGGGCCTTGCCGCCGTGACCGCTGCCGGTTTCACCGGGGCCGCCGCGACGGCTCTGTTCCTGCTGCTCTACGTCCCGGGCTGCGACTGCTTGTGAGGCCGGACGGCTCCACCGCGGTCACGCAGCCTGCGACCGAGTGGGAGACCATCAGACGGGACCCAGCCCGAGTTCTTGGTTGACCTTCACCTTGGGGGAGCCCACAGCATCAGTGGGGCCGGGCGACATGCCTGGCATGAGGAGGAACGAGTATGGAGTTGCTGACCATCGGGACGTTCGCGAAGGCGTCCCGGCTGTCGCCGAAGGCGCTGCGTCTTTACGACGAGCTCGGCCTGCTGACTCCCGCTCGCGTCGACCCGGTGACCGGCTACCGGCTCTACGCACCGGAGCAGCTGGAGCAGGCCCGGCTGGTTGCCTGGCTCCGGCGGCTGGGGATGCCTCTCGCCCGCATCCAGCAGGTCTGCACCCTGGCGGCAGGTCCGGCGGCCGAAGAGATCCGTGCGTTCTGGGCCCAGGTCGAGGCCGACACCGCCGCACGGCGGGACTTGGCCGCCTTCCTCATCGACCACCTCTCCTGGAAGGACCCTGCTATGTCCCCGACCGCCAAGCCCCTGGGTATCCGTTACGCCGCCCTTTCCGACACCGGCCTTGTCCGCGAAAGCAACCAGGACACCGCCTACGCAGGGTCTCGCCTGCTCGCCGTCGCCGACGGCTACGGCAGCGCAGGTGCCCCCGCAAGCGCCGCCGCTGTCGACGCGCTCAAGAGCCTGGAAACCGACAGCATCCCGGCGGGTAATCTCTTGAACGTCCTCGAAGACGCGATCGACCAGGCCAAGCAGGCCGTGCACGGCATCTCCGGACTCGGCCCTTCCTCCGAGAACGCCGGCACCACACTCACCGCGATGCTGTGGACCGGCTCGCAGCTGGCCCTGGTCCACATCGGCGACTCCCGCGTCTACCTCCTGCGAGACGGGGAGCTGTTCCAGATCACTCACGACCACACCATGGTGCAGTCAATGGTCGACGAAGGACGCCTCAGCCCGGAAGAAGCCGCTTCCCACCCTCAGCGGTCCCTGCTGGTACGTGCCCTGGGCCAAGGAGCCGACTCCACACCCGACATGCGCCTGCACGACGCCCAGCAGGAAGACCGCTACCTGCTCTGCTCGGACGGTCTGTCCACCGTCGTGCCGACCGAAGAAATCCACCGAGTGCTCTCCGACACCAGTGAACCCGAGCACGCGGTCCGCGAACTCATCGCCCTCGCCAACGGCTCCGGCGGCCCCGACAACGTCAGCTGCGTGGTCGCCGACGTCATGGAGCTCCAGCAGTAGGAGCGAGTGGCATGCACTTCGGGTTGCACCAGGTCCGCTCCCACGAACTCATCCGTGAGGCGGACGAATACCGACTCGCCCAGCAAGCCAGGAAAGCCAGATCTGCCCCTCGAACCATGCCGTCCACTGCACAGCGCCCGGCTCCAAGGCGCCTGCTGGCTTGGCTGCGCGGGTGAACCGTCATGCTGCCTACGGTTGTGTGGGACACCGACCACCAACCTGTCCCACACAACGGCTTGGAGACAAGTCCTGCCAACTGAGGAACAGAGAAGGCCGGGGTCACCGACACCGACAGAGCCGACGCGAAGCCCAGCGACGTGCCGACCCCGCGCCGGCGGCTACTGGCCGGGGTGGACGGCCTGGACGCCGGTGCCCGCGTACGCCTTCGGCGTCAGGGTGAGCAGGTACCGGCCGGCGGGGTGGGCGGCGCAGGGGCGGGCGGTGTGGATGGCGTGGACGGCGGCCCAGGAGTGCCCGAAGCGCAGCAGTTCGGTGGCGGTGACCGCGGCGTCGGTGCCGAACGCCTCGATCCGGATGAACCGCAGCCCCTTGATGTAGCCGAGCAGCCCAGGCTGTTCGGCGTCGCCGGCCGTCAGCGACAGCACCGGCGCGTACAGATCACCGAGGCCGCCGGAGGCCTGGACGTAGAACGCGGCGACCGCCTCGTTGAACGGGTCCTTCGGGTCGTACAGCGCCGCGGCGGCCGTGTGGTCCAGGACGACCGCGATCGGCGCCACTACGCGGCCGCCCGCGGACCGTGCGCGCTGCCGCCGAGGCGCTCCAGCAGCGCCCGGGCCTTCGCCTCGGCCTCCGGGCTCGGCGCGCTGCCGAGCGCGGAGGCGAGCTCGGCGCGGGCCAGCTCGGCCCGCTCGGCGTACTCCGCCCGCGTCGGTGTGCTCCGTGCAAGCTCCTCGACCAGGCTTCGGATGGTGGTGCCGTGCTCGGCGGCCAGCTGGGCCAGCCGGTCCCGCGCGGCCGTGCCCACCTTGATGCTCGTCTCGTCTGCTGCCATACCCCGACTCTACCGCGCTCCTCTACTTCGAGTAGAGGAATCGGGAGTGGACGGCAGCATGCCCGGAAGACCGACCTGGCCCAAAGGCCTGTGTCCGGGCAGGATGCGCCTTCCATGCGCGGTTGGCACGCGAGATGCACGCCCCATGAGCGCCCCGGGGCCAGGGTGCAGCGTGATCCGGAGCCGGGCCCCTGCTCCTCAGGCGGCAGCGGTCCGACCCGACTGCCCGCCCCCTGCGCGGGCCGGATCAGGTGCCGCTCTCTCCGAGCAGGAAGCGTGCATCGTCCTGCGCTTGCTGCCGCCACGTCCGCTGACGGTCGAGGACCGCCACGGTGCGCCGGCGGACGGTCAGCAGCGCCTTGTGCGCGCCGGCGGTGGCTTCCTTGGAGTAAAGACGGAACCGCGTAACGGCCACGACCACCGGCCGCAAGGGTATGAGCAGGCCACCGCCGTCGGCGGTGGATCAGCCGGCCACGGGAAGTACGGGCGTGCACATCCGGCACAGGCGGTAGCGGATGCCGCCACGCGGGCCGACGCGCTCGGCGACCCAGGCCGCCGCCTCACTGGGCTCCATCATCCGCTTGTGCGTCGCCCAACCGGAGTTGAGGGTGCCTTCGTGGGCGAACGTCGTCAGCGCGCCCTGCATCCAGATGGAGTCATCCCCCTGGACCTGGCCGACCGACTGCTCGATCTCCCGGCACGTGGCCCGGTGCAGCGTGTGCTTGCCCGCGGCGTAGGGGTACCGATCGGGCTCATCGAACCGGCGCCGCTGCTCCACCGACTCGGCACGGACGGCAGCGAATCGCTCTCTGGCTTCCGCACAGACCCGGCACCCGGCAGCACACACCGACACCTGAGCAGCGCCGTCGAGCCGCTCCCAGCCCATCGGCCCCCCAGACGCTGGCTCGGCGCGCCTCGACGGCGGGACCTGCGCAAGACGAACGGCCGCCGCGGCCCGCCGGGCTGCCTCACCCGCAACGCGCTGCCGAAGGGACGAACGTCCTCGCTTCGCCATACAGACCCCCTCCCACCCACCGCTGCTCACCCAGAACCATCAAGGCGCTCCAGGCCGCCACGACGACCAAGGCGGCGCCACGACCCACCATCATGACAGCCAGCCAAGCGAAAGCCACCGCACGGCGCATGGCTTCACCCGATACCTTCTTTTCCCGCGGGGTACCGCGAGCAGGTGAGAACGGCGCACCACCCGACGTCCGCAAGCCGTTCAGCACGGACACCTCGCTGCGCCAGCCGCCCCGCCGCGAGCCCTCGTGCAGCCCGGACACTCCGGTTGGACGGCATTTGCGCTACCGCATGCTCTGGTCCCGGCCCGGCGCGGGGGTGTGGTCTGTGCTGCGGTTGCCGTGGCGGTGCGGCGGGCGGCTGAGCAGAGCGGAAGCGCTCGGCCAGGACAGCCAGGAGCCGCTCGGCCGCGGCTTGGATTTCCTCGCCCGGTTAGCGTATGTCGGTTCGGAAGTCGGCTGTTCGGCGTCGGGTGACAGCCGGAATCCGGCTTCCGAGTGGGACAGGCCGATGGGCGGATCCGTCCGACTGGTCACTGTCGGGTGTGTGGCCGCCGGTGGTGTTTCAGCCAGGTCGGACCAGCATCCGAGAGAACGTGTTGACGACCACAGTCCACCTGCAATATTTTTCTGGCATGCGCCAAAGAGAGTCGACATGAGCCGAGGTGGCCTTTCGGGTGATGAAGTGGTGCGGACGCTGTCTGCGCTGGCCAACCCGCACCGGCTGCGGGTCATCGCGGCTCTTGCCGGGGGGCGGAACTACGTCAGCCAGCTCGCCCGCGACCTGGGTATGAGCCGCCCACTCCTGCAGATGCACCTGCAGCGGCTGGAGGCGGCAGGACTCGTCACCAGCACCCTGGAGCTGTCCGATGACGGCAAGGCGATGAAGTACTACGAAGTGGCGCCGTTCGACGTCCGTCTGACACCGGCCGTCATCGCGGAGGCCGCCCCCACTCTTTCCGACAAGGACAAGGACGAGAAGAAGTGAGATCACTGGCGATGGACAACAGCACTGCGTGGGGCGGCTGGGGAGACATCGTGCTCCTCCTGGGAGGCATGGCACTGCTCGCAGTCGTCGTCCTCGGCGTCAGCAGGATCTTCCAGGCCCGGGCAGCGGCCGGGCGCGAGGAACTCCTGCGGGAGATAGCCGAAGAGGCCACGGCCGCCCAGAACGCCACCGCGAACCAGCTGTCCGACCTCAACGCTACACTCAAGCGGGTCGAGAAGATCCTCAGCCAGGTCGAATAGGCGCCAAGGGGGCGCTGAGCCACGTGCGGCCGGCGCCCCCGAGGAGCGTCTGCGACGAAAATGGCGACGGGATCCGGCGAGGATCCGTGCGGTGGCGAGGAGGTCGTCACCAAGGACAGCCCGGCTCGGAGGCAGCCCCCGAAGCCGACCTCATCATCAAAGCAGCCGTCGCCAGAGGAGCTTTCAACCAGGTCAGCAAAGCCCTGTTGCACTCCTGCTGCGAGGATCCCGACCTGACCGACGAGGTCTTCTCGGAAGCTGGCCCCAGTAGAACTCGATCGGGAACGAATCCGGCTTCACACGGTCCGCGGCGGCCGAAGCAGCCCGAATCCGTGAGGCGAGCGGCTCCTGCGCGGCCTGCGGCGACGCCTTCGCCAACGTCCGCGGATGGGAGCCGAGCATCCCGCCCCCACTACCCGCTGATCGACGCCGCAGGCCTGCAACGCGGCCGGCTCACCGGCCTCGCCCTCAAGGGCGAGGAGCTCATCGACGCCGGCCAGGTCGCTCAGCAGATCAGCCTCGATGAGGCCAGGGAAGCCCGGCTGGTGACCGAGACGGCCGTCGACCGTGTCCGGGACAAGTTCGGGCACCAGATCATCGACCCCTGGCTTCGTTCGCTTTCAGTAGCAGCGTTTGTCCACCGGTTTGGGAGGCAAGGGAGGGTTCGAGCCTCCGCAGATGTTCACGAGAAATGACGTCGCTCTTGGGTGAGGAGCCTCGGCCGTGCCTGGTCGGGTAACCAGCAGCTGATAATGCGTTGTCGATCTCAGCTGGGCTGCGAGAGCATCCGGGGCATGGAAGAGCCTGCCGAAAGCCTCAGTTCTGACCAGGTTGAGCTGCGCCGGTGGCGCATGACGGATCTCGACGCCTTGGAACGGGCGATCTACGAGTCGTTGGACCATCTGGTGCCGTGGATGCCCTGGGCGGCCGACCATGGCAGACAGCAAACCTCTGACTTCCTCGCCCGGAACCAGGAGGAGTGGGAGGCCAGGCAAGCCTTCGGCTATGCGATCACATCGGATGCTGCGGTGATCGGCGGCTGCGGCCTCATGCGCCGCATCGGAGCGGGCGGCCTGGACATCGGCTACTGGCTTCACCCTCAATGGACCGGACGGGGTCTGGCCACGATGGCCGCTGCGGCCCTTGTCCGCCAGGGCTTCCAACTGGCAGGCATTGACCGCATCGAGATCCATCATGATGCCGCAAACCCTGCCAGCGGAGCCGTCGCCAGCCGCTTGGGTTTCACTGAGGTTGAACGCATACAAGCCCCTGAAGGGCCCGTCGCTCCCGGCGAAGTGGGAGTTGACGTCATCTGGCGCATGACGGCAGACCAGTGGAAGGCAAAGACATCTGAGCACGCTCAACAAGTCAGCTGAGGGGTTCGGGTATTTCCTGTCGGCGGACGCCGCCCCTGAGGGCGAGGTCCGCCACGACGGGGGCCTCGGGTGTCAGCCGGCCTTGGCGGGCTCCTCGGCTCGTGCTCGAGTGCTGGCGAGGCGGTAGGAGTCGGTGCCGGTTTCGATGATGGTGCCGTTGAAGGTGAGGCGGTCGACGATGGCCGCGCAGAGTCGCGGGTCGGTGAAGGTCTTCGTCCAGCCGCCGAACGACTCGTTGGAGGCGATGGCGACGCTGTTCTTCTCCTCGCGCTCGGTTAGGACCTGGAACAGCAGCTCGGCGCCGTGCCGGTCCAGTTCCATGTATCCCAACTCGTCGATGCACAAAAGATCGACGCGGCCGTAGCGGGCGATGGTCTTCGTGAGCTGCTTCTCGTCGGCGGCCTCGACCAGCTCGTTCACCAGTTTCGTGGCCAGCGTGTATCGGACCCGGTAGCCCTTCATGGCGGCCTCGGTGCCCAGGGCGATCAGCATGTGCGACTTGCCGGTGCCGGAGTCTCCGATCAGGCAGAGTGGCTGCCCCTTCTTGATCCACTCGCAGCTGGCGAGCGTGTTGATGGTGGCCGCGTCGATGTTGGGGTTGGCGTCGAAGTCGAAGGTCCGCAGCGACTTCTCCCGCGGGAACCCGGCCGCCTTGATCCGCCGTTCTGAGCGGCGGCGGGCCCGGTCGTCGCACTCGGCCATCAGCAGCTCGGCAAGGAAGCCGCGATAGGTCAGCTGGTCCTTCACCGCCCGGTCGGCGATGTCGCCGAACTCCTTGCGGATCGACGGCAGCCGCAGCAAGCGGCAGGCGGTGTCGATGGCGGTGGTGGCGGCCTGTTCGGTCAATCCTCGCTGGCGGGGCAGGGTCACTGGGCTTCTTCCTCTCGGTGGGCGCCGCCGTCGGCGTGACGGCGGCGGAGCAGCTGGTCATAGGGGGTCACCGAGGGCAGCGGCCTGGTGTCCGGCGGAAGGTGGGCCAGCTTCCACTCGTGCAGAAACGTCACGGTCCCCGGCGGATGTCCCGCTCCGGTGCCCGACGAGCCAAGGGCAGCGGGTTCGTCCTCGGCCTGGGCGGCCTTGCGGGCCTCCAGGGCGACTGCGTCCGCGGTCAGGGCCCCGGCCCGCAGGGCGGTGGCCAGCCCGGCGACCAGGTACTCGTGCGGGATGTGACGGCCCAGCAGCAGCACCTCGATCAGTGCCCGGGTGCCGTCCCGCTCGCCGTGGATCTTCTGGGCCTGGGTCCACCAGGCGTCGTGGACCGGGGTGAACCTGCCTGCGGAGCGGGCCTGTTCGAGAGCGGTGGCGCCGGGGAAAGCGCCCGGCTTGCGGATCAGGGCTTCCAGGTAGTGGTCCAGATCCAGGCGGCAGCCGCCCTTGGCGATCAGTCGTTCATGCCGGGCCACTTCCACGTTCTGGTCGTAAACCACCAGGTGAGAGGCGTGCAGCACGACCCGGACGCGTTTGCCGATCAGGCGGACCGGCACCGAGTAGCGGTTGGTGCGGACGGCGATCTGGCTGTAGCGGTCGACCCTGGGTGTGAACACCCTCCCGGTCTCGAACGGTTCCTCCGGCAGCGGCATCAGCAGCGGCTGTTCGACGGCGAAGTGCTCGTCGATCGTCCGTGGCCGCGAGCCGATCCGGCGCCGGCCGTCGTGCAGGTCCCACTGCTCGACCATCTCGTTCAGCTCCGCCAGCGAGGACACCTCCGGCACCGGGGTGAAGTGGTTGCGGCGGAAGTAGCCGATCTGACCCTCGACACCGCCTTTCTCGTGGGCGCCGTCGATGCCCGGGCGGCAGTAGAAGCTCTCGATGCCGAAGTGTGATCGGAAGGCGATCCACCGGTCGGTCTCCACCCTCGCCCGGCTCAGCCCCAGCACCTGGGCGACGGCGGCCTTGAGGTTGTCGTAGCGCACCCGCCCCCGCGGGACGCCGCCCAGCGTCCGCAGAGCGTGCACGTGCCCCTCGAAGAAGGCTTCCTGGCCGGCGGAGGCGAACACCCGGTGGACGGCCTTGCCCGAATACGACAGGCGGAAGGAGAACAGGTAGCAGGTCACCAGCTCGCCGGCGAGCCGCACGGCTACGTCGCCGAAGTCGACCTCCGCCTCCATGCCGGGCGGATGGGTCTGCGGGATGAACGCCTCGATGGGCGCCTTGCCCGCCTCCACCGCGATCTGCGGCTTCCGGTCGGCGACATAGCGCCTGACCATCGGATAGGACACGTCGGCGCCGTGTTCTTCGATCAGCCGGTGGAAGATCCGGGTGACCGTATGCCGCTGCTTGCGCGGCGCGTCCAGGTCCGCTCGCAGGATCACGTCGATCACCGCCTTGTACGGATCCAGCGCCGACGGCCGCGGCGGCAACGGCTTGCGCGGCTCCGGCCAGGCCGAGTCCAGGGCCTTGCGCACCGTCCGCCAGGCAACGTTGTACTTGCGCTCCAACTCCCGCATCGTCACGCCGGCCCGGTGGTCCCGCCGGATCGCCGCGTACAGCTCGACCTTCGACATCTGCGGCATGACCAGGGCCTTTCACCGGGAACACCCCGATGCTGTCCTGGCAAGCCCCCCACTGCCTTCAAAACTCGTGAACATCACCCGACCGTGGAAACGGGCGCCTCCCAAACCCGTGTACAACCGCCGTCACAACTCGTGAATAAAGCCAGACCCCACCACCGTCTTCCGACGCGCCTCATGACGATGCGGGCAGAAACCGCAGGTCCGGCTTCACCAGGCCACCAGACACGCCTCCCGCGGACAGCATGGCGGGCGTTCTCTTCTTCGTTCGAGGCGGCCACTGATGGCTGCCGAGATGAGGAACCACGATGACGGTCATGCGGTCCCCTTCTCGTACGCCTGCTCCCCGCACGCGCGGGGATGGTCCCGTGCACTACGCCGTCAAGCGACTGGACGACGCCTGCTCCCCGCGCCCGCGGGGATGGTCCCGCGACAGGCCAACTGGCTCGTTGCGCGGCTGTGCAGTCCGGGCCATCCCCCGCAGGGGCGGGGAGATGGACGTTCGTAGTCGCGCGAACGGATGAGTGGGAGGTTCGCCGTCGCATGCAAAGGGGTGGGCCTGAGGGGACTGCACTCCGGCGCGGTGGGACGACCGGTTCCTGTCGATGGTTCCGTCGAACCAGAGGGGACCACCGTCGAGACCGTTATTGCCGCCGCTGGCTGAGCTGCAGATGCACGTCACAGCCACTCTTCGAAGGCAAAGCCGACGGCTTGATTGATGACCGCTTCTTCGATTGCTTCCTGTCTGCGACCAGTGGGTGTGAGCGTCGGTGGTGTTGGTACGGGGTGAGCCCACCAGAGAGGACTTCCGCCTGGGACGGACATGAGCCCTCCGAATCGCAAGTCGCCCGCGAACCAGAACACCCCGCGGCCGTCTGGCGTGCCGACCCATACGCTTTCCGGAACAGGAGAGCTGAACGTACATACGACCGACATGTCTGGGTCGAGCAGCAGCATCGCTTTGCCCTTCCCTCCAGGGAGTTCTTCCAAGCGGCAGGGCCATGCCTGCCAAGGACTCACGAGCGTCGCAGCGGCCATGCGCTCCACGGCTTGCACGTTTTTCTTGATCTTGGCCTCCTCGCGAGATGACCCGATTACCAATAAAAGGCAAATGGCTACGGCCAGGAGGACTGCAATCGGTGAGGGGTTGTCCTGGCACCAGAGGAAGAAGGCAGTTACCGCAATGGCTGTTCCTAGGCAGCCAGGGGATAGTTCGGGTTTCTCATTCTTTGCTTTATTCAGCTCTCCCGTCACTACCTCCCCCACAGTCGGAGTCATCGCGGATGCTGGTCTCGGCGAGACCTGATAACCGAACTCTTCTGCCATCATGGGGCCCCCGATGCTTGGATGTGTGTCCATTCAACCGGCTATCAGCGTGCTCAGTAAGGGGAGCCAGACCAGGACCGCGAGTTCTCAGCCATGCGCGTTGATGGTGAACGGACAGTTCGTCACAAAGAGCCCAATCGCTCTCTCACGCCTCACTGAGCTTCTTCGAGGTGGCCACCGATCAGGTGACGGTCCGCGAGCCGCGACGAGCAAGGCCTCCGGGCTGTTGATCGAGATGTCCGACGTCTCAATCACGCTGCTCGGGGACCTCATTGGTCGTCTGTCCTGCCGCACTTGACCTGCCCCATGCGCTCGTGGAGTGGGTCACCATGCTCATCATCACCCGTGAGGGCGACCGGCGTTGCAAGCTCCGTCCGTCTCAGCGCGCGATGGTGGCACTGGTGTACCTGCGCGAACACGTCACCCTGGCCAAGATCGCTGCCGGGTTCGAGAACAGCGAGTCCACCGCCCACGCCTACACCAACGCGGTCGTCCACCTGCTCGCCGAACGTGCGCCGGGTCTGCTGAAGGTCCTACGCGAACACAACCCCGACTTCGTTCTGCTGGACGGCACGCTCGCCGAGTGCGACCGGATCGGCGACGGACGGGCCGACTGCTCCCACAAGCACCGCCGGCACGGCGTGAACGTGCAGGTGGTCACCGACCCGGACGGCCGGCTGCTGTGGCTCTCGCCCGCACTGCCGGGCCGGGCTCACGACCTGACCTCCCCACCCTTCGGCCGGGGGCACCCCCAGCCCGCACCCACCACATCATCCGCATCTGCGAGCGCCAGGGCGTCCCCATCCTGGCTGATCTCGCCTACCAGGGCGGCGGTCCCTGGCTGACCACGGGCATCAAACGCAGGCCCCCGCAGGAACTCACTCCCACCGAGAAGACCGCCAACCGGGCCCTGGCCGCGGCACGGACACCGGTCGAACGCGGCGTCGCCCGCCTGAAGTCCTGGCGGATCTTCCGCAGATCCCGATGCAGCCCCAACCGCATGTCGTCAATGTCAAAGCCATTCTCACGCTGGAGCGGCAACGCTGAAGAAGCTCACTAAACAGAAAAAAATTCACCGATGCCTCAACAACCTGGTTCAACTCAGAAAAAAAATCATCGCATCGCGACAGCAGACTCGGAGGTACGTTCTACCTCCAGTCCCGAACCCGCATACGATCTGAAGTGCCAGGGGTGGGCAGGTTCTGCCAAAGCTACATGATGCATCACCTGATGCATACTCACGACCCGAGCCGCATCCTTCCCGTAGCCAGCCGGGCCCCGAAGGGGCCCCGGTCCGGGAGCGCAGCGGACGGACCATCACGTCCCGCTTGCGGGACGTGAACGCGGGGAGCGCAGCGGACCGCGTCACCCCGGGCAGGAAGCCCGGGACAAGCCCCTCGGAGCGTCAGCGGAGAGGGGCCGGCCGCTTAGCGGCCGAACCGCCCTCGCTTGCGAGGGCGGTGACGCGCCGTCACGCCCGGCGCGCAGCGCCGGGCTTCCGCTCCTCCGCGCGCTAGCGCGGAGGTACCCGCTCCGCGGG
>NZ_JBVHWR010000033.1:0-34743 GCF_055564355.1 Streptomyces sp. NPDC029152 | reverse complement strand
CGAGCAGCGGCTCGTCGGCCTCGACGCTGTCGCCGACCGACTTCAGCCAGCGGGTGACGGTGCCCTCGGTGACGGACTCGCCGAGCGCGGGCAGGGTTACAGAGATGGCCACAGCAGTTCACTCCTTTCCGGTCAGGCCGTAGCTCTGGGCGGCGGTGTCGGGCACGTTCGGCTTCACGTCGCCTCGGGCGGCGAGTGTGCGCAGCGTGTGTACGACGATGGACTCGGCGTCGACACCGAAGTGGCGGCGTGCGTTGGTCCGGTTGTCGGAGAGGCCGAAGCCGTCGGTGCCCATTGAGGTCCACTGCTGCGGCACCCAGGGGGCGATCTGGTCCGGTACGGCGCGCATCCAGTCGGACACGGCGATGACCGGTCCCGGCGCGTCGGCCAGTGCTTCGGTGACGTACGGGGTGCGTCCTTGGGCTTCGGCTTCCATGGCGTCGCGGCGCAGGAGTGTCCAGGAGGGGGCCGACCATACGTCGGCGGCAACGTTCCAGTCGGTGGCGAGCAGTTCCTGGGCCTTGAGGATCCAGTGGATTGCGGTGCCGGAGGCGAGCAGTTGCAGGCGGGGGGTGTTCGCGCCGGGGTTGTCGGCAGGCCGGTAACAGTACAGGCCGCGCAGGATGCCTTCCTCGGTCCCCTCGGCCTGCGGCATCGGCGGTTGGATCTTGGTCTCGTTGTAGACGGTGAGGTAGTAGAAGACGTCCTCGGGGGTCTCGCCGTGCATGCGGCGCAGTCCTTCGCGGATGATCACGCCGACCTCGTAGGCGAAGGCCGGGTCGTAGGGAAGGCATGCGGGGTTGGTGGAGGCGATGAGATGGGAGTGGCCGTCGGCGTGCTGGAGGCCTTCGCCGGTCATGGTGGTGCGTCCCGCCGTGGCACCGATGACGAATCCGCGGCCCAGCTGGTCGGCGAGTGCCCAGAATTGGTCTGCCGTGCGCTGCCAGCCGAACATCGAGTAGAAGATGTAGAAGGGGATCATCGGCTCGCCGTGTGTTGCGTACGAAGTCGCGGCGGCGGTGAAGGAAGCGAGGGAGCCGGCCTCCGTGATGCCTTCGTTGAGGATCTGACCGTTGGTGGATTCCTTGTAGTAGAGGAGTTGGTCGCGGTCAACGGGCTCGTACGTCTGGCCCTTGGGAGAGTAGATCCCGGCGGACGGGAACAGTGACTCCATACCGAAGGTGCGGGCCTCGTCGGGGACGATGGGAACCCAGCGCTTACCGGTTTCCTTCTCTCGCATCAGGTCCTTGACCAGGCGGACGAAAGCCATGGTGGTGGCGATCTCCTGCGTGCCTGACCCCTTGGCGAGCGCGGCGAACGGCTTGTCGGTGGGGGCGGGGAGCGGGCGGGAGACGACACGGCGGGCCGGCGCAGGGCCGCCGAGCGCACGACGTCGCTCCTGAAGGTAGGCGACTTCCTCGGAGTCGGCCCCCGGATGCGCGTAAGGCACCATTCCCTCGCCTAGTTGGGCGTCGGGTATGGGCAGGTCGAGGAGGTCACGCATCGCGCGGAACTCCTTGCCGGACAGCTTCTTCATCTGGTGATTGGCGTTGCGGGACTCGAAGCCGGGGCCGAGTGTCCAGCCTTTGACGGTCTGGATGAGGACGACGGTCGGGGCGCCGTGGTGGTCGAGTGCCGCCCGGTAGGCGGCGTGGACCTTGCGGGGTTCGTGTCCGCCGCGTGAGGTGCCGACGATCCGGGCGAGGTCCTCGTCGCTGTAGGGGCGGGCGAGGTCGGCCAGCGCGCCGGTGAAAAGACGCTTACGGATGTATGCGCCGTCGCGGGCGGCGAAGGTCTGTAGCTGACCGTCGGGCAGGGTGTCGAGGGCGTTGAGGAGCAGCCCGTCGGAGTCGGTGGCCAGAAGGCCGTCCCATTCCATGCCCCAGGGGACCTTGACGACGTTCCAGCCGGCTGCGCGGAATTGTGCCTCCAGTTCCTGCATGATTTTGAAGTTGCCGCGCACCGGGCCGTCGAGGCGTTGCAGATTGCAGTTGATGACGAATGTGAGGTTGTCGAGTTCCTCGCGGGCGGCGAGGGCGAGGGCGGCTGTGGATTCGGGTTCGTCCATTTCGCCGTCGCCGAGGAAGGCCCAGACGTGGCTGTGGCTGGTGTCCTTGATCCCGCGGTGGTGCAGATAGCGGTTGAAGCGTGCCTGGTAGATCGCCGAGAGCGGACCGAGTCCCATGGACACGGTCGGGAACTCCCACAGCCAGGGCAGTCGCCGAGGGTGTGGGTAGGACGGCAGGCCGCCGCCGGCCTCCATCCGGAAGCGGTCCAGTTCGGCCTCGCTCAGGCGGCCTTCGAGGAAGGCGCGGGCGTAGATGCCAGGTGATGCATGGCCCTGGATGTAGAGTTGATCTCCGCTGCCGTCGGCGTCCTTTCCTTTGAAGAAGTGCTGGAAGCCGACCTCATAGAGCCATGCGGCCGACGCATACGTGGCCATGTGCCCGCCCAGACCACCGCGCTCATTGCCACGGGTGACCATGGCGGCGGCGTTCCACCGGTTCCACGCCGTGATCCGTGCTTCCATCGTCTCGTCGCCGGGGTAGGCGGGTTCGGCAGCGGTCGGGATGGTGTTGACGTACGGAGTCACGGACTGCGGCGGTAGTGGTACTCCCGCCCGGCGCGCGTGATCGACGACTCGTTGCAGCAGCCGCCAAGTGCGCTGCGGTCCGACGGCGTCGATCGCGCCGTCGACGGAGGCGAGCCATTCGGCCACCTCCTGCGGATCGGGCTCGGGCAGCTGG
The DNA here is from genome assembly GCF_055564355.1 of Streptomyces sp. NPDC029152. Classification (NCBI taxonomy): domain Bacteria; kingdom Bacillati; phylum Actinomycetota; class Actinomycetes; order Kitasatosporales; family Streptomycetaceae; genus Streptomyces; species Streptomyces sp. NPDC029152. Next base: position 31,996 of record NZ_JBVHWR010000033.1, on the reverse strand, counting down.
TCCAGCTGGTGGATCGGAGACATGGGATCGCCCTTCTGTGACGCAGGCCGACCGGAACCGGGTGGGCCTCTTGGCGGCCGGTTGTGTGGGTGAAACCGGCTGGCTGATGGTCGTCGAACCCCTCACGACACCAAGCTTCCATATAGCGGAAGATCGATTTCTCATTGCAGAAGCTACGCGCCGACAGGTTGTACGGTCAATCGCTACTCGACGGTAATTTTCAATGATCGATCAAATGGCGTGCGGAGGCTGCACCCTGGTCTCCCCCGCGGCGCCCGGGCACGGTGCCCTGAGGACCAGGTGTCAACCGCTCCTCGGCTCACGTGCGTACTCCATGACGTGGAGTTCCATCAGACGGCCCAGATGAGGGTCACCGCGCCGCAGACCTTCCACGATCTCCTCATGGTCCTCCGCGTTGTCGTGCAGTTCGGTACGCAGCCAGCGCAGGGAGAGGCGCGTCCACGCCTCCACGCCCAACCAGTCCCAGTGCCGGATCAGGACAGGATTTCCGCACGAGCGGACGATGGCCCGATGGAAGGCCACTCCGTGCAAGGCCTGACTATCGACATCCCCCTCGGCGGCCGCACGGCGCATCGCAAGCAGATGCCGCTCCAGGATGCTGACATTCCCGGCCAGCCGGGGAGCCGCCAGCATGACAGCGCGGCGCTCCAGGGCGGCGCGCACCAAGTACACGTCGCTGAGCTGGTCCAGGCTCAATTCCTGGACACGTACGCCCTTGTTGGGAGTGGACGTCACCAGGGCCATGGCTTCCAGCTCGCGCAGAGCTTCACGTACCGGTGCCTGACTGATGCCCAGTTCCAGTGCGATCCGGCGCTCTACGATGCGGTCCCCGGGCTCCCAGCGGCCGGCCACGAGGCCTTCGAGGACGAAGGTCCTCACGTGCTCGTGTAGAGGGGCCCGCTCCAACGAGGCGGCCGCTCTCTCAGCTCCTGGTGACAGGGGGGTCGTGGGATCTGGGTGATCTGCGGGAAGCGGCACGGCCCGGCTCTCCTCTGCTGCAACGTTTGAGCAATGATCGATCATTCGCTACGGTACTCCACACGACGAACCGCATCAGCGGCAAACTCTGCTTGCCACGCATGAATGCTCCGGGTGTGGGCCCGGCTTCGCGAACTGTCGATTTCTCACCGGCGCCGCAGCGCGCCCCCTCTCCCCTGCCTCGCCGAACGGCCGCAGAGCCTGTCACCGAACAGGCCTCACACGCCGGCCATTCGGCCACACCCGGGTGAGAAGTATGAGCCGAGCATTACCTCGGCCCTACGCCGGCGAGCCCCCGGCGAGGCCGGGGGCTCCGCCCCAAGAAAGGAGCCTGCACAGTGGATGCGCCTGAGGAGGGCCGACGATTGGAGCGTGTTGACCTGGGCGAAGTACCTTACGAGACAGCACAGGCGGACATGGCTCACTGGGTGGAGGAGTGCAAGCAGGGCCTCGCGGCGAACAGACTCTTCCTGCTCACCCACCCGCAGGTGATCACCTATACGGCCCGGACCCCGAAGGGACAACTGCCAGGCCCGGAATCGCCGATCAGTCTGGTGCAGACCGCCCGCGGCGGGCATGCTACCTACCACGGCCCCGGCCAGCTCATCGGCTACCTTGTGCTCAACGTCCGGCAGCTCGGCCCCCGCGGCCTGGTCCGCCGTGTCGAGCAGGCGCTGATCGATGCTCTGGACACACTGGGGTTCCCGGCAATCCGCCGGGAGACACCGGCGGGGGCCAACAGCCTCGTGGGAGTATGGACCCCTGACCACCGCAAGCTCGCCTCGATCGGCATGCACATCAGCGGGAGCATCTCCAGCCATGGCTTTGCCCTCAACGTCGCACCCGATCTGAGCGTCTACACCACCTTCACCGCCTGCGCCCTGCCCGGCGTGCGCATGACCTCCCTGGCCGAACTCGCCGCTGAACGTGGCATGACGAGTCCGACAGAAGAAGAGGTCCGCGACGCAGTGGCCCAAGCGGTCACCTCACGCCTGGCACCACGGCTGAACGAACATGAGCTCACCTGAACGGCGAAGGTCTCATTACTCCTCGCCATGATGCGCCCCCTAACGCCCTCTCATCGAACCTGAACTCGAGGAAGTGAGGTTTCGTGTGCTTGTGCACGCTGCCGGTCCTTGCCGCCCTCATGGCTACGGCACCACTCGCCAAAGCCTTCGCCCATAACGGTGCCCGCAGCACCGACAGCGTCACCACGGTTGCAGACCCGGTCGGACCGCGGATCTCCACCACAGCCATCCCCCCGGCTCCACGCCGAAGATAAAAACTCTTCCCACCGAGGACGACATCAGAAAGGCCAACAAGCGCCCCAAGGGTAAGCTGGCCTGCCTCACTCCGAGATCGCCCCAGAGCACAAGCCTCGCCCGTCCGAGGGACAGGCTGAAGGGGACCAAGGAGCAGTACCAGAAGGTGACGGCCGCTACCCGCGCCTTCGCCAGCGGACAACCGCCGGGGCGACGACGCTCTTCCGTATGTTTGTGCATGTAGCGGTCCGGGCCACTGCCACAAAGGCGGCGGCCCGGGCATTTCCATCTATGACGCAGTCGACGCTATGGCCTGAGAGCGCCCCTGGGAGCGATCGGTCTTGGCGCCGGGGCTTTTGGGTGCGACGGTGCGGGGGTCTACTGCTTCTCCCGGTGCTCCGACTGCGTAGGGGCCTTGGGGCTGGCTATCGCGGTCGTGCGGGAGGAGGAAGAAGACGCGCCTGCGGTACAGCCCGCTGTCGGGGTCGGCTTCGGCTTCGTCATCGAGGACGGCGTAACCGACCATGCGTCCGTCGCGGGCGTAGGGGGGCTTGGTGCCGCGGCGTTTGGTCTTGTCGACGGCCTGGCGGACGTAGTCGAGCTGCGAAGGGTCTTCCAGCCACACCACCTCCTGCTCATGGGTGATCTCGCTTGCGTCCAACAGCGAGCTCATGGCTGCAGCCCCTCCTTCACCGGCCGGCCCGCTGCGCGGGGGGCCTGTTGTGCCTGTGTGGTGTGGTGCTCGCTGCGCCGCGTGGCAGTGGAGCGGGGTGCCGGCCCCGTTGGGTGGGGCTGGCGTTTCATAGTAGTTCGGGCTCCGACTGGCGGGCAGGGCCTGTAGCGGTGGTGGGTCACGCGTCACTCACCAGGGCGAGGCCGGGGTAGTACTTGCGGCCGTTGGATTTGATCATGTCGGAGGGTGAGTTGAGGCCGAGGTCCTGGCGGACGCGGGTGGCAAATGCGCGGGCGGTGGCGGGGCGGATGCCTTCGCCGGAGTGGCACCAGCTGGTGTACTCGTTGTACAGCAGGCCCTGCTCGACGCGGAGGTCTGCGGCCGCGTCAGGGTTGCGGGTGCAGCATTCGGTGAGGAAGCGGCCGATGTGGTCCTCGGTGGTGGCGTAGGCGGTGGTCGCCATCCGGACGCGGTCGGGGCCTTCGAGGGGGTCGCGGGTGGTCAGGTAGCGTCGGGCGCCTTCGATGAGCCACTGCAGGATGCCTGGGCCTTCGTCGCGGACGAGTTCGAAGGCGAGGTTGTCGATGCGCCGTTCGGCGGGGACGGTGCGGGTGAAGGGGATCAGGCGGATGCGGCGCCAGAAGGCGAAGCCGCCGGTGGAGACCTCGGGCCTGTGGTTGCCCAGCAGCCACAGGTGGTGGGTGGGGCTGAAGGAGAAGTAGTCCTGTCGCATCCGGCGGGCTTTGATCTTGTCGCCGCCGGTGAGGAGACGGACGCGGGCCTCGTCGAACTTGTCGTTGGGTTTCAGTTCGCTGCACACCACCAGTCGGCGGCCGTGCAGCTCGGTCAGTTCGGTGGAGTGCTCGTTGTAGGAGCCGCGGTCCATCAGGAAGCCGGGCGGGGCCGCGTCGGCGTAGTCACCGAGGATCTGGATCATGGTGTCGAGCAGGACGCTCTTGCCGTTCTTGCCCTCTCCGTGCAGGAAAGGCAGCACCTGGGCGCCGACGTCGCCGGTGATGGAGTAGCCGAGGAGAAGGTGCAGGAAGCCGATCATTTCCCGGCCTTCGGCGTCATCGCCGAAGGTGTCGGCCAGGAAGCGGTCCCAGCGGGGGGTGTCCATCGGCTGGGGGGCGACGGTGGTGGCGCGAGAGTGGAAGTCGCGCAGGGGGTCGGGCTTGCGCAGCTGGCCGGTTTTGAGGTCCACGACGCCGGCTGGGGTGCACAGGGCGTAGGGGTCTCCGTCAAGGACGTCCGGCTCGACGGAGAGGTCAGGCGAGGCTTTGGCCTGCTTGAGCATGGCCTGCATGCCACTGGTGGACAGGGTCCTGCGGCGGTGGTGGACGAGTTCGCGGTTGCTGTAGAAGCCGTCGGGGTCGGTGGTGGCGAGGCTCTCGGCCATCTCTCCGGCAGCCCATAGGGCTGCTTTCTCACCGCCGGTGCGCTTCCACCGGTAGCCGTCCCACACGAACCAGCCCAGGCCTTCGGCATGACGGAATTGGTCGCGGTAGAGCCGGATGAACAGCCGGGCGTTGCCGCGGTCGGACAGGTCCAGCGGCAGCAGGCCGGCGTCCGTGGTGGCCGGGGGCGCGGGGGCAGCTGGATCGGAGTGGGTCTGCGCGGGGAGCAGCCGGTTGTTCTGGGAGACCGTTTCGAGGTCGAGCATCTGCTGAGCGGCGGCCTGTGCGTCAAAAGGCGGTGTGCCGGCGCTGCTCATGGACGTCCTTCGGGGTGGAACGGGCGGGTGGCCCCTGCTGCAAGGCCGCTGTCGATGATTCTGGCGTTGCGGGCGTGCTGCGCGGGGCGGGCGGTGTCAGCGGCGTGGAGGAGTTGCTCGCGTGTGGTGGCCTCATCGAGACGGCCGGCAGCGGTCAGTCCTCCAGCGGTGTAGGCGGCCCGGTTCAGTTTTTCGGTGAACCCGGTGCCTTCGGGGGCCGCCGCGCAGGCTGACACCGCCTCGATCAGGGGCTCCAGGATCCGATGGGCCGTTTTGCCGCGGCCGGGGCGGGTGCGTCGGATGGTCTTCGGCGGTAGGGGGGCTGGGGGTTCGATGACGTGGCCGGTGCGGATCAGCTCGGTCTCGAGCCAGGCTGGCAGGGGGGCAGGCAGCCGGGTTTTACCCAGTGCCTGGTAGGAGCCGTCCGTGGTGCGGGTGCCGGGGGCGACGATGTATCCGCCGTGTGCTCGGACGTCGACCTGCCAGGCGAGTGCGGTCTTGGTGCTGGAGCCGGTGGAACACCTCAGACGCTGCTTCTGGTGGGGGTAGGAGTACCAGATGTGCAGGCCGCTTGAGGGGGTGCGCACGCGTAGGGTTTCCTCGTCTTGGGTCGGGTCGGGCTGCTGGCGGTAGGCGGCGAGCAGCGCGAGCGTGTCGAACCCGGAGGCGAGTCCGGTGAGGTTGACGGCTTCGGGGATCGTGATGCCTGGCAGGAGACGGTCCCGGTCTGGGACGGGGGCGGGGTGGGCGTCGACGTCGATGACGACCAGGTTGGCCGGGCCGCAGGCGATTCCCACTCCGGGGGCGGGTCGGGTGTTCCACCAGGTGTTGATGTGCTCGAGGTCGGTGGTGGCGGCGTGGAAGCCATGGCAGGGTCTGCCGGCGGGCAGGCAGGGGCAGGCTGTCGGGGAATGGCTTTGGTCCCTGCATGCGGGGCAGTTCGCCGCCGGCGTCTTGCGGCCCGGCGCCAGGGGGTGGACGGGCCAGCCCTGCTCGGCGCACCAGCGGGCCACGGCGTGGGGCTGTACTGGCCTGCGGAGCACAGGGGCGTCAAGCTCGCCGGGGCGCGGCACTGGATGTCCTTCTCACCGTCTCGTCGTCGGCCTTCAGTCCCTGCGTAAAAGCACAGGTCATCCGCTGAGTGATACAGCTTCAGGGACCCAAGGGACTCTACTTCGAAACAGAGTGTAGGACCTCGACGAAGTCTCGGTGGGCAGCTTCCACGGCGTGCCGCAGTATCGGGTCTTCGGTCCCTTGAGTCCCTTGGCCCCTCCCCTGGGCGCAGGGAAGCACCCCAGATGCCCGAAATGCAGGCATCTGGAGGGTCTGAAGGGACTGAATCACGGAATTCACCGCTCACGCTCCTGCTGCCGGGGCTAGGGGGATGGTCCCGCCCAGAGGCAGGGACGGTCCCTCGTCCGGCAGGGTCCCACTCAAAGTTCGGTCCCTGCGGTAAAAGTGCAGGTCAGTGACTCAGGTCTTTAACTTGAGGGACTGTAGGGACCGAAGTTCCTCATTATCAACTGCTCATGCTGTTCTTCTCCTGCGCGCGGGCGCGCGAACATCGCATGCGCTCAGTCGTCTCATATATAGAGGGGTTGAGTCCCTTCAGTCCCTGGATTGGTAGCTTCAGCTGCCCTGACCTGCAAAAACAGCACGGTCCGCCTGTAGGGACTGAGTCCCTACAGACCAAGCTTCTGCTGACGATCAGGTGGCGGACGGCCTCAAGCGGGCAGCGCCGGTCCACCCCTGTGTTGCCATGGCGCGTCACACATGGGGTTCCAGGCGGTGGGCGCGAGTGACGAGCAGCAGGTGGCGGGACATACGGTTGTCGGCCCCTATGTCTTGACCAGGTCGAGTCCTGCGGCCGGACCGTAGTCCATGGCGACGGTGATCGCGCGGGCGAGGAAGACCACTCGCGGCGATCGGGGACTCCGTCGGCCTCGTGCTCCTCACGGTCCTCGACTCGTTGCGCCCCGACGAACGACTGGCGTTCGTGCTGCACGACGTGTTCGCCGTGCCCTTCGCGGAGATCGGCACCATTCTCGGCAGATCCGCCGACGCGACCAAGATGCTCGCCAGCCGCGCCCGCAGGAAGGTACAGGCCGCCCAGCAGCCGGCAAGCGCCGCACGACAGCAACGCGAGGTGGTCCGAGCCTTCCTGGCCGCGGCCCGCGACGGCCGGTTCGAACAGCTGTTGCAGGTTCTCCACCCCGAAGCGGAGTTCACCATCCGCACCCCGAACGGCACGTTCGTCACCCTCGGAGCTACCGAAGAAGTCGCCACCCGCGCGCGAGTGGCTGGCAGCGCGGCACGAGGACACGCGGCAAGCGTCGACTGCCGCCCCGGCGTCATCTCTTGGAGCGAGGACGGCACCCCGCTCTCCCTCCTCGTCTTCACCGTCGCCGACGGCCTCATCACCGGGATCACCGCTGTGGCCGATCCGGACGAACTCGCGCTTATGGACCTGCCGGACCCGGTGTGCCCCCCCACCGACGAAGGCCCCTCACACTCGAAGCGGTCCGCACCTGGTCCGCAGAGACGGTGAACCCAGTTCTTGGAAAACCTCAGTGATGATGGCGTTCGCGGATCAAGGCCGTGGTCCCGGTCGGTCTTGCGCGGCCTGGGCAGGGTTCGAGGAGCAGGTCGGCTTTCGGATGACTCCCAGGGTCTGGTTCGCACCCGAGTATCTGCCCCACGTTCCGGAGCGTTCTACGCCCTACCTGGTAGGTCGCCCACCAGAAGGTCGAGGATGACCTCCTTATGGAGCGCGACGCCGAGGGTGGTCATGGCAGGGGCGAGATGCGGATCCCAGGCCACGCTGACGAACTGGCCGCCGAGCGGCAGCCGAGTAGGCAGCCGGGACGTATCACACGGAGAGCTGGCCCGTGCGGAATGCTGTCACCAGGAGTGTGCCGGCGGCGCGTGGGCCCGATCCGCCGGATAGCACTTCGGCGCTGATACGGGTGAATCCAACCTCGTCAAGGAGCTTCGTCCACACCTGCTCTTGGAGCACCCAGCGGCGCATGGTGGCCGGCTTGCCGTCCGGGGTCTTTGCGCCGATTTCGGTGTGCTGCACGTCGGCGTGGGCGGGCTCGCCGCCGAGGTGGTGGGCGAGAGTGGAGAACACCAGTCGCCCGCCGGGCCGCAGCGCGGCGACCGCAGCCGACAGCAGTTCGCGCGGCTCTGCGAAATCGACGGCGCCGAAGACGCTGTAGAGCACGTCGTAGGTGCCGGCCATGGCATTCAGGTGCTGTGGCACGTCGGAGTGGACCAGGAGCAGCCGCGAGGCGAGGTGGCCGTACAGGTCTTGGGCCGTGCCGTGCTGGGCGGGCGAGGCGTCGACGGCGATGACGCGGGCGGGCTGGTGGTGGACGGCCAGGTGCGCGGCGTGACGGGCGGCACCTGCGCCGAGGTCGCCGATACAGCGCCCGGTGATGTCGCCGAGGGCTTCGGCTCCGGGTCCGCTGTCCTGGCCCCAGCTCCAGAAGAAGCGGTCAGGCACGGTGCGGTCGGTGGCGTGCCGGGTGCGGCCGTAGTGATGCCAGAGGTCTGTGGTGGGGAGGGTCACCCCGCCCATCCTGGCGGGCACCGTTGGCCAGCGGGTCGGTTCGGCGGAATCTCACTCAAGGGTGTGCTTCTGGGGTCCCTGCCGGACGGCAGGGACCCCAGAAGCACCGTGCGGGGTCAGTGCGAGTCGTTGCCCGGGTGGCAGGGGCCGCACTTGGCGGCGTCCGCCTACAGCGGCAGGTCGACCTCCCAGCCGTCGGCGGCGATCAGGCCCGCCGTCCGCAGCACTGAGCCGTCGTCCTTGAACTCGACCTCGGGGACGTGGTGGAGGAAGTGCCCGTCGTTGAAGCGTTTGCACAGCTCGAAGTACGCCACGGTGTCGAGAATGATGGTGTGGACGCCGATGTCGACGAGCGTGCTCGGGGCGAGCCCGAGGCCTTCGCCTCGGTGCCGCATCGCGGTCAGCAGGTAGGCGTAGCCCTGGTCGAGGACCCGGGCCGCCATGATCGAGTCGTAGGGGTAGTCGGGGGTTGAGGAAGATGGCACGAAAACCGGCGTTAAGCCTCTGTCGGCCCTGGTGGGCGGCTGACGGGGTGTAGGCGGCCGGACCCATGTGAAGCCGTTCCACGGATAACGCCCTATTATCTGCGGGAGCTTGGTTCGTCACCTGCGATGACGTTCTCCGGCCGCTACGTGAAGCGGCCCTGTTATCTGTGGCAAGGGGGAAGCGGTGCCCACCATCGTGCGGTTGCCGGCCATCAACGCCCTCACGGTCCGGGCGGCGGCCGACGCCTTCCTCGACTCGCTGGGCAACCCGAACACGGTCCGGAACTACGGGTTCGGGGTGGGCAAGACCGCCGAGCGGCTCGGCGAGGGCCGACCGCTGGCGGGCGTGGCGGACAACGAGATCGGCGAGGCGCTGGAGCTGCTGTGGGGCAGCGCGGCGGTCAACACCTGGAACGCCCGCCGGGCGGCGGTGCTGTCCTGGCTCGCTTGGTGCCGCGAGCGCGGCCACGACGCCCCGGCGGTGCCGGGCTGGGCGAAGCGGCTGGCGGTGCCGGATTCGCAGACCCCGGCCCGCTCGAAGATCGCCATCGACCGGCTGATCGCCCGTCGCGAGGTCCACCTGCGGGAGAAGACCCTCTACCGGATGCTCTACGAGACCGCCGCCCGGGCGGAGAAGGTCCTGGGGCTGAACATCGAGGACCTGGACCTGGCGGGCCGCCGCGCGCAGGTGAAGGCCAAGGGCGCCCGCGCCAAGTCCCGCCGCCGAGGGCAGGCGCGGGAGGACTTCGTGCTGGAGACCGTCTACTGGGACGCCGGCACCGCCCGCCTGCTGCCCCGCCTGCTCAAGGGCCGCGTCCAGGGGCCGGTGTTCGTCACCCACCGCCACCCCGGGCCGGGCAAGGTCGTCCGCCCACGCGACGTGTGCCCGGACACCGGCCTGGCCCGCCTCTCCTATGGCCAGGCCCGCGCTCTGCTGGACGAGCACACCGCCCTGCGCGGGCCCGGGACCGGCTGGGACCTGTATGAGTACCGCCATTCCGCCCTGACCCACCTCGGCGAGCAGGGCACCTCGCTGCTGATGCTCATGGCGAAGTCGAGGCACAAGAAGCCGGAGAACGTCCGCCGCTACTTCAAGCCGTCCCCGGAGGCGATCGCCGAGCTCACCAGCCTGCTTGCTCCGGGCAACAGCAGACGTTGAAAGGGGCCAGGGGCCGGGGTGACCTCTGCTGGTCAGGAGGCCGAGGCGCCCTGTTCGGAAGACACCATGGTCTGTTGCTTCACGCCTGCGGACGGCGTGGCCTTGAGCAGGCCGACGCCAATGATCAAGGCGGTCAGTGTGAATCCGGCGGAGGCCAGGAAGGCCACGTGGTATCCGTCGACCAGCGATTCCGCCTCCGGCTTCCCCGCGGCCATGAGGCTGTTCCTGCGCGCGCTGACGAAGGCGCTCAGCACGGTCAGGCCGATTGCGCCCCCGATCTGCTGAGTGGTGTTGAACAGTCCGGAGGCGATGCCGGACTCGGCCGACGAAACGGCAGTCATGCCGAGCCCCATGATGGCCGGCGCGGCGAGGCCGAAGCCGACCCCCATGACGAGGCTGGCTGGGAGAAAGTCCACCAGATAGACGCCGTTGACGCGGGCGAACGACAGCATGACGAACGCCCCGACGATGAGGGCGAGCCCCAGCAGGAGCATCGCGCGCTGGCCGTACCTGGTGATGAGTCGGGTCGAAAGGCCGAGGGACACCACGGCGATCACCACGGCGATGGGCACGAAGCCGATACCCGCCTGGAGCGAGCTGTACGTCAGCACGCGCTGTAGGTAGAGCGTGCCGAAGAACAACAGACCGAACATGCCAGCGATCATCAGGAACTGGACGATGTTGGCCGCAGCCAGGCTCCTTGAGCGGAAAAGACCCAGCGGCAGCAGTGGCCTCGCGGCTGCGGCCTGGCGGACGACGAACCCGATCAGCAGCAGCAGGGCCAGGGGGCCGAGCAGTAGGGTCTGGGCTGCTCCCCAGCCGACCCGCTCAGCGTCCACGATGGTGTACACCAAGAGCATCATTCCGCTTGTGACCAGCAAGGCTCCTAGGAAGTCGGTGCCCTTGCCCATACCCTCGCCGCGGTCCCCCGGGAGCGCTCGCATGCCGACGAGAACGAGGGTGGCACCGATCGGTGCGTTGATGAAGAAGATCCAGTGCCAGCTGAGCAGATCGGTGAGGACGCCGCCGAGCAGTGGTCCGACCGCGCCGCCGCCCGCGGAGGCGAAACTGTAGGCAGCGATGGCCTGGGCCTGCTTGCGACGATCGGAGAACACGGTCGCGACCATGCCGAGGATGCAGGCGGAGGCGATCGCTCCACCGATCCCCTGGAGGAAGCGAGACGCAATCAACAAAGTCTCGCTGGTCGCGACGCCGCACAGCACGGAGGAGGCGCTGAAAAGCGCGATGCCCGTGAGGAACACGGCCTTCCGCCCGATGAGGTCACCGAGCCGTCCGGCCAGCAGCAGGAGCCCGCCGAACGGGATGACGTAGGCGTTGACCACCCAGACGAGGTTCTCGGAGGAGAGCCCGAGACCACTCTGCACAGCGGGCAGCGCCACGTTCACGATGTTCTGGTCCAAGACGATCATCATCTGGCCGACACAGAGCAGGACGACGGTCAGCCACGGTGACGCACTCGCCCTTGTGGCAGGCAGGGGCATGTTCGAACCTCCCTTTGGGGAACTATTTGTTACAGCAGTCATCTTCTGTAACCATGACCTGTCGGGGAAGGAGGCACTTTTATGTCCCGCAGTCACACGCATGTGTCCGAGGAGGTCACCGCCGAGGCGTGTCCACTCGTCGAGGTAATCGACCATGTGGCGGGCAAGTGGAGCATCAGCATCCTGGTCGCCGCCGCACGTGGCCCCATCAGATTCACTGAGCTGGAACGCTCCATCGAAGGCATCAGCCGACGGATGCTCACCTTGAACTTGCGCAGGCTTGAACGCGACGGTCTGCTGACACGGACCGTTCACCCCACCGTGCCGCCGAAGGTCGAGTACAGCCTCACTTCCATGGCGCGAGAGCTGTACTCCTACCTAACCGGCTTCGTGGAGTGGGCGGAGCGGCACCGCGGCGCGATCGCTCAGGCCCGAGCCGCCTACGACGCCACGGCAGCGGCGGCGCCGCAGGCAGGGTCAGTCCCACCCACAACCGGAGTGGTGACGGGCACCACTGCCTGAGTCCGCATGGAGCCAGGGTGCGGTCACTCCTCCTCGGCGGTGTCCGGGCCGCGCAGCGGCCGCATCCCGCCGGGCAGGTCGGGGAGCTGGAAGGAGTACCGGCCGAGCATGTTGATGTGCTGCCGCACGAACGGCGAGAGGCGGGCCACGTCCTCGTCCCGGACGTCGAAGCCGTCCGCGCGGAGCTGGTTCACCGCGGCGTCCATGTACCGGGTGTTGAACAGCACCAGGGCGTTGAGGACCAGGCCCAGGGCGCCGATCTGGTCCTCCATGCCGTCCTGGTAGCGCTGGTAGAGCTGGCCCTGCTTCCCGTGGAAGATCTTCCGGGCGAGGGAGTGGCGGCCCTCCTGGAGGCTGGCCTGGCTCTTGATCTGCCGCCGGTAGCTGGGCTCGTCGGCCAGGCGCAGGATGTGCAGTGTCTTGGAGATCCGCCCGTAGTGGGCGATCGCGTCGCCGAGCGGGGTGGGGCGGCCGTCGCGGGACAGCATCCGGATCACGTCGTACGCGCGCACGGCGCCGGTGTGGATGGAGCCGATGATCCGCAGGACGTCCTCCCAGTGACGTTCGATCCTGGCGAGGTCGATCCGGCCGCGGGCCGCGTCCTGGAAGGCTCCGTAGTCGGCGGCGCGGTCGATGCGCCACATCTTCTGATCCGGCAGGTCTGCCAGCTGCGGCGCGTACGCGAACCCCGCCAGGGTGAGCAGGCCGAAGACAATGTCGCTGTATGAGGCGGTGTCGGTGACGATCATCTCCGGGCGCTTGCCGCCGTCGCGGTCGTAGAGGACGTCCAGCACGTACAGCGAGTCGCGCGGGGTGCCGGCCACCACCTTCCCGCCCAGCCCCGCCGCCTGGTCGTTGATCATGTTCAGCCAGGTCGCCCCGCCCCGGCGCCCGAAGTACTTCGGGTTCGGCCGCGCGTACACCGACGGCACGGGGACGACGAACCGCATGCCGTCCACGGAGGCGACCAGGCCGCCGCCCCAGACTTGCGCGAGCGGGATGGCTGCCTGGTGGTCGATCAGTGTGGCGTTCGCGGCCCGGTACGTCGCCAGCCGGAGGTAGGTCTGGTCGACGTGGGACAGCCGCCCGTACTTCAGCGCGTCCGCGGCTCCGATGACCGGGGTGTAGCCGACGTTGCAGCTGTGCGCGACCAGGAGCGCGGCGATCGTGACGTGCAGGTCCTTCAGCCGGGCCTCGCCGCCGGTGACCGAGGTGAACGCCTGGTCGGCGCCGGTCCACGAGAACACCTCCAGCAGCGCCTCCGGCAGGTCGACGCGGGGCAGCATCGCCTCCACCGCCTCCCGCAGGTCACGCAGGGAGGCGGGTTCGGGCTCGGGTTCCAGGGCGGCGAAGTGCAGGCGGCCGTCGTCGTCGAACACGATCTGGGAGTTCTCCGGCACCCGCCCGGCCACCTCGCGGTAGGTCCCGTCCAGCAGCGCGGCCCGCGCCGCTAGGTGCTCCCCGGCCTCGGCCGGCAGGTTGAGTGAGGCGAGCACAGTGGGCTTGGCCTGCTCCCACGCGTCTCCGTCCAGCAGCTTCGCGCGGGGGTCGCCCCACTTGGAGGAGTTCTTCGCGAACACCTGCTTGCTCCGCAGCATCCGGTGCAGCTGCTCCAGCACGCAGAACGCGTGGGCCTTCCAGTCGACCGTGCCCGGCTCCAGGTGCGGCGCGGACAGCACCAGGCGCCGCCACGACCCGGTGAGCAGGCCGGTGTCGATCTCGGCGGGGCCGACCTTCTTGCGTCCCATCAGGTCCGGCAGCGACTTCAACGCCTTCAGGACCGGCAGGCCCTGGCCCGCACGTGGGCCGAGGTGTCCGGGTCTCCCCTCGCGGCAGCCGCTGCTGCCCGGGAGCTGGCGATCGTGCTGCGCCACCTGGACCGCCAAGGCGAGGCCCGGAGCCTCATGGCGTCGGCAGCCGCCGATGTGGAGGCGACCGACCTGCGCACGGACGCTGCGGCGGCCGCGTACGCGCAGATGCTGTGCACGCTGGCGTACACGGCCGGGCGGGGCGGACAGCGAGCCGAGGCGCTGGCGATGGTCGAGGAGGCACGTCGCTCCGCCCGCCGACTGCCCGGGTCGCCCCCGCCGGGCCGTCTGTTCCCCGTCAGCCCGGCAGCCGTCGACCTGTACGCGGTCGGGGTGCACTGGGCGCTCGGCGACGCCGGTGCCGCGCTGGAGACGGGGAAGGACCTGCGGGCCGATCAGTTCCCGACCGCCGAGCGTAAGGCGAGGCTGGGCACGGACATGGTGCGGGCCTGGTGGGCGTGGAACCGGCCCGAGCAGACCGCCCGCGCGCTCCTGGACGCTCACCGGGCCAGCCCTGGGGAAGTCCGGGACCGGCCCGCGATCCGGAGCATCGTCAGCGAGCTGGCCGAACGGCACCCGCGCACCACGGGCGTGCGCGAGCTGCACGCCGCCGTGGTGTCGGCCGGCTGACTACCACGACCGGGACGGACCAACGCCCTATGCGCCGCGCGTCATCGAGGAGCGCATCGCGGACCGGCGGCATCGCGTGCTGATTGTCTTGTGGCAGGCCCGAACGGCACTGCGGGTGCTTGGTGGTCTCCCAGGCGAACACGTCCGGCGGCAGCTGCTTGACGGGTGTTGAACCAGCAGGGGCGCCGATGCGGGTCAGATGGGATTCAGCGGTGTAATACCGGTGCTCGCGTACAGCTCAGGTTCCAGAGACAGGACCGTGATTGGCGTTCCTGTCTTGACCGCGTTCCACGCGATCGCGGCCGCGTGAGCCACCGGCCAGTCCACGTCCTTCCATCCCATCGCATCCACAGCGTGCGCCGTGGTGAACGGGACCTTCTCCGCGAACCGCAACGATGCCGCATGCTTGCCTGCGCCTGTGACCTGTTGTTCTGCGGCGAGGACGGACAGCGACGGGACGATGACACGGCCGGTGCCACGGGAAGCTTCGATGTAGAGACCGGTGAAGAAGGGATCCGCACGGTACAGGGCAGTCAGGGCGGTGTGGTCCAGGACAGCCGTCAGATTCATGCGGCGGCGCCACCCTGATGGGCGCTGATCTTCGCCCAGGCGTCCTGGCCGACCTGCTGGACCTGCTCGTTGTACTCGATGCCGAGCTCGCGGGCAGCCTCGGCAGCGCGTTGCTCTCGCTCAGCTTGCGTCAGCTCGCGGGTAGCGAGCTCTTCCAGCAGCTCAGTGATGGTGGTGCCGCGCTCCTCGGCGAGGATACGCAGCCGGTTGCGTACTTCCTCGCTGGTCTTGATGCTCGTCGGTTTGCTCATACGTCGATTCTACCGCTGGTAGAATTCTGTCGTCATTGAGTGCCACGAAGAACGAACTGCAGGCGCCTCCGCCGAGGCCATGAAGGTGCAGGAGTCCTCGCTGCTGGGTTCGCTGGGCATGCTCCCCGTCCTGGGCGGTGTCTACTGCCATCCGTGGAAGGTCGGAGCCGAGACGGCGGCACCCAGGGGTTCTTCAAACGGCTCGCCCAGGACATGATCGCCGCGGTCACCGAGGACAGCATCTGGCGGGCCACGGCCGTGAACGAGGACTTCGGGCCGAAGCCTCTGCCCCGATCATGTGCCAGCAGAACGCCGTGCATCTGAGCAAGGGGTATGACCGAGATGCGCGCCAAAAGGGCAACGGGATGATCTTGAAGCTCTGATCCGCTCGGATCTACATGCGGCGATGTGCAGCGGGGTCGCGTTCGGCGACGTGCCGAGCGACCGAGTCGACGCCGGGCCGTGCGTATCGCTCCAGGGAGCGAACGGAGGCGTGGCGGGAGCGGGCCAGCAGCATCGGGGGGGGAGGTGCCGTCTTCCGCGTCGTGGGTTAGAGCACTGTGACATAGCCGGTGAAGCGTCCAGCCGTCCAGATCCTCGATGTCGTCGGGTGAGGCGAGGGGGTTGGCCAGCAGCCGCGTGTTCTCCTCGAAGATCTCCTCAGCGCGGCGGTAGGAGAGCCGGGCCCGGCCGGTCTCCGGACACACATCGAGCGTCGGTGTTCCGGCCGGCGCCTTGCGGTCGGTGAGGAACAGCGGGCCGCGGGTGCGGCGGGCGATGAGGCGGGGCAGGAGCTGGGCGGTGCCGGACTGCCAGTGAATCCACTCGATCGCCCCGACCTTGGCGGTGATCCTGCCGCGCTTGTCCTGCGGGTAGAGGTCTTCCACGTTGAGGCACAGCACCTCGTCGGCGCGTGCGGCGGACTCGTAGAGCATCTTCCACTGCGTCTTCTCCCGCAGTGCGACGTCGAGGCGCCACAGGGCGGCGATCTGGTTCTCCGCAAGGGTCTTGGTGCGGTCGGGCGGTGCCGGCCGTCGCTCGATGCCGATCGTCGGATCGCACTCGATCCAGCCTTGGCGCTGCCACCAGCCGATCGCCTTGCGTGCGATGGACAGTTCGCGGTTGACGGTGTCGGCGTCCATCTCGTCCGCCCGTGCCGCCGCCAGTTCGGCCAGGACCTCGGGCAGCGCGGGGTTGTCGATCGCGGTGACGGGGAAGAGGGGCGGCTTCGCGCCCCGGCGGGCGGGCTCGGTCGGCGCCGGTTCTCCCGTGAGCATCCACCCCCATGTCGTCAGTGAGATCCGGTAGATCCGCGCGGAGGACTTCGCGATCCCGGCGCCGGTGAGGTACCGCTCGACCGCCGCTGTGTACGACGCGGGCGAGGCGGACAGAGGTACGACCCGAGCGCGCGGCAATCGAAGTGCGCCCCCACTCCCGAGTTCGGTCACCGGTTCGATCGTCACGCCGTCCCGCCCTTCCGGTACTGCCGCAGTAAATGCGTACACCTCGCCCCGGCGGCTGGATTGGTCCGCCACAGGTCGCGGTGATCACGGCAGGGGCTCTGTCGCAGTAAATCCGGCATTTACTGCGGTAGTTCTTCCGGTCTCCGCTGGGCGGCTGCGGTGAGCTGGGCGGCCAGATTCTTGAGCGCCTGCCGTAGTTCGTCGGGATGGTGGATGGTGAAGGGCCACTCCAGGGAGGCGAGCATGTGGGCCATGCCGTCCAGCCGTTCTGCCCGTGCGTGCATGAGAACGCCGGTGGGCTGGGCGGTGAGGGTCACCGCTGAGCGGGGCAGCCGGCGAGCGATCTCATCGAGGGGGCCATGGATCGTCACCTCGACCTGCCAGCGGTAGGGCCCCTGGGCGAGGGTCGAGGTCAGGTGGGCGACGGGGTTGAAGCCGTCGGGTGCGGTGAAGCTGTGGGCTCGGGGGGTGACGGAGGTGATGCGGTCGATGCGGAAGGTGCGCAGGCTGTCGCGGAGGTGGTCGTGGCCGACGACGTACCAGCGGCCGGTGTGGAAGACCACGCCGTAGGGGTCGATGTCGCGTTCGGTGTGTTCCTGGCGCCAGGACTGGTGGCTGATGGCGACGGTCGTGTGGGCGCGGGAGGCCTGGGCCAGTGCTAGCAGGACGCCGGTTCCGGGTGCCTGCCCAATTACGGCGTTGGCGGTGAAGGACAGGGTCTCCCGCATGGCGGCGAGCGGTTCGCGCAGGGCGTGCGGGAGCACCCGCTCGATCTTGGCCAGGGCACCGGCACTGGCCGGTGCCGCGGTGCCCATGCCCAGACGTTCTGCTGCGAGCAGGCCAAGAACGACGGCGAGGGCCTCGTCATTGGTGAGGACCAGAGGTGGCATGCGGTAGCCGCGGGCCAGCCGGTAGCCGCCGTAGCGGCCGCGTTCGGCCTCCACGGGGATGCCCAGTTCCCGCAGGTGCGCGGTGTACCGGCGCACCGTGCGCACGTCGGTGTCCAGCCGGTCGGCCAGCTCCGCCCCGGTGAGCCGGGCGTTGGACTGGAGGAGTTCCAGCAGGGTCAGCACACGGGTCAGGGGATGCGACATGGGTCACTCAGCATTTCAGGGCGGATTCTGTCCTGTATCGACTTTACGCTCCCCGCAGCACCTCACTTCAGGGAGACCACATGGCCACCTTCGTACTCGTTCCCGGCGCCTGGCTCGGGGCATGGGCCTGGGAAGACACCGCCCGCGCTCTCCAGGAGCGCGGCCACACCGCGCTGCCGCTGACACTGACCGGCCTAGCCGAACACGCCGACAAGGGCGGCCCCCAGACGAACCTGGACACGCACATCGCGGACATCACGGGATTCGCCGAAGAGCATGATCTGCGCGACGTCACGCTGGTCGCCCACAGCTACGCTGCTGCCCCGGTAACCGGGGCAGCCGGACGTCTCGGCGACCGGCTGGAACGCGTGATCTACGTGGACAGCGCCCCATTCGCCGCAGGCATGTGCATGCTCGACCTCATGCCACCGCAGGCAGCGGATCAGCTGCGCCAGCAGGTCGACGCTTCCGGCGACGGGTGGCGGCTACCGATACCGCCGTTTGAAGTCTTGGGCTTGTCCAGCAGCCTCGACGGGCTCGATGAGGACCGGCAGAACGTTCTGCGCACGCGTGCCACCCCTCAGCCGTTCGGCACCTACACCCAGCGCCTCGTCGACCCGGCCGAACCCGGTCCCGGTGTGGACCGTGTCCTGATCGCGTGCCATGACTTCACGGGGCTGCTGGATGCTGGGGTGCCGATGCTGGCCTGCCTGAACCAGCCGCCGTGGCGGCGCTTCGACCTGCCCACCGGGCACTGGCCGATGCTGTCCGCGCCCGCAGAACTCGCCGACATCCTCGACAAGGCCGTCTCCTGACCGCGCTGGCCGAGAGGCACAGCCCGATGCCTGACCACGAGAGCATCCGCAGGCTGCGGGCCCGTGCTCAGGCCCTGGCCGGCGGAGTATGCGAGGCCTCTGCCGAGGCGGTCGTCCGACGGGTCTTCGCCATCCAGGCCCAGGACGCCACAGCCGCCGATCTGGGCATCCGGGTACGCGGCCGGGACATCACCGCCCAGGCCCTCCGCACGGCGTACGAGAAAGAGCGGAGCATCGTCCGCAACTGGTACATGCGCGGCACCCTGCACACCATCCCCAGCGACGACGCCCGCTGGGTGTTGCAGTTGCTGTCCCCGCGGATCCTTGCCGCAACAAACCGCCGCTACCAGCAGCTGAGCCTGGGCGATGATCTGCGCCAGCGCGCCGGCCATCTCATCCGGCGCGCTCTTGCCGCGCACGGCCCACTCACCCGGGCCGATCTGACCGAGCGCCTTACCACCCTCGGTATTCCGCCGGACGGGCAGGCGCCTTTCTACCTGATCCGCCACGCGGCACTCACCGGCCTCCTCTGTCACGGCCCGCAGCGCGCCGGTGAGGGCAACGTATGTACTGCTCAACGACTGGCTGCCTCCCAGCGGGCGCTTCCGGTGGGAGGGCGACGCTGCCCTCGCCGAGCTGGCCCGCCGTTACCTGGCCGCGCATGCCCTCGCCACCTTGGAGGACTTCGCCGCCTGGTCCAGGCTGTCGGTCACCTGGGCCCGCAGGGCCTGGAAATGCTGGCGGAATCGGGCGCGATCACCGAGCACGGCGCGTTGAACATGCTCGCCGGGCGGGTGAAAGAACTCCCACGCTCGTCTGATCCCCCGGACGTTCGCATGCTGCCGCCTACGACAACTATCTGATCGGCTACCGCACCCGCGAGGTGTCCGTCCCCGCTCTCCACCAGGCCCGCGTCTGGCCAGGAGGCGGCCTCATCCGCCCCACCGTCATCGCCGACGGCCTGGCCATCGCCACCTGGACCCGTGGCTCCGGCTCGCGCTCCATCCAGGTGGATGCGTTCGAACCTGTCCCGCCTCAGATCGAGCAGGCTATCGAGATGGAAGAGCAGGCCATCGTCGGCTTTCTGCGGCCCACCACATAGCCGGCCCGCATCCCGGTCCAAAATGGGCGGCCGCATAGGCGAGAACGTTGGGTCAAGCGGCCTGACCGAGGTCGGCGGCGATCAGACCCTGCTTACGGAGCGGGGTGAAGTCGACGTCAAGCTTCGGGTCGTACGCTTCCGACTGGATGCCGACTTCGTGGGTGCTGTACTCGCCGAACCGGTTGATGTGTTCGGTCAGGTACGGCGAGATGTGCGCCAGGTCTTCCGGGTCGTTCACCCATCCCTCCTCCAGCAGCTGGCGGACGATCTCCGCGATGTCCAGGGCGTTGTGGAAGATCACCGCGTTCGTGAGCAGCGCGTTGAACGCTGACTGCCCTACCCCGGCCTGGCGGAGCCCCGTGAACGGTTCGACCGAACCGTTCACGTGCCTTACTTGCCTGCACGCTTGATCATGCCTTTGAGCTGCAGAAAAGCCGTCGATCCCCAGATAACGACGACGGTGGTGGACGCGGGGCCGAGGAAGCGGACAGTCATTCCGCAAGCACCGGGCAGTTCGCTCGCCCGGGCGAGGACCCCGGGGTGGGCGCCGAGAGCGGAATTGACCGCGGTGCAGAGGTCGGAAGGATGCTTCTGTCGGGTGAGTACGTGGAGCGTGGCGTGTACGCGGTGAGGACCGAGGCGGTCGGGCGAGGCGGAGGTGTGGTGGCCGGGACGAGGTTCAGCTACTTACGTGTCGGGATGCTCCGGCAGGGCGAGCCAGTCCGACCAGGAGATCTCGCGGCCGAGGAAGCGCGGCTGGTCGAACGGCCAGTCGGCGGCGATCCACTGGGGGACCAGCGTGTCGAGTGCTTGCTCGACCTTGCTGCCCACCAGCTCGTCCACCACCCACCAGGAGATCTCGCCGTCCGCGCCGGCTCTCTCCGGTGGGTCGATGTAGACGCAGCCGAGCAGAGCTGTTTCCGCCGCGTCGAACAGGGCGTAGTTGAAGGACTGGTGTGCGGCGATCTCCTTCTCGTGCCGCAACAGGTCGGCTTGGTCAGCCTCGTAGGTCATGGTGGCCGCGGGCCATCCCCAGGCTGGGCCGAAGATGGTCCACAGCCGCTCGCGCGAACCCATTACAGCCGGGTAGTCGAGCGGGGTGTCCGCCTCCCGGATCGGCCGTAGGTGATGACCACCGCCCGGCAGCGGTACCAGGACGGGGTGGACGAAGTTATCGGGAAGCCAGCTCATGGCGCCAGACCGTAGCAGCGCGGGGCCGTCCGCTCCCCTGGTTTTTTTCCCGTATATCGCCAGGTCCTCCTCTCATGCCGGACAGGGCCTGCGCGATCACTCGATCACAGAAGAGGGGACGTGGGGGTGGGTGACATCCGTGTCCTTGATCCGTACCTGGCTCATTCATGCCCGCCCAACCTACGACGTCGGCTCCACCTTCGCCCCCGCTCCCCCTTGCCCTCGGACAGGTCTACGGCATCCTCATCCACCTCTACCAAGTCTGAGTGGCCGACATGCTCTGCACAGTGCCTGAGCTCAGCACCGGAGAACGCAGGAGGAGTGCCTGCCAATGCACACCGGTGCCTCGAGAATTGGTGACCTGGGTGTGCAGGCACTGCAAGTAGCAGGTATGAGACGAGCTGGCCTGTAGGCCTGGCCGGGTCGTGTCTGCTGAGAAGGCTCGCAGGCGTGAGTGGGTGGTGAGCTTGGCCTATTGATGACAAGGCGGTTCGTCTTCGGACAACAGGCGAGACGGAAGTGCAGACTTGACGCTCTTCAGCCGTGGCCGCGCCGGGTCGGTTGCTCCTCAGCCCTGGCGGGCTTGCGGTGCCCCGACGGGGTGGTGGTTCACCGTCGGCGGCCGACGGGTCCCTTGTGGCCTTGACCAGACAGGCGTGGCTGAGGTCCGCGTGGGGTTGGGGCAACGCACGCGCGCCTGTTCAGTCGGCTACAGGCGTCGCTGTGGCTGACTTTCGGTGGTGCAGGTGGAATGGGTGAAGGGACCTGCATGCCTGAGTCGAAGTGACTGCGACTGCCTGGCAGAGGTTACTTCCTGTTGCCTTGTCCGTTGTCCGTGTGGTTCTGCCGTGGTGAGCCTGGCCTCGCAGTGTGGGCAACTATGGCGGTCCCGGCAGAAGCGGGTTGAAGAAGGTTCTGTGGTGGCCGGTGAGGTCGGTTGTCATCCGCATCGAGCTAGGTCAATCAGCTGGGCGCCGTAGCTCCTGGTGGCAAGGAAGCTCAAAGGCTGTGAGCTAACACTGTGAAGTCCGGCATCGAGCGGTCAGGTGTCGTGAGCTGAGGTGGTAGACCTGCTGCTTCCCCTAGTAAGAGAGCGCAGCCGCTAAACCTCTCCTGACCTGCAGAAATCTATCAAGGGACCACGATCGTCGGGACTGGCAGGCAGTTCTGACGATCGTATGGGACGGTCCAAGGATCTGGGTCCCATGATCCCTCAACCCATGACCCGGTTCCTCAGACAGCGGACCACGATCTGGTAAACGGGGACAGCGTTTCCAGGAACCGTCACCGCGGTCGCAGGAGCTGGGTCCACGGTCCTGTGACCGGACCAGATTGACGTGACGTACATGAGGTGCGGCCAGAAGGTCTGGCCGCGGCGATGGGTGACCTGGCCATGACGGCAGACGACACGGCCCACAGGCGGAGCTGATTGACTTCCTGCTCATGTACGTTAAGTTCATCTGGTCGGCCTCAGAGCCGGTCCTCATGAACTACTAGCCACCCCCTTTGCGCGGAGGGCCCGTTGGGAGCAGTACGTAGGCTGGTCGACGCCGATACTGGCGAGCCGGTCCCCTATGCGCCGTACGCCTTCTCCGGCAGGCACACGCAAGTAGACAAAGCGCGTGTCGAGGCGATCACCGAGTCCAAGGCGTTCACGCCCAGTCAGAAGTTCCTCGTGCTGTGGTGGATCGGGGTCTCCCCGGAGGGTATGGAACCGCTGCGCGCTACCGGTGCGGACATTGCCAAGCGCGTAGGTATGTCCACCGACGCCGTCGGCAAGATCAACAGGAAACTGGTCAAACACCGCATCCTGATCGTTCGAGGCCGTGTCGGCAACTACAACTTCTACCGGATCAGCCCCTACATCGCCTTCCACGGAACCGGACTCGAGCAGCGTGAAGCGGTGAAGACGTGCAACCCGCCGGACATCCCCGGATTCGACGAGAACGTACCTGCGCGGTGGGAGGCCCAGTGATCAGCAGCGATGACAAGCAGAAGAACCTCGAGCTGCTTGAGAAGACAGCCGGCATGACCGCCAATCAGCGGCTGGTCGTCATGCTCTACGCCCTGCATCCCACCGACCGATCCGGTGCCGTCCTCGAAACCGCCGCCAACCTGGCCCAGCTTGTCGGCATGGCTCCCCCTGTCTTCTCCCGCACCCGTAAGCAGGTCATTGAGGCCGGCTGGCTGGAGGAGACCGAAAGGATCGGCCACATCAGGTACTACCGTCTCGATCCCAAGCGCATGGGCGAGAACGTTGTCGTCCCCCTTCGCCGCGCCACATGACGTCCTGGAGACAGCACCTCATGTACGTCACGTCAATGAGGTGCTGTCTCCAGGACGCTCTTCATAGCTCCACGGCAATCATCAGCATCGGTTACCCACAGCTGCCAGCCTCACAAGCCCGACGCCCGACCAGGCCAAGACAACCTGCGGCACCGTCGGCTGTCCTTTGCTGCGGCCGCCGTGCTGGGCCTTCCCGCACTCTGTTGGCTGCAGACACTCACAAGGGTCTGCAGCCAGATGCAATGTTCACGACTTCGCGTCGATGACGGAACAGCGGCCGGTGGTCGTGATGCACGGTGCACGCGAGAGACTCGCGCAGGAGTCCCAGGCGGCGGCCTTGATCCAGAGACACCATCACGAGATGGGGACGGTCACAGCCCTTTGGCGCATTCGTCGACGAATGCGCAAAGCCGGCGAATGAGGCTCAAGAAGAAGGGGGTGGGGTCCGAGTCGCCTTGCATGTGAGGTGCATCCTGGAGCCACTGCTGCCACAGGCTCTCTGGTCCCCGGAAGCGGTCGGCTTGCCCACCTCCAAGGTTCAGGTCGATGAACTGGAGAGCGCCCAGGACGACGGCTTGGTCGTACGCGAGGTCAGGGCGGCGGAGGTAGCGATCAAGGTAGGCGGCGAGCAGATCAGCGTCGCGCGCCGTTCCGAAACTGGCCAGGGCCACGCTGTAGGCCAGCCCAGCACAGCAGACCTCGCTGGCCAGCAGGAGTTCCCCAAGACGCTCACGGAATTCGGTCCGGCGGGAGACAGCTACGAGCCAAGCCGCAGTTCTCCGTTCTCTCCAGCTGCCCTCAAGAAGCGTGGCGATCTCATCCGGGGTGATGAGACCCGCGTCCTCACAGAGATCTCGCATGAATCGGTCGTGCTCAGGACCTTGCATGCGTAGCAAGCTGCCGCCGAGCTTCAGATAGCGTCGCTCGGGCGTGACATAGCGGTGAACCAGGGCCAGCAACTCGGCATCGTTACGAGGATCGCGTATCACACGGCCGATCTTGGCTCGCTGATGCGGGACGGAGGAAGCCTGTTCCTTGCCCTGCTTGTCCGAGGACAGGCGATGACCCACGCGGCTTCCGCGACGGCTTGGCACTGCAATACCGAGGCTACGGGACAAGTGCACTCCGCCGACATCGCTGCGCGCCAGGGCGTCTGCGTTCCCTGGGACAAGAGCCACGAAACCAGCCCCGACCCCTGCTTCGCTTCCCTGGCCTCGATGATCCACCGGTTGGCTGCCTGATCAATGACTCTCCCGAAGGAGAAGTCACCCATGGCGATAGTCCTGTTTTCCCGCGCTCGTCTCTCCCCCGCCGAACTGCCGACCGTCGAGCCGTGGCCGGCAGTTCGACGCGACCTGAAAGCCGGAGGGCGTCACCGTTGTCGAGCGTTACGCCAATCAGGCCGACACGGTCGTCCTCTCTAGAGCGAGTTGCTGGACCTGCTCCGGCTCACCCTTCAGTGCACTGGTGACTCGATCGAAGCCGCCCTCCAGCGACTGGCGGATGACCAGCCGGAGATCCTGCGCGTCGCCCGCTGCGAGTACAGCGGACGCGCCCGGTACTACGCACGCCGCTTTCCGGAGCGCTGACCAGTTTTCTCCGTATGCCCCGCCTGCTGGCCGCCCCGGCAGGCGGGGCCGTGCGGTGTCCGCCAGGCCACTCGGACCAGGTAATGATCCTTCCCCTGGAGGTCACCGTGCCTCTCCCCCGCTGTTCTCTGATGTAGGCCGCAGCCGAACGCTTCGTCTGGCGCCGCGCCTTCAGTAACAGCACCGACGTCGACGTGCTGCTCACCAAGCAGGCCGAAACTACCTGCCGCGAAGTCCTTGACCATGCCGCCCTCGCCACCGTCAAGAACGACGACGCCCTCGTCGAGCAACCCAGCGTCCTGGACGTCCGCAGCTGTGCCCTGGCCGACGTCCTCTACCTCAAGGGCGTCCTGACCGGCGCCCGCAACCGAGGCTTGTCCTCGGAGCTCATCGCGTGCTTGGAGGACGTTATCGATCACGGTCACGAGCTGCCCGTGCTGCTCATGGACACCGTCCGAGCCGTCGCTACCGCGCACACTGCCGGCTGTTGAACGTCCTGGGCGGCCGCAGCCATCGACCCCGGCTGGCCCGGAGCACGCCCCTTCCCCACTCCGGAGCGTAATCCGGCAGAAGAAGGAGCTCCACCGTCATGAACCGAGCCTTACGCCCCGTCACCATCGCCGTCGCCGCCACCGAGGTCCTGGACATGGCCACCGTCGTGATCGGCGGCACTATCGGCGCCTGGGCGGTTTACGCCCACTCGTCCGACGCCTGGTCCGGCAACTGTCGCTTGGCCATTGCCGGAGCCGTCGCGGTCGTGGCCGCCGTCGCTGTCAACTACCTGGTCGACCTGTTCCTGGCCTCACCGCCCGCCTGCTCACAAAACCCGCAGCACGACTCACCCGCAGAGCATCAGCTACAGCACGCCTGCCATCCCCGGATGCCCTGGACGAGGGTCTCACCCAGGTGCTTCGTGTCTTATTGCACCGCCTTTTGAGCTTATTGTCATTATGTCGTCCGTTCGTGGAGGCCGGGCCCGTGGTGCGGCGGATGGTTCAGGTGGTCTGCCCGGTTTCCGGGGTGTCGTTGAGGTGCTGGTGCAGCCAGACGGTCAGGGCGGCGGCATCGTGGTTGATGGTGGCGAAGTGCACGCCGAGCGGTTCGCCTTCAGCGTTCACCGCGCCGGCGGGGTACTTCATGTACTCGACCTCGATCCCGTGCGGCTTGTTGGTGGCGTTGAGTTCCTCCACCAGGTCGTCGGTGCCCTTGAGCGGCCTAGGAAGGCTGGCGTGGATGCGATTGTCGTCGGCGGCCTGGGTGATCCGCACCGGGACGTGGATCTCCACGTCCGGATTCATGGCGGCGAGCTGCTCGTCGAACCGCTTCTGGTGCTCATTGGGGAGGTTGGGATAGCCGCCGCGGAACTGCTCGGTGCCGTTGAGGTTGCCCCAGGAGTCGGTGCGGCTGAGCGCGGCGCGGGAGCGGTGGCGGGCCTGGGGCCACAGGCGGTATGCCTTGTCGGTGAGGACCTGCCGCGCATCGATTGAGGGATCGCCGCCGATGGCGCCGGCCAGGAACAGGGGAGTGAACGCGAAGCCATCGCCCGTTGCCGCGGTGACGGCACCGGCACGGACCAGGCCGAGCACGTGGTTGGCGAGGGCGATCGCGGCGACTGCGACCAGGCCGTCGACGCGCTCGGTGGCGTGATGGGCGGCGAACAGCGCGGCCTGCCCACCTTGTGAGTGCCCCACGATCGCGAAGCGGTCGCTGATCGCGCCCGGGAACAGACGCCGGGCCGCCACGACGATGTCCAACACCCCGCGGGCCTCGGACGCGCCGAGCAGGTAGGGATGGAAGTGGGTCTCGTCCCCCGTGCCCAGGGCCTCGTAGTCGGTCATGGCCACCGCCCAGCCGCGGCGCAGGAACCCGTTGAGCAGCTTGTTGGGGTAGACGTTCATCGCGGAGGCAAGCGTGTCGCCCCAGTCCCGGGACGGCGCCACGGTGTTGGCGATGCCCACCGTGCCGTGAGCCCAGGAGACGAGCGGATAGCCGTCCTCGGGCACCGGGTGCCGGGTGCGGTCGGGCAAGACGATGATGCCGGAGGTGGCGACGGGCTGATCGCGCACGTTCTGGGAGCGGTACAGAACGAGCCAGTTCTCTCCCGCCTCCAGCTCGGCGGTGATGTTGTCGAGGCGCCGTACGTGGATGACGTCACCGAACGTGCCGTCATCCAGCGGTCCGGGAGGGGTGTAGAAGGCGTCCCCAGCGGGACCGTTCTCCTCGGGGTCGATGACAGGCGAGACGTCGTTCACGAGTACCCCTAGGGTCATCTGGAGAAGCCGCCGTCCCACGGGGCAGCCGGTGACCGTGGCGCGCAGCCAGGCCCCCGGCGTCACGTCACGGGTCCCAGGTAGGCCCGCATGCTCTCGGCAGCGCCCGGGCACACCCGAGCACCTCCATTCGACCGCCTACCCGCCGTTATGTCCGTTGAATGACGAAACTGACCCCTCTGGTGAAACGGTGTGGTATGGGCTGTGACGGGCCATCCCGAGGCGGCAGCAAGCGGCTGCCTACCGGCGCGGTGTTGACTTGGGTGTCTGGCTGCGGGCTCAGGCGCCTTCAAGTCTGGTCTGGGTGGGTGATTACGTCGTAATCACATGCGTCGTCCTACCCGTGGGGTCCTCCGGGTGATTACGTCGTAATCACCCGGAGGACCCCACGACGCACGGCAACTCGGGCTAACTAACGTGTCGATGGTGTGGTGGATCATGGACGTTAGTATGCTGTCCTCATGAGTTCTCCAGCCACTTCCAGCGACCGCGAGAAGGTCGTCTCCAAACTGCCGGGATGGCTCCGGCAGAACCTCAAAGTCAGAGCTGCCCAACACGGCGTCGAGATCCAGGCCGCTGTCGAACAGGGCATCAGCGACTGGTGCAACCTGGCCTCTGCCACCGCGACCATCGACACCGCCGGTGCCGACTCCTTCGCCACCTTCCTGCCCCCAGGTCAATGGGAAGAGTTCCGACAGACTGCCGCAGACCGGAATGTCTCTCTCATCCAGGGTCTTGCTCAGTCCGTCCAACTCTGGCTCGACACCAATCCGGCTCCGGATGTCCACCGGCCGGCGATCACTCGGCGCATCATCGTCTGCAACCAGAAGGGCGGTGTCGGCAAGACCGCCATCACCGCCGGGCTCGGCGAGGCACTGGCCGAGGACCCTAACACCCTCCACCCTGTGCGGGTTGCTAAGGCTCTCACCAAAGCCCTGCGAGCAAGCGAAACCCAGACCGCACCAACCGAAGCAGACGACGACCCACTCGACATCGAGAACCTGCCCGGACCCGGACAGCGCGTCCTGCTCGTCGACTTCGACCCGCAATGCCACCTCACTAACCAACTCGGCGCCGCACCCTTGCCGATGAACGGCGACAGCCTCACCAACCACATGGCCGGTGACCCCAAGGGGGACCTCCGGGATCTCATCGTCTCCATCGACGACGACACCTTCGGCGGCCGTCTCCACCTTCTGCCGGCCTGCAACGACGCTTTCCTGCTCGACGTCCGCCTGTCCGCCGTCCGCGCCCGGGAAGCAGCACTCGAGCGAGCCCTCTCCCCGCTCGAAGCTGATTACGACGTAATCATCGTCGACTGCCCGCCAAGCCTCGGTCTCAGCATGGATGCTGCCGCCTACTACGGCCGTCGACGCGACAGCGAGAAGCCCGGACAGTCCGGCGCCCTCATCGTCGTCCAGGCAGAAGACAGCTCCGCCGACGCCTACGAGCTGCTCAGCACACAGATCGAAGACCTCCGCAGCGACCTCCAAGTCGACATCGACTACCTCGGCATCGTCGTGAACCTGTACGACTCCCGCCGCGGCTACATCGCCACCTCCTCCCTGCAGGGATGGGTGGACATAAAGGACCCGCGAGTCGTAGGACTCATCGGAGACCTCAAGGAACAGAAGGAAGCAGTCCGAGTGAAGAGGCCACTGCTGGCCTACGCACCCAAATCACAGCAGGCGATCGGGATGCGTGCTCTGGCAAGGGAGGTGCTGTGAGCAAGGCCGACCAGCTCGGCGCAGGACGGTTCGGTGGGGGAGCGCGGCCCATCAGCGCACGCCGCCAAGCCGTCGCTGCGGCCACCGGAGTACCCACCGAAGGCATTGCCCCTCCGACTGAACTCCCCGTAGCCCGCATCAGCCCCAACCCCGACAACCCCCGCTCCGCACTCGGCGACCTCACCGACCTCGCAGGCAGCCTGAAAACCCACGGTCAGAAGCAAGCGATCACGGTCATGAACCGTGACGCCTACCTCAAGGCCAACCCCGACCGTGAGGCAGACCTCGAGCCGGACACCACTCACGTCGTCATCGACGGCAGTAGCCGCCTTGCTGCCGCCCGCGACGCCGGCCTCACCACGATCAAGGTCATGGTCAGCGACGACCAGGGCACCACCTCGGAGGAACTCCTCGAGTCCGCCCTCGTCGCCAACATCCACCGACAAGACCTCGAAGAACTCGACGAAGCCCGCGCCCTGCAACGACTCCTGGCCATCCACGGAAGCCAGAGAGCCCTCGCCAAGCGCCTACACCGCTCGCAAGGCTGGGTCTCACAACGTCTGGCCCTGCTCAACCTGACGCCAGAACTACAGGCGCGCATCGGCAAAGAACCCATCGACCTGTTGCGTGCGGTCGGGAACAAGCCCGCCGACCAGCAGGCGGCTGCCCTGGAAGACCTGAAGACTGAACGAGCCAGGAAGGAAAAGAAGACAGGAGAGCATCAAGCACCCAGGAAGGTGCAGCCGGCGGCGGAAACGACTACAGCGGGACCGGAGAAGGACCGGGGTGGTGATTACGGCGTAATCGCCAACTCGGTACCGACAGCCACCAGCACAACTACACCCGCGGCCGCAGACGTGATCCCCGAGCCGCGAGGCGACGCGGCCTCGCAAAGCGCGAATCATGAGGAGACCAGCGACCAGCGAGTCCGCAAGATGCCCTACGACCAACCGGGCGCCCTTGCCATGCTCCTTGACCACAAAGTGCCCAGCGACGACCACTTCTTCGATCTGCTCCGACTTCTGAGCCTGAAGGCGCTGGATCGAGACGCTGCCCGCCTCGACACACTGGCACAGTCGCTCACTGAAATGGCCCGCTCCCGCGTTGAATGACAGGAGACGCGCTGCCCTGTTTCCCCTCCCACTCGTGAGGGGAAACAGGGCAGCGCTGTGTCGGGAGCTTGCCCGCTTCGCGTCCCCGGATCGGCGTGTCCTGGTGCTTGGCCTTCAGACCGTTCGCCTGGGGTAGTGCTGTGGCCAGGAACGTTTGCCGGGTGCTTGGACAGCGTTGGGGGCCTTCATGGCTCCGGCAGCATCTGCGAGAGCATCGCGGAATGAGCGAGATCATCTTGATGTCGGATGCACGGGTCGCGGCCGTCCCTGTGCACGAGTGCGGTGAGCCGCTGATTGATATCCGGAGGGGCGGTGAGCTCCTTGTGGACTTGAGGAAGCAGAACGACTCGGACGCCTTCTTCTACCTGAGGGAAGGAGTACTGGTGCGTCTGCGTCAGGCGCAGACGCACTTGCCAGATGGCCTGAGGTTCCTGGTGGTCGAGGGCTATCGGCCTCCGGGGCTGCAGCGCCGCTATTTCGAAAGGTATGCGGCGAGACTGCAAGCTGAGCAGCCAGGATGGTCCGACGAGCAGATACGTGCGGCGGCGAGCCGCTTCGTGTCACCACCGGAGATCGCGCCGCACAGTGCGGGAGCGGCGGTGGACCTGACACTCGTGGATGCGGATGGCCAAGAGCTGGATATGGGCACGCCCATGAACGCGACTCCGGAGGAGAGCGCCGGAGCCTGCTATACCGACGCCACCGGGATCAGCGAGCAGGCGCGCGAGAATCGAGCGATTCTAGGGCGAGCGCTGAGGACCGCGGGCTTGGTGAACTACCCGACGGAGTGGTGGCACTGGTCGTTTGGCGACCGCTACTGGGCGCTGCTCACTGGAGCGGCAAGTGCCTGTTACGGGCCGAGCCGGCAGGATGCGCACGAGTGACGCTCTCGGCCGAATGGAGGCGCCCTGTCAGACTGTCGCAGGGGAGAGAGCGCCTGCCCCACCGGATGCCCTTTTCGCTTCGGATGCGGGCGCGTTTCTTGCGTTGGGCGGCGAGTACGTCGGGGTGGCGGGCGTTGGCGTTATGCCAGTGCAGGTAGTGATGCAGAGCCTTCGTCTGCGCGGGATGGCTGCGATGGTGGTAGTTCGCCAGGGTGAATTGTTGCAGCGGGGGCCGAAGCGCGCCTCGATCGGGTTGGCCCAGGAGGTATAGGTCGGAGTGAAGCACAGCTCGACCTTGTTCTCCTTCGCCCAGCGGCGGATGTCCGCGCTGGTGTGTGCGGAGAGGTTCTCCAGAATGATGTGAATCGGGGCGCCGTCGGGGCGAGTGGCGCGGATCGGCTTCAGCGCGGCCAAGCTGTTGGCGGCGCTCTTGCGGCGACGGTTGACGCCCCACAGACGTTCTCGCCCACGAAACAGCAGCCAAGAAGTAGGTGTCGTCCTGGGTGCGGTGAAAAGGTCGCGGGGAGCCGGTCGGGCTTGCCTCTTGGCCCGGCAGGAGCCTGTAGCGGGACGGATCCTGAGGGGCCTGAACTCGTCAAAGGCGAAGACCCGGTCCGGGAAGCAGTCCAGTACGTGTTCGATGCGATCAAGGTTGGCGTCGCGATCAGGGTCGGGTGACTTCTTCCAAGTCTTGGTGTGCTGGACGGTTGCGCCGCGGCAGGCGAGCAGGCACCGTAACGCTTCCAGGTCGATCCGGATCACTGGTCGTGGATGGGGCGCAGGCAGGCGGCGAGTTTGCGGATGGACCAGCGAGTCAAGAGCTGGTCGAGCTTGGTGGGGCGGGTGGTGGCTGTCTGGACGACGAAGTCCTCGTCGTCGGGACTGAACAGGCAGGGACGGCCTTCCGCCCCCTGAGGGACCAGGCGAGCCAGGCCGATTTCGTTGAACTGGTGGATCACATCCCGGGTGGTGCCCTCGTTGGCCTGCACCAGCTGGGCGGTCACTGGTATTCGGTTCCCGCTGACGGAGGCCAGCAGCATCATCGCGTGCCGGTAGCGCACTGAACCCGTGCTGCCCGCCGTACGATCTGCCGCAGCTTCTGCCCCTCTTGGTCAGTAAACCCGCACACGGATAGGCTCAGCCACCCCTCCAGCGGTTGGATGGTCACCATGCGCCCATTCAGCCGCCACGACCGCCGGCCCGGCGGATCTTCCCGGTCAGAGCCCTAAGTGTTGTCCCGTAATTGATCACGATTGTGCTTGCTGGCCTGCCCGCTATCGGTTCAGCCGGTGATGGTGAGGTTGTGGAGGCGGGCGA
>NZ_JBVHWR010000032.1:0-42146 GCF_055564355.1 Streptomyces sp. NPDC029152 | reverse complement strand
CTCGGTACGACAAACTCGCCGTCCGCTACGAAGCGACAGTGCTGGTCGCAGCCATCAATGAATGGCTATGACCAGCACTTTCACAACAGGCCCTAGCCGGCTTCGTTCTGGTACGCGGTCACCGATGCCGTCGCGCCCGTGTCAAGGCCCGTGGACACTTCCCCGATGAGCAG
The DNA here is from genome assembly GCF_055564355.1 of Streptomyces sp. NPDC029152. Lineage (NCBI taxonomy): Bacteria > Bacillati > Actinomycetota > Actinomycetes > Kitasatosporales > Streptomycetaceae > Streptomyces > Streptomyces sp. NPDC029152. The sequence continues at coordinate 41,973 of NZ_JBVHWR010000032.1, read as the reverse complement.
GCTGCCCTGAAGTGCGTCTACACGGCGATCATGTCGCTCGATCCCAGCGGCAAGGGACGGGTCCGCCGGACCACGCGCCGGAAGACCGCGCTGAACGCCCTCGACCTCACCTTCGGCGGCCGGCTCTCAGCGGCCCGTCAGTAACCCGACCGCCCTGGTCACACCGTTCATTTGACAGACCCGTTCGTGCCCGGCGCTCGCTGAGGCGGTAGAAATGGAAACGCGAGCCGGTGTGATGAGGCGGAAACGGCTCGGGGACGAGGGTGCGCAGGTGGACCGCGTTCCTGAACGAGAACTCGAGGGAGCCGTGGGCGACGCGGTCACCGGTCTCGACCACCACCAGGCACGGCGCGTAGTCGCGGGACCGCTGGATGTCCCGGATGATCTCGGGGACCGGGGGCGAGGTACGGGTCAGGTCGAGGCCTTCCGGGGTGAGGGCCGGGCCCCAGGAGGGCTCCACGATGTAGACGTCGCGCTCGCTGCGGGCGGGAAGCGCGCCGAGCAGGTCGCGGTAGTCCGCCAGACGGAGATCGACGGCGGAGCCGACACGGTCGAGGTTGCGTCGGCAGGCCTCGTGGACGACCGGGTCGAGTTCCGAGGCGTATACGGGACGGTTCAGGCAGCGGCCGAGGTGGTGACCGAAGTTTCCGGAACCGCAGAACAGGTCGACGACCATCGCCTCACCGCCGGTCCCGGGGACGGTGGCCTCGATTTCGGCGATGACGCCGGCGATGGCCACGGGGTGGGGGTCCTTGGTGCACTCGACGGCGGTGCGGCCCAGGACGCGGATCCCCCAGGCCTCCATCTCGGGGGCGGGGATGCCGTAGAGGGACAGGTCCTCGGAGCGACCGCACATGAGGCGGCCTGCCTCACACAGCTGGTCCGGGGTCAGGAACTGGTCGCGCAGGGGACCGAGCAGCCGGTTCCTGAAAGCGAAGTAGGCCGCGCGACTGGGTTCTTCAGAGGCGTTCAATCCGTCTCCAGGTGTCGGGAAGGTTCCCCTGCCGGTCGCGCGACAGGTGCGGTACGGGCCGCAGCGGTCGGCCGGTCCGGCCGTTCCCACGGGGCTGGACACCCTGGACTGTCACTCGCCGCGCCGAGGGGGAGGATCCTGGCCAGCACCGCGTAGACCGGCTCACCGCCGAGCAGTCTCCGCAGTTCCTCGACGCCGTGCCGCCGCCGCGCCGGGGTGAGCGAGACGTAGTGTTCGATCCGCTCGTTGAACGTTCTGCGGAACACGCTGTAGAGCTCGTCGTCCTCCTGTACACGGCCGGCGATCTCCACGAGGGCCGCGGTTCCGGTGAAGTCGTCCTCGGGCACCCGGTGGAGCGGCAGGACGTCCGCGAACCGGCCGGCGTTCCGGCCGAAGATCGTGCCGTCGAGACGGCGCAGTGTGTAGACGTGCGCGTAGTGCTGCTCGTGGATCCCCAGCGGCAACCGTCCCAGGGCCATCGACTCGTGGAGTGCCGTGAGCCCTGGGGCGAGCAGGTAGCCGGGTGCGCTCGCCACCGCCCGCAGCAGGTCGCGCTGCCGCAGGAGACGGCAGTCGGCCCGTCGGCCGGCGACCGAGACCTTCCGTTCGCGGTGCCCGCCGAAGGGGCCGCCGCAGACCAGGACGCGCGGAAACCGCGGCCAGTCTCGCAGCAGGTCGGGGATCCAGCGGTGGAGCAGGCGCAGGTAGTCGTCGTTGGCGTCGAAGTCCAGAAGGAAATTCTTGAACCCGCCGACGTTGACCAGCAGGTCGTACTCCGGTTCGGCGTCGCGCGGGGTGTTCCTCAGTCCTTCGAGATCGATGATCGGGCCGGTCAGATGGATCGCGGACCCGACGCCGAGAGCGGTGAACTCGGCCGCGCGCTCGGGGGCGCCCGGGAAGTTCTGCACCACGCTGTGCGTGGCGAGCAGATGGGCCGCGACGACGCGCTCGTGAGGTGAGAGAGCGGCCAGGTGTCGGTCTGCCGCGACGTAGGAGGAACGCGGCATGCCCGCGCACAGGTCGCGGATCTGGGCCAACGGCCGTCCGAGCCGCCAGAAGCCGAACAGGCTGTCCACCATGACCACCGGACGCCGCGCCACGACGGACCGCAGGACGAGATCGGCGTCCATGACCGAGACCACCTGGTCTCCGGTCTTCAGCAGGTCGTCGACCGACTCCGCCCCGGCCCTCCCGCACATCCCGTCGTACTCGCGGACGGCGTCGAAGGCGTCCGGGTTGCGCCGCGCGAACGTCGCCGCCACGCCGCTGCCGACGAACACCCGCTCATGGCCGGAGAGCAGCCGGGAGATCGCGACGAGTTCGGAGGCCGGGCCGAAACCACAGTTCTGAGCCCCCATCACGATGCGCATGTCAGCGGCCCCCACCGGTGCGGGACGGAGCCACCGCGTCGGACGGGGCCGCGAACATTCCGACGAGTCGCCTGGCGAACTCGACCGGATACCTCGCGTAGCCGACATGGCCGCCGGGGAACAGGATCCGTTCACAGCCGAGCCGCTCCGCGAGGACGACCGCGGGCCGGTGGACGGTGTGGGTGCACGAGTCACGACCACCTGCCACGACGATCCGGTCCGCCACTGTCACGAGCTTGGCGAGGTCGGGTACGAAGCGCGTGACCGGCCTGACGGTGTGGGCCAGGAAGAACGCGGTGTTGTCGTGGGCCTCGGGCAGCGTCGGCGCGGGTCCGTCGCCGAACACGAGCTGGAGCTTGCGCAGGGCCGCCGCCGCGCCTTCGCGGCGGAACGTCTCGTGGACGTCGTCGAAGAACGCCAGGTGGTCCTCGGCATCCGGCAGCAGTCCCATCGCGGGTGGTTCGTGGGCGATCGTCAAGCGGATCCGGGTTTGGTCGCGGACGGCTAGTTCGAGTGCGACGAGCCCTCCCGAGCAACTTCCGAAGACGTGCGCGGATTCGTCGGGCCCGGTGAGGTGATCGAGCAGGCGGTACGCGTCGTCGGCGTGCTCCTCGATCCGCTGATCCGTCGGTGGGCCGTCGAGGAGGCTGCGCGAATTGCCGCGCGGGTCGTACGTGATGACGCGGTGGCCCGCGGCCAGGACGTCGGCCAGGCGTTTGAAGACAGCCGCGTCGGAGTTGCCGCCCGCGATGAGCAGCACCGGTGGTCCTTCTCCGCGCACTTCGAAATGAAGCCTCGCGCCCGGTACCGCAAGTGTGCCGTTCTTCCGTGGAACCATCACACTCCAGGACTCGAAGCCGGCACGGCGTTCCAGGGGGTCGGGAGGACCGCCCGCGTGGAGGAACGGGCAAAAGCCCGCGCTCCCGTTTGCCGCGCGCATGGTCCACTGACTCACACCCGTGTGCCGGGCGGCAAGGGAGTGGGCCGGAGGAACGGAGGCGACACCCAGCGCAGTCTTCACGGGGGCAGCGCGCGGGACTTCGCGTACCTCCGTCACTGCTCCCGCGCGCTCGTCTCACGGATGGGCGTGCCGGGCATCATCCCCACCACGCCGTCACTTCGAAGGAGGCCGCCTCATGTCCGTCATGGGGTCACGGGCACGCTCGGCAGTCCTGACAACCGCCGCTACCGTACTTCTCACGGGCGCGCCGGCCGCCGGGCCCGCCCACGCGGAACCGCTCGCGCTGTTGCAGTGCCAGGGGACCGAGTCCGTCGCCTACAGTCCGGGGATCACCTTCCAACCGCAGGACGTCGACGTCACCACCGACGGACGTCTCGGGTCGTGCGTCGACGGTGCGGGTGAGGTGACGAGCGGGGCGTACGGGGAACGGTTCACCCTCCACGCGGGCTGCAACGACCTCCTCGACGGATTCCGGGGTCCTCGGACTTTCACGTGGAGCACCGGCGACACCAGCGTCGTCGAAGCCGAGGGCAGCAGCACCGCGATCGCCGGGCAGGTCGTCACCACGCTCACCGGGACCGTCGTCCAGGGCCGCTTCCACGGCCGCTCGGTGGTCCAGGTCATCGTCCTTCCGCAGCCGGCGCTGCCGTTGTGTCTGACCACCGGTGTCACGGGTGCGACCGGGGCGACGACGCTCACCATCGTCTGAGACCGTCCGCGCGGCCGGTCACCGGACGCTGCGGCCCCAGGCCGGGCGGGAGGGGCAGGCCGGCTCCACGACGGACAGCGGGATCCGTGACCCCGCGGTCGCGGACGCGGCGTCCGCCGTACACGTCAGGGACACGAGCGGCCCGCCACCGGCGACACCCTCTGCCTGAGCCGTCCCCTCAACCAGAACGTTCCCTCGACCCGACCGGGAGGGCCGGTTGCCGGACATCGACGACGTGCGAAGAATCCTCTCCGAGCTGGGCATCGCACAGGAGCTCCTGCGCGAGGACGCGCTTTTGCGTGCCCATCTCGGGCTCGACTCCGTCGACATCACGCAACTGGAGATCGAGTTCTCCGAACGACTCGGCACCCGCGTCGACCTCTGGAGCGAGCACGACCGCACCCTGCGGCAGCTCGCCGACGCCTTGGACGGGAACGGACCGGTCCCCCAGGCGTCGGCGGACTACCGGAGCCGCGGCTGGTGGCGCCCGGACCTGCTGGACGAACTGGTGCTGGACACCCGCGGGCATCGGGGCTGCCGTGAGGCACTCGTCGGCGGCGGCCGGGTTCTCACCGGGGCCGAACTGGACGCCGCGGTGTCGGGCTGCGCCGCCCGGTTGGCGCGCTGCGGAACGCAGCCGGGCGAGAACGTACTCGTACAACTCCCCAACCAGCCCCAGTTCGTCATCCTCGTGCTCGCCCTGATCCGGCTCGGCGCGCGCCCGGTCCTCGCTCCGCCGACGCTGCGCGAACACGAACTCGGCCCCGTGCTGTCTTCGGTACGGCCGGGAGCGATGGCCGTACCCGTTCGGCAAGCCCGTTTCGACCACGTCCGGTTCGCCGAAAGGCTTCGCGAACACCATCCGTTCGTGCGGAACCTGCTGGTCTCCGGCGGGGTCGACCCGGCCCGCGGCCATCTGGACCTCGACGAGTTCACCGCGGCCGAAAAGACGGCTCCCGCGGCGGGCGGCCACCGGGACCCCTCGGACATCGCCCTGTTCCTGCTGTCGAGCGGTACCACCGGCGCACCCAAGCCCATCCCCCGTACACACGAGGCGTTCGGCCATGTCATCCGTGCCTCGGCGGCCGCGTCGGCGCTGACACCGGACTCGGTCTACCTCGCGGTCCTGCCCGTGACGCACAGTTTCGCCTTCGGCCACCCCGGAATCCTCGGCGCACTCGCCCACGGAGGGAAGGTCGTGCTCGGCACACCCGGCGATCCTGTCGGTGCGATGGCGCTGATCGAGCGGGAACGCGTCACGCACTGCGCGCTGACCCCTGCGGTCGCCCGCCAGTGGCTCACCGCACGTGCCGCCTCGCACGGGCCCGACCTGTCGAGCCTGGAGGTACTGCAAGTCGGTGGGGCCCGTCTGGAGGAGGAGACGGCCAGGCAGCTCGGTGACGCCTTCGGCTGCCGGATCCAGCAGGTGTACGGAATGAGCGAGGGACTGCTGAACTTCACCCGGCTCGGTGACCCACCGGAAGTGGTGTTCACCACCCAGGGGCGGCCCGTCTCACCGGGCGACGAGACCCTTGTGGTGGACGGCCGGGACCGCCCCGTCACCGACGGGGAGACGGGCGAGCTCCTGGCCCGGGGGCCTGGTGTCATCACGGGCTACCACTGCGGCACGGACACCGCTTCGTTCACCTCCGACGGCTTCTACCGCACCGGTGACCTGGTCCGCCGCCACCCCTCGGGCAACTTCGTGGTCATCGGACGCGTCAAGGACGTGATCAACCGCGGTGGCGAGAAAATCCCGGCGGGCGAACTGGAGGAACTGGTCCAGAGGCATCCCGGCGTACGCGCCGCCGCCGCCGTCCCGATGCCCCACCGAGTCCTGGGCGAAGCGGTGTGCCTGTACGTCGTCGACGGGGAGGGCTCTCCGACGCTGGGGGAGATCCGCCGTTTCCTCGAAGACGGCGGACTGGCTCCGTTCAAACTGCCCGAGCGCGTCGTCAGGGTGCCGGCATTGCCTCTGACCGGAGTCGGCAAGATCGACAAGAAGTGGCTGCGCGAGGACATCGCGAACCGGATGGAGGCCGAGCACGACGGCCGTCGCCCCCGCTGAGGGACCGGTACCGCTGTCGGGCGACCACGGTGCGGAAACGGACGCGCCTTCCCCGTCGGGCCCGGGCTCATCGACGCCGTGCAGACGCGCTTGAGGGCAACGGCCTCGTCGGGGAAGTGAGCGTGAGCGCGGACGGCCTCACGGACGGGGCGGTGACGCTTTCGATCGCGTTCGTGCCGCGGACGACCTTGCGGATCTCGACGTCGAAGGAGCGGGTCCGAGGACACGGAGGCACCACTCGTGTGCCTCCGGACGTGGGAATTCCCGGCGACTCGCCGCGGCCGTCGACGGCCGCGGCGGAAAGAGGAGACGGCCACCGCGCAAGATCGTCTGGCCGGGCGCGCACTCGGTGGTGAACGCCGGCCGGAGTCGGCCCCCGACGTCGGCACGCCCTGACACCACGGTCGGGCGGTGGCTCCAGGAGGTGATCGGATGAGGATTCCCCCCAGGCATCAGTCCCGCTCACATCCGAAAGTGCGGCGGTCCCCACCGGAAACCCCGTGGTCCCGCGTGACCATGGCGATGGTCCTGCTGGTCCTTCTCACGACGACGCTGATCATGGGGTGGTTCGGCCTCGATGACTTCGTCCACGCCCTGACCTTCCCCGGACGTCTCACGGGCGCCATGCTCATCGTGGTCGCCTTCATCACGTTCCTGGGCGCCGCCGCCGTCGTGGACCACTGGTGGTGGCGCAGTTTCCCCTACTCCGGCGTGATAGCGCTGATCAGCACGTTCGTCGCCCTACTGGCGAACGTCCTGCTCGTGGTCGAGACGGTGAGGGGCGACACCGTGTTCTACCTCGCGGTGTTCGGCGCGCTCACGGTGGGTTCGGCGTGGGCCGTCTTCGCGGTGTGGCGGACAGCGGTCGAGATCCCCGCTCCCAAGCGGGTGGCCGCAACGCTCATCGTCTCCTCGGCCATCGCGATCGCCAATTTCGGCTACGAAAACCTTTACCAGCCCTACCAGCGTGAGACCAGACCTCTCATCGAGATGTCCCTGGGAGATCCCGTACTGAGTCAGGACCGGAAGGAATTCTCCCTACCGGTCGACATCACTCTGAAGAACCAGGGGAACGTCGGTTTCTACGTACTCGGCACAGAGTTCCACGCCATGGGGGAACGGGTGCCCTTGAGCAAGAAAGACCGACTCCGTCAGCAATGGCGGACCGATGCGGAGCAGTGGAGCAAATTCCAGGAAATGAATCCGCTCTCCCGCAGGAAGATCCATCAGCCCGGCGAAATGGTCGAAGCCCGGCCGTGGATGCCCTTCGGGCAGTGGATCGAGTCGAGCGACACGTTCGCCACCCGAGTCATGGTGCAACTGCCCATCAACACCCCGTACGACCAGCTGGCGTTCTACGCCACCGCGAGCCTCGCCCGCAAGGACCGGCTCGCCCTGGAGCCACCGCTCCAGTTCAAGGCGTACTCCTGGACCGGAAAGGGTGTCCCCGCCTGGGTGAAGAAGGGGCAGCAACAGGGTCTGGACTCCATCATCTACCGCGCCAGGGTGCACGAGAACAACGCGATCGACGAGCGCACCCGGGACCCCCGGTACGTGACCGTCTACTGGAGGTTCGGCACGCACGGCGCGATCGTGGCGACGAGCATCGCACGCAGGGGCGAGGAGGACCACGTCCCCACCGGAGCGGAGAGGCGCGCGCTGGTGAGTCGCTACGGTCTCGTCGACGTCATCACGGGCCCGATCGAACGGTCACTGTGGGACATCAAGAGTCGGCGCTGACGGGCCGGTCCGCGCCGACACCGCTGGAGCGCCCTTCCAGCCGCTCCAGCCAGGCCACCAACGCCAGCGAACTGTTCACCCGGTCCCAGGCGTGCGCGTCCCCGAGCCCGAAGCGGGCCTCCTGCACCGCCCGGCACAGCAACGGGACGTCGAACATCTCCGCGACCAGCGGATGCCGGGCGGAGCGGCACAGGTCGATGAGTGCGCCGCCGTGGGTCCGCAGACCGCGGGTGTAGAGACCGTCGAAGGGGATCTTGACCGTCCTGCGGCTGATCCGGGCCGGCAGCAGGTCCGCCATGGCCTCGCGCAGAACCGCCTTCGAACGGTCGGGGTCAAGCACGTCTTCGGTGGGGAGGCGTCGCATCGTGGCGATGACCTCCGGGTCGAGGAAGGGGTGCGAGAGGAAGAACCCGTCCTCTCGCGCGCGCTGCCAGGACAGCAGGTCGGGAGCGGCGAGGTAGTTGGCCGCTTCGTAGAGCGACCGCTCCGGCCTGCGCCCGTAGACGAAGCGGCTCTCCGCGATGCCGGCCTCCCGGTAGCCGTGCGCCCGCGCGAACGCGGCTCGTAGCCAAGGGGGACGGTTGAAGGAGCCCAGTCCGCCGAGCACGGTTCCGCTGCGGACGAGGGCCCCCGTCCGTTCGGCCGTCAGTGGGAGGGCCGGCCGTACGACGTAGGCGTGGACGGTCTCCCGCAGCCCCCGCTCGCCGCCCTCGGCCCAGGCGCGTGCCTGCCTGGCCAGCTCCCGGAATTTCCCCGTGCGGGCGAGCCGGTGCAGGTGGAACGGGTTGGCGTCCACGACCGGGTCGGCGCCGCAACCGGTCAGGACGGTGTCACAGCCCAGTTCGGCGGCGGCGGTGTGGAGCCTGGTCCAGAACGGGGCGCGGAAGGCGTGCGCATGGGGTTCGTCCGCGTCTCCCGCGTGGTGCTCGAAGTCGTCGAAATCGGCAACGTCGTCGGCGTCGACGATCACCGGGCGGGCCGCGGGGGCGAGACGGCGGATCCCCTCCACCGCCGCGTCGAGGTACGGCTGCTCCCCGGCCAGCTCTCCCGTCGTGAAGCGTCCTGCGAGCAGCAGGAGGTTCCCGCTGCCGTCCCCTTCCTCGGCCAGCAGCTGTGCCGCGAGCAGCGCCACGCTGGTGGAGTCGAGGCCGCCGGAGACGTGGCATGCCGTCATGGTGCCCAGGCGGCGCCGGACGGCCTCCTCCAGCACCCGGCGCAGCTCCTCGGCCGCCCCATGGCGGTGGGACCCGTCGGCCGCGGGCACGGGCGGGTCGTGGGCCCGGCGGACTCCTCGTGGCCCCCGGCCTCGCATCCGCCCGGTGACCGAAAGTTCCAGCACCTCACCGCCGAGGACACGGTGGACCCCCGCGAAGGGAGTGAGGTCCGCGTGCGGTTGCGCCATGTTGCCGGTGAGATACCGGCAGAAGTAGCGGGGTTCCAGCGCCGAGCCGCTCCCCAGCCGGCGGACCGAGGTGCTCACGGCACTCACGCGGCCACCCGACTCCCGGAAGAACAGCGGGACGCGTGCCTGCTCGTCCCGGGTCACGAGGACGCGGTCGCGGTACACCAGAACGGCCGCGTAGTCGCCGGCCGGCAGCGGTGCGACGGCTCTCCGCCGGCCGAGGGCGTCCAGGAGACGGCGGGCGCCCGCCGCCCGGTCCCGGGCCGAGCCGACGAAGCCGACGACGGCCGCGGTGCCCTCCGGCGAGGAGACCGTCGTCACGAGTCCCTCACGCTCCATCGGCGCGGCGGTCCAGAGCTTCGGCGCACCGTCGGCCCACTCGAGACGGAGCGCATCCATGTCATGGTCCCTCGCGGCCGATCGACAGCACGGGGGTGAACGCGTGCCCGCGCGGGTCGGCGTCCGGGATGCACAGACCGGCCGAGGAGACCCAGGTGTGCATGGCGAAGGGGTGTTCGCGTACACCGACGTGCAGGACGGCCTCCCAGCCGCGCCGCCGCAGCAGCGCGAAGGCCGTCACCGCCTCGGACTTGCAGTCGCCGTTGACCAGGAAGCTCCTGCGGCTCTGTGCCTGCACCGCTCGTTTCAGCCGTCCCACCTGCTCCGCCGGGGGACTGTCCGTGCGGGCGTAGTCCGGGGCGGCCACCGACAGCAGCCGGAGCACCCGTCCGAATCCCATGGTCCGGATCAGCAGGTGGGTACCGTGCAACCAGAGCCGGACGCCGGCGTCCGTGTGCTCCCGTCGGCGTCCCTTCGCGCAGCCGGCCCGGACGAGACCGGTGACGACTTCGGCGCGTTCCTGGGCGTTCCCCTCGGTCAGCACCCGCACGTCCGCCGGTGTCATCCCGAGGAAACGTGTCCGCTTCCAGTCCGCGATCAGCGCTCCACCGGACAACCGGGTCACACGGCAATGCGGTGCCAGGATCTCCGCCAGGGCTGTCAGGGCATCGGCCTCGTCCGCCACCGCGCCTCCTCCCGGGTCCGGTGGGGAACGGTGTCAGGCCTGGTAGCCGTGGCCGTCGTAGAGGCCGCCGCTGAAGCCCCGGATCAGACGGCCGGTGCCGAGAAGAACGAGCCGACGAGGGGTACGGATCCGCAACAATCGAAGAAACATGATCTACCTCCGAAATATGATGCAATCCCCCAACTCCAGGCTACAGCGCCCCGAATGCTCCGCAACAAGGCCGCACGTCCCGCACCGCGTACCCGGGCGCCCGGGCGGGGAGGCCGCTCCTCCTGCCCTGGTCCGCCACCGGCGCGCGGCCGCTGCTTCCGGCCCGGATCCGCACGCTCATCCACCCCGGCCGGAGGCCGCGACCCGGACCGGCCTGGACGCCCTGTCCGCCGAGGACACCACCGCCAGGCGCCTCACCACAGGCTTCCTGCGCCGGTGCATGAGCCACGGCGCCCTGCCCCGGCTGAAGATCTCCGTGGTCCGCACCGAGATCCCCCACCGCTCGGCCGACACCGTCGCGTCGCCCCCGTACCAGGCATCGGACGCATCCGACGCATCCTGATCAGCGACTACTTCCCAGAACCGGAGCGCACCACAGCCGCACTCCCCCTCCTTCACGCGCAGCCGGTCGGCGCTTGGCCCACTCACCGTCCACGACGTCCTCACCGAAGCCGAACAGAGCCCCGTCCGTCCGGGCAAGCGTGGGTGCATGCTCATGACGGTCCGGACCAGGTCGGGGGTGCCCTGCCCTGGTCGTCGGCATGGATCTGCTCACCTGGCTGCTGTCCGACGGCCCTGGTCACCCGGACAGGAGCAAAACGGCTCAACGCCTGGCGCCCGACCGGCCCGGTGGCCATCGGGTGCTCCCTCGTCGACGACTTGGCCGGACGTGCCGACGGATCTCGCCGTCGCCGGCGCCCACGACCGGACACACGGCATCGTCACGTGTCCCGCCCGCCCCGAGGCGTCCGCTCGATCGACGATCGCCTCACCGCATGAGGAACCTGTCCGATGGCGTCTTTCCGTAAAACGCCGACATGGCGGTCAACAAGGGCGGTCACCGTCGTCTAGCGTGAACAACGGTGGAAAACTCCTTGTCATCGAGCGAACAGGTGGACGAGTGCCGTCGGCCGAAGGCGCCCTTCTCCGACGCCCGACGCTCCGGCACGGTTCGTCGCAGCCGACGCTCCCGGCCGACGGCCCCGGCGTCGTCTGCTGAACGCCCCGGACCGGTGGGACTTCGAATGAAGAACGGCGACGACGGCGCAGGACCGGCGACGGGCGCGGGACCGACGAGGTCCCGCGGCGCCCGGTGGACGAGCACGCCCGAGAAGGGGTTGTGGGAACTGCGCGAGAACCTGAACTCGCGCATCGGCGAGCTCGAGGCACAGTTCCGGGCCAAGAGCGAGCGGGGGCAGATCGGCCGGGAGGATCAGGCTCTGGCCGACCAGGCCCACGAAGAGCTGAGGGCGGCACGGAACACGCTCAGCCACCACCATCGACGACGGCTGCCCGCGGCTCATCTGGCCGTCGCCCAGACCCACTTCGATGTGGCCCACAACCTGCTGCTACGAGTGTCGTCGACGGACGAGATCACCTCGATGATGCCGGGCCTGGTGGCCTTCGTCCGGGAACACCTTCCGGTCAACGACGCACGGAGGGTACAGGTCGAAGAGATCGCCCTGTCGGTCCGCAGCGGGACGCCTCTGCAGACGGCGCAGCGCGAGGTCGTGGTCGACAGCGTGGCCGTCGCCCGTCAGGCGCATCTGAGGGAGAAACTGCGGGTGCGCAGCTTCACCTATGTCGTCTACGGGGTCGCGATCACTCTGACCGTGATCGCTGCCCTCGTGGGCGTCTTCGGTGCGCTCGCCCCGGGCACGGTGCCGCTGTGTTTCAGCCCGGAGGGCGTGGGGGTGGTCTGCCCCACCCGGAGCGACACCTCCGAACAGAGTCATAAAGGCAACGTCGACGCCCTGCAGTCCCAGGTCGCCTCGCCCTGGGACTATGCGGTCGTGGAATTCGTCGGCACCATCGCCGCCGCCGTGGCGGCCGCCGCGTCCCTGAGACGGATCAAGGGCACGTCCACTCCGTACAACGTGCCGGTCGCGCTGGCCCTGCTCAAGCTACCGACGGGCGCGCTGACCGCGGTGCTGGGGTTGCTCCTCATCCGCGGGGAGTTCGTCCCGGGTCTGCAGGCACTCAACTCGTCGGCGCAGATCATCGCCTGGGCCATCATCTTCGGCTACGCCCAGCAGTTGTTCACCAAGTTCGTCGACAACCAGGCGCAGAACGTCCTGGGTTCGGTGGGCGGGCCGAACAACACAGTCGGCAAACCGGTCCGGGACCCCCAAGTGCCGGCCGCGTGACGGACGTCGCGTGGGAGGGGGCCGGTCAGGCGAGCCGGCCGGCGGCCGCCACCAAGGCGGTGAGTGCGCGGCGGGTCTTGTTCTCGGAGTGCTCGGAGAGGGACACCCCGCGGTCCCGTACCGTCTTCTGGAGTTTCCGCTGCTTGCGCTCGCCAGCGTTGCGTGGGTGGCTTCGGGATCAGCGGCCGTCATGTTTTTCACCTTCGTTCGAAGCCGCCTCCTTCGGTCAAGGCAGCCGGACTTCTGAAGGACTACCTCAATTTTTTCACACGAGCTCTTTCCCACCTCAGCCTGAGCTGGCCAAACGCAGTCAGAGGATGACTTGGGCGGGGATCGTGATGCGAGTGGTGGAGCTTCGCAGTCTGCAGGGGAGCTGCGAGAACCGACGGTGGCGACGGCCTGCTCGGCCAAGACCCGGACCTTCGTGAGACCGGTTGACGGCGTCGTGTCCCTGGGGATGCGTCTTCCGGCGTCCCCAGCACGGGATGCGGACCGTGCCCCCGGCACCTTGGTACCCCTTGCCGGCCCAGCACTTGATGCAGGCGTCCGCGAGCGTGCGGATGGTGCCGTGTTCGCGGGCGCCCCAGACATCATGGCGGCATCGGGCAGAGCCGGCGAGGCTCACGGTAACTGGCCGGACGGACCGGCCAGGACCTGCATGTTCATCCGACGTTTTTCGCGCTCGTCCCGAACTGCCGAGGTCAGCCGGTTCGAAGATGCCGGACGGCGCAATTTGCGCTTAGATGGTGGAGGGCCCGATCAGGAACCGATGGGCCCGCCGGTGTGGTGCGTATCCCCAACCGGTGTGCGGGCCCCTGACCAGGTGGCCCTTGTCGCAGTCAGTCGACCCCAGGCCCAAGCCCTCCTCCATAGGGAACGAGGAATTGGTATGAAGTGCGTCCGTGTCCGTACCACCGCTGTCACCGTGGCAGCGGCGCTGAGCCTCCCGCTGTCGCTGGGCGTACTGGCGTCCCAGGCATCGGCCTCCGACTCGTCGCCAGGTGCCACCGACACAGCGTCGCCGTCGCAGAGCGAGCAGCCCTTCGGTCCAGGCTGTTCCATGCTGCCGCAGAGCGGCAACGGAAGTGCCGCGCAGATGGCGCACGAGAGCATCACAACCGCAGTGGACAACAACCCGAACCTGTCCATGTTGGCCGATGCCATCAAGAAGACCGACCTGGCGAAAACCCTGGACGGCCTCAAGGACAGCACCGTCTTCGTGCCCACCAACAACGCGTTCAACAAACTCAGCGCCGACAAAAGGGACGCGCTTCTCAACGACAGAGCTCAGCTCAAGAAGGTGCTGACCTACCACGTGGTCGAGCACACGAAGATCACCAAGGCGCAGCTGCCTCAGGGCACCTTCACCACGCTTGAGGGCAGCACCCTCACCACCTCTGGCTCCGGCGACTCCTTCAAGGTCAACGGCAGTGTGCCGATCGCCTGCGGCAACATTCCCACGAAGAACGCGACGGTATACATCATTGACGGCGTTCTTGTCCCGCCGACTGCCACCCCATCGACATCGTCATCCTCGTAGGGACGATGTCGCAGAAACAACATACTGTTCGAGCGCTGCGACCCTCCCTCAGTGAACCGTTTTCATCCTGGACAGGTTCAGGTCAGCAGGGTGTGGGCGCTTGGACGACCGTGCCGATGGGGCGGGTGGAACAGCGGGCTCGCCGCAGCAGCCGCCACATCCTGAGTTGAGCGAAGGCGCGTTCGCCGGGTGCCCGGAGCCGGGCATGGCCGCGGTTGAACTGCCGGTGATGCTCGGGGTGTTCGCTGTGGTGGCAGTACGGGGTGCGGAAGGCGGCGCCGCGCCCTGGTGGGCGCGGTCCGCGGGCACGGGGATCTGCCGGGTCGGGCAGGCCTGGACGGTGCCATGAGCGCGGGCCGCCGTCAGGTCGTGGGTGCGCCCCGGCGTCGCGCGGGAGAACCACAGCGGGGTGCCGTCCGGACGGGCGACGACCTGGACGTTCATGCCGTGCTGCCGGTGTTTACCCACGGGACGCGGCCGCGGGTTGCCGGTTCGGGAGCCGGGACCTGCTGGTCGACTCGGACCCCTGGGCGGACCCGAGTCGGCGCAGTGTCCTGCCGTGCGAGTCGCAGCCGGGCACGCCGCTGCGGCTGGTCAGTCATGCTGGTGATCGTAGGGACCTGGAACAGGCGGCGCGGGCCATTTGCCGATCCTCCGTCCGTGGGCGGCGGCCGGTCCGGTCACCGGCCGGGACCCGCCGGGCTGGGGTGCCGTCGGCGGCGGAACGTGGACGACGGCGCCCTTGTCCGCCTCGGAGTCAGGCCTTGAACGAGGATGCAGGATGCGTCGAACCGGCCAGGCGAATGCGGGCCGACGGACTGCCACGTCGCCCACGGTTCTCCGGGTCGGTGAACATGCCGCACGGCCGTACCCGGTCCTGCGCCATCGGCTGGGGAGCTCGCCCTGCTCGACGGCTGCCTCACCGCCACCGGCCTGCCCCTCGCACCAAGTGGAGTCCGCCGATTCCGTCCATCATCGGAGAGGTGGCCGGCAGCGTCGGGATATCCACCACGTCATGAGCCGACCACGTCCCCGACGATGTGCCCTGTCCGACGCTGCGCGCGGAGCACGGCGCGGGCCGCCGCGCGGATCTCCTCGTCGATCTCCATCCCCGAGGCCAGGACCTGGAGCAGCCGGGTCCGCCATACGTCGGGGTCCGCGTCGTACGCGTCCAGCACCCGTACGCCATGGCCGCCCCGCGCGCCGCCGCCGGCCAGCCGTCGTCGTACCGCCTCCCGCAGCGCGGCGTGGAGGTCGTGGACGACTCCACGTGGGGTGTCGGTGAGTCCGGCCGCCGCCCCTGTGGCCAACGCGGTGGCCACCAACTCCACTTCGGTCACTCGGACCCCCTTTGGTTGTGCGGATTGTGCGATGTCGCGGCCATCACCATGGCGTGGCGTGCTGCAATGCTGATGAATTCTGGATGACCTGGAAGACGTGTGGGAGCGGAGGCTTCGGGTGAGCGGGGGATCTCCTCAGCGGTTCCGGTTCGAGGTGCTCGGGCCGTTACGGGCGTGGCGGGACGGAGCGCCGCTGGAGCCGGGGCCCGTCAAGCGGCAGACCGTGCTGGCCGCGCTGCTGCTGAGCCGGGGGGCCGTGGTGAGTCATGAGCGGCTGCTCGACGCGGTCTGGGGGGCGGAGCCACCCGCAGGCGGCCGCAAGGTGCTGCCCACCCACGTCAATGCGCTGCGCAGAGCGCTCGACCCCGACGGCACCCCGCCTGCGGAGTCGGTGATCCGCAGCGGCAAGGGCTGGTACCGCTTCGTCGTCGAGGAGGTCCGGCTCGACACGGAGGAGCTGGAGGAGCGGGGTGACGCGGCACTGCGCGCCGTCGCGTCCGGAGACCTGGTCACCGCGGCCGGCCGGCTGGCCGGCGTTCTGGAGCTGTTCCGTGGCGAGCCGCTGGCCGGGCTGCCGGGGCCGTTCGCGCGGGACGAACGGCAGCGGTGGGAGGAACGCCGGCGGACGCTCAGGCTGGAACGGCTCAAGTGCCTCGTATCTCTCAGCCGGTTCGGCGAGGCCCTCGACGACCTCGGCGGGTTGTCGGCGTCCTCGGTGGCGGACCGCTACGACGAGTCGCTGAGGGCCTTGCGCATGCGGGCGCTGTACGGCTGCGGACGTCAGGCGGAGGCTCTCAACGCCTACGAGGACATGCGCGTACGACTGCGTGACGAGCTCGGAGCCGACCCCGGGGAGGAACTCCGCCGGGTGCACGAGGCGGTGCTGCGCCAGGACGACGCCTTCCTGCTTCCTCCCCCGCCGGCACCCTCCCGGCCCCGCACGAGCACCGTGCCCGCAGAACTCCCCCATGACGTGCCGGGTTTCGCGGGCCGCATCGACGAGCTCGCCCGGCTCCACGCCCTGCTTCCGCCCGAGCGGGACCACCATGGCCCGGCGAACACCGTCGTCATCTCGGCCATCGGCGGTGCCGCCGGCATCGGCAAGACCGCGCTGGCCGTGCACTGGGCCCACCGGGTTCGCGACCGGTTCCCGGACGGCCAGCTCTACGTCAACCTCCACGGCTTCGACCACGACCGCCGCCCCCTGGAACCCGGCGAGGCCCTCGAACTGCTGCTGCACGGGCTGGGCCTCGCGGCCTCGGAGATCCCCCCGCACCCCGAGGCCCAGGGCCGCGTCTTCCGCACCTTGCTGTCCGGCCGGCGCATGCTCGTGCTCCTGGACAACGCGGCCTCCGCCGATCAAGTGCGACCGCTGCTGCCGGCCGGCCCTTCCTGCTGCGTCGTCGTCACCAGCCGCAACCGGCTCGGCGACCTCGTCGCCCGCGACGGCGCCCAGGCCCTTCCCCTGGACCTTCTCCAGCCGGACGAGGCTCGCGCACTCCTGAGCCGAACCCTCGGCACGGACCGGGTCGACGACGACGGACACGCGGTCGACGAACTGGTCAGGCTCTGCGGCGGCCTCCCCCTGGCCCTGCGCGTGGCCGCCGCCAGACTGGCGGGCGATCCGGCCCTGCGGACAGCCGACCTGGTCGCCGAGATGGCCGCGGGCAACAGGCTGGAGGCATTGGCACCGGAAGGAGACGCCGACTCACCTCTGCGCACGGCCTTCTCGGTGTCGTACCGGGTGCTGGCGTCCGACGCGCGCCGGTTGTTCCGGCTGCTCGGACTGTTTCCGGGCGCCGACTTCACGGCCGAGGCCGCGGCGGCCCTCCTGGGCGCACCGCTCACGCGGACTCGCCGTCTGCTCGGCGCCCTGGCCGCAGCGCATCTGATCGAACCCGCGACCGCGGGCCGGTACCGGTTCCACGACCTCCTTCGCGCGTACGCGCGGGAGCGGTCGGTGGTGGAGGAGACGGCTGCAGAGCGCGGCGCCGCGCTGGAACGGCTCTTGGTCTGGTATCTGCACGCCGTTCGCGCCACCGCGGGGACCTCGCTCTTCCCTGAACTCCCCCGCGATCTCCGGCCCGTCGGTCCTCCGGGCGTGCCGTCGACCACCGAACCCGAACAATGGCTGGAGGCGGAGCTGCCCAACCTGCTCGCCGTCATCGACCATGCCGGCCGCCACGGTCCCCGCCCGGTCGCCTGGTACCTGGTCTCCGCGCTGTTCAGCCACTTCTGGACCCACCTGCCGCGCAAGACCTGGCAGTCCATCGGCCGGACGGCACTGGACGCGGCCGAAGCCGAGAAGGACCTGTTCGGCCAGGCCGCGATGCACTTCAGTCTCGCGGCAGCCCGGTGGGACCGGGGCCACGTCCGACAGGCGATGGAGCACGCCACACGCGCACTGGACATCAGCCGGGGAATCGGTTGGGAGACAGGCGAAGCCGCCGCCCTCGGCCTCAGGGGCTTCGCGCACTGGAGCATGGCGCGCCTGGACAGGGCTCGTGACGACTTCATCGTCGGTCTGCGCCTCTTCCGTGAGACCGGGCACCGTGACTACGAGGCCTTCGGGCTGACCGGCCTCGGCATGACCTGCTGGGACCTGGGCCAGTTGTGCGAGGCTGCCGGTCACCTCGAACGCGCCGTGGGTCTCAGTGCACGGCTCAGCCGGTGGAACGGCAGTTCGGCCGTGCAGATTCTGGGCCGGGTGTACTGGGAACTCGGCCGTTTCGCCGACGCGCTCGACCTCCTCGGCCCAGCGGTGGCCCGGGACGAAGAGGCCGGTCACCGCGACGGCCGCGCGATGATGCTCGACACCGTCGCGAAGATCAGTCTCGACCTCGGCCGCCACGAGGAGGGGCTGGAGCAGGCCGAACGAGCCCTGGCCCTGGTCAGAGACACGAAGCGGTACTGGATCCAGGCGAGCATCCTCAACGCGGTCGCCGCCGCCCACCGGGAGCTGGCACATCCGGACCGGGCGCTTCAGGCCGACGGGCAGGCACTCGCCCTGGCCCGCAAGGTGATGTCCAAACGCGCCGAGGCCGACACCCTCCTGAGCCTCAGCGTCACCTACCACCGCATGGGCCGGCCTCACGAGGCCCGCGCCCACGCCGCACAGGCACTGCACCTGGCCCGCGCCCACTCCTTCCGCGTGGCGGAGGGCCAGGCCCTGACCGTCCTCTTCGAAACAGCCCGCACCACGGACGTCGAGCTGGCCCAGGAGGCCCTGGCCATCCACCGCGAGACCGGCCACCGCCCGGGCGAGACCCGCACCCTCCTGGCGCTTGCCCGGGCCGGTCACCGAACCGAGAACACCACCCCAGGACCGCTGAGCCGACCGGCACGGGACATCTTCGCGGACAGCGACGCATCCGAACAGGGCTACGGGAACTCCGATCGCTGACGTACGGCGGTCTTACGCACGTGTGTGGGAGCAGGGAGGAGGGTGCAGTTGGTCGGTGCCCCGATCGGACGGACTCTCTGCCCGCGGCCACCCTTCGTAGCGGGTGGCGAGGGTCCGTACCGTCTCGGCGATGCGGTCACGGAGTTCGGCCGGTGCCATGACCTCGACGTCGGCGCCCAGCCGCAGGAACTCTCCGCAGGCGTGGTCGATCGACTCGATGGGCACCCGGGCCTCCGTCCATCCGTCACCGGCGGGCGGGACGCCGAGGCGGCGGGCGCCCTTTGGGGTGAGCCGTAGCAGGGCCTCCCCGGTGTGCAGCCGCGCTCGGAAGCCGGCCAGATAGCTGTTCCAGTGCTTGGTCAGGTCGAACCCGTCCTGGGTGGCGAACTCGTCCTCCAAGGGCCGGAGTTCGAGGATCTGGTCGATCCGGTAAGTGCGGATCCCGCTCGGCCCGTTCGCGACCAGGTACCAGCGGCCGGCCTTGAGTACGAGCCCGTACGGCTCCACCCGCCGCTCGATCTCCTCCGGCGCCCGCCAGCGCCGGTATCGCAGTACCACCGCCCGCCGGGCCCACACCGCGGCGGCGGCCGCGGTCAGGTGAGGCGTACGGTCGGCGTCGCCGTACCAGCCGGGGGCGTCGAGCAGGAAGCGCTCCTGGATCCGCTCGGCGTGTTCGCGCAGCTCCGCCGGAAGAGCGGCCCGCAGCTTGAGCTGGGCGGTGGCGAGTGCCTCACCGAGGCCGAGCTCGGCGGCGGCGCCGGGGAGTGCGGCGAGGAACGCGGCCTGCGCCTCGTCCGCGGTCAGACCGGTGAGCCGGGTCCGGTAGCCGTCGACCAGCCGGTAGCCGCCCGCGTGTCCGGCGTCACCGTACAGCGGGATACCGGCGGCACCGAGCGCCTCGACGTCTCGGTAAACGGTCCGTACCGAGACCTCCAATTCCTCGGCCAGCTGCCGGGCCGTCATCCGACCCCGGCTCTGGAGCAGCAGAAGCAGGGCGACCAGCCGACTCGCGCGCATGCCGCTCAGTATCCACTGACGGAGGATGTCAGTGGAACGGCCCTAACCTGCGGCGCATGGACGACTTCACTTTCCTGCACAGCCCCTGGCGCGTGGCCGACCGCCGTCTCGCCCCGCCCCTCGGCCCAGGCTCCGGCACCTGGATGGAGTTCCCCGGCCACGCGGCGGCCCGGCCGCTTTTCGGAGGTGCCGACGGATGAACATCGTCGAACTCCGGCAGTACACCCTGCGTCCCGGAGCCCGGGAGACGCTGATCGAGCTGTTCGAGCGCGAGTTCGTGATCAGTCAGCAGGCGGTCGGCATCACCGTCGGGGGCCGTTTCCGCGACCTGGACGACCCGGACCGCTTCGTCTGGCTGCGCGCGTTCCCCGACATGGCGCACCGCCGGCGCGCGCTCGAGGCGTTCTACACCGGCCCGGTCTGGCGGGAGCACCGCGATGCGGCCAACGCCACCATGGTCGACAGCGACGACGTCCTGCTGCTGCGCGGCCCGGGCTTCACGCCCCCGCCCGGCGCCGGTGAAGTGTTCGCAACCGTGTGCCGCCCCGCCGACGCCGCCGCCTTCGACGCGTACGCCGCCCGGCACCTGAAGCCGGGCCACGCGCTGCACCGTACCGAGCACGCTGAGAACGACTTCCCCCGTCTGCCCGTCCGCACCGGGGAGGACGTCCGGGTCTGGTTCGGCCTGACCGAGCCGACACCCTGGCCTGCCCGGCGGCTGCGGTTGGCACCCGTGACGCCTTACTGATCACTTCGGAATGAGTTTGACTCGGGGGCTTGGCGGTCGGGCAGGGCGCTGCGCGTCCGCCGCATGTCCGTCCGGGGTCTGCCTCGCCTGTCGACCGCGCCCGCACCGGATCCGAGCACCACTTGATCGCCGACTGCTACGGGGCCGCTCGTCGTCATGCTCACCGACGGCAACCGCCATGATGTCGCCCGGCTGCTGCCGCTGCTGGACGCCGTCCCACCGGATCGGAGGTCCGTCTGCTGTGGAAGCGTGGCGTCGCTCAGCCAATTCTTCCGTTCAGCGACATTTACTTTCCGCAATAAGACGTCCGCTGTCGGATGCGACGAGGCGTCCGGACAGGTGGAAGCACCGGCGTGGCGCGGCCGCTAGGACTTCACGAACGCCAGGAGGTCGGGGTTGAGGACCTCCGGGTGCGTCGTGAGCATCCCGTGGGGCAGACCCTCATACGGCTTCAGGGTGCTGTCGCGCAGCAGCTCGGCGGACAGCGGCGCCGAGTCCGGGTAGGGCACGACCTGGTCGTCCGTCCCGTGCGCGACGAGGACCGGTACGTCGATCTGCTTCAGGTCGTCGGTGAAGTCGGTCTCGGAGAACGCGGCGATGCACTCGTAGTGGGCGTTGGCCGCGCCCGTCATCCCCTGTCGCCACCAGTTGTCGATCAGGCCCTGGGACACCTTCGCACCGTCCCGGTTGAACCCGTAGAAGGGGCCGGACGGCACGTCGATGTAGAACTGCGACCGGTTGGCGGCGAGAGCCGCGCGGAACTCGTCGAAGACCTCCCTGGGCGTGCCGCCGGGGTTGGTGTCGGACTTGATCATCACCGGTGGGACCGCCCCGACGAGCACGGCCTTCGCGACCCGTCCGGGCTTGGCGCGGGCCACGTAGCGGGCGACCTCGCCGCCACCGGTCGAGTGCCCGATGTGCACGGCGCCCTCGAGGCCAAGGGCGTCGGTCACCGCCGCGACGTCGGCGGCGTAGGTGTCCATGTCGTGGCCCGTGGAGGGCTGGCCGGACCGGCCGTGCCCGCGCCGGTCGTGGGCGATGACGCGATAGCCGTGGGACAGGAAGAACAGCATCTGGTTGTCCCAGTCGTCGGCGGTCAGCGGCCACCCGTGGTGGAAGACGATCGGCCTGCCGTCCCGCGGTCCCCAGTCCTTGTAGAAGATGTTCGTGCCGTCGGAGGTCGTGACTGTGCCCATCGTCGGGTGATCCTTCCGCTTGACTCGGCGAAGCGGCCGGGTGCCGGGAGTCGCTCAAGCGCTGGGCGCGAGCGAGTGGACCCACGGCCCCGGACAGAGCGGCGCGGCCACGTACCTCGGCCGGCCGCACACGACGAGCCTACGCCTGTGTCCGTCGCGGTTCATGTCCACGAGCTGCCGCCCCGGCGTCCGCCGCGGGTGGCATCGAGAGCGCCCGCGCATCAGTACGGGTCACTGCGCCCCGGTCAGCGGGTGCTGAACGTCCGAAGAGGGCTCGGATGACCGCCGCGGCGGCCCGCCAGGTCTGCGGCGACGGGGCATCGACCACCCTCGACCGGGACCGGGACCTCGCCGACACGGCTCGGATCGGCCGGCCTTGGCTTCTGGCCGAAGGTGGTGTGCGGGTCCGGGGACGGGAGGTGTGTCCTGTGCGGGCGCCGTTCGGCCGCGTCTTCGTGTCCTACGAGGTGGAGCTGTGCCGGAGGCGCTCCTCGACCAACTCACCCCAGAGGGTCGGCTGCTTGTGCACGCCAGCAGCGCGTCGCCGTCGCGGTTCGGCCTCACTGTCGTGGAGCGCACCGCCGACGGGCGGATCACGGCGGAGCTGCGGCCGTGGAGTCCGCGCAACGGGGCCGGAGGCGACATGGCACGATGACGGCCATGTCGGGTCAGCTCTGGGTGTCACTCATATCGCTGGGCGGCGTTGTCCTCGGCGGCTTGTTGTCCTACCTCGTCCAGCACAGGACCCGACTCCCGGCGGAACGCGCTGAACGGCAACGACAGCGGATCCCCTTGTCGGAGACCCGGCGCGGGGAACGGCTGGCGTTGCCGGAGCGGTTCATCGAAGCGGGCGCCGAGGCCGAACGCTCCGCCTTCAGCCGGCCTTCCGAGCGGGAGGACACCGACGCCTGGTTCCTCACGACCCGGGACGTCATGAACAGGCTGTGGGTCGCGGAGCGGCTCATACGCATCCAGTCCCCCCTTCCCGTGCACGACGCGGCACGCGCGTACTTCCTCGACCTCAACCGGACGGTGTGGGAAGGCTCGCCTGACAGCGAGAGCGTGCGGGACTGTCTGGAGGACAACCGGCTGGCGTTCCTGGACGCGGCCCGCGCGGTCATGGGATAGCGCGACTCCCCGGGCGGTGCCTCATGCCGTCCTGCCGCGCGGCACAGGTCGAAGCCGGGCTCCGGGGCCGTCGTCTACGCGGGAGCGAGCTGCTTGGTGGCCCACGCCTTCAGTGCGGCCTTGTCCTCGAACCGGCCCACCGAGGTGTCGATGGGTTTCGACGTGTACTGGTGGAAGAGCCAGTCCGTCTGAATGTGGGGCCTTCCCGCGCCGACGCCGTACTCGGCGATCCACAGGCCGTCCCCGCAGTATGAGGTCGTGTCCCGGATCTTCCAGTACGAAGTCGAGCAGTACAGGATCACCCGGTGGTCGGGACGGAGACGCTTGACCGCCTTGATGAAGGCGTCCTTCTCTTCGCAGGGGGCGCTGCCCGTGCTGGTGGACTCCCAGTCGCAGGCCAGGATGTCGCCTGCCTGCGAGGCGCACTCGGCCACGAAGTGTTCGGCCTGCGCCTGGATGCTCCCCGGGTGGAGGAAATGGTAGAAGCCCAGAATCAGTCCGGCCTCCCGACCGTGCCTCGCTTGAGGCACCTGCTTCGAATTGACGTAGGTCCTCCCCTCGGTGGCCTTGACGAAGACGAAGTCCATGCCGGAAGTCGCATACGTCTCGCTCTGGTGGCTCGAGACGTCGATGCCCATGACGGTCATCCGTCCTCCTCGGCACAGTGCACGGACACGGACCCGGCACCGGAGGCAGAGCCGGTGCGAACACCCTCGCCGCCGAAATGCGCAGCCTCACATGTGCCGGTCGAGGATTCGCAGTAACGCGACTTTCCCTTCACGGTGTTATCGACGACCGTCATGAGGACACCTCCTCGAACTGGGCTGTTGTCATCCCCTGGAGACCAACCGGTCCTCACCTGCAGCGCATCGGTCCGGACGCCCTCGTCAGCAGCCACTCTCGAGCGGGATCACAGCCGCCCCGCCCCATAGGAACGCTTGGCACGGCGCCACGTCTCCCCTGCACCTGATATCTCCACTGTCCGTCGATGACAGGCCCCCCGCAACACGACAGGCGTACGCGCCCCTTCTTCCCATCGGCACTCTCAAGTCCACTCGCGCGGTTCACCGCCTGACGGCGACATCGGAATCGTTCGGGTGCCGTTCGGTCACCCGGTCGCCGAACCGCGTGCCGGGAAGAGCCGAGGCCTTGGTCATGGGATGACCGCTGCCGGTGGGGCAGGTGACGGCGTCCAACCCCGCCTTCCCGCGCGGTCCGGTGCGGGTGGTGGTCGCGGCGATCGATTCGAGGATGACTTCGTGGCTGGTCAACGGGCGGCCGCGCCGGTTCATGGTGATGCGCGGGAAGAGCCGGTGCCCGCCCCTGCCCCACTCCGAGGTGCCCGGCGGCAGATGGCAGACCGAGATGGTCAGGCCGGTCTCGGCGGCCGGGCGGGCGAGGTGGGGTTCCCAGGCCCGGGTGCGGTAGCCGTTGGAGCCGCCCGCACCGGCGGTGATCAGCAGCCGGGAAGCCCTCGGACGGACGGCCCTGCCCTGGTCGTGCCACCAGCGGCGAACCGACTCCACCGCTAACGCGACGGTGTCACGGTCGGTACCGCCGTTGATCCAACCGGTGTTGACCGCCGGACACGGATGCCATGAGGGACGGCCCTGCCCGGCTGCGGATCGGCGAAGTCACGCACGCGCACCGACACCGGGCCGCCCGTCGGCCGCCGGGAACGGCCCAGATCACGGAAGTCGCCGACCAGTTCCTTCTCGGTGTCCCCGCTGGTCACCGGCCGGTCGGCGTCCCGGTGACCACGTGCCGGCTCGCCGAGAGAGCGGCATGGGACGTCCCTGACGGTATGACGGCCGCCCTCGCGCCCCTCGGTGCCGGCCTGCAGCCGGAAGCCCTTCTGCCGCAGCAGGCCGACGACGGCGTCGGCACCGATCCGGTGACCCTGACGGGTCGGTTCGGCCGCCGGCGTGCGGAGCGGCTTGGCCGTCCACCGCAACGGCGACCCCGAGCCCC
The DNA here is from genome assembly GCF_055564355.1 of Streptomyces sp. NPDC029152. Lineage (NCBI taxonomy): Bacteria > Bacillati > Actinomycetota > Actinomycetes > Kitasatosporales > Streptomycetaceae > Streptomyces > Streptomyces sp. NPDC029152. The sequence continues at coordinate 17,026 of NZ_JBVHWR010000032.1, read as the reverse complement.
CGCGCCCCTCCGGCTCGACCAGGCCCGACGGCGCAGAACGCGGTTCGGGACCAAGGTCCGCAACGCGTTCACGTCCACCGCCCGGCCGCCGGCGACCGCCACTGCCGCTCGTCCGGACGCGGAACAGCATCGCGAATTTCACGGAACCTTGATCAGGAGTCTCGTCCGGGACGCGCATACGGCATCAACGAGACCCGCCTCCGAAAACAAACCCTTGGCAGTCGACTGCCCTTGACCACACATAAAGACACCCGAAGTCCGGTGGCGACGCTCGGCCCTCGAAACGACACCCGCAACCACCCGAAGAAGCGGCTCGAATGCGGGGAGTTATGTGAAACCGAAAATTTGACATCCCTTCTGCGATCGGTCGATGAAATGTGGCATCGCACCCCAAAACCTGCAATGCTGGTATGGAGAGAGAACTCACAAGGTGACACATGAGACGTGGTCAGCGGTCCGACTGCTTTGATCGACCGGTCTCACAGCCCAGTCCGCCTGGACGCTCTTGCACGGCCAACAATCCTCTTGCCATGGGCGGTCCCGGTGGACGGCGATGGGCGAATCAGCAACAAACCTTCGTCTTCGGACCACGGAGCCTCCCCATGGCAAGCGAACTTCGAGTGAACTGCGCGATTCCCCCGTACATACTCGAGGACCTTCTGGAAAGCGATGACAGTGAGGTGCGGCAGGCGGCCCTGAACACCCTGCTCACCACTGCCCGCCTGAGGGGCGAGCGGACGGTTCTGGCGGCCTTCCCCGGTGCCGCCACGCCCGGGAACGGGCGCAGGACGGTCTTCGACTGCCGAAACGGCACGAATCTCGCCCTCGCGGTACTGGCCCGGTCCGAGGACGGCCAGCCGTCCTCGGACAGCGCCGCCAACCGGGCGTTCGACGCCCTCGGCAAGACCCGGGACTTCTTCCAGCGAATTTTCGCCCGGAACTCCATCGATGGTCAAGGAATGCGCCTGGACGGCTACATACACTACGACGAGAAGTACAACAACGCCTTCTGGGACGGGCGTGAAATGTGCTTCGGAGACGGCGACGGAATCATTTTCTCCGACCTCACGGACTCGATTTCCGTGATCGCCCACGAATTGACACACGGAGTGACCGAGCACACTGCGGGACTCGCCTATCACGACCAGTCCGGGGCTCTGAACGAGTCCATTTCCGACGTGTTCGGGACGCTGGTCGAGCAATGGACGCTGAACCAGACGGCCGAGCAGGCGGACTGGTTGATCGGCCGTGAGGTCTTTACACCCAAGGTCCAGAAGGACGCTCTCCGGTCGATGAAGGCCCCGGGGCACGCCTGGGCACGGGACCCTCAGCCTGACCACATGTCGAATTACATCCACATGTCGGGGGACCACGGCGGAGTGCACTACAACTCCGGAATCCCGAACAAGGCCTTCTACCTGACGGCGACCGCCATCGGCGGACACGCATGGGAGGCCCCGGGAATGATCTGGTACGAATCCCTCAAAGCGTCCAACAGCGAGACGCGGTTCCAGGAATTCGCCGACACCACCTGCCGGAAGGCAGGAGATCTCTACGGATCCGGCAGCTCCCAGCAACAGGCCGTACTGGGCGCGTGGCAGCAGGTGGGCATCACCATCACCGGGGCCCCGGCCGGGATCGAGAGGGAACAGGGCCGCACGGTCGGCGAGAGCAGTGACGCGGGCCGGCAGGATTCCGTGGCGGCAGTGGCCAGGCAGGTTCAGACGCTGATGGGCCAGGTGCAGGAACTGAGCAACGACGTGGCCATGCTGAAGGGACGTGTGACCAGCGGCCGTTGACCGCCGCGCCCTCCGTCGTTCCGGCGGAGGGCGCAGGTCGGCTGTGAGACGCCATGAAAATCACCTTGGTGACAGACGGCGGGCTGGCCGCCACGGTCCTCGCCGGCCTCCCGCCTCAGGTCCTGGACACGGACACCCTGTCCGAAGGAGCCGCTGCCGAGCTGCACCGACTGGTGTCCGCAGCCGCCCGGTCGGTGGCGGAAGGCACCGAGGAGCCCACCGGCCTGGCGAGGGACGCCATGACCTACTCGATCACGGTCGAGGAGGGCGATCACGCGTCCGTCCTGGTCCAGTCGGATACGACCATGTCCCCGGAGTTCGCGGCGCTGCTGCGACGGCTCAAGGAACACACCGCGTGGCAGTGAGGGCCGACGCCGTGAAGACGGCGGCCTGCGTCACGGTTCGGCGCACCTCACCCGACAACCATATCGGTGGAACAGCACCGGGGTGAAAGCACGAGGACAGGAACATGGCAGTCATCGGCACATGGAACCTGGAGAACCTGTACCGGCCCGGCGGGCAGTTCGGGCCCCGAGATCGCGCCGCATACGAGGCGAAGCTGGAGTCCCTGGCCGATACCGTCGGCCGGCTCGGCCCTGACCTGCTCGGAGTGCAGGAGGTCGGCGACCCGCCGGCGCTCGGAGACCTGACCGATGCCCTCGACGGCGAATGGCACGTCGCCCTGTCGGAGCATGCGGACGGGCGCGGAATCCGGGTGGGTTTCCTCAGCCGGTCGCCCTTGACACCCGTCGCGGACATCGACGAGTTTCCTTCGCAGGTCGCCCCGCTCCAAAGCGGCGACGACGGAGAGCCCAGCCACCGGACAGGCCGTGGAGCGCTCGCCGTGAGCGTCTCGCCGGCCCCGGGCAGCGAACTGCACGCGGTCGTCTGCCATCTGAAGTCCAAGCTGCTGACGTTCCCGGGGCACCGGTTCGCCCCCCGGGACGAAGGCGAACGGGCCCGCTACGCCGCCTACGCCCTGTTCCGGCGCGGCGCCGAGGCCGTGACCGTTCGCTCCGCGGCAGACCGCCTGCTCGACGGGGACGGCGGTACGCGAATGGTCGCCGTCATGGGGGACTTCAATGATGAGCCGTCCGCAGCCACCACGCAGATCCTCCTCGGCCCGCCCGGCTCCCAGATCGGAACCCCCGGCTTCAAGCACCCCGATCGGGGGGACGGGGTGCGGCTGTGGAACCTCTGCCCCCTCATTCCCGAGGACCAGCGTTACTCCCGCGTCCAGGACGGACAGCCCGAGCTGATCGACCACATCCTGGTCAGCCGCGCCCTGCTGGACCGGGTCGAACGCGTCTTCACCGGCAACGAGCACCCCGGACAGTCACTGCCCTCGGTCGGCGAAGACCCCTCGGAGCGGCGGGACGCGCCCGCCTCCGACCATGCTCCGATCCTCGCCGTACTGCGCCTCCCCTGAGGTTTCGCCCCGCGCCGTCGGGGTGCCGGCCTCGGCCCGTCCGGGCCGGCCGGAGGAGAGAAGGGTGATCCACATGCCACTGAAGAAGTACGGAGTGCTGGCCGCCCACGTTGTCGACAGGCTCCGGGAAGGGCACAGCGACACTCCGCACTACCAGATCCACCTTGTCGACGACTCGGACACGCACTACCGCGCCGCTGTCAACGTGCAGTCACAGCAGGCCCCTTCGGAGCTTCTGTACCTGGCCGACGACGACTTCCACCATCCGCTCACCGACATGCTCCCGGTCGCCGGCAGCGGCTGGACCGGCCTGCGGTCCCGGCCAGGAGCGGCAGGCCTCGACTTCATCCGCGGCAACTTGTTCGACCCCGCCAAGATGCGGTTGCTGCCTCCGGACCTGCCGGGTCCTGACAACGACCTCGCCGACCTGCTGGACCACTACATCCAGCGGGCGATCAACGACCCCGCCATCTGCCTGTACGCCTTCGGTCAGCGTTGGGGCCGCGAAGAGGGCAAGCCCGACAAGATCTTCGGGTTCGAGCCCGGCAACGGTGTCCACGACATCCACATGAACCAGGGCAATAGCGGCCGGTTCCGCGGCGACGACGGGGTCTGGCAGGACGGCGGGCTCCTGCTGCACCTGCCCGGGGAGTCCCGTTGGGTCGGGATCTTCCTGGCCTTCCAGTCCCAGGCGTGGCATACGGACGACACCACCGGTCACGCCATCGAGACCGCCCCCCGCCGCACCGACGAAGAGCGAGGCCCCGTGCGGATCGTGGCCGCCCTGGCAGAGCCCCTCAGTCCTGAGCAGGAGAGCGAGACCGTCACCCTGATCAACACCTCCCGCACCCCCGTCGGTCTCACGGACTGGCAACTCGCGGATCAAGAGAAGCGCAAGCTCCCCCTGCCCGATGTCAGCCTTCAACCCGGCGGGACCCTGACCGTCCCCGGTGCCGGTGACTTCCACCTGGGCGACCGCGGAGGGGCCATCACCCTCCTCGACCCCGACGGCCTCAAGGTCCACGGCGTTTCCTACACCGCCCGGCAAGCCGGGCCGAAGGGCGAGACGGTCACCTTCTGACGGGGGACGGCGGCCGCTGCTCACGGCCTGTTGCCCCGTGGCCTTCGGCAGCAGCGTTCCACGAGCTCTTGGGTCGCTCGGGGTCGGGCTACCGCCAGTCGTCAGGACCCCCACCCCGCCATTCGATCAGCGGCGTGGTGCCCGCCTCTTCGTGGCTGAGGAGGGTGCCGGGGCGGCGTACCACTGCCAGTACGTCCGCTGCGCTCCACGCGGTCACCGCCGGTTCCTCCTCGACATGCACCGTACGAGTGCCGTCACCGGTCTGAGCGTGCACGACTACCGGAGCGGTTCTCCCGCCCCGGCCGCCAGGAGGGCGCGGACAGTCCCATGGTCCGAGACCGGGGCCCCCGCTTCCCCGCCGCCGCTCCCATGGCCCGGCGCGTCCGCTGTTCTCGCTCCGCCACGGAAGCTTCCTCATACAGGCCGCTCTCCTGTATCAAGCAACAGCTACGTTACTGACAGGATCCCTGCAGGAACGTGGAGGTGCAGCCACCGGCTCACCGTAGGCAAGCCGGCGCCCAGGTGCTGGTGGGCGGCACAGCGGTTGTTCGGGCATGTGCGGCCGCCTCCGCCGGAGTCTGCCGCCGGCACGGCATCCGCCGCAGCACAGGCCGGGCCGGCCCGAGCTATGACGACGCCCTCACCGAGTCCTTCTTCCAGGACCTCAAGCGCGAGTTGCTCCACGATCGCCGCTGGACCTCGAAGGCACCGACCCGGCTGGAGCTGTTCCGCCGGCTGCCCTGCTACAACCGTCGCCGTCGCCATTCCGCGCTCGGCTACCTCACACCAGCCGAGTTCGAGCAGCAACCGATCACGACACGTACGCTGTCACTCGTCGCATGACACCCATTGCCCACTTTCGGGGATCAGCCTCGCTCTACGGCCATGGGTCAGGCCTCGGATTCCGGGCGGACGTGACCGGCGCCATCGAGGCTCCTGGTCCTGATGAGTCCGGTGACATGGGCCACGAAGTCCTCCAGGGACATCGGGGTCTCCTTGCCGGAGCGATCGCGTACGGTCACGGTGCGCTGTTCAGCCTCCCGCCTGCCGACCACGACGATGAGCGGGATCTTCCGGGTGACGGCCGCGCGTACCTTGGCGTTCAGCCGGCCGTCGCCGGCATCGACATCGGCACGCACGTCCGCGTCCAGCAGCACGTCGCGGACTTCCTCGGCGTAGTCCGTGAGTTCCTCCACGATCGGAATGATCCGGACCTGCTCCGGCGCCAGCCACACCGGGAAGGCGCCTGCGAAGTGCTCGGTGAGATAGGCGGTGAAGCGCTCGTGCGAGCCAAGCGGGGCACGGTGGATCACCACGACGGGTTTCTCGGTGCCGTCGGAGTCGTGGTACGTCAGCCCGAAACGCTGCGGGGTGTACAGGTCGACCTGGTTGGTGGAGGCGGCGAACTCCTTGCCGGTGACGGCTCGGATCATGAAGTCGACCTTCGGGCCGTAGTGCGCGGCACCGCCCAGGTCGATCTCGAAGGGGATGTCGGACTCCTCCATGGCCTCCCGGGTGATCCGCTCGGCGTCCTCCCACATCTGCTCGTCGTCGTGGTACTTGTCCTTGTTCGCCGAGTCACGCAACGCGAGCACCATGTAGAAGTCGCTGATGCCCAGAGTGCGGTAGTAGTCCGCGTGCATGCGCATGACTTCCAGGAACTGGTCCTTGGCCTGGTCCGCCGTACAGTAGATGTGCGCGTCGTTCTGGCTGAATCCGCGCGTGCGCATCATGCCGTGCAGCTGACCGCTGCGCTCGAAGCGATACACCGTGCCGTATTCGGCGACCTTGTAGGGCAGATCGCGATAGCTGTGCGGACGTGCCTTGTACACCATGTGGTGGTGCGGGCAGTTCATCGGCTTGAGGTAGTACTTCTCGCCGTCGATGTCAATCGGCGCGTACAGGTCCTCCGCGTAGTACGGCAGGTGTCCCGACAGGTAGTACAGGTCCTCCTGGGTGATGTGCGGAGTGACCACCCGCTTGTAGCCCAGCCTGCGTTCGGTGTGCCGGGCCCAACTCTCGAGTTCGTCGCGGACGATCGCCCCGTTGGGCAACCACAGCGGCAGGCCGCGGCCGATCTCCTTGCTGAACGCGAACAGGTCGAGTTCTTCACCGATGCGGCGGTGATCACGCTTGGCGGCTTCTTCCAGCGCGACGAGATGAGCCTTGAGCGCGTCGCGGGTCGGCCAGGCGGTGCCGTAGATGCGCTGCAGCTGGGGGTTCTTCTCACTGCCGCGCCAGTAAGCCGCCGCGTTGCGCAGCAGCTTGAACGCCGGGATCAGCCGGGTCGACGGAAGGTGCGGGCCCCGACAGAGGTCGGACCAGCATACTTCGCCGGATTTCGCATCAAGGTTGTCGTAGATCGTCAGGTCGCCGCTGCCGACTTCCATGACCTCGGCAGCGTCGACGTCACCCTTGAGCTCCACGAGTTCGAGCTTGTACGGCTCGTGGGCGAGCTCCGCCCGGGCTGCCTCCTGCGAGGGGAACTCCCGGCGGCGGAAGCGCTGGCCGGACTTGATGATCTCCTTCATCCGCTGCTCGACCCGTGCCAGGTCCTCCTGCTGGAAGGGGCGCGCCACGTCGAAGTCGTAGTAGAAGCCGTTCTCGATCGGCGGTCCGATGCCGAGCTTGGCCTCCGGCCAGAGTTCCTGCACTGCCTGGGCCAGTACGTGGGCTGTGGAGTGGCGCAGCACGTTGAGCCCGTCCTCGCTGGACAGCGCGACCGCTTCGACCTCGAGTTCGGTCTCCGGGCTCCAGTCGAGGTCGCGCAGGGTGCCGGCCGGGTCTCGCACGACGACGATCGCATGGGGGCCGCTGAGCGGCAACTCGGCCGCGGCGACCGCGTCGGCGCATGTCGTCCCGGCCGGGACCACCACGACTAGGCGTTCGGTCTTGGCCACGGGACGAGTTACAGACACAGGAATCTCTCCTCGGAAAGCAGCGCTGCTCGGGAGGCACTGCGAAACGGAACCGTGTTGATCACGCGAGTGTAGTGACCGACCTGACCTGATGCCCTGTCACCGAATTTGTGAGCGAACCGATTTCGTCAATCCGCACGGTGACGTCGTCGCCGGGGCGCAGTACGCCGGCTCCCGTCGGTGTGCCGGTGAGAATCACGTCGCCGGGCAGCAACGTCATCAGTGCGCTGCACCGGGACACGACGGCGCGGACGTCCCTGATCATTTGTTTGGTCGAACCGTCCTGGCGTACCGCGCCGTTGACAGTTGTGCGCAGCCCGAGGTTCGAGGGATCCAGGTCGGTACGGATCCACGGTCCCAGCGGACAGAAGGTGTCGAAGCTCTTGGCCTTGGTCCAGTGGCCGCTCGGTTCGCCGATGTCCCAGGCGGTGACGTCGTTGGCGCAGGTGTATCCGAACACCACCTGGTCCGCTGCGGCTGCCGACACGTCGTGGCAGCGTCGTCCGATCACCACCGCGAGTTCCCCCTCGTAGCGGACCTCCTCGGCTTCCGCCGGCAGCAGGACGGGGCTGTCCGGGCCGATGACGGAGGTGGACGGCTTCATGAAGACGACCAGGTCCGGTGTGACGGCGTCCCCGTAGTTGCGGCCGACGACCAGAACCTTGCTGGGCTCGACCGGCGCCAACAGCCGGACCTCGGCCAGCGGGAGGGACTCGCCAGTGGGCCGGATCTCGTCGAAGGGGGTGCCGGACAGCAGGTGCGCCAGCCCGGCAGTGGTGTCGACACGGGCATACGTCTGGTGGTCTCCGGCGGCAATACGCGCGATCAGCATGGTTTTCGTCCTCTCACCAGCGTCCGGGGGCCAGCTCACGGAGCAGCAGGTCGACACGGTTCGTCACGTCGTCGGCCGGTGCGTCCGGTGAACCGATTTCGGGGTCGAAGTTCGGGTCCACGAAGATTTCGGTCAGTCCGGTGTCGGCGAGCACTGCGAGATCGGCCCGGATCTTGTCCGCGGTACCCGTCAGCAGCGGCTGGTCGCCGTCCGGTCGTGGGCGCGGTCGCACCGGGGCGCGGCAGACGAACCGCAGTGCCGCCGGGTCGCGTCCGGCTCGCTCGGCGCTGTCGCGTACGACGGCGATGGCGTTACGGATAGCGGTGGGGGTGGCCTTGCTGCTCGCGATCCAGCCGTCGCAGAGTCGACCGGCGCGGCGCAGCGCCGTGGGTGCGCTGCCGCCCAGCAGCAGCGGCGGGTGCGGGGACTGGGCGGGCTTGGGGTCGAACCGGGAGGTCGGCACTCGGTAGAAGGGGCCGTCGTGTTCGACGGTCTTCCCTGTCCACAGGGCACGCAGACAGGCGAGGAAGTCCTCAGCACGGCGCCCCAAGCCCGTCGCGGACACGCCGGCCGCGGCGAACTCCTCGGCGGCCCAACCGTTGCCGAGGCCCACGTCGAGGCGGCCGCCGGAGAGCAGGTCGAGGGTGGTGAGCTGCTTCGCCAGTACCGCGGGTGTGTGCAACGGCATGATCAGAACGGCGACGCCGAGGCGGATCCTCGTGGTGTGCGCGGCCAGGAACGACAGGATGACCAGGGGATCGTGGACGCCGCGGTTGGCCTCGCCCCAGGAGTCGTCGGCCGCGCCGAGGACCCGCTGGTAGGTCCACAGGGAGTCGTATCCGAGCTGTTCGGCGCTGCGCGCGACGTGTACGGCGGTGTCCGGGGTGGCCCAGGAACCGGACACGGGTACGGCGAATCCGATGCGCATGTCGTCACGTTCCCGTCGGGCAGGCTCGGACGAGACCGAGCTCGCGCAGTATGTCGAGGAACGCCGAGTCCTTCTGCAGCCAGTGGTGCTTGATCTGGGCTCCGGCGGTGCCCTGGCGGAACCGTCGTTCGGCGATCGTGCGGAAGGCTCCCGGCACCAGGGGCAGGATCTGCAGCGGGCGCAGGCGTCCGCTGCGACGCTTGTCGGCGTACTCGACGTTGACCTCCTGGAGCGTCACGTCGATGCGGCGTGCGGTGTCCTGCACGTCCGACGTGTCGTAGGAACCGGCCCATTCGACGGCGACCAGGTAGTGCGGTGGGGTGCCCCAGACCGGGATGCCGGAGAAGTGGGGGTGGTCGGCCAGCTCGGAGCCGAGGACGTGCATCACCGCGGTGTGCACGTCGGACTCGGTGAGCTTCTCACCCGTGAACGAGCTCTGGAATCCGGCGCGTCCGAGGAACTCCAGCCGCGGAACGGCGCCGACCGCGCCGACGACGCGGTACACATCGCCCACGTCGTAGCGGTAGAGGCCATTGGCCTGGCTCATGACGAGCCGGTAGTCGGTGCCGGGTTCCAATTCGTCGTAGCCGAGGGTGGGACTGTCCGCGGGCAGCGGGCTGCCGTCGTCGAGGTCCCGCCACGGCACGAACTCGAAGTGCCCCTGGTCGACCGCCAGCGGTCCCGCCGAGGGGTGGTCGTCCATGGGCAGCGTGACGATGCCCTCGGTGCCCGTGGTGCTGAACGGCAACGTCGCCACGCCGGGCGCGAGCCGTGACAGCCACGGCCGGTACAGTGCCGCGGAGGCGGAGTTCCAGCACACCAGCAAGCTCAGACCGGGCCACAGGTCGGTGAGCAACGGCTCGCCGCCCGCGCGGTCGAAGGCCTCGGCGAGCCTGCCGGCCAGGGCCGGATCGCCGGCTGTGTCGACGCCGCCGTCGTGCAGGTCCCGTACCAGGCGTTCGCCGTTCTCCTTCAGCGTCTCCGCCAGCAAGACGATCTTGGACGGGTTCACGGAGACGATCAGCCGCAGGTCGTGGTCGGCCAGCCGCAGCAGCTTCGCGTAGAGCAGGCCGGCCATGGAGGACGCCTCGGGGTCTCGTGTGAACCAGCTCTCCGAGCGCCACGGCGGGTTCCAGTCCTCGGGGTCGTCGGACACGGGGCGCTCGGTGATGCCGTACACGGGGAAACCGTGCAGGCGGTGGCGTGGGGGCCCGGGTTCCCAGGACAGGTCGAGGACCTCGTCGCCGGTGAGCCGCTCCGTGCCGATCTGCTCGAAGTACAGTCCCCACTGGGCGTACAGCGCGGGCCCGCGATAGGCGCGGCGCCAGTGGTCGGTGGTGGGCACCAGCTTGGCGCGCCCGGTCGATCCGGACGTGCGCAGGAAGGCGTAGGGGTCGTCGGAGGTGAGCACGCGGCGTTCACCGGAGAGTTGCCGGTCGACGTAGGGCGCGAGTTCGTCGTAGCTGCGGATGGGCACGGCGCGCCGCCACTCCTGGCGGGTGCGGACCCGGGCCAATCCGTGTTCGCGGCCGAAGCCGGTGTCACGTGACACCGCGAGGATGTCACCGAACACGCGCTCGACTGTCTCCTCGGGCTGTGCACAGATCTTGCGCTGCACGGCAAGCGCGCTCTGCGTCCTGGGCAGGAAGTCCTGGTTGAGGGCGGTGTTGCCCGTCACAGTCACGGCTGTTTCCCCCTGGGTCGGTGCGGAACAGGAGTGCGTTCACGCCACACGGATGACGACCTTTCCGAACGCTCGGCGCTCCTCCAGTTCGGCGACCGCCTCGGGGGCCCGGGCCAGAGGGAAGTCGGCGTGCAACACCGGCTCCAGGACGTCGGTGGCCACGAGGTCGAGGATCGTGTGCAGATCGTCGCGACGCCACGCGTTGGAGCCGAGGATGTCCAGCTGACGTGACCACACGTAGCGCAGATCGGTGGTCGCCTCGTACCCGGTCGTCGCGCCGCAGGTGGCGACGCGGCCTCCGGGGCGTGCGGAGCGCAGCGAGACGGGCCAGGTGTCCTTGCCCTGGTAGTCGACGACCAGGTCGGCACCGCCGTCGGTGAGCTCGCGGACCCGGCGCCGTACGTCCTCGGCGCTGGTGTCGATCGTCTCGGCCACGCCGAGTGCGCGCAGCCGGTCGAGTTTGGCCGCGGATCCGGAGCAGGCGATGACCCGGGCGCCGGCACGCACGGCGAGCTGGACGCAGGCCACGCCGACACCGCCGGTCGCCCCGAAGAGCAGGACCGTTTCGCCACGGCGCAGTCTCGCGCGGCTGAAGAGCATGCGCTGCGCCGTGCCGTAGGCGATCGGCAGCGCGGCGTAGCGGGCCGGATCCGAGGCCCCGGCCGGCACCGGTATCGCGTTGTCGGCCGGTGCCACGACGTACTCGGCGAGCCCGCCCCAGTAGTGCTCACCGAGAATGCCGCGCCCGATCATCGGGTCGAGCAGCACGCGGCTGCCCAGGAGCCGCTCGCCCGCCTCATCGGTGGCCTGCTCGACGACGCCGACCACGTCGCCTCCTGACACGTGCGGCAGTTCCAGGCGGACGCGCGGCAACCCGTTGCGCACATGGATGTCGAGGTGATTCAGCGCGCAGGCCTCGACACGTACGGCGATCCATCCCCGAGGAGGCGCCGGTCGCTTGACCCGGTCCAGGGCCAACTGCTCGGGGCCGCCCCAGGCACGGATGACGGCCGCCCGCATCAGCCCTCTCACTCCCCGGTCACCTCGCGGATGGCCCGGTACAGCGTGCCGGTGAGGAAGCGCAGGTCGTCATGGGTCATCGACGGCGACGGCAGCATGGTGATCACGTCTCCGGGGACCGCGTTGACCAGCACACCGTTGTCCCTGGCCAGAGTGCAGATGCGGTCGACGACGCGCTCCTGGGGCGGATAGGGGGTGCGGGTCCCGCGATCGGCCACCAGCTCGACACCGGCGATCAGCCCGAGTTGCCGGACATCTCCTACGTGGCTGAGCGCGCGGAAGGGTTCGAGTTCGGTGGCGAGCACGTCGGCGAGTGCCTTGGCCCGGGCGGGAACGTCCTCCTTCTCGAACAGGTCGAGGCTGGCCAGGGCGACGGCCGCGCCAAGCGCGTACCCGGAGTAGGTGCTGCCGCTGAGGAAGACGCTCTCCTGGAACGCCTCGAAGATCTGCTCCGTGGCCAACGTGGCCGACAGCGGCAGATAGCCGCCGGTCAGTGCCTTGCCCACCGTCATCAGGTCCGGCGTGACGCCCTCGGCGTCGCACGAGAACGTCGTGCCCGTGCGGGCCCAGCCGGTGAGGACCTCATCGGCGATGAGGAGGACGCCGTGCCTGCGGGTGATCTCCGCGACCTTCGCGAGGTGGCCGGCCGGTGCGGTGATCACCCCTGCGAGGGCCTGCACCCTCGGTTCGACGATGACAGCGGCGATCCTGTCCTTCTCCCGGGTGAGGATGTCCTCCAGGGACTCGGTGCACTCCAGCGCGCAGTCCGTGTCGGACGACCGGCCGACCGGGCACCGGTAGCAGTTGGGCTGGTGGAAGGAGAGGGAGGAGAACAGCAGGGGCTCGTAGGTCTTGCGGATCATGTCGACCTGTTCGCCGTTCTCACCGCGGAGACTGATCGTGCCGAGGGTCTCTCCGTGGTAGCCGCCCGCCATGGACACGAAGGTGGACCGCTGCGGCTGTCCCTTCGCCACCCAGTAGGCGTAGGCGGCCTTCAACGCCGTCTCCACCGCGGTGGACCCCGACTCGGCGAAGAACACTCGCTGCAGTCCGGAGGGCGCCATGGCCGCCAGGCGGGCGGCGAGTTCCACCGCGGCCGGATGCGAGACGCGGTACAGCGTGGTCTCGCCTGCCTTGCGTGCCTGGGCGACCAGGGCCTCGACGAGTTCGGTACGACCGTGTCCGTGCAGGTTCATGCCCATCGACGAGCGGCCGTCGAGGTAGCGTTTGCCGTCGGCGTCGATCAGCCAACATCCGTCGGCGCGTTCGACGACGAGCTGGTCGCGGGCCATCCACTCGCCCATCGGCGTCCACGGGTACCACATGTGCTGCCGGTCGAGTGCGCGCAACCGGGCGACGTCGGTCTTCTCCACTTCGAGCCCTCCGTGATGGTGTTGAAGGTGGTCGGGGGCTCCGCCGCGCACCGGTGTCCCGGTGCGCGGCGGAGCCGGCGGCTACTGCTACCAGGTGACGCGGAGCTGGCGCGGCCCGTAGGACAGGGCGTCGCCGCGGAAGGGGATGTCCTCCTTGGCAACGTCGAGCCGCAGGCCCGGCAGCCGCTCGGCGACGGCCCGCAGCGCGATCTCCAGCTGGACGCGGACGAGGTGCTTGCCCAGGCACTGGTGCGGTCCGTGGCTGAACGCCAGGTGGTTGCCGGCCGGGCGGCGAATGTCGAGCCGGTGCGGCTCGGAGTACTGCTGCGGATCGCGGTTGCTGGTGTCGAGGAGCACGATCACCGCGTCTCCCTCCTTGATCTTCTGCCCCTCGTAGTCGATGTCGGCGGCCGCGACCCGTTTGGTGGCGCGGGCGATGGTGTAGTAGCGCAGCATCTCGTCGATGGCACCCGGCCACAGGTGCGGTTCGGCCCGCAGTTCCTCGGCGACGTCCGGGAACTCGGCGAGGGCCAGCACACCGAGCCCCAGCATGTTGGCCGACGGTTCGTGCCCAGCGACCAGCAGGAACAGCGCGTTGTCGACCAGGTCGGCTTCGCTGAGTTCGATCTCCTTCGACGCCTTCGCCCTGACGATCATCCTGCTGAGCAGGTCGTCGCCGGGCTTGCGGGAGCGCTGCTGCACGACGCTTTCGACGTAGCGGCGCAGTTCGACGACGGCCTCGAGGTTCTCCTCGCCCCGGTCCATCTCGATGATCTGCTCGGTGCGCTTCTGGAAGTACTTGCAGTCCTCCTCCGGGATGTCCAGCACCTTGCAGATGGTGCGGGTGGCGACCGGGAAGGCGAACGCCTCGACCATCTCGGCGGGCGGACCCTTGCGGACGATCTCGTCGACGATGCCGCCGAAGACCTCCTCGAAGAACGGCCGGACCTCTTCGGCGTGCCGGGGGGTGAAGTCCTCCGCGACCATGCGACGGGCGATGTCGTGTTCCGGGGAGTCCATGTTGAACAGGTGGCGGCTGAACTGACCCCGCTTCTTCTGCAGGGCCTCGCGCTGCGAGAAGGACGGCACCTTGGCCGGGTTGTTGCTGATGCGGCGGTCGGCGAGCAGGGTGCGTACGGCCTCGTGACTGGCCGCGAGCCAGGCCGGGCGTCCGTCCTCCATGGTGAACGGGCAGACACCGCGCCCCTCCTCGAGGAGCTCGAGATGCTCGGCGGGCGGGGTGTCGGGCACTGACCGGCGAACGGGGAAGGAAGGCATGAACTGACTCCGTTTCAGGTGATGTCAGGGACATGGGACGTTGCTGTCAGCGACTAGACGTCAGTCGCTGAGGTCTGCGGGGGCGGGGACGGCCGTGACGAGCCAGCCGTGCACGGTGTCGGCGGCCTTCGGGGCGTGTTCTTCCATCATCGTGAAGTGGTCTCCGGGTACGTCGGCGGCGGTGTGCGGCAGGTTCCAGCGGGCCTGCCAGCGCCCCTCGACGGGCATGCCGGGCATGGGGTCGCCGGCGCGTACGTGCAGCACCGGCACGTCGACCGGATCCGGTGTCCAGTCGAAGCCGAAGTAGTGGCCCATCGCGGTGAGCCAGGCCTCGCCGAAGGCCGCGCCGGTCCTGCCGTCGCGGTCCCGCTGGCCCTGCTCCATGGCGCCCTGGATCCGGGCCATCACCTCCGTCTCGTCGGGGGCGTAGGTGTCGACCAGCACGACGGCGGCGGGTGGTCGGCCCAGGCCGGCGAGACGGGCGGCCAGCGCGTGCGCGGCCAGGCCACCGGCCGAGTAGCCGAGCAGGACGACCTGGTCGTGCTCGGCCAGGGACCGCACGTGGGTGCCGAGCAGGACGTCCAGGCCGGCCGGGAGCGGCTGTCCCGGCACGAACCCGGGCTGGCGCAGGACGAAGACGTCGCGCCGTCCCCGCAGGGCCGCGGCGAACCGGAGGAACTTGTGCGGGTCGGCCTTGCCGAGGTGAGAGGGGATGCAGAACAGGGGCAGGTCGCTCCCGCCGGAGGTGAGCCTCAGCGGCGGCAGCTCCAGTTCGGCCGCGTCACGGTAGACGGGCCGGAAGCTGGCTGCCGTGGTGAGCAGGTCGATGAACTCCAGCCGCCGGCCGTGCCGGTCGGCCTCCTGCCACAACTCGCCGAGGCTGCCCGCGCCACCCGCGTCAGGGCCGCCTGCCCGGGTGGCGCCGACCGCCCCGATCCGCTCCTGCAGATGAGCGACGAGACCGGCGGGCGTGCGCTGCTCCAGGGTGAGCGTCGCCGGAAGCGCCGTCCCGGTTCGGGCGGCCAGCCGGTTGCGCAGTTCGATCGAGGTCAGCGAGTCGAAGCCGAGGGCGAGGAACTCCTGGTCGGCGCCGATCCGCGCCGGGTCGGCATAGCGCAGTACGGCGGCGATCTCCGCACGCACGGCCTCCAGCAGCACCGCGGACTGCTCCTCGGACGGACGGCCCGCCAGCCGGCCGAGGAGATCGGGTTGCGCTTCGACGACAGGGCCCGCCGACCGGGTGGCACGCACCTCGGGGAACTCGTCGAGCAGACGGTACCGGGCCCCTGCGGCGAGCCGCGCCCAGTCCGCGTCTGCCACCACGAGTGGCCCGTGGGCCCGGCCCAGGGCCTGTACGGCCTGCTCCGGCGGCAGCGGGGTGAGACCGCTGCGGCGCAGCCGGTCCCCGACCTCCTGCGCGGCCGCCATGCCGTCGCCCGACCACGGTCCCCACGCCAGCGAGGCTGCGGGCAGCCCCTGCGCGATGCGGTGCACGACAAGGGCATCCAAGTAGGCGTTGGCAGCAGCGTAGTTGGCCTGCCCGGCCCCGCCCAGGACGCCCGCGAGAGACGAGAAGAGCACGAAGGCGTCCAGCTCCCGGCTCCGGGTCAGGTCATGCAGGTTCCTGGCGCCCACCAGTTTCGGCCGCAGGACACGCTGGACCTGGGCAGGGGTCAAGGAAGTGAGCAGTCCGTCGTCGAGGACGCCCGCGGCGTGCACGACCGCGCTGGGACGGTGCGCGTCCAGCAGCGTGCGTACGGTGTCCCGGTCGGCGACGTCACAGCGCACGACCGTCGCCTTCGCTCCCGCGGCGACCAGCTCGGCCCGCAACGCCTCGGCACCCTCGCCGTCGGGCCCGCGGCGCCCGGCCAGCACGATGTGTTCGGCCCCCTGTTCCACCAGCCACCGCGCGACATGCCCCGCCAGCGCACCGGTCCCGCCGGTGACCAGTACAGTGCCGCGCGGCGTCCACCGGCCGCCCTCGGTGCGGACACGGACCAGCCGCCGGGCGAACGCCCCTGCCTGCCGGATCGCAGTCTCCTGCTCCTCCCGGTCCAGCAGCCGGGAGCACAGCCGCCGGCTGACCGACTCGGTGAGGTCCGCGGGCAGGTCGATCCGCGCCGCACCGAGTTCGGGCCGCTCGGCGGCGGCCGCCCGGGCAAGCCCCCAGAGCGTCGCCTGCTCCGGGCTGGGCACGTTGTCCGAGGCACCGACGGCCACGGCCCCGCTGGTGATGACCCACAGCGGTGCGCCGGACCCCGCGGCGGCCCAGTCCTGCATGAACCGCAGCGTCGTCCCCAGACCGCCGTCATCGTCGCCGCCCAAGCCCAGCAAAGAGACGATTCCAGCAAGATCGGCATCCGCGTGGACGTGGTCGGCCTCGCGCACGGTGGCGCCGTGCCGGGTCAGCGCTTCCGCGACGGCGTCGGCGAGCGGACACGGCCCTGCCGGGCGGACGAGCTGCCAGGTGCCGGTCAGGACCGGCGTCGGGCCGTCGTCGACCAGCGGCGTCCAGTCGATGCGGTACGTCCAGTCATCGAGAGGAGTGTGGGAGGCGTCCTCAGCGTGGGGCCGGGAAACGCGCTGCATCCAGTAGTGCTGGTGTTGGAAGGGGTAGGTGGGCAGGTCGACGGTACGGGCCGGTGGGAACAGGGCGGCCCAGTGGACCGGGTGGCCGTGGACGT
>NZ_JBVHWR010000031.1:0-50747 GCF_055564355.1 Streptomyces sp. NPDC029152 | reverse complement strand
CCCCGCGGAGCGGGTACCTCCGCGCTGGCGCGCGGAGGATCGCGGGCCCGGCGCTGCGCGCCGGGCACAGCGGCCGGCCCTTCTCCGCTGACGCTTCGAAGGGCTTCGCCCCTGGCCTGCGGCCAGGGGCAGCGCGGTCCGCTGCGCTCCCCGCGCGGGTGCTGCGCTGCGCGCAGTTCACTCCCCGCAAGCGGGGAGTGAGGGTCCGTCCGCTGCGCTCCCGGACCGGGGCCCCTTCGGGGCCCTGCTCGCTACCGGAGGGGGCAGCCGGGGTCCGGCGAGCTCCGTCTGCTGCGTGTCTCGGGGTTGCGGGATGGCCAGCGGGCCTACGGCTCAAGCAACGAGGGCGCGGGAGGCTGGGGTTTCTGGATCGGTTAGCCTCCGCGCCCTTGTGCTTCCCTCCTGGCCCGGCTCGCCACCCACTGCACCACCACGTTGACCACAGCCATGAGGCCAGCGAAAACAAACGCGTCCAGCCACGTCCTATCCGTCAAGGCGTGGCTGGCCACTGCGGCCGCCCCGTAGACGGCAAGCCACACGGTCACAACGACTGCCCAGCGCAGCCACCGTCGAGACCACCACTTGGCCAACCGTTCCCGTCCCTGCATACCGTTCGGCTACCTTCGTGACTGCTCGTCAACGAGACTGTTTTTGTGGGTTGGACGGTTATGGGAAGGGTTTTTCGCTTCCGGCTCGGGTCGCGTTCTGATGGCGTCTCAGGCGGGTGAAACTCTGGACCGCGAGAGCCGGCCAGAGCAATGCGCAGGCTCCTGGGAACCACAGGTTGAAGCCCGCGGGCCCGTACTGCTGTCGCCACAGTGCCAGGCCGAACCAGACCAGCATGAGGACCGCGGTTGCGAGGTGTACCCATCGCACTGTCCGTAGGGTTTCGGCCTGGCCCTGGGGTAACGGATACGAACGATCTGTCATTCCCGTCGGCTACCCCCGGGGGGCTGGTCACCTCCACCGCCCTGCCACTTTCCCGGGGGCGCTGGGCGTTAATGCCGGGCGCGGATCGTCTTCTCCTGGCGGTGACGGCGCAGGGTCCACAAGGTGCCGAGGAAGAACAGCGAGAACATGACTGCGCATGCGGCCGCCTTGACGATTGCTGTCCTGCCCTCGTCACCGGTGATCGTGTCGATCAGCAGCAGGCACCACAGTAACGCGAATCCTCCGTGGAACCAGCGTCCGAAGCGAAGGATTCTCACCGCGCGGGCCGGAAGCGGGTACCGGCTTCGCCACCTGAACGGACTCATAGGCGTCGGCTACCCGCCAGCAGGCAGTTCGCACCCTGCCCCCTGTTTTATGCAGCTTGATGTGATGCACGATGTATCTTTGGGGGAAATGGGCTACCCGCCTGGGGGGTGTTGGATAGGGTCGGTGAAATAGTGGGCGCGGGTGGAGGAGGGAAGAGCAGATGGGCCGTGATGTGTTGGGGCCGGGTTCCTGGCCTGAGGTGGAGCCGTGGAGGTCAGTGAGTACGAGACCCTCTCCATGCTCCTGGATGCTGGGGCGGACCCGGACGAGGTGTTCTTCGAGCTCACGTTGCTGACTCACGCGATCGACCTGGAAGGCCAAGGCCACGTGCAAGCGAACTACCCGCTGGACACAGCCTCCACGGCAATCTTGCTGGCCTACGGTGCCGACCCTCGCCTGCTGGCCATCGACGGCGAGACTCCCCTGCAGATCGCCGAGTACTACCACCATGAACCGGCCCAGCGGCTGCTCCAGCGCTTTCTCTCCCTCACCCCGGCAGAAACTCCAGGGAGCGCACGTAATGAATGATCGCGGGCTTTCGCCCCTCGGCCCGGACTCCCCTTACAGTGGCGCCTCGATTTACATGGATGTGGAGGCCGCCGCGCGGCTCGTGGGCCGGCTTCGAGACGCCCTCGGCCTCCAGGACAACGGTGCGGAACTCACCGTCGGGCCGGTGCGCGCGGAAGGCGAGTCCAACGACTACGCCACCGGCCGGCGCGCCCACCCCTTCGACTTCCTTCAGTGGCCGACCGTGCTGGAGTGCGAGGCCCAGGCAGGAGCGCCGGACGAGGTGGTGCAGGCCGTCACCTCTGTGCTCGAAGCGCTGTGGTGTGGCGGATTCAAGGCTGTAGCCACCTGCGCCTTCGAGGACGAGCTGCCCGCACGCGGCGGGATCGACAGATACCCCCGCCCCGCTCCTGCCCCCGACGAGGGCAGGGTCTCATCGGGCACGGGCACGTGGTGGAAGAACCTGTTTTCGCCCGGAAAAAGGAAAGGTCGAAATCTGTGATCAGCCTCCGGGAACATCAGGCCACCCAGAGAACGGCAATTCGGGAATGGGTCAAATTCTTTGCAAGATCTTCTGTGCCCGCGCAGGGGGCCCGGGGCACGCTGGTGTCCGCCACCGGATCGGGCAAGACGATCACGGCTGCCGCGAGCACGTTGGAGTGCTTCCCTAACGGGCGGATCTTGGTGACCGTGCCGACCCTGGACCTGCTTGCACAGACCGCTCAGGCGTGGCGGGCGGTCGGGCATCGGGCGGCGATGGTGGCGGTGTGTTCGCTGGAGAACGACCCGGTGTTGGGCTCGCTGGGGGTGCGTGCCACCACGAATGCGATCCAGCTCGCGCTGTGGGCCGGGACCGGGCCCGTGGTCGTGTTCGCCACCTATGCCTCCCTGGTGGCCCGTGAGGATCCGGAGGATCCGACGGGCCAGCGGATGGTTCGCGGGCCGCTGGAGGCAGCTCTGGCGGGCGGGGAACGGCTCTATGGCCAGCAGATGGCCCCGTTCGACCTCGCCATCGTGGACGAAGCCCACTCGACCGCGGGTGATCTTGGCAGGCCGTGGGCGGCGATCCACGACAACGCCCGCATCCCCGCCGACTTCCGGCTCTACCTCACCGCCACCCCCCGGATCCTCGCCGCTCCCCGCCCGCAGAAGGGAACCGGCGGCCAGGAGGCGGAGATCGCGAGTATGGCCGACGACCCGGGCGGCACGTACGGCGCGTGGCTGGCCGAGCTGGGGCTGTCGGAGGCGATCGAGCGGGGCATCCTCGCCGGGTTCGAGATCGACGTCCTCGAGATCCACGACCCCTCCCCCGTCCTCGGGGAGTCGCAGGAGGCGCGGCGTGGCCGGCGCCTCGCGTTGCTGCAGACGGCGCTGCTGGAGCACGCCGCCGCGTGGAATCTGCGTACGGTCATGACCTTCCACCAGAAGGTGGAGGAGGCGGCCGCGTTCGCGGAGGAGCTGCCGAAGACCGCGGCCGCGCTGTATGCGCGTGATGCCTCGGACGAGGACCTGACGGCCGCGGAGAAGCTACCGGCGTCGTCGATCGGCGCACAGTTGTACGAGCTGGAGGCCGGCCGGCATGTGCCGCCGGAGCGGGTGTGGTCGGCGTGGCTGTGCGGCGATCACCTCGTCACGGAGCGGCGGGAGGTGTTGCGGCAGTTCGCGAACGGCATCGATGCTGACGGGCGCAGGGTGCATCGGGCGTTCCTCGCCAGCTGCCGGGTCCTTGGGGAAGGTGTCGATATTACCGGGGAGCGGGGTGTGGAGGCCGTGTGTTTCGCGGACACCCGTGGTTCGCAGGTGGAGATCGTGCAGAACATCGGCCGGGCCCTTCGGCTCAACCGGGACGGTTCCACGAAGGTCGCGCGGATCATCGTGCCCGTGTTCCTGGAGCCGGGCGAGGATCCCACCGACATGGTCGCCTCCGCCTCATATGCCGGGCTGGTCGCTGTGCTCCAAGGCCTGCGCAGCCACGATGAGCGCCTGGTCGAGCAGCTCGCCTCCCGCGCGCTCACCAGCGGCAGGCGCACGGTCCACGTCCGGCGTGACACCGACGGGCGGATCATCGGGGCCAGCGACGGCGAGGACCAGGAGCACGCCGACGCTGCGGCCGGGTCGGTGCTGCTGCACTTCTCCAGCCCGCGCGACGCCGCGACCATCGCGGCGTTCCTGCGCACACGGGTCTACCGGCCCGAATCCCTGGTCTGGCTAGAGGGCTACCAGGCCCTGCTGCGGTGGCGGAAGGAACACGAGATCACCGGCCTGTACGCCGTCCCCTACGACACAGAGACGGAGGTGGGGGTGACGAAGGCCTTTCCGCTGGGGCGATGGGTGCACCAGCAGCGCAAAGCCCTGCGGGCGGGTGAGCTGGAGGAGCGGCGCAAGACGCTCCTCGACGCCCCGGAGGCCGGGATGGTCTGGGAGCCCGGCGAAGAAGCCTGGGAGACCAAGCTGGCTGCGTTGCGCTCCTACCGGCGCGCCACGGGGCACCTGGCCCCGAGGCAGGACGCCCTGTGGGACGACCCCACCGACGGCAAGCCTGTCCCCATCGGTCAGCTACTGGCGAATCTCCGGCGCAAGGGCGGCCTCGGCAAGAACCCCGAACGAGCCACTCTGCGGGCGCAGCAGCTGGCCGCGGTGGACGAGGACTGGAACTGCCCGTGGCCGCTGGACTGGCAGCGCCACCACCGCCACCTCGCCGACCTCGCCGCCGACGAACCCGGCGGGGTCCTGCCCGACATCCAACCCGGCGTGACGTTCGACGGCGACGACCTCGGACGATGGCTGAAACGACAACGCCGCGACTGGAGACTGCTGTCGAGCGAGCAGCAGGACCGGCTGACCAAGCTGGGCGTGCAGCCCGCCCAGACGCCGCTCCCCGCCCCCGCGACAAAGGGCGCGGCAAAGAGCCCCAGCAAGGCAGAGCAGGCCTTCCACCGCGGACTGGCAGCCCTCGCCCAATGGATCGAACGGGAAGGACAACGGCCCGTCCCCCGGGCTCACGCCGAACAGATCACGGTCGACGGCACGACCGAGCCGGTGGTCATCAGGCTGGGCGTATGGGTATCGAACACCCGCGCCAGACGCGACAAACTCACCCATGACCAACGCACCGCACTCGCGGAGCTCGGCATTGAATGGGCGTAGCAAGGTCTCTTGGATTGACCTGTAGCGGCGGCAGCGGGCGCTGGAGTGTGCGCTCGGCGACTTGTGTTCTCCTCTCGGATCATCCGTCGCAGGCTGGTGCGTGCTGCGGTCAGGTCTGTTTCCAGGATTCTCACGCGGGCGTGGAGCTCGTGGTTGTCGTCGGTGGCCTGCTGGAGGCTGTCTTCGAGTCGTTGGTCGGTCCATGTGAGTTCGTCGACGCGTTCGGTCAGGTGCCTGGTGTCGAGGGCGTCGAGTTGCTGTCCGAGCTGGTGCTGGATGGCCTGCCGCATCCGGTTCTCTTTCTTCCCTCAGGGCCCGGATCTCCTGCCTGGTGAGTTGGAGTTCTGTGCGCAGCGTTGCTGTGGTGCTCCGAGTACGCGCGGGCGGGGGGACTTCAGCGCGTACATCGACGCCAAGGGCGACTACACCGACCCGGACGCGACGCTGGCCACGGCGCTGCGCGCGCACTGCCTGACGCCCGACTTCGCCGCACGGCTCGCGGCCTGGGAGAACGGCAACGGTGCCGACGGCGTCCTGCGCGCCCGGAACGTCCCGACGCGGTGGACCGTGAGCGACAACGGCGCCGTGGGCAACGGCCACGGGGTCGTGGTCGTGGTCGTGGTCGCCCTGACGTTCGGCAGCGGTGGGACGACCCGGACGACCAAGCTCTTCGTGCTGCTGGAGCGGTACGACCGCATCATCGGCATCGAGGCGACGGGCAGTTGCTGACGCAGGGCGGCGGGCGGTGGGCCTCCTGGCTCGGGGAGGAGGCCATTGCCCGGCTGGTGTGTGCGCTCGGTGTTGTCGTGCCTTTCGTCGATCGGCGGAGGCAACCCCGGAGCGAGGTCCTTCGTCTTGACGGACGACGAACGGGCCGTAGTCCTCTCTTTCCTCCCTCAGTGGAAGGGCTGACGGCCGCCGGACTATACACCCGACGTATACGCGATGTGTATACAGGGGGGTCCGGGCCACCGAGCGGAAAGGCTTCGATGTACGGCAAGGCATTCGCCCCGGAGTACCAGGGCGCCCTCACCACCCTGTCCGTCAACGCACCGCTGGCGGACGTGCTCGCGGCCGGCACCGAGCAGATGCAGGAGGCCGTACGGGCCGGACGGACCGCCGAGGCGGCGCGCACGGGCCTGGCGGTCGCCGAAGCGCACCGGCGCCTGGGGCAGGTGCGCGAGGCCGAGCGGGCCTGGAAGGCGAGTTACCGCACGGCCCGGGAGGCCAAAGACCTCGCGGGCATGGCCTGGGCGCTCTGGAGCGGCGGCACCCTGGCCCGCCAGCGAGGCGCGTTCCCGCTGGCCCGCCGGCTGCTCGCACTCGCCGCCGAGCTCGGCGAGCGGGCGGGGGACGTCGTCGTGCGCGGGTACTCGCTGGCGGGTCTCGCCGAGACCGGCCGCATCCAGGGGGACTACGAGGCCGTGGGCCGGCTGCACGAGCAACTGCTCGACGAGGCCCGCAGGCGCGGGGAGGCCCGCCACACCGTCTGGGCGCTGGAGGGCATCGCCCAGATGCGGCGCAACACCGGCCAGTACGACAGCGCCCACGCACTGTTCGCCGAGGCGGCCGGGATATCCGCCCGCGCCGAGGACCGGCGCGGGCACGCCTGGGCCCTGCGCGGCCTCGCCGACGTCGTCTCCGTGCGCGACGGCGACACCGAGCGGGCCCTGTCCCTGCTGTCGCAGGCCGAGGCCACGTGCAGGGAGATGAAACTGAAGAGCGCCCTCGCCTACAACCTCAAGATGCGGGGCAACGTCCTCTACCGCGCCGGGCGCTACGCCCAGGCGCGTGACCTGTACCGGGACGCGCTGGCGGAGTTCCGTGAGATGACCGAGCCGCGCGGTGAGACGCTGGCCCGGCTCGGGCTGGCCAAGGCACTGGCCCGACTGGGCGGTGACCGCGCCGCGACGGCGGCCGAACTCGCCGAACTCGCCCGTCTGACCGAGCGGATCGGACTGCGGCACGCCCGGGAGATGGTCGCCCGGGCCCAGGCGGAGTTCGTCCCGGACGGGGAGGTCTGCGCGTGACGGTGACGGCCCTACCGGCGGCACCGGCCCAGATCGTCGACCGGTGCGCGCGGTTGACCCGGCCGGCGTTGCGGGAGGCCGTCGGCCAACTGCACCCCTGGGTCGGTGAGATGGCCGCCTACTCCTTCGGCTGGTGCGACGTGGGCGGCGCGCCGGTCACCGCCCCCGGTGGCAAGGGCCTACGGCAGGCACTGGCCGTGCTCGGTGCGGAGATCGCCGGAGCGCCCCCGGAGACAGGGGTGCCCGCCGCCGTCGCGGTGGAACTGGTGCACGCCTTCTCGCTCCTGCACGACGACATCATGGACGGCGACCCGGTGCGGCGGAGCCGTCCCGCCGTCTGGCGGGCGTACGGGACCGGCCCCGCCGTCCTCGCCGGCGACGCCCTCTTCGCGCTCGCCGTCGACACCCTCGCCACGTCCGCCGGCGGGATCGAGGGCGTACGGCTGCTGTCGGCGGCGCTGGGCGACCTGGTGCGCGGACAGGCCGACGACCTGCTGTTCGCGGGGCGCCCGTGGTCCGGGCCACGCCGCGTGCGCAGCACGGAGTACCGGCACATGGCCGAGGGCAAGACCGGTTCGCTGCTGGGCTGTTCGCTGGCCCTGGGGGCGCAGATCGCCGGCGCGTCCCCCGCCGTGGTGGCCGGCCTCGACCGGGCCGGCCGGCAGGCGGGGGTCGCCTTCCAGATCGCGGACGACGTACTGGGCACGTGGGGCGATCCCGCCGTCACCGGCAAGCCGGTGCACGGGGACCTGCGCGAGCGGAAAAAGACCCTGCCGGTGGTGTCCGCCCTGGAGAGCGGCCGCCCCGCCGCCCGTCGTCTCGCCGCTGTGCTCGAAGCGGACGGGGACGTGGCCAGGGCGGCAGAGCTGGCCGAGGAGGCGGGGGGACGCGCGGCGGCGCTCGCCGTGGCGCGGCGGTGCAGGGCCTCGGCGCTGTCGGAGCTCGACCGGATCCGGGCTCCCGCCCGGCCGGCCCGCGACCTGCGGGCGTTGCTGGACGGTGTGGCGGTGCGCAGCCAGTGACGAGGTCCGGGGCCCGGACGGCGGGCCCCGACGCCCATCCGGCGATCGAGTCCAGCCGCTCCGGCGCCGGGCGCAGCAGCCGCAGGTCGCCTCCCGGCGGCGCTCCCGAGGAAACGAGGGCCTTACGGGCCCGGCTGTCTGCCGCGCCGGCGGCCGCGTGGACGACGCCGGTCGCGGCGTAGCGGTGGAACTCCAGTTCCGGGTGCGGCCAGGCGGCGGCCCCGGTGGCGGCGGGGAGCAGGTAGTCGACGGCCTGGAACAGGCTCTGTCCGTCCGGGCCCTCATAGCCCCACAGGTCCACGCCCACGTGCTGGCCGATCGCGGCCGGCCGGGTGTGGGCGACCAGGGTGAAGGCGGAGTAGTGCCAGCTCCGGGTGCGGGCCGGCTCCTGGGGCCGGCTGCCGTCGGCGGCGATCTGCGGGATGATGCGTGTGGTCGCCGCCTGCCGGACGGTACGGCGTGCCAGGTCCTCGTCGCCCGTCGCGTACGCGGGGGCCGCGAGCTGCACGTACGCGGGGGCCGCGAGCTGCATGTCGTAGAAGGTGCCGTGGTTGTTGGTGGCGGCGCTCTCCTGGTGGCCGAAGCCGCTGTCGTGCAGCCGGCGCAGGAAGTCCTCGATCCACCGGGTCATCGCGGCACGGTCCCCGGCGGACCAGCCGGGGGCGCCGGTGTCCAGGAGGGCGATCGTGCGGAGGACGCCGGTGTACGACTGGGAGAAGTCGATGATGCCGATGGCCCGGCCGTCGTACCGGCAGGGGACGGACTGCGCGTGGTCCAGGCGGAGGTTCATCTCAGGGGCAGGTCGCGGCGGCCACGTGACGGGGCCGATCCCACGGCCAGAGCTCATCTGGCGTCGGGTGATTGACCCATGATTATCCACCGGGAATGAACCATTTCATGGGTCTTTCCCCGTCGTAGAGTTGTGGACACAAGGCCGTGAGGGAACACTGGAACGGCCTCTGACCAGGGGAGACACCACAATGAGCGCCAACATGCTGAAGCCCGTCCTGACCCGTGCCGTCGAAGCGGAGACGACCAGTGACCCGAGCAGCACGATGACGCTGCTGGCCGACTGCGGCACCGACGGCAGCCCGATCACCAGTTACCGTTCGACCTTCGCGAAGGGCGCGGTCGGGGCCCCGGCGCACTTCCACACGCGGGCCTCGGAGCTGTTCTTCGTGATCGGCGGCGCGCTCCAGGTTTTGGTGGACGACGAGGTGAAGACGCTGAACGAGGGCGACTTCCTGCTTGTCCCGCCGCGCACTGCGCACGCCTTCGCCGCGGCCCCCGGCTCCACGGCCGACGTGCTGTTCACCTTCACGCCCGGCATGCCGCGCTTCGACTACCTGCGCCTGCTCGGCCGCGTCATGCGCGGCGAGGCGAGCCCACAGGAGATCAAGGATTCCTCCGAGCTGTACGACAACCACTACGTCGACAGCCCGCTCTGGAGTGCCACCCTGGAGGCGGCGGCCGAGTAGGTCCGGCTCCGCGGGGAAGATCCGGACGCCACCGACAGACCGCTCACGAGACGGTTGCGGAGGGTGGCACGGCCGGCGTGGATCCGGCTCCAGGTGGTGCGCGGCAACTTGGCCCCGGCTGTCCCTCACGTCCGCATCACCAGGCCGGAGCAGTCGAATCCGCTCGAGCCGGTGCCGCCCCGGACGTAGGGCTTGCCGAGCCGCGCGCGGGCATGGGCGATGACGGCTCTCGGCGTCGATCGGACCCGCTTGCCCACCTTGCGTTCCTCGCCGGTCTTCACAGGCTTTCCGGTCCGGCGTGGATCAGCGTCGGCGAGCCCGGGCCGTTGAGCCACTGCAGCACCTTCACGCTCGTGCCGTACGTGCGGGCCGGCCCCTAGGCCGTGTCTGATGATTGATCTTGTGGTGGGCCGTGGAGAGCTGACGGATGCGGCGTGGGAACGGATAGCCCCCCCTGCTGCCGGGTGGTGTCGGGCGGGGCCGTCCGTGGCGGGATCGCCGGCAGGTGGTCCATGGGGTGTTGTGGCGGTTGCGGACCGGTGCTCCGTGGCGTGACCTGCCGAAACGGTACGGGTCGTGGCAGACGGTCTACGAGCGGTTCGCCCGCTGGGAGGCGGACAGGGCCTGGGCCCGCCTGCTCGAGCAGGTCCAGGTCCGCGACGGCTCGCCGCCCGCGACGTCGCGCTGGTCGGCTTCCTGCGCGAGGTCCCCGTCCTGGCCGCGCCCATGACCGACCTCCTGCGGCACGGCCCAGCCGCACCCATCCGGCACCCCGTCCCCGACCCCGACCACCGCGTCGGCCGGACGCACGCCCGACACCCCTGACCACCAGCAGAGTCAGGGCCGTGGTCGGGATCCGAGCGGGCACTGCTCAGACCCGCCCGCGGCCACCAGGTCCCCGACCACGAGCCCCACCACAGCAGGCCACAGCCATGCGCAGGCACTACGCAGCCGTCGGACATGCGGTAGAGGCAAGCCCGGCGGGCGATAGGACACCACACCGCCGTCCCACGTGGGGTATGAGGAGCTGAGGGCGGGGTAACAGGAGGGGCGGCCGGACGAAGTGGCAGGCGTCCGGGTGCCGGCGGGAACACGGCGGGGCGGTGGCGGTCAAGACCTGGGGAGGTCACACGCCACCGCCCCGCCGCGCCCCTCTGGCGGCCCATCCAGGAACCCGGCCACAGGGACGACTGGATGCACACCCGACACCGGTCCCACCGGTGTCACCACCTGCCTGAAGGCCTTGAACGCCGCCGCCCGACAGCCGGAGCTCGCCGTGTTCCTGCGCGAGGTCCCCGTCCTCGCCGCAGCCATGACCGGCCTGCTCCGACACAGCCCCGCAGCACCCATCTGGCACCCCGTCACCGGCCCCGCCCACAAGGCCGGCTGGGCGCACACGGCACGCCTTCCCGGGCCCTGCCATGGACGCCGGGCCCAGGCCTGCAGGCCCGACCACCGCAGGTCACAGCCCCGCGTGACGAGTCAGCTGACGACCTGGAGCTCCCCGACCCGGACGCCGACGGGGCTGGTGCGGGGCTCGGTGAACCGGCCGGAGTCCGCTCCCCGCCGGTGACCTCCCGATCCACGGTGCAGGGGGAGGTGACGGTCAGCGCGAACCGCTCGCCGGGCCGGCCGCTGCTGCGCGCCCGTATTCGCTGCGACCATCGATGTGCTGCGGTCCTTCTGGTTCTGCCCAAGAAACCGGCACCCGCCGCAAGACACGTGCTCAGCAGCGAGCCCGGCCGGTATGCGGGCGGCCGGGCTCGGCGACTGCGGTTACTCGGCGAGGGGTTAGATTGCGGTGGGCGCCGCTGTCGGGCTTCTCGTGCCTTCCAGGACAGGCGTCTCAAACCCGGTGAGGTCGAGTGGGTTTTGGTGGGCCCGAGTGAGTCCCTTGCAACGTACGGCACCAGTTCCCTGACCGGCACCCTCGACGGGCTGGAGCCAGGTGGCGAGGCGGCTCGGGGGCGGGGCTCCTCGTCGGTGCGGCCTCCGGCTGCGAGGGCTCGCCGCTGGGTCGGGAACGTCGTCTGTTGTTCGCCGAGTACGCCACGGGCACGCAACTCGGCAACGTCGGGGAGGTGGACGCCGGACAGGGCGTCGACGAGGCCGCGCCGATCGCGGGCACCAGGACTCCTGGTCGTTGTCGCCGGACCGCTCACTGATCGCTCGTCCGGCACGATGCCGAGCTGCGAAGGCTTCGGGAAGCTGATCCAGAAGACCGCGTGCTGTGAACAAGGGGACGCCTACAGCGCCTGCCGCAGCCGAAGCGGCCGGTCCGGTCAGCCCCGCGCCGGCCGCTTCACAGCAAGGGCCGGCGCAGTGGTGATCGCAGTCCCGCTTGCGTGCGGCCGAAGACCGGCGGCTGGCGGTGCCGCACAGGCCGGGTCAGTCGAAGGCTGTGGCCACGGCGTCCGCGAGCTGGTTCAGTACGTCCCGCGAGAGCTGCACCGAGCCGGTGAACGAGAGGAAGCCGTGAACGGCTCCCTTGACCGGGAGGTGCTGGACCGGCACGCCGGCGTCGGCCAGTTTGCGGGCGTAGTGGTCGCTCTGGTCGCGCAGGGGGTCGTTCTCGGCGGTGGCGATGACGGCAGGAGCGAGTCCAGCCAGTTCCTCGGAGCGTGCCGGCGAGACCCGCGGGTCGGCGCCCTGGTCCGGGGTGTCGAGGTAGGTGCCCCAGAACCACTCGAGGTAGGAACGGGAGAGGACCGGGCCCGCCATGTTCTCGTACATCGAGGGGCTGTCGTCGAACCGGTCGACCGCCGGGTAGGCGAGCACCTGGAGCGTGATGCGGGGTCCCCCGCGGCGCAGGGATTCCTGTGCGAGAACCGCGGCGAGGTTGCCGCCGGCGCTCTCACCGAACACGGCGATGCGCTCTGCGTCGCCCCCGAAGCCGGGGGCGTTGTCCGCGACCCAGGTCAGCGCGGCGCAGGCGTCGTCGACCGCGGCCGGGAAGCGGTGCTCGGGTGCCAGCCGGTAGTCGACGGAGACCACGATCGTGCCGGAGCGGGCGGCCACGGTGCGGGCCATGTTGTCCTGGGTGTCCAGGTCACCGAAGACCCATCCGCCGCCGTGGAAGAAGAGCGTCACGGGCAGTGGCCCGGCGCCCGGCTCGGTGAGGGGCCGGTAGATGCGGACGGGTATGTCCCGGCCGTCGGCAGGCACCGTGGTGTCCTGGACGTCGGCGACCGGTACGGGATCGCCGGCCAGGGCTCCGAAGGCGCGCCCGAACGTGCGGTTCTCCGCCACCGTCAGGGTTTCGGGAGCCGGTCCGCCTCCTGCGGCCACGTTCTTGAGCAGGGTCTCGATCTGGGGGTCGAGGGGCATGGCGTTCACCTGTCTGAAGAGACGGTCACCCGGGGTGAAATGACCTTTCCAGGATCATTGGCGGAGCGTAATTGGAATGTCAATTCCAACTTGGGTAGCGTGGGCGCATGAGCGCACCAGTGAAGGACGGAGAGCCGAAGGGGCCGCGGCTCACCAAGGGCGGCCGCAAGACCCGCGAACGCATCATCGAGGCCGCCGCGGAGCTGATGTTCCACCGCGGCGTGGGAGGCACGAGCATCCCGGACATCCAGGCGGCTGCCGGGGTCAGCGCGTCGCAGATCTACCACTACTTCGGCGACAAGCAGGGCCTGGTCCTGGCGGTCATCGACCACCAGACGGACGCCCGGCTCGCCCAGCAGCGTCCACTGCTGGACAACCTGGACAGCATCGAGGCCCTGCGCGAATGGTGCGACCGGGCAGGGAGCCGGCAAGACGCACGAGGATGCGAAGGCGGCTGCGAGATCGGCTCACTCGCCGGCGAACTCGCCGACAGCGACCAGTCGGCACGGACCAGACTCGTCTCCGCCTTCGACCGGTGGGAAGACCCCATCAGGTCGGGACTGGCACGCATGCAGGCACGGGGCGAGCTGAGCGAGCACGCCGATACCGCCGTGCTCGCCACCGCTCTGCTGGCCGCCATCCAGGGCGGCATGCTGCTGTCCCAGGTCCGCCGGTCGAGCACCGCCTACCGGCAGGCCGTGTCAGCGGTGATCGACCACATCGAGAGCTACCTCGTCCGGTAGCGGCTCGGGGGCACCGGCTCACCACTACTGAACTCGCCGGCGTGATGTCGTCAGGGTGAGACCGGTTGCGGCGAGGCATCCGTCGACGGCTTCGCTGCGGTATCGGAACCTGACGGCTCCACCCGTGACGCCGCAGCATCCGCGCGATGGCCGAGGGCGTGAGGGTCCGGTGGAACCGGCGTCCGATCAGCGTCTTGATCCTGGCCAGGGTCCAGGTCCGATCCGGCCGGCCGGCCGTGCGCGACCGGCCTCTTGGCCGGCTCCTGCTCCAGAACTGCGAACAGGGCCTCGTTCGGCTTGGGACGGGCGGCCGATCCCTTGGAATCCAGCGTCTGTCGGCCGCCCTCCTGCCAGGAACGGTGCCGGCGCTGCACCGAGCGCACGCTGACCCGCAGCCCCTTCGCCACCACCGCGTCGTCCTGTCCCTCGGCGGACATCCCGGCCGCCTCCATGCGGATGCGTTCACGAAACGCCCGCCGCCCGGCGGTCAGGCCGCCGCCTTGCGGATACCTCACGGTTCCGGCATACCGCGACGACCGCCCTTTGTCAGCCTCGCGACATCACGCCGACAAGTTCAGTAGTGGGTGAAGAAGTCGCCCAGGGCGGTGGCGAGCGGGCCGGGGGCTTCTTCGGCCACGTGGTGGCCGGCGTCGATGCCGTGGCCCCGGACGTCGTCGGCCCAGTCGCGCCAGATGGTGCGCGGGTCGCCGTACAGGTCCTCCAGGTCGTCTCGCAGCGACCACAGAACCAGGACGGGGCAGTCGATCCGCACACCCCGGTCTCGATCCGCCTCTTCGTGTTGGCGGTCCACGGTGAGCCCGGCGCGGTAGTCCTCCAGCATGGCGCGGACGACGTCCGGATTCCTGGTGGCGGCCCGCCACTCGTCGTGGTTCTCCTGTCCCATGGCCTCGGGGTCGCCGCGGTACCAGGCGTCGGGGTCGGCGTTGATGACGCGTTCGGGGATCTCCGGCTGGGCGAAGAAGAACCAGTGCCACCACGCGGTGGCGAACCGGGCATCCGCACGGGCCAGGTGCTCGCTCAGGGGCAGGCCGTCCAGGAACGCCACCCGGGTCACCGCAAAGGGGTGGTCCAGCACCAGCCGGAGCGCCACGGCTACCCCGCGGTCGTGGCCGACGAGACCGAAGCGCTGGTGCCCGAGCGTCTGCATGACCTCGATCATGTCCTCGGCCACGGCACGCTTGGAGTGCGGGACATGGTCAGGAGCGGGCGCCGGGCCGCGGGAGCGCCCGTAACCGCGCAGGTCGGGGCAGACGACGGTGAAGCCGCGCCGCACCAGGACGGGCGCGACCCGGTGCCAGGTCGCCGACGTGCGCGGGTGGCCGTGCAACAACAGGAGGGGCGGGCCCTCGCCCCCGTACCGGACGAAGACGGACGCCTCGTCGGTGCGCACCGTCGTCGTTGTGAACTCCTCAAACACGATATGCACCTTTCCGCTTCGAGACCCGTTCCGCAGTACCCGGCCGTTCCGCCTGTCCAGGACGGACCCCAGCACGTCTTCTGGGCGGTCGAGAAGCCAGGGTTGCGGTCAACCCTCCGTTGTCGGCGACGGCCGACCCTGGCCCCCTCACGGTGTATCAGGAGTGCCCCACGTGGTGATCTTCGTCTGACTCCGGCCTTGGCGGTCAAGGCCAGGAGGAAGGGTGATCCTCGTGGAGGACTGGGCGGAAATCCGGCGGCTGCACCGAGCGGAGCAGATGCCGATCCGGGCGATCGCTCGACATCTGGGCATCTCGAAGAACACGGCCGAGCGCGCCCTGGCGAAGGATCGGCCGCCGAAGTACGAGCGGTCGGCAGAGGGTTCAGTGGTGGACGCGGTCGAGGCGCAGATCCGTGAGCTTCTTCGGGAGACGCCGATGGTGCCTGCGACGGTGATCGCCGAGCGGATCGGCTGGGAGAGGGGGATGACGATCCTCAAGGACCGGATCCGTGAGCTTCGGCATGCACCGCGTTTCTTCGCCTTCCTGCACGGCTGTGTCACTGCTCGGTGCTCAGCTGCCTGGAAGCAGCACGAGGGAGCGGGGCGGCCGAGGCGGTCAGGTGGACGGGCGGCCGGTGATGGCCGGCAGGGTCGTTGTCCTGATCCGGCGGTAGGTCCTGAAGCCGTGCACGGTCAACGCTGTCCAGATGACGGTACTGACCAGAGGCCACCACAGATCCCGTCCCTGATCGCCCTGGATGAGATTGACGGCCCCGTTCACCGCCCAGCCGGCCGCGAGAACAAGTGCTGCCCACCTGGCCCACCGCCAGATCCGCATCGTTCCCCGGGCACGGGTTTCCTGTGAGCTCTGCTCGTCCTGTCGAAGTCGTGTGCCATCCATGCTTATCCGCCTACCCCCTGCCCGTCCCTTGCCTCCCGGCCCCTGGGAGAGGGCCGAAAACGGACGGCTTCGCCGGCTACGGGGACACTCCGAGGTGGGCTGGGGAGGGACTGGCTCGTAGTCAGATGTTCTGGATGAGCGTCCATGTGGCGACTGCCAAGAAGAGCACTCCGGTCGCTCTTTGCATCGCGTACCCCTTGTTGGTGGGTTCGGTCGCGTCAGGGTTCTTCACCCAGCCACGCTGGAGGCGGCTGTTTACCCGCCAGAGCAGTTGAGGGCGTATGACCTGGACCAGGCCCATGATCAGGAAGAGGGAAAGGAACAAGATGAGGGCCGGGCTGGTGCCGCTGTCTTCGGAGGAGGCATGCACGATCACATCGTGATTCATGGACCTTCGGATTCCCTGACGCGAACTCAGGAAACGAGCAGGGGATCCAGAGCTTCGTGATTCGTTCTGTTTCGCAGACAGACTCCGGAACTGCTCCGGGGCATCGTTCTGGGCACCCTGGAACGCGCGCACCAGGCTGGCCTTCCAGGGTGGGATCTGATCCTTGTGGGCGAGGCCCACCGGTGTTCCGGCCGGATCGGCAAGCCCTGGGCGGTCGCGGCAGGCGTCACAGCGAGTCGGGTGCGCTCTCCTGGGCGGGGTCCTTGCCTGCCGGGTGATCCGGACTGCCGGTCGGGGCGGCGGCACGCAGCGCCGCTTCGATCCGGCGGTTGCTGGTCATGGATGCCGTAACAGCCGTCATCGCCAGGAGGAGGGCGGCGGCGGCGTAGAGCGGGGTGCGGACGTCGTAGGCGGTGGCCAGCCAGCCGCCGAGGAAGGCTCCGAGGGGGGCGGCGCACATGGCGAGCATGCGGGAGGTGGAGGCGACCCGGCCCATGAGGTGGGCCGGGACGATCGCCTGCCGGAGGGAGGGCCCGAGCACCATCGTGGCGCCCATGCCGGCCCCGCAGAAGGCGAGCGCCAGTCCGGCCGCGTACGGGTTGGGGGCAGCGGCAAGGCCCAGGACGGCAAGACTCTCGACGGTGGCTGTGCACGTCAGTGCGGTGCCGGTGCCGAGTCGTCGGCCGAGGTGGGAGGCGATGCCTGCACCCAGCAGACCGCCGGTGGCCTCCGCTGCGAGGAGCAGGCCGAAGCCGTAGGTGTCGATGCCGAGGCGGTCGTGCGCGAAGAGGCTGTCCGGCGCGCGGGACCTCCTGCCGGAGCCCTCCGGCAGAGGTCTGCGCCGGCCTCCTGAACAGCCGTGACGCGCTGACCGCTCGAGCTCGCCCTCGGTTCATGGAGATCTCTCCCGAGGGGTCGCCCAGCCCTCCCGACGCCTTCGACACGGTGACGATCAGGTCGAACAGCGCCTGGTCGGCGAGGGGCCCTGCGGCGGGCCGGTCCTCGGCGGCCGCAGTGCCGGCGGCGGGGCCCGCCTCTCGGACCCGGCCACCGTGAAGGCCGCCTCCTTGCCTCTTTCGGAGCCCGGCTCCCTCCGCCCGTCGGGTCACCGGAGGATGTGGGCGGCTTGGACCTGGTGGAGGTGGACGAGGATGTCGTACGAGCGGCCGAGCGCGATTTCCGGGTCGTCGGCCGACCAGTACAGGCCGTAGGAGCGGGTGGGGCGGGCTGCGGCGAGCCAGGTGCGGGCCGCCGCGGGCGCGGTGCGCAGATCGATGCTGAAGTCGCGGTGGCGGAGCTTGTCGAGGGTGTGCTCGTTGTAGCCCTCGGGAGCCGGTGTGACGGTGTACTTCCGGGGCTGCTGGGCGGTGAAGTCGGGCAGGGCGTTGACGGTGCCCTGATTAAAGGTCAGACCGATATTGACGTAGTCCGGGCCGAGTCGGGCGCGCAGGAAGGCGCCGGTGGGCTCCGGGAACTCGTCCGGGTTGTCGCTGACGTAGGCGACGTGGCCGTTGTTGGAGGCGAGCAGGATGCGGCCGCCCTCGTGCCGCAGCCACCAGGCCGTGTTGGCGGCCATGGCCCGGTCGCGGTAGCGCATGCGCTCGGGGAACTGCTCGTCGGGGAAGGCGTAGCCGGTGAAGCTCTGGGTGATGGCGGCGGCGTTCTGCAGGGCCCAGGCGTGCGCCCGCTCGGTGTCGCGGCCGGCCGTGCGGGGGCGGCCGTGGTCACGGAGCAGTGCCAGGGCGGCGTCGGCCCGGTCGGCCTCGGCCCGGCGTGCCGGCAGTTGTTTGGTCAGCTGACCGGCCATCCACGGTCCCGCCTGTGTCCCGGCCGTCGGCTTCAGTCCCGCGTAGAGGTCCGCGATGCGCCCGGCCAGGTCGGGGCGGTGCACGGCGAGGTAGTCGGTGACGTGGCCGAAGGCGTCGGGCCCCGCGTAGCCGAGGTCGTTGCCCACGAACCGCAGCTGCGGCCGGTCGGGGCGGGTGATGTTGTATCGGCGCATCCACCGGATCAGGTCCAGGTACTCCTGGGTGTTCCAGAAGACGTACTGGCCCTGGAACTCGTCCCGCATGATCTGCGCGGGATCGCCGATGCCTCGGGTGACGTAGGTGTCCAGGCGCAGGCCGGTGCTCCAGCTCGCCTCCAGGGCGAAGGCGGTGAAGCCCTTGGTGGCGACGAGGTGCCGGAAGAGCCGCTGCTTGAGCGTGAAGAACTCGTGGGCGCTGTGGCCGGCCTCGCCCAGGCCCACGACGCGGGCGTCGCCGACCATGCGGCCGAGCCCGTTCAGGTCGTTCAGGGGCCGCGCGCTGCGGTTCAGGGCGTTGACCGGCTCGGCGGCCGAGGGGGCCGCCGCTGCGGCGGCGCCGGTGCCGAGGGTCTTCGCGGCGAGGACGGTGGTGGCCAGGCCGAGCAGACGGCGGCGGCTGACGGAGTGGGCGTGGCTCATGGGATCTCCCTCGACTGGTGGGTGCGGCACGACAGTACTCAGGATTTGGGCGCTTGCACAAGACGATTGTCTAAGGCATTCGTCTCACGCATGCGCACAATGCATCGGGTAGCGTTCTCGGCATGGGAAATCGCGAGGACCTACTGGCGGGGGCCAGGCGCTGCCTGGAGGAGAAGGGCTGGGCCCGGACCACGGTGCGCGACATCGTGACGGAGGCCGGCGGCGTGAGCATGGCGGCCATCGGCTACCACTTCGGCTCCCGTGAGGCGCTCTTGAACGCCGCGCTCATCGAGGCGATCGACGCGTGGGGCACACGGATCGGCCGCACACTGGCCTCCTTCGGCGAAACCGGAAGCAGCCCGGCCGCACGCTACGAAGCGATGTGGGCGGAGGTCGTCAAGTCCTTCCAGGACGACCGGGCGCTGTGGCTGGCCACGCTCGAAGCCCTGCTCCAGGCGGAACACTCCGACGATCTGCGCCGCCACCTGGCCGGAAGTCAGGCCCTGGGCCGCCAGGGCCTGGCCGCGCTGCTGCTCGGCACACCCGAGGACGAGGTCGGCGACACCGCCGCCCGCACTCTGGGCGCCGCGCAGATGGCCCTGTTCACCGGCCTGATGACGCAGTGGCTCACCGACCCCGACCAGGCTCCCGACGCCTCTGAGATCGTCGCGGGCCTACGCGCCCTCACCGGCATCGTCGACGCACACGAGTAGCCAAGGCATCGGCAGGACCACGCCATCGCCGGACAACGACGGGCGGCCCGCTGCGTGACCGGCGAGGAACGGATGCCGCTGCCCGCGCGCCTTCCCCGGGCATGAGCCGGCCCGGACCGGCATGCCCGTACGCCGAGCCGTTCCTGGACATCCGAGGGGGTGAAACACCCTGGTCGGACAAGCCGAGGCGACTCCGGCCGTACGTGTCCGTCAGGTTCCGAAGCCGGCCGTGCGGATGGCCGAAGCCCTCCGCACCGCGGCGTGAGTGGTCCTGTCGCCTCTCGGCACGAGTCGATGTGGCGCCGTAGGCTCCGCCGGCCAGGACCGTGGTGAGCCCCGGTCGGCTTCGCCTGGTCCTTGGCCCGCGGGCTCACCGCCAGTGGTGCCGGCGGTGAGCCCGGGACCCGTCGCCGACGAGCGGGAGACCCCTGGTAGATCCCTAGCGCGGCCGTTGACGTCGCACGGCCAGGGCGGCGGAGAGCGCCGCCGTGACGGCGGCCAGGGGCAGGGCACCCCGCAGGGCGTAGCCGATCCCGCCGGAGAAGGAGATGGCTTCCGCAGCTTGCAGAGTGAGGCACGGCGCGCCCGGAACAGGAAGTCGGGCCGCTGTCACGTCCGCGGGGAAGTGGCCTTGCCTCCCTCTCGCGGACGTGGCGGCGGTCTGGGGAACAGCGGGTGCACGCGGTCACCGGACGGTGGAGTCCTCGGGGTGGCGAGCGCGTGTTCCCGCCTTGGGGCCGAGGCGGGTCAGGCGGCGACGATGTCGTCGTCTCGGCTCTGGTCCTTGGCGCTCACCAGCCACTTCGTGCCCTTCTTGTTCACGGTGATGGTGAAAGTGATGTTGTTGTGGCCGCAGAAGGGGCCGTACTTGGTTCCCAGGCACGTCTTGTGGTCGACGTCCTGCTCGAGGATGTATTGGGTGCCGCCGGCCTTGATGATGGCGGGGGCGGTCTCCGGGGTGACGGTGACTCCGTAGAGGAGGTCGCCGGCTGTCGTCGTGGTGGCGAAGATGCGGCTCGTGGTGCCGGCGGTCAGTGCTCCGGAGGCGTTCACGCACCGGGTGATGCGGATCTTGATGTTGGCCGTCTTGATGTCCACCCAGTGGTTGCGGACCTCCCACGTGGAGGTGGCGGTCGTGCACTTCTCCGACTTCTTGGCCTTCTTGGCGGCGCCGGAGGACTTCTGCTGTGTGGCTGCCGCGTTGGCGATCGTGTCGGTGGTGTCGTCCGTGGGCCGGGAAGAGGTGAATGCGCCCTGGGAACCGGCGACGATCCCGCCGGCCAGCAGGCTCGTGGCGGCGGCGGCCACTGCCATCGTGCGGATCTTGGGCATTCGTGTGCTGCGCATGCTGCTGCTCCTCGTGACGGTTACCGATGGTGTGGTGTCGCGCCGCGTGACGCGGCGGCATGAGAGAGCGCTCCCCCTGCCGCTGGTCCGCGCAAGGGCGGTGGCGACCGGTGGGGCGGGTTCGGCACCCCGAGAAAGGCGCCTGGCGGATGCCGGGCGGTGCGGGGTGAGGGAAGAGGCGATGAGGTGCGTAGGGCCTGCAGGCCCGGCAGGGCGCCTGAGGGCCGGCCGCGAGCTCGGTGACCGGGGGACGTGGTGGGCGGCTCTCGCTTCCTGCCGGTTCGCCGCGGGTGGTGTCCGGTGTTCCGTCGGCGGCCTGGGGCCGCCGACGGAGACGGACAGGGGGGCCCGTGTCCGGATCAGCGGATGCTGTAGATCGACTTCGCCTTGATGTAGACCCTGGCGCCCCAGGTGGTGCACAGGCTGGTGCTGTTGGCGGAGCGGTACTTCTTGGTGCCGTTGGCCTGGATGCGCCAGCCGGGGTAGGCGATGAAGCCGCCGCGCTTCTTGTAGAGGGCGCCGTTGCCGCCGATCGTGTAGCCCTCGAGGTAGTAGTGGGTGCCGCTCGAGGTGACGAGGTAGGGACAGCCGTCCGCCTGCTGGAAGGTGCCGGTGAACTTCTTCTGTGCCCCGGCCTGGGCCCCGGCGTTGACGACCGTGTCGGTGGTGGTGTTCGCGGGTTGGGCGGAGGTGAAGGCGCCGCTCGCGCCGGCGGCCGTCCCGCCGGCCAGCAGCCCCGTGGCGACGGCGGCGACGGCCATCGCCCGGACCTTGGACGTTCGTGCACTGCGCATGCTGGTGCTCCTCGTGACAGTGGTGGACTCCCTCGTCCCGCCGAAGCGCGGCGGTGAAACGGGGGAGAGGGCTCTCCCGCCGAACCCGTGCGAGAGCGCATGCCGGGCGGGCGGGAGGGGGTTGGGCACCCGTCGCCGGGAGGGCGCCTGAACGAGGCGCCGGCCGGGCGGCACGGGGCGGTGGAAGAAGCGTTGCCCAACGGCCGAGGGCGGGGCAACAGGTAACGGCGGCCCGGACAGTCCCGCCTCGTCCACGCAGGTCACAGCCGGTTTCCGCGGGCCGGACACTGTCCCTTCCTCCCGCCCCTGGAGAGCGTGGACAGGCCGGGACTGTCCCAGACGCCACCAGAGGCGGCGGGACACCGACACCGCACAACAGCCTCCTTCCAGGCCGCACGGCGCGGCCCTTTTCCGAAGGAGGTCGTGATGGCACGGCAGACCCTGCTCCCGCCCCCGGCGCGGACCCGCGGGAAGCAGAACCCGAAGCAGAGCGGTCAGCCGGCGCCACCGCGCGCCGCGTGCCCGAAGTACCGGCGTCAGAAGGGGCCGCACCTTCGTGTGGGGCACTACCGGGCTGGCCGTGGCCTTCGTGCTGCCCCCGCTCGCCGGTGCGCTCCTGGCCGTGCACGGCCCGACGGACTCACCGTCGGCTTCCGACGGGCCGTCGGTCGCCCTCCGGCAGAAGACGCCGGCCGGTGCCGGGCCCTCGGCGGTACCGCCCGCGACCGCCGGGCCCGACGCCGGCAAGGAACCGGAGAAGAAGACCGAAAAGATCAAGCTGCGGCCCGGTGACAGCCTGTGGAAGCTGGCCCGCACCCACCGCACCACCGTGAAAGCCCTGCAGCGGCTCAACGGCCTGGGCTCCTCGACGCTGATCCACGCCGGGAAGACGCTGAAGGTGCCCTCCGGCGGGGCCTCGGCCGACGCGGCGCGGCAACCGGAGACCGGCCGGCCCGCCCCGGCCGCCGCGCCCACGCACGACAGGCCGTCCGCGCCGGCGGCCGCTCCCAAGGCCCCCGAGCCCGAGAGGCCGGCGTCGAGCAGCGTCATCGCCTACGCCGAGAACCAGCTGGGCAAGCCCTGCGTGCGGGGCGGCACCGGCCCTCGCGGCTTCGACTGCTCCGGGCTGGTGATGCGGGCCTGGGCCACAGCCGGGGTGAAGCTCCCGCGCACCACCTGGGACCAGATACGTGCCGGCAGCGCCACCACCCGGGGCCGCCTGGTCCCCGGTGACCTGGTCCTGTCCTACGGCGGCGGCCACGTGGGGCTGTACATCGGCGAGGGCAGGGTCATCCACGCCCCCCGGCCCGGCACCACGGTCACCGTCGCGCCGCTGCCCGCCCCCGGCCACGTCGTCGCCTACCGCCGCATCCGGGCCTGATCCCCCCGCCGGCTGGCCGGCAGCTGCCAGAGGCGTTCGCGGGCCCGGTCCACGAGGTCGCCGGCGTAGCCGCGGTCGGCCCGGATCCGGGTGATCTGCGGCCGGGTGAGGCGCGGGCGCCACAAGACGTCGCGGGCGGCGTAACGGTCCTGGATGTCGGCGGGCGTCACCGTGATCGTCACGGGCAGGCCGAGCGTGTCCACGGTGACATGTCTTTTGCGGCCGTTGGTTTTCTTCGCGGCGTCGTAGCCGCGGCTGTTGCGGCCGACGGTGGGGGCGCCGTGGGGGCGCCGTGGGGGCGCCTTTGACCGACTGGGAGTCGACGATCAGCGTGACCGGGTGGGGCAACGACCCTTGCCGGTACGGACCCGGCGCCGGAGCCGGTCACGGATGCAGGTGACGACCCCGGCCTGGTTCCATCGCCAGAAGACCCCGTAAACCGTCTCCCACAGGGGGTCCGCAGGCAAAGCCCGCCGCTTCGCGCCGTTGTCGACGATGTGGCGGATGCCGCCGACGATGTCCCGCCGCGGCCACTTCGCCCTTACCGCTGCGCTTCCTGCCCTCCCGCACGGGGAGGCTGCTGTCCGAGGGCTGCGGGACGGGCAGCGTGGAGGTGCACTTCGGCGCATCCGAGGCGCCCGTGCCCTTGCCGGCTTTGTTCACGAGAACCGAGAGCACGTGTACACGACTTCGGACGGCGGTGGCGTCAATGCGTGAATTCGAACGCCGGGGTGTCGGCATGATCTCCGGGGCGCCCCGGCAACTGCGTCACGAGCGTCCGAACCTGCGCTTCTTGACGGGCCGTTCAGGCTCCGCGGCCTCCTGCTCGTGCTCCAGCTCGGCGATCGAGATCCGCAGGACAGCTTTCCTGGTGACGGTCATCGTGTAACTTTCAAGCCAATCCCTGACGGCGAGCTCCACGATCCAGCTCCTGTCCGTGTCCCGGAACACTCGCCGCCCGCACGCCTCGGCGTCCAGGTCTCCGTACCGGGCGGGAATGTAGGTGCGAGCCACCGCAGCGGCCTGAGTGACCGCCTGGTCCGGGCCTCCGTCGCACGGCACGGCCTGTAGCAGGACCGAACGGGAATCGTCGCGGTAGAGCCCTTCGGGACCTTCTACGAGGATCCACCAACCGCGGCGGCCACTCATCGCAGGTACCGTGCTGAAGAGCATTCACGAATGTCATGAGGGCTGCCGCCCGAATATCCGGTCGCGCCCACGTGGAGTATTCGCGTGGGGGCGAGCTTGTCCGTTCGCTCAACCGAGTGCTTCACGGGACCGACCTTCGCAGGACCGCGCTTTCCTGACAACAGTCGAACAGCCCCTGCCCGAGTGCCGTCACAAGTGGCGCACAGGTGCTGTTGGTTGTCGTAAACAAAGACACCAGACGCTGTTCGAAAGCGGGGGCGTCACAGATGCGCCCGCGCGCCCCATGACACCAACGGGGAGCAACCGGTAGCGGACCGGACGCGCGACGTCATGGGCTGCCGGTCGGTCGTTCGCACCCGGCTTCGTTGGCCAAGACCGGCATCGGGCGTGTCCGTGCCGGTCGTCGCCGGGGTTGCGGGGCTGACCCCGCCGTCCCTGACTCTGGCGGTCGCTGTCCGGCGCCTCTGTCCGAGACGCCGCTGAGGAGTCTCCGCGCTCCGCCTTCCGTCCACGCGGATCGTCCGCGC
This sequence comes from Streptomyces sp. NPDC029152, assembly GCF_055564355.1. Lineage (NCBI taxonomy): Bacteria > Bacillati > Actinomycetota > Actinomycetes > Kitasatosporales > Streptomycetaceae > Streptomyces > Streptomyces sp. NPDC029152. The sequence continues at coordinate 26,152 of NZ_JBVHWR010000031.1, read as the reverse complement.
GCTCGAACCCTGAGAGGGGACCTCGTGTCCGCGCTTGCTCTGTTCGTTCTGGTGATCGGCATCGTCGTCGGCCCGGCGGTCATCGAGGGCCTCGGCCACCTCGTCCACTGCCGCCCGGCGCCCAAGACCCCGGTGACGGTGATGCCGACCGCCACCGGCGTCCTGGCCGCCTTCGTGGTCGGGGTGTTCGGCATCGCTCAGGCCAGCGCGCTGGCAGGCGGCGCCGGGCCCTCGCCATCAGGGCGCTGACCTGCCGTGGTCGGTCTCATGGCCGAGGGCCGGAGTCATGGTCGGGCCCGCATCGCCCGGCCTCCCGACAGGCCCTCACACGACTGTCGGCGGCCCCTCGCAGTGGGCACCGCCCACCGCCCGCCCGGCCACCGACCCCGCGAGCCCGCCATGGCCTCGCGGCCGTCGCCAGGGGTCGTTGCCGCGCCGGGCATGGTGACGCGGGAACCGGCGCCTTCCCCGCCGCTGTGGGGATGGAGCCGGTTCCCGGTGGGTGTCAGCCCGAGCGTGGGACGGCAATCCTGGCTGCGAGCGTGAAGCCCGAGCCGGCCAGTGTCACGGTCGTTCCCAGTGCCTCGAGGTGACCGGGCATCAGCAGCAGTACTGCGATGGCCCCCAGGAGAACGACGACGGCGATGACCACGGCCGCCACGGCATTGGCCACGGGCAGCCGGGGCACGGCGGCGGGGTGTTGCCGGCGTCCCGGAGCGGTTCCAGTACCTCGTTCTTCGGGCGGGTGAACTCTCATGTCGGCCGGTGTCCTCTCGTGTCAGCCCAGGTGGATCAGCGAAACGAAACGGAACCGGTGCGGTAGCAGCCGCACCTTGGTGTTCCGTGCTCCGAGAGATGCCCTCCTGGCGGCGCGTCAGAACGCGGGTACAGCACAGGAGATGTAAATGCGGCGTATGCGGCAGATACACCTGCCGCATACGCCGTAGGTTGCCTACGTCTGCAGCCCCGCCGGACTCAGGTCCGGCGGGGCTGGCGCAGGTCTGGGGGGCCTGCTGCTACAGGCCCCTTGTGCGGCCCGCTGCTACAGGCCATCCGCCTCTGTTCCACCTGGGCTGACAGGAGAACCGAGAGCCAACTTTTGCCAACTCAACCAAGTTGGCAACCAACTTCTATAGTCATTGTGCCCACACCACCGGGAGCCATAAACATGTCCCGCGCCGTGGACCCGGAGAACGGGCCCGTCACGGACGCCACCGCATCCCGGTCCCGGCCGCCGACCTCATCGGTGCAGCGAGAACCGCCGGCGATGAAAACCCGTCCGCCACTCCACCGCGTCCCCCTCGACCTGCACGAAGGACAGGCGCCAGCGACGGATCGCCGCGCCGATGGTACAGAGCGGAACCCCGCGCCGCCGCTCTGTGCCACCCGACGGCATGCGCGGACATCGGCTGCCGCGTGTCCTTCACCCGCCGTCCTCCGCCCCCAGCACCAGCCAGCGCGGCCCGCACCGCCCCAGGCTGGCGCGTTCTCCGACCATCTACCGCCAACGCCGCAGACATGGGCGCCATCCGGCATCACCGCGCGGCGGATCAATGCATCGTCGTTCCCCGTCCCGTCACCGAGGTGGCCCGGCACCGACCGGATCAGTTCACGCGTCCTCGTGTGGACGAGTGTGCCGACCCCAGCCCAGTACGCCCGGACACGCACGTCGCTGCTCGGCTGCATCCAGGCGAAGAAGGACCGGATGCAGGCAGCACGCGCCGTCGGCTTCCTCGTGGACGCGCGCAGCGGAACGATCGCCGACTTCCTCTTCGACAACCGTCTCCCAGGGCCTGCTCCCGAACTCGATCGGCTAGTGCCGCATCAGGCGGCGTTCGCCCCGGCGAGGTGCGGGTGGTGATCTTTGTGTTGACTTCTGTGTCGCCGTGCACCACCGCACATTCGAGGAGGTGAGTCCGATCAACGCTGTGACCAGTCGGGACTCCCTCCTTTGCATGGCCTAGGGAGCGCCCGCACAAGGCATCACGAAAGGCTTGAAACGCTGATGCGCTTCAGCTCCCCGACGTCGTCGGACGGCGTCACCGAACAGTCCTTCACCCTCGACGGGATTCCCGGCGTGCTGTGGACGCCGGAAGACGCCCGCGGTACTCGTCCCCTGATTCTGCTGGGCCACGGCGGCGGGCAGCACAAGACGGCCCCCGGTACCGTCTCCCGCGCGCGCCGCTACGCCGCCGGGGGTTTCGCGGTCGTCGCGATCGACGCGCCCAACCACGGAGACCGGCCCCGGGACGAGGAGTTCGGCCGGATCGCGGCCGAGATGCGGGCCGGCATGGCTGCCGGTGAGAATCCGGGCACGCTTGTCGCCGGCATGCACAGCTATCTGGCCCCTCAGGCCGTCGCGGACTGGCAAGCGGTCCTGAACGCGGTCCAGCGCCTCGACCGGGTCGGCGTCGGCCCGGTGGGCTACTGCGGCATGTCGATGGGCTGCGGGCTCGGTATCCCGCTCATCGCCGCAGAACCCCGGATCCGCGCGGCAGTACTGGGCCTGCTCGGCGCGCACGGACTGGCCGAAGACGCCGGGCGCATCACCGCGCCGGTGCAGTTCCTGGTCCAGTGGGACGATCAGATGGTGCCGCGGGACCAGGGTCTGGCGTTGTTCGACGCCCTGGCCTCGACTGAGAAGACGCTGCACGCCAACCCCGGCAGACACGGGGATGTGCCGCCGTTCGAAGTGGACGGCTCGCTGCGGTTCTTCGCCCGGCACCTGAGCTGAGACGAGATCCCGTACTCGGCGCGCCGGCCCGGAACCCGTTCCCGGCCGGCGCGTTCGGTCCGGACTGTCCGGCATGGCCGAGCGGGCGCGGGTACGGGAGGCCGATGACGACGAGGGCAGGCGACTGCTGCGGATCGTCCGCAGGGGCACCGGGCCTGTGGTGACCTGGCGGCGGGCGCGGTCGGTGCTGCTGTCAGCCCAGGGCATGAGCGCGGCGGGGATCGCCGAGGTGACGTTCACCAGCGCGGGCCGAGTCCGAGACGTGGTCCACAGCTTCGACACCGACGGCTTCGACGCGTTCCACCCGAAGTACAAGGGCGGCCTGCCGAGGACCTTCACGCTGCCCGGACGCCGGGAGGTCAAGAAGATCGCCAAGTCCGGGCCGGTCGACTTCCCGGTCGCCGAGGGGGTGATCGACGACATCAGCCACGAGGGCCTGCGGGTCCTGCTCCGCGAGGAGGGCGCCTCCTTCCGACGCGTGAAGACAGGAAGCGGGGCGACGTGTTCCGCCGCTACGTCATCCGGCGGAACAAGCGCGCCCAGGACGAGCGCCTGCGCTCGGTGGTCAGCAGGGCGAACGTTGCCTGATGCGGCATCAGCCAGGGACAACTTGTCCGCGGTTGGAACCGGCCTTCATCCGGTTTCCGGTTCGCGTCAGGATTCTCCTGTCGAACAGAGGAGGTCGGACGACGGACCGGGCGTTGCTGGCGGATTCCCTCCGAGCGCGTCGTGCGGCGTTGCAGCCGGAGGATGCCGGGCTTCCCCGCGGGCAGCGGCGCCGCACCGGCGGGCTGCGGCGCGAGGAGGTGGCAGCGCTGGCCGGGATGTCGGCCGACTACTACAGCCGAATCGCGCAGCAGCGAGGTCCGGCGCCGCCGGAGCGGATGCTCTTCGCGCTCGCCCGGGCTCTGCGTCTCAACCAGAGCGAGCGTGATCACCTCTTCGCCCCGGGCGGGGTTCCGGCGCCGCGGCGGATCCTGCGGGAGGATCAGGTCGGTCCCACGATGATGCGGATCGTCGTCGGCCTCTGGGACGTGCCCGCGATCGTGCTGTCACGGCTCGGCGAGGCGTTGCCGCAGACGCGCCCGGCCGGACCCTTCCGTGCCGCTTCCCCCCTGGACGAAGGACGTCACAGCGTCCGAGGTGACCGCGCCACCGGCCGGGCGCTCATGCCCCGCTGGACGCCCACCGCACCACCGCCGCCACCGCGAGCAGCACAGCCGGTGCCGCCCACGGCCACCGCATCACCCGCCGCACCGGGGGCGCCAGCCACAGCGCTCCCACCGCGCCTGCCGGAACGAGGGCCAAGGCGCAGGCGAGCTCGATCCCGCCGTACGTGGCTTGGTCCCAGTCGCCGTCCGGACGGGTGATGATCGCCAGCCAGAGGAAGAAGGCCGCCGCCAGGGTCAACAGCACCACCGGTACGGCGAGGACCACGCGGAGCAGCCGGCGGTCGTCGTCGGGGTGGTGCGGGCGGTCGTCCGCCGGGTGACGGGAGTGTCCGGTCTTCTGCCCGCCGCCGGTGTGCGGGGGTTTCGAGGACTGCATCAGCGGATCGCGTTCCTTGCCCGGTCCAGGTGAGGGGCGAAGTCGCGGCCATCACGTTGCGCCTGGTCGTTCTCCCGGTACGGTCCACCGTCGTACCGCGCGGCAAGCTCCTGTTGTTGCTCCACCGTCATCTCCTCCGGGGGTACGTGGGCGAAGTCCGTCGGTGTCCGGGCCCCGACCGGTGGAGCCGTCTCGCCTCCCCTGCTGGTCAAAGTCGTCAACCAGCGCAACGGGCGACTCGGTGAACCCAGGTGGTCACAGCACCAGCAGGGCCGCCGGTCCCGGTTGTCTCGCCCCCGGGCCCGCATGTCCTGGAACCCCGGGGGCTGCTGCTCCGTCTCCCCGTATCCGCGAGCCCGGGCACTTCAGCTCGCGGTGAAGGTGAACACCTGGCTGGAGGTGTCGGCGCATGCGGTCTGCATCGCCTCGGCGCCTTCGGTGACCGGGGGGAGGAATCCGATGCACAGGCCGCTGTGGAGGGGCCGGAGCCGGAAGCCGTTGCCGGTGGCTTCCAGGCGGAACCTCTGGCTGTCGCCGTCCGCGCAGTCACGGGGGGAGAGCAGGGCGCCGGAGACGGTGGAAGCGTCGTCGACGGCCAGGCAGCCGGTGCCGTGTGCGGGGTGGTGCCACTGGATGCGGTAGGTCTGTGCGCCCAGGTCCTCGAGGTAGACGCGGGGCAGGGAGGCGTCGGCGCAGGAGAGCTGGACGGCGATCTCGCGGTCGGTACGGCCGTTGCGTTCGCGGCCCTCGGTCAGACACCGGGAGGGAGCGGAGGCGGGGTGGATGCTGGTCCATCCGGCGGCCGGGAGCCGGGCGGAGCCGCCCGTCCGCCGGGGGCTGGGGGTGGCGGTGGGGCGGCTGGAGGCGGGGGCCGTCTCCTCGTGCTCGACAGGCGAGATCTCAGGGGCGGCTACGGGATCGGCGGTGGCCGAACGGCTCGGCGCGGGCGAGGAACCGGGCTGCTTCGACTCGGGGCTGTCGCTGGGCGCGGTGCTGAAGGGCGCGGTGCTGGGGGGCGGGGTGCTCGTGGGCGCGCTGTCCGTGCGGTGGTCGCTGGAGTCGTTGTCGTCCGGCCACAGGGCCAGGGTCAGTATTCCGGCGACGGTGCAGGCAGCGATCGCGACCATCGGGCCGTGCCGTTGCCAGTTCGACTGGGCGTGCGGGGCGGCGGGGCCGTCGTCGGCCGGGCCCGTGGCCGGTGTCCCGGCCGGGACGGGGCCGCCTGGTTCGCCGGCCGGGTCGGTGGCCGCGTCAGTGGCCGGGGCTTCCTTGTCGTCGGCGGCTTCCTGGGGGCTGGTAGGCGGTTCTTCGGAGGGGGCAGAGCCCGGTTCGCCGACGGGGCCGGTGGCCGAGGCTCCGGTCGGGCCGGGGTCTGGTGCGCCGGTCGGGCTCGGCTCCTCGTCCGTGCCTTCCCTCTCGCCCCGCGGTGTTTCCTGCCGGACGTCGTCGTCCCCCTGGAGGACAGTGCTCTGCGCGGCGTTCCCGGAGTCGGGCGGTGGTGCCGTGGTGCCGAACGTGGCCAGGCGTCGGCGGGCCTCCAGCCAGGCGGACACCGCGTCGTCGTCACCGCCGCAGGCCCGCACGTAGGCGGCCAGGAGTTCCTCGCGGGGAAGGTCGTCACGGGCGAGGGCGGCGGAGATGGTCGCGCGCGGCAGGACGTCGCCGACGTCGGTGGCGTTGCGCTCCAGCTGCCGGTAGCTCAGGTCCGCCCAGCGGCGTAACTGCCGCATGGACTCCATGAATTGCGCAGGGCTGTGCGCCGCCGCCGGATCCGGCCCCCGTCCCATCACCGCTCCCTTGTCCCGTGTGTACCAGGGGAGCTTAAACGTCATTGATCTGTTCATGAGGGCTGTTCTCCGTCATCGCTCGGCCGGCTGTGCGGATGGGGTGCCGCAGCCGCTGGAGGTCGTGTCACCCGCGCTGCGTTTCGCATCGTTCAGGGGTGTATGTGGCGGTAGGCGGTGACGACGCCGGGGTCGGGCAGGGGGGCGATGGTGACGGTGGTGCCGGGTTTGGGGGCGTGGATGATCTGTCCGTCGCCGATGTACAGCCCGACGTGGCCGCCTCCGTAGGACAGGACGAGGTCACCGGGCACCAGGCGGTCGCGGGTGGTGGCACGGCCGGCGCGGATCTGGCTCCAGGTGGTGCGCGGCAGCTTCACCCCGGCCGCCTCCCACGCCCGCATCACCAGGCCGGAGCAGTCGAATCCGCTCGGGCCGGTGCCGCCCCAGACGTAGGGCTTGCCGAGCTGCGCGCGGGCGTAGGCGATGACGGCACTCGGCGCCGGCTGGACCCGCTTGCCGACCTTGCCGGGCTTGCCGGGCTTGCCGGCCTTGCCGGGCTTCGCAGGCTTGGCGGGCCTCGCGGGCCTGTCCGCGGACGCCACCCTCGGCTGCCCGTCCGCAGTGGACGTGGCCGCCGGCGGCCGCGCCGGGCCGGCGGAGCCCGGTGTGGCGGGCACGACCAGGGTCTGCCCGGCGTAGATCAGCGTCGACGAGCCCAGGCCATTGAGCCGTTGCAGCACCTTCACGCTCGTGCCGTGTGTGCGGGCCAGTCCCCAGAGCGTGTCGCCGGGCCGCAGTGCGACCTTCTCGGCCTCGACGGGCCCGGCCTCTTCCGGGCCCTTCTCGGCGGGCTTCTTCGGGGCGGGTTCGGGCGCGGCCGGTGTCCCGGGCCGGAGCGTGACCGACGGCCCCTCGGCCGCCGGTGGACTGGACGGACCGTGCACGGCCAGCAGCACGCCCGCCAGCAACGACAGCACGAACCCCACGGCCAGCCCCGCCACGCCTGACACGACGAGGCGGGTCTTTCTCCTGGCCCGGCTCGGGGTGCGCGGCCTGCGGTGCGACGCCGGTGCGGGCCGGGTCCCCTTCTTCGGCGTCTGCTTCCCGGCGGTCTGCTTCCCGGTGATCTGCTCCTTGGCGGTCTGCTTCCCGGTGGTCCGTCGCTGAGGCGGGAGCAGGGTCTGCTGTGTCATCACAACCTCCTTTTGCGGGCCGGGATCTCACGGCCCGGAAAGGAGGCTGTTTCGTCGCGTCGGTGTCCCGCCAGATCTTCGGGCGTCCGGGACAGTCCCGGCCCGTCCACGCCCTGCGGCACCCTGCCGAAAGGACGGCGTCCCGCCCCTGGGAACCGGCGCTGACCTGCATGGACGACTCAGGACTGTCCCAGACGCCGTCATGCGTTGCCCACCGCCGACCGCACCCGGCACGCTCTTGCCACCGACCGGCCTACCCGGAACGACGCCAGACGCCGAAACGCATCCGGGTCAGCCGCGTCTCCTCGCGCCCGGTCTCCACGAACGCGACGAGCAGCCCGGCAGCCGGGCCCGGGCCCGTTCCGCCTCCGGCTCCACCCGTTCGCGGGTCCGTGTCGCACCCGGACGGCTCACCGCACCGGAAGCGAGCGCTCCCGATGGCGCTGCCCGGGGGCCCGACCCTGTCGGTGCGCGACGTGTGGCTCCCCGTCAGTCGTTCGCCCCCGCAGGTCGGGCTTCACACGCTCGACGTGCGCACAGGCACTCCTTTTCGTCAGCAGGCGCCGGTGAGTTCCTCGAGCTGGTCGGCGAGGCGGTGGTCGGGGTGGTGGAAGGGGGCGCCGGCCAGTTCCTCTTCGACCCTGAGGCGTTCGACGGCTTCGCGCAGGGCCAGGGTGGGGTGCGGCAGGCGGCGGGCGGACCAGGGGTGGGTGGGGGCGAGATGGATCTCGTCGTCGAGGTGGAGGGCCTGGTGGGCCCAGTGGTCGGCGTCGCGCAGTTCGCCGCGCAGCAGGTGGTGGAGGTGGAGGCAGTAGGCGGCGGTGGCGTTGTCGGCGCCGGCGGCGAACTGCCACCACCACAGGGCGCTGTCGGGTTCCTGGGCGAGGTTGAGCAGGCAGCCGAAGTACAGGGCGCCGTCGGCGTCGTAGGGGACGTCGACGATGCGGGCGAGGTGTCCGGCGGCGTCGGTGCGGCGGATGAGTTCGCTGGAGAGGGCTGTCAGGGCCGACTGCGCCTCGCCGAGGGCGGTGGGGTAGTAGCCCTCGGGGGCGGGGCGGGCGCCGAACATGAGGGTGGCGGTGACGTCGCGGACGATCTCCTGCTGCAGGGTGCCGAGGTCGGCGTCGGTGACCGTGTCCGCGAGGGCGGTCTGGTCGAGGTAGTCGTCGATGCTGCGTGGCACGGTGTTACTCCTTCTCCTCGTCGTCACCCAGGTCTATGCCGAGTTTGGCGGCGATGCGCTTGCGGGCCAGGCGGCGGTGGGTGCGGGCGGTGGCCGGGGTGATGCCCATGGTGTTGGCGGCCTGTTTGCAGGAGTAGCCCAGGACGTATTGGAGGATGATCACGTCGAACTGGCGTTCCGGCAGGGTGGCGATGGCGGTGTAGAGACCGAGGGGGGACTCTATGGCCGCCAGCTGCGTGCGCATGCGTTCCAGCGTGGCACGTACGGCGTCGTGGACGGCGGTGGTCCGCGCGGTTCCGGCGGGAGCGGTGCTGCGTCCGTCGGCGGCGGGGCCGAGGTTCATGCGCAGGTGGAGCTCGACGCGCATCTTCAGCAGGCGCCAGGCGTAGGCCTCCGGCCCGCCGTCCTCGAGCAGGACGACGGCCCAGTTGAGGGCGAGGTGACTGTAGAGGCGGCGCACGACCTGCTGGGCGGCCTTCATGTCGCCCAGCACGGTGGCGGCGTAGCGCAGCTGCGGCCGGGCGTACATGCGGTAGAAGGCGTCCAGGTCGGACGGCATCTCGTAGTGGACGCCCTGCAGGGAGTTCAGCTCCCGGGGCTGGGCGGGGAGGGCGTCGGGGACGTTGCTGTCCTCGGGGACGGCCATCGTCATGCCTCCTCGTCCCGGACGGGGGCTGCGGTGAGGGTCTCGGTGGCCCCGGTGCGCGCCGGCTGGGAGCTCAGCAGCTCGGCGACGCCGACCCGGGCGCCGGCGCGCAGCATCCGGCGCAGTCCCGCGACGACGTCGGGGAGGAAGACGCGCACGGCGGTGGCGGCCGCCAGCAGCGCGAGCAGATCGTTCACGGTCATCGGGACCTGGTCCTCTCCTGCCAACACGGCGTCAACTCCGTTTCCGCGACGGGGAGATGACGCTGCGGAGGACACCGCTCTGGGCCCTCGGCTGCAGGATTTCCGATGAGAGGGGTCAAACGCGCACACCCTTCCCGACCAATTTTTTACGACCTGTGATCACTTCACCACGCACAGGCATAGACCACAGCAGTAAGTTACCGCTCAGACACCATGCGTGAGCTGCGGGAACGCACGCCTCGCGCCGCACGGAGCCAGCCATCCCCACCGTTCCGGACAGGTGATCGAACCTTCGAACATGTGACGGGTATCACACGAGCAGAACGTTTCCGGAGCTGAACAAGACGGTCGCTGCGCCCGTACGACAGCGGGCGGGACGTGTCCCGGCGGGCATCGTCCGCACCGTCGTCTCGGTCGGGGGCGGCGACGGGCCGGGGCCGGGCGGCACGAATCTGCGTCCGCACGTGCCCGTCGACGCCATCGGGGCCGTCCTCACCGGCGGACCCGGGGCGCCCGGGGCGGTCCTGAAGCCGGCGTTCGTGACCCCGGACCCCGCGGCCCTCGACGTACGGCCCGGCGGCGAAGCCGGTCAGCGGCAGGATGATCTCGCTCGGCAGCGGCGGGAAGAGGTTCTCCAGGACGACGGCGAGGCCGGCGCCGGGCGCGCCCATGGCGTCCACCAGGTCGGCCGCCCATCCCGCGATGCCGTCCGCGGGCTCCTGCGGCAGCGCGAGGGTGATGTGGCCCCTCTCGAAGTCTCCAGGTGCGAGGCTCACGCCGCGGGCCGGTGCGGCGATCCGGGACCACGCTAGAAATCCCAGCTCGGTGCCGGCATGCGGACAACCGGCGAACTCGTGCGGTTCCCCCCACCCCGGACCCTGCGGTTTTCCGCAGGGTCCGGGGTGTCCCGCACCCTTGCCCCGACCGCATCGACCGCATCTGGCCGACAGTTCGAGAACACACAGGTCACTTAATTGTTTTGGGTTACATGAAAGGGTTAAATGAACGGGTTAAGAATGCTAGGGTCCGGGCAGAAGGGAGCCCTGCATGGCATCCGAGGAAGAGCTGTTCGCGAACATCGACGCGCTGCTGGAGGAGGAGCCGCAGCTTCCGCCCCCGGCGGAGCGTGCCCGCCTGCGCGAGGCCGCCGGCATCACCCAGGCCCGTCTCGCGAGCGCGCTGAGGACGACGACGCAGAGCGTGAAGAACTGGGAGAACGGGCGTTCCGAGCCTCGCCCGCCCCGGCTGGAGGCGTACCAGCGGCTGCTGAAGGGCTGGGCCGCGAAGTACCCCGTGCACGGCTCCCCCGCCGCCTCCGCCGCGTCACCGGCCCCGGCCGTCGCGCCGCAGCCGGTGACGTCCACCGGACCCGCCGCGTCCGCCACCGTGCCCGGAACGGGGACCACCGCGCCCGCGAGGCCCCCCGCCGCAGCGACCGCGCCCGAGCGGCCCGCCGCGCGCCCTGCGGTGTCACGGCGCCCGGCGGCGGGGAAGACGGCGCGGCCCGCGGCCGATCCGCGGTTCCCGCACGGCCCGCTCGCGGTGCTGGACGGTGACGGCTGCGCGTACGGCGTCGACGGGATCGTGCTCGACTGCCCGGCGACCACCGTCCCGGAGCTGGTGGAGTGGACGTTGCGCGAGTCCGGCCTCGGTGCGCCGAAGCTCCACCGCCACGGCAAGGACTCCGACCCGCTGATCGTGCTCACCGCCGCGGCCGCCGTGAAGCTCGGGCTGCCCGAACGCCTGGAGGGCCACGAGCAGCGCCGCTCCCTGCGGCTGCCGGAGGACCACCCGGTGGTCAGGCAGGTGACGAAGGCGAAGTGGCGGCTCACCCGGCGCGGGTTCGGCCCGTGGGCGCGGATCTACCGCAAGGCCCAGGGGCGCGAGCGGCAGTGCGTGCAGCTGGCGGTCCTGTCGTGGGACGCCCTCGACGAGCGGTCCTGGCCGGGCGTGAGCGGGATGGAACCGGCCGAGATCGCCCGCGTTCTCGGCGTCTACGCCCGGCGGGTCATCACCCCGCGCGGCTCGACGGCGGTCTCGGGGCTGGAGCTGATGACCGCGCTGCGGCCGCCCACGAGGCCGGAGCGCGACGAGGAGAGCGGGAACTGGGTGTCCGCCCACAACCCGGGCTCGCTGGGCACGGAGCCGATGGACCCGGCGCCGCCGGAGGCCACCCCGGAACACCCCGTGGTCGTGAACTCCGGCTGGAGCGGCGGCTTCCTCGACGAAGAGGCGTACCAGTGGGTGCGGCCGGTGGACTCGCTCACCGACGAGGAGTGCATGCTGCCGTACGCGGTCGGCCTGGACCTGAACACGGCGTTCCTCGCGGCCGCGGCCCGCCTGGTGGTCGGCCTGTCCGCCCCCGACCACTTCCACGCCCCGCGGTTCAACCCGAAGATCCCCGGCTGCTGGCTGGTCGACCTCTCCCGCATCGAGCTGGACCCGCGCCTGCCCAGCCCGTTCACCCCGGACGGCACCCGCCCCACCGGCCCGGCCTGGTACCAGACGCACACCGTCGCCTACGCCCAGGAGCTCGGGTACGACGTGCACCCGATCGAGGCGTACCTGCGCCGCGAGACCGGCGCCTACCTGGATCCGTGGCACGAGCGGCTCAAGACCGCCTACGTCGACACCCTCGCCGACCTCGGCGTCACCCGGGACCTGTCCGACGCGGAGTTCCTCGCCGCGATGGAGCGGCACAAGCAGGCCGACCCGGCCATGAACGCCGTGCTGGCCGCCGTCAAGGCGACCGTGAAGGGCGGCATCGGCAAGCTCAGGGAGCGCCCCCAGGGCAGGAACTACAAGGACGGGGACCGGTGGCCGGCCCTGGAACGCCCGACCTGGCGCCCCGACATCCGCGCCGCCGTCATCAGCAAGGCCCGGGTCAACATGCACCGCAAGCTCGCCAACATGGCGAAGATGACGGGCCGGTACCCGCTCGCCGTGCTGTCCGACTGCGTCGTCTACCCGAGCCCCGGCGACAGCCCGCTCGCCTTCCTGCCGTACGCGGCCTCCGGCAAGCCCCAGCCCGGGGGGTTCCGGCTCGGCCCCACCCCGGGCCTGGCGAAGCCGGAGGGCGTCCAGTCGATGCTGTGGGCGGTCGACCTGATGGAGAAGGGCCTCAACCCGGCCCGCCACATCAAGGGCGGGGACGCCGTCCTCGACGAAGGCGAGTAGGGCCGCGCCCAGCGGCCACGACCCCGTGCCCCGAAGGGAGCCGAAACCGTGGGAGAGATCGAGGACGCCATCGAGCGGGCCGACCGGGAAGCCTTCACCCGGGAACCGCCGAAGACGCTGAAGGGGCAGATCGGTTACCTGATCAGGCAGCTGGGCAGCGCGAGGGCCGTGGCGCAGGAGCTCGGCATCACCGCCGGTTCCGTGAACCGCTACCGGCGCGGCGCCCGCAAGCACGCCCGCGCCGACATCGCCGCGCGGATCGACGAGGCGGTGCGGCGGCGGTGGCAGCCGCAGGTGCGCCGGCGCCGGCGCCGGCAGGCCGCCACCACCGGCGGGATCACGGTGGAGACGAGGGCCCGGTTCGGCTACACCGCGCCGGTCGGCACGACCGACGACGGACGGTTCCGGCGGCTGACCGTGCACCTCCCCCCGGAGTACGCCCGCCGCCTGTTCGAGGCCCGCGAGGGGGGCGCCGGCGACCGGCAGCTGCGCGGGATCATCGCCGAAGGGTTCAGGGAGGTGTACTTCCAGGACGGCGGCGCGCGCGCCGCGGACCTCTCGGACGTCGCCATCAACGACATCGACTACCTGGATCTCGGCTACTGAACCAGGTCAGGGGCCGCTCCAGGGCCGCTGCGGGGCCGAGCCGAAGCACGATGGTTGTCACCGAGGCAGACTGTTGTCACCAGGACTTCCCGAGAGGGCACGCGAGGCTGGAAGCCGTACCCGAACCCGTGATCTGTGACGTTCTGCATCGGTGGACCGGTCGTCGGTGGAGCGCTGTCCCGTAGGGCGGCTCCTGGGCAGTCACTTCAGGCTCGTCAGCTCCTCGCTTCCGCAACCCACCCCGATGACCCGGCGTCCCACTCCATGAAGGACGGCTGGCGATCACCCGGGAGAGCACGTGACGAAGAAGGACCAGAGGACGGACGCGGCGAGGGAGAAGGACCGCGAGAAGTGGATGGCGCGTTTCCAGGTGCGGCTGTCCATGCAGCCGGGCGTGGACCGGGCAGTCGTGCTCCAGGCGGTCAAGGAGGTCACGACCCACTGCGCGGATACGGGGGAGCACCCGCGGGATGCCTTCGGCGACCCGGACGCCTACGCCGTACAGGCCGCCGCGCGGCTGGTGCCGACGGACCGGGCGGCGCGCGCGAGGCAGCACAACGCCGTAGTGCGCGCGCTCGACTCCGTACGAAAGAGGGCCGGGGACGTCGCCGGTCTGTGACCGGTTGAAGCGTCTGTCACGGCCTCGCGCACAGTTCTGGCACAGCCCCTGACCTTGTTCTTCATCTTCGGCGGTCTGCCGCCGGATCGGATGAGCCCGTGAAGGCGTCGAGCTCTTCGATGATCTCGCGGAGCTCGTGGGCTCCGCGAGACGACATCGCTCGGATCACGCCGTCGAGCAGGGCACGGCCTTCGAGCCCCATCCCCGGCCAGGCGCAGGCCCCCACCACCTGACCGATCCCCGCGCCCGTGGCCAGGTCGAGACGCAAGAAGCCGGAGAACGTCCGCCGCTGCTTCAAGCCCTGGCCCGGCGCCTCGCGGAGATCACCAGTCTCCTCGCCCCAGGTGACGGCGGACGCTGATCGCGCACGCCTGCTATGAGGTGGCGTCGGCCCACAGGCCGGTGCTGTGGGCCTCGATGAGAGCGCTGATGTGGGTGAGTGCGTCACTGACCGGCTGTGGGTCGAGTCGGCGTCCGTCACGCAAGCGCAGTGCGACGTGGTCGTCAGCGGCCTCCTTGGCGCCGATGACGGCTTGGTAGGGAACCAGGCGGGCCTCTCGGATCCGGGCGCCCAGGCTGCCGCGGTCCGGTCCTGCGATCTGGGCGCGCAGTCCCAGACGGGTGCAGCGTCGGGCGAGGGCTGCGGCGTTCGGCAGTTCGGTGTCGGAGATCGGGAGGATCACCAGCTGAGTGGGGGCGAGCCAGGCGGGGAAGGCACCGCCGTGCTGTTCGATGAGATGGGCGACGGCTCGTTCCACGCTGCCGATGATGCTGCGGTGGACCATGACCGGACGGTGTTTGGCGCCGTCCGCGCCGATGTAGTGCAGGTCGAACTGCTCGGGCTGGTGGAAGTCGACCTGGACGGTGGACAGGGTGGTCTCCCGGCCGGCGCTGTCGGTGACCTGGACGTCGATCTTGGGGCCGTAGAACGCGGCCTCTCCCTCGGCCGCCCGGTAGGGCAGGCCGGAGCGGTCGAGGACGTCGGTCAGCAGTGCGGTGGAGCGCTGCCACTTCTCGGGTGCGGCAACGTACTTGCCACCGGGCCCTGGGAGGGAGAGCCGGTACCGGGTGGGGGTGATGCCGAGCGCCTCGTACGCCTGGCGGATCATCTCCAGGGCCGCCTGCGCCTCCTCGGCGACCTGGTCCAGGGTGCAGAAGATGTGCGCGTCATTGAGCTGGATGGCCCGCACCCGGGTCAACCCGCCGAGCACGCCCGAGAGTTCGGAGCGGTACATGCCGCCCAGTTCTGCCATCCGCAGGGGTAGTTCGCGGTAGCTGTGCGAGCGGGAGCGGTAGATCACCGCGTGATGGGGGCACAGGCTCGGCCGCAGGACGACCTGCTCTGCGCCGAGGTCCATCGGGGGGAACATGTCGTCGCTGTAGTGCGCCCAGTGTCCCGAGATCTCGTACAGCTCTCGCTTGCCGAGGACGGGTGAGTACACGTGCTGGTAGCCCGCCCGCCGCTCGGCGGCACGGATGTACTCCTCCAGGGTGTGCCTCACGGCCGCGCCGTCGGGCAGCCAGTACGGCAGGCCGGCGCCGATCAGCGGATCGGTGTCGAACAGGCCCAGTTCGCGGCCGAGCCTGCGGTGGTCGTGCACGGTGGTCATCGCGGTCTCCCTGCTGGTTGCGGGGCAAGTGACCGGGCCTACGACGAAGCCCCGGGGCACTTGCCCCGGGGCTTCGGATCAGATCATCTCTCAGCGCGCCGGGACACTCTCCGGCGTCGTCGTCATAGCGGCGCGCTTCATGTCGCAGACGTTAGCAAGACGCAGCGATGTCCACACGGTCATTCCTCGTGAGGAATTCTTCGCGAACACCTCCCGCCGACTCGGCATCCGGTGCATCTGCTCCAGGACGCAGAACGCGTACGCCTTCCAGTCCACCGTGCCAGGCTCCAGGTGCGGCGCGGACAACAGGCGCGGACAACACCGGACGCCGCCAGGATCCCGTGAGCAGAGCGGTGTCGATCTCGGCGGGCCCGGCCTTCTCGCGGCCCCTCAGGTCCGGCCCGTCGCCCGTCGTCCAGGCCCGCGCGCCGTCCCACTCGCCGTACTCCTCGAGGCACGACGGATCGGCGGTGCTCAACTGCTCGGCCGGGTACTCGGCCGCCTCAAGATCCGCCGCCTCGAGATCCGCTCGAGAGGTCCTACGGGTGCGGGCGACTGACGGGCAGCTACCCGGAAAGGGTCGGTCGCTGCTCGGTCGCTCGGGCAAAAGGCCAGCTCAGGGGCTTTTTGACGGGGTGACAGCGACTGAAGCGACTCTAGGCCCGGTATATCAGGACATTCGCGTGTGCGCGTGTGTGCGGGCGCGTGCGCGCGTGTGGGCTTCATATATAGGGACCTTGAGTCGCTTCAGTCGCTGTCTGGACTGCCGCAGGGTTCTGACCTGCGGTTTCACCGAGCGTTCGAGGCAGCGACCGAAAGCCGCCCCGGTCGCTGCGGGGGTGCTTCGGTCGCTCATCGCCTCCGGGACGTGGAACCGGCCGGAGAACCGGTTATTCGCACAGAGTTGCCCTTTCGTCACTGCTGCTTCGCTAGTCTGTGTCCGTCGTTGAGTCGCTTCGGTCGCTGACGGGGGAATACATGGCCGATGAGCTGCGGGCTTTACGCAGCGACTCACCGCCGGCCGGTGCTGTCACCGCCGGCGTCACGCAGTCCCTGGCCGTCGCACGCTGGTGTGCCGGGCGCGGGTGGCCGGTCCACCCGCTCGCCCCAGGACGCAAGACGCCCGTGGCCAACTGCGCGGCCTGCCGTGAACCCGGGCACACCTACCGGGGGTGTCGCTGTCCCGCCCTGGGACGCTGGTGCCACGGATTCCGTGCCGCCACCCTGGACTTCGCCCGGATCGAGCGGTGGTGGGGCGCCCACCCGGAGTTCGGTGTCGGGATCGCGTGCGGCCCGGCCGGGCTGGTCGTCATCGACATCGACGCCCACGCACGCCGGCTGCCCGCGCGCGACCGGCTGCTGCCCGGCATCGACATCGCCGACACGGTGGACCTGACCGGGCTCGCCAACGGCTTCCACACCCTGGCGGTGCTCGCCGTCCTGCGGGGCGCCGCCTCGCCCGCCGAGGACGAGTCGACCCTGCGGGTGCGCACGCCCTCCGGCGGCCTGCACGTCTGGTACCGGGCCGTGAGCGGGCACCGGTGGCAGTGTTCCTCCGGTTCCAGCGGCGGGCGCGCGCTGGCCTGGCAGGTCGACGTACGGGCGCACGGCGGCTATGTCGTCGCCCCCGGCACCGTGACCGAGGCGGGGGCGTACGAGGCGGTGAGCGAGGTGCGGGAGTCCGCGCCGCTGCCGGCCTGGCTCGCCCGGGAACTGGAGCGCACCGGTCACCTGCCGCCCGTCCACGTGCCCGCGCCCCGGCCGGTCCCCCCGCGGGCCCGGCAGGCCGTGCTGGCCGCCGGGGGCGGACTCGGAGCCGCGGGCCGGGTCCTGGCCGGACTGCTGGCCGAGGTCGCCGCGTGCGCCGCCGTACCCGAGGGAGCGGCGTTCACCGAGAAACTCAACCGGGCCGCCTACACCGCCGGCGGGCTCCTCGCCGCCGGGCTGCTGACCGAGCAGGAGGCGGAGCGGGCGCTGCGGGAGGCGGCCGCGCAGGCCCGGCCGGGCCAGCAGCGGCGCTACGGCGCCGTCATCCGCGGCGGGCTGAGCGCGGGACGCAGCCGCCCGCTGTCCCTGGGAGGCCGCTCGTGACCCGAGGCCATGACAACGCCCTCTTCGACCCGCGCGCCGTCGCCGTGCAGATCCTGGCCCAGAACCTGCCCACGTCCCGCCCCGCGGACGAGGACCGGGGCCCGTCCGGCGCGGGCGGCACGGCCACCGCCGACGGGCTGCTGCCCGACACCCTCAGCGACCGGGGCAACGCCAAACTGTTCGTCAAGCTCTACGCCGACGACTACCGGTACGTGCCGGGCCTGGGCTGGTTCCGCTGGGACAGCACCCGCTGGCAGATCGACGAGGACGACACCGTCCTGTGGGCCGCGGGTGACCTGGCCGAGGCCCTCGCCACCACCGACCCGCGCGGACTGCACAGCACGGACGCGCTCCAGCAGCACCGGCGCCGGGCGCTGAGCACCAGCGGGCTGAACGCGATGCTCGCCCAGGCCAAGTCGGCGCCCGCCATGGTGCTCAACGCGGCGCTGCTGGACGCCGACCCGTACGCGCTGTGCACGCCCGGCGGGATCGTCGACCTGCGCACCGGGCGGATGCGGGCGCCCGACCAGAGCAAGGACTTCCACTCCCGTTCCACCACGGCCACCCCCGAGCCGTCGCCCACGCCCCGCTGGGACCGCTTCCTCACCGACACCTTCGGCGAGGGACCGGCGGGCGCGGAGATGATCGACTTCCTGCACCTGCTGCTCGGCTACTCCATCACCGGGGACGTCGGCGCGCAGGTGATGCCGTTCCTGTTCGGCTCCGGCAAGAACGGCAAGTCGGTGCTGCTGGACGTGGTGATGAAGCTCGTCGGCGACTACGCGGACGCCGCGCCGCCCGGGTTCCTGATGGCCCGCCCCTACGAGGGCCACCCCACCGACCTGGCCGAGCTGCACGGGCGCCGGGTCATCGTGTGCAGCGAGGTCAAGCCCGGGGACCGGTTCGACGAGGCGCGGGTGAAACTGCTGACCGGCGGGGACCGGATCAAGGCGCGGCGGATGCGGCAGGACTTCTTCGGCTTCCAGCCCACCCACAAGCTGTGGCTGCTGGGCAACCACCGGCCCGAGGTGGGCACGGGCGGCTTCGCCTTCTGGCGGCGGATGCGGCTGATCCCGTTCGAGCGGGTCGTGCCCGACCACCGCAAGGTGGACAACCTGGCGGACATCCTCGTCACCGAGGAGGGGCCCGGCATCCTCAACTGGCTCATCGCGGGGGCACGGCGCTACCTGAGCGGGGAGAAGGACCTCCTGGGGCCGGAACGGGTGCGCATCGCCACCACGGCGTACGCGGAGACCGAGGACCACATAGGACGCTTCCTCGGCGAGTCCTGCCGGCTGGATCCGGGGCTGAGGGCGGAACAGGCCGGTCTGTATGCGGCGTACAAGGCGTGGTGCCAGAATGAGGGGGCCCCGGCCGTCTCGTCCCGGTCCTTCGCGTCGCGGGTCCGCGAGATGCTGGGGCTGGCGTCTCCCAAGGAGATGATCCTGTCCAACCAGCGCAAGTACTACCCGGGCATCGGACTGACCGCCGACGAGGAGACAGCATGAGCGCCCTCATCGCCGAGGACGAGATCGCCCACGAGGTCGGCTTCGTCTGGCTCGAGGACGTCGGCCGGCTGGACTACGTCCGCCAGAGCCTGGACCGGCTGCCGACCCGCCGGGGCAGGCCGGCCTACCACCGCGACGGCCGTATGGTCGGCTACGCACTGCTGGGCCCCGAGGCCAAGCCGTCCCGTTCCTCGGGGACCTTCCGCCGGCGGGTGTTCTGGCTGCTGCCGCACGACCGGGACACGGCGCCCGACGGCCTGTACGCCTCGGGCGCGCCGGCCGAGGCCGTCGATCCGCGCACGCTGGCGCCCGGCAGCAAGGGGCGCAAGACCGGGCGCTCGGAGGGCGAACCGCGCCCGGTGCGGTCGTACCAGTGAACCGGCGGGCCGACGCGCCGTGACCGCCCGGCCGGGCCCGTGCGCACCGGGCCCGTCGTCCGGGCCGCACCTGCCTCACCTGCGTCGCGGGCCGGCCGGGGGCGCGGTCGCCCCCGGCCGGCCCGGTCCGGACGGTCGGCCCTAGTCGGCGATGCCCGCGTAGTCGGCGAGGGGGACGCTGCCGCTGTTGGCGATGGGCACCCCGGCCAGGTACGCCTCCGGCAGGTCGAAGGCGTCGACCAGCGTCATCATGTGCGGTGCGAGGCCGGCCACCGCCTTGTCCAGGGCGAAGGGCAGGGCGTGGACCTGCTCGATGCTCATGTGGCCGTCCGCGAGCAGGTCACCGGTGTGCGGGCCGAGCTGGGTGAGCAGGAACAGCCGGCACAGGCCCTCCAGCAGGTCGCGGGCCCCGGTCTGCGCGGCCTGGTCCACCGCGTCGAGGTAGGCGTCGGCCGCGCGCACCGCGGCGTGCACCGACACCATCTCCAGGGCGGCCGAGGAGGCGTTGTTCCAGCGGCCGATCGGGTCTTTGGAGGGGCCCTGGCGCAGCGACGCGCGGGCCCGGGCCTGCCACACGGACTCCGCGCGGGCCAGCAGGTGGCGCAGGAAGCGGATGTCGTCCAGCCGGTCGGCGTGCCCGGCCGGGGCGGGCGGTGCGTCCCGGCCGCCGGTCTCCCCGTGGAAGACCAGCTCGGCGGCCGCCTTCGCCCAGATCACCAGGTTGTCCCCCTCGGCGGTGATCGTCCCCTCGATGTAGTCGGGGAAGCCGGCCAGGCCGTTGACCGCGAACAGGCCCTGCGCGCCGCACCGTTCGCGGCACTCGGCCGCGATGGCGCGGGCCTGCCAGGTGATCCAGCCCTTGGCGACGGCCACCTGGCGCTCCGCGTCCGCCCGGTCGGCCTCGGCGTGCCGGGCCCAGCGGGCGGTGACCTCCCGGTGCAGGAACGTCATGCCGTACGCCGTGGACAGCGCCTTCAGCAGCCTGCCGTGGTGGGTGCGGTAGGAGTTGACGGGGACGCGGTCGCCCGCCCGCGGGCCGCTGACGTGGCGGTGCTCGCCGTAGCGGACGGCGACGGACAGCGCCGCCCGGGAGGCGCCGACCGCCGCGGCGCTCATGCACAGCTTTCCCACGGTGACCCGTCCGATCGAGCGCAGGAACCGCTTGCGGTGGTTGCCCAGGGTGCTGGTGAGGGCGCCGCTGTCGTCGAGCCGGCCGTGCTCCGCCTCCAGCAGGGCCTCCCGGGGCAGGCGCACCCGGTCGAAGGCGGTCAGGCAGTGGTCGACGGGCGCGCCGGGGCGGACGGGCAGCCGGCGCACCCTGACGCCCGGCAGCAGTCCGTGCTCGTCGCTGAGCGGGGTGAGGAAGAGGAAGACGCCCTGGTCCCGGCCGTCGGCGACGAGGCGGGCGGCGACCACGGCGGACTTCGGCCCGCCCGTGGTGCTGGTGTTGGGCATGAACTTCTGGGCGCCGGGGTGCGGGGTGTGCAGGACGAACTCCCCCGTGTCCGGGTCGAACTCGGCGGTGGTCTGCAGCGCGAAGCTGTCGTTGCCGTGTTCCAGCTCGGTGCACAGAAACGTTCCGGTGCGCTGCAGGGACGTGAACGGCGTCAGGTCGCGCCGGCCGTCGTCGCCGTGGTCCAGGAGGCTGCCCAGGAACAGGTTGTAGTGGATGCTCGCGACCGTGCACAGGCCCCCGCCGCCGTCCACGATCGCGGCCCACTCGTGCAGGCCGGCCAGCAGGTGCGGATCGCTCGCCAGCCGCTCGGCGTCGCCCACGGTGTCGTTGACCAGGCGGAGGCGTTCGTAGGACCGGGTCACCTGCTCGGCGGGCGTCAGCTCCCCCCGGTGACGGAACGTTTCGTTGGCGATGAGCCGGCGCCAGGGGGCGTGGACGCGGTGGCGCTCGCCCCCCTGGTCGAAGAGCAGGCGGGCCAGCTCCTGGGCGGGGGTGGGGGCGGGTGGTGCGAAGTGGTCCGGCGTCAGTCCCCCGATCAGGCGGGGGTCGTCCGAACTGCGCTGCTCCGGGAGGACGATCCTGCCGGTTGACGCTGTGAGGTGTTTCTCGGGCTGGACTGTCAGAAGGACCATGGCCCTCTCCCCGTAGTCGCAGATCCAGAAGAAGTGGCTGTGCGGTGGGGCAAGAAGATACGGACCTACCGGTTTTCTTACAAGTCATCAGTGAGCAAAGAGTGACCGGGCTGATACAAGTTCTCCACTGATTCTCCCTCGTCCCGATAGCGGAATGCCCGATTCAGGCGGGAAGGGGTCCGGTATATGCGGCCGTCATAGGGGAGGGCCGGAGTGAACAGAAACCGTCCGCAGGGTTTCTTTGGCCGGTCAGAGCCTGGAGAAGCGGGCCTCATCGCCGTATTCCGGGCATCTCGCGGGCCGCTTGATCCTCCCTGGAGTCGGTGGGAGGATACGAACCTGCCGGTTTCTTTTGAGTGCTCTTGCTGTAAGCGGAGGTGGGCCGTGGCGTTGCAAGAACGCGCGATCAGGACACGCCACTCGATCCTGGTCGCCGCCGCCGCGGTCTTCGCCGAGGTCGGGTACGAGGCGGCGACGATCTCGGAGATCCACCAGCGGGCCAACGTCACCAAGGGAGCGCTGTACTTCCACTTCTCCTCCAAGGAGGAGCTGGCCCAGGAGGTGCTGGCCGACCAGCTCGGCTCCATGCCGCAGCCGGCCCCGCAGGAACTGGCCCTCCAGGAGGGCCTGGACGCCACCTTCCTGCTCTCCCACATGCTCCTGCTGGGCGACCCCCTGGTGCGCGGCAGCATCAGGCTCACCGTCGAGCAGGGGTCCCCGCAGGACGGCCTGGACCGGAAGGTCCCGATGGCGGGCTGGATCGAGCACAACATCGCGCTGCTGGCCCGGGCCAAGGCGAACGGCGAGGTCCTGCCCCACGTCGACGTCCAGGACGCCGCGCGGGTGTTCGTGGCGGCCTTCACCGGGACCCAGATCCTGTCGAAGATCATGACGGGCCACGCCGACCTCGCGGAACGCGTGGCCTCCGTCGAGCAGCATCTGATGTCGAGCATCGCGGTACCGGCCGTGCTCATCCGGCTCGACATGGCGCCGGACCGCGGCGCCCGCGTGTACGAGCAGGCCATGAAACTGCGTCAGGAGGCCGAAGCACTGCTCGCCGACTGACGAAGGCCGAGGCCCCCGCCGGGCAGACCCCGGCCGACCGGGACGACCGCGGCGCGGGCCGGGCGCGTACGGACACGTCGAAACACACACTGGGCAAGACCCAATGGGGGGAAGTGCCGATGACAACGACAGCCTGTCCTTACGCCCTGGACGTGGCGGGGCGAGACCTCGCCGCGGAGGCGACGATGCTGCGGGGCCAGGGGCCCGCGGTGCAGGTGCAACTGCCGGGCGGAGTCCCCGCCTGGGCGGTGGTGGCGCAGGAGCACGTCGAGCGGCTGCTCACGGACCCCCGGGTCTCGCGTGACGCCCGCAAGCACTGGCCCGCGTTCATCTCCGGCGAGATAACCCAGGAATGGCCGCTGTACCCGTGGGCGGCCAACGAGAACATGCTCTTCTCCTACGGGGAGGACCACGCCCGGCTGCGCCGGCTGATCGCCGGGGCCTTCACCGCACGGCGGTCGCAGAACCAGCGGCCCAAGGTCGCGCGGATCGCGACGGAACTCCTCGACGACCTCGCCCGCGTGCCGGCCGGGACCCCGGTCGACCTGCGCGCCTCCTACGCCGACCTGCTGCCGCTGCGGGTCATCTGCGAGCTGTACGGAGTGCCCCGGGGCGCCGCCACGGACGAACTGAGCGCCGCCCTGCACACGGTCTTCTGCAGCACCCTCACCGCCGAGGAGGTGGACGCCGCGCGCATGCGCGCCTACGAGCTGCTCGCCGAGCTGGTCAGGACCAAGCGCGAGGAGCCCGGCGACGACCTGACCACCTCGCTGATCGAGGCGCGCGACGAGGAGGACCGCCTCTCCGAGGACGAACTGCTCGGCACCCTCTTCATGATGATCGCCGCGGGCCAGGACACCACCTCCGTCCTGATCACCAACGCCGTCGCCGCGCTGCTGACCGACCCCGAGCAGCTGGAGCACGTACGCGCCGGCCGTGCCGGCTGGAGCGACGTCATCGACGAGACCATGCGCGTGCACACGCCCCCGGCGTTCGCGCCCCTGCGGTACGCCGTCGAGGACATCGACCTGGACGGCGTGCTGATCAAGCAGGGCGACGCCATCATCGTCGCGTTCCACGGAGGGGGCCTGGAGCCGGAGCGGCACGGGCCGGACGCCGCCCGCTTCGACCTGCTGCGAAAGCGGCGCGGCGGCCACCTCGGCTTCGGCCACGGCACGCACCGGTGCCTCGGGGCCCCGCTCGCCGAGATCGAGGCCGGCGTCGCCTTCGCCGAACTCTTCGGGCGGTTCCCGGACCTGACCCTGGCCTGTGAGCCGGCCGACCTCCGGCCGATGCCCACCTTCATGCTCCACGGGTACCGCTCGCTGCCGGTCCTGCTCGGCTCCTGACGTCCGCCGCGGCGAGCGGCTCGCACCCCGGTGCCCCGCCGCTCGCCGCCGCCGTCAGGAGACCCGGAACCGGGCCATCATGCCCATCGCGGCGTGGTCGATCAGATGGCAGTGGTAGAGGTAGGTCCCGCGATAGGTGTCGAACGTCGCCTGGATCCTCACCGTCTCGCCCGGCATCACCATCACGGTGTCCTTCAGGCCCGACTCGGCGGGCCCCGGCGGCAGCCCGTTGCGCTCCAGCACCCGGAACTGCACCAGGTGCAGGTGCAGGTTGTGCGGCACCAGCTTGCCGGCGTTGGTGACCGTCCACACCTCGCTGGCGCCGTGGCGCACGAAGTCGTCGACGCGCTCGTGGTCGTAGACCTTGCCGTTGATGTACGCCTTCGCGTCGGGGGCGCCGGTCTCGTCCATGCTCAGCACCACCGTCCGCTCGGCGGTGGGGGCGGGCAGCGGCGGCAGGGTGCGCAGCACGGAGGGGATCTCGCTGGTGTCGGTGGCCGTGCGCACCACGTCGAAGCGCAGCACCTCGCCGAGCCGGTCGGCCGGCCCGCCGCTGAGGAGGGTGTTCTGCAGCACCAGCCCCGTGCCCACGGGGTAGCGGGAGAAGTCGACGACGACGTCGGCGCGCTCACCGGGGGAAAGGGTCACGGCGTCGGTGACGTGCGGCTTCGGCAGCAGACCGCCGTCGGAGCCGATCTGGACGATCTCCCCGCCGTCGGCCAGGCGCAGCCGCAGGGGGCGCAGGTTGGAGGAGTTCAGCAGGCGCAGCCGGTACTTGCGGGCGGCGACCTCGAAGTACGGGTAGGCCCGGCCGTTGGCCAGCAGCGTGGTGCGGTTGGAGAAGTCGCCCATGACGTACACCAGCTGGCCGCTGTCGTCGAAGCGGGCGTCGCGGATGGCGAGGGGGACGTCGTACGGCCCCTCGGGCAGCGGCAGCGCCTGCTCGACGTCGTCGGTGATCAGATAGGTGCCGGCCAGGCCCCGGTAGACGTGCTCGGCCTCCATGTGGTGCGCGTGGTCGTGGAACCACAGGGAGGCGTGCGGCTGCCGGTTGGGATAGGTGTACACGCGCCGGCCCCCCGGCGCGATGGTGTCCATCGGTGAACCGTCGTCCTGCTCGGCCACCGAGGCGCCGTGCAGGTGCACGGAGGTGGGCATGGTGAGGGCGTTGTCCTGCACGACGGAGACCGGGCGGCCGGAGCGGGCCCGGATGACGGGGCCGGGGAAGGCGCCGTCGTACGTCAGGACGTCCGTCCTGACTCCCGGCAGGATCTGCGCGCGTGCGGGCCGCATCGTGATCCGGTAGCGGTCGACGCCGCCGGCCGTGGAGTGGGGGACGAGCGTCCTCGGCACGGGCAGGGGGAGGCGGAACTTCTCCACGGCGGGCGCGACGGCGGCGACGGCCCGGGTGGCGGGCCGGTCCTCGCCGCGCAGCAGCGGTGTGAGGGCGGCCGCGGTGAAGGCGGCCGAACCCGCCGCGGTGAGGCCGGTGGTCAGTACCGAACGACGGGTGGGCATGGTCCTCCTTGGCGGCGGGCCGCGTCGGGGCGGGCGGGGGCGCGCGGCGGTGCCGACTTCAGCACGGGCCTCTCGAACAGCGCTGGGTGGAGGGAGGAGGTCCGCTCGCCGAGGCGCGGGCCGGCCCGGCCGCCCTCCCCCGCCCGGCTGTGGTTCTCGCGCGTCGGCGCAGGTCACCGGGTTTTTCCGGCCGGGCGGTCCCGCGCCGGACCGGTGCGGGACCGCCCGGCCGGGGTGCAGTGGCCGGCCGACGTTTCTCGACCGGGCCGAAAGCGGCTCTTGAGCGGGGTGGCCGACGGTTGCGGGGAGTTTCGACGAGGGGGGAGCCGGCCGGATGAGCAGCACGGACGCCGTACTTCGAGTGGAACGGGGCCGGGCCACGCCGGAGGAGCTGGCCGCGGTCACCGTCGTGCTGGTCTCTCTGCTGGCCGCGCAGGGCCCGGACACCGACTCCGGGCAGGCGCCCGAGTTCCCGTCGTGGAGTCCTGAGCGGGCCCTCGAGGCGTACCGCTCTCCCTACAACTGGCAGTAGATCCGGGGAGTTCTTGCCCTGGTACATTCGTGTGCGCGCCACTAACAAACCGTCATACCGGTTTGTTGCCCGTTGAAGGGACAGCGTCGGCCGCACCGCGAGGAGGGAGTTGTCCAGTGACGGTCATCAATGACAATCCTCGGGTCTCCGCGGAGCCGGCGACCACGCGCGAGCGTGTGGCCGAGCTGGGGATGGTGCGGGCGGAGGCGCTGGCCGGGCCGGGCGGGAAGGCGACGGCGGCGCAGCACGCCAAGGGCAAGCTGACGGCGCGTGAGCGGATCGAGCTGCTGGTGGATCCGGGCTCGTTCCGGGAGGTCGAGC
>NZ_JBVHWR010000030.1:0-52699 GCF_055564355.1 Streptomyces sp. NPDC029152 | reverse complement strand
AACACCCGCGCCGGGCTGTGGGACGATTTCACTTGAGAGGTGCCTTGCAGGTCGGGACCGGTGGAAGCGTAGGAACTCCCATCATCCCAGGCCAGTGGGCACCTCTTCTGTTCTCTCCGTCCACAGCCCGTCCGCTACGCGGTGGATCGAGGCCAGTGAGCCGTTTTCAACCTGATGGTGGCGCCCGGGTATGGGCGGCGGGAAGCTGTACGGAACGACGAAGCTCCTGGTAGACGGGTTCTCGACCAAGATCACCCGTTTCATCAGGAGCTTCCGTGCTTGTCTACCCGTCGTCCATAGATCTGTCCGGCCGCACCCTGCGGTACCTCGCCGGGCAACTCGTCGTCCGGCGACGGGAGGTCGGCACTCGGTGGCGGCGGCTGACGGCCGGGCGGCAGGCCCTGCTGGCCCTGGCCCACCTGCGTTGCGGCGACACCTACGTACAGCTTGCCGCCGGGTTCGGCATCGGCGTCGCGACCGTCTATCGCTACGTGCGCGAGGCCGTTGAAGTGCTCGCCGTCCTCGCACCGAGCCTGGCCGAGGCGATGAAGACGGCACGGACGAAGGCCTTCGTGATCCTGGACGGCACTCTGCTGCCGATTGACCGGATCGCCGCGGACACCCCGTACTACTCCGGGAAGCACAAGCGGCACGGGATGAACGTCCAGGTTCTTACGGACCCGTTCGGGCGACTGCTATGGGCCTCACCCGCACTGCCCAGCGCTGCGCACGACCTGACTGCGGCCCGCGCACACGGGATCATCCACGCCCTCACAGAGGCGGGACTCAAGTGCTGGGCGGACAAGGCATACCAGGGCGCCGGCCGCTCCGTCCGTGTCCCGTTCCGGGGCCGTCGACTCAAGCGGTGGCAGCAACGGCACAACACCACCCATGCCAAGATCCGCTGCGTCGGCGAGCAGGCCATGGCCGCCTTGAAAGACTGGCGCCTGCTGCGGAAACTCCGCTGCAGCACCAACCGGATCACCGACATCGTGAAGGCCATCCTCGTCCTTCACCATGCCTCAGTACGAGGTTGAAAACGGCTCAGTACTTGGCCGACGGGTCCTCGGTCTCCTCGTCATCGGCCCCCTGGTGTTCCTCCACCAACTGCTCGATCTCCTGGGGAACCCCGTACAGCGCGTCCAGAACCAGACCCCACGCCCGGCCCCGCAGCTCTTCCGGCACCTCGCTCTCGATCTTCTCCGCGAGACTGTCGATCTTGGAGTGGGCGTCATACTCGGTACCCGTGGTCGGTGCGGTCACCACTGCCCACACCAGCCGGCCCACCCCAGCCGCCGCTCGACCTATGCTGCCGAACACCGAGCCCACATCCATCTGCACTCCCTCCCCTGACGGTTGATGTCCTGCCGCAGCGAGAACCACCTCAGTATGCAGGGCAGGACACCGCGGGGCGTGGCCTGACCAGACCTTGAGCCGGACCGGCATTGGCGGTGAGGCGGGCGCGCCAGGCGGCTTCGTGTTTGTCCCAGATCATGCCGAGGGCGTCGAGTTCGGCGGTCCAGTCGGCTTCGAGGCGGCCAGCGGTGCGGGCGTCGCGCATGGTGGTGATGAAGGTGCCGAGCCGGTAGCCGGTGTGGTCGGCGGGGACGTCGAGGTGGCCGTGTTCGTCGCGGTAGGCCTGGGCGGCGGCGAGGCCGAGGCGCCTAGGACGTGTCTGATAATTGATCTTGTGGTGGGTCGTGGAGAGCTGACAGATGCGGCGTGGGAGCGGATAGCGCCCCTGCTGCCGGGTGTTGACGGGCGGGGCCGTCCGTGGCGGGATCACCGGCAGTTGATCAACGGGGTGTTGTGGCGGTTGCGGACCGGCGCTCCGTGGCGTGACCTGCCCGAACGGTACGGGCCGTGGCAGACGGTCTACGAGCGGTTCGCCCGCTGGGAGGCGGACGGGACCTGGGCCCGCCTGCTCGAGCAGGCCCAGGTCCGCGACGACTCGGTCGGGGCGGTGGAGTGGACCGTGTCGGTCGACTCCACGATCAACCGCGCCCACCAGCACGCCGCTAGCGCCCGCAAAAAGGGGCGGCGGCGGGGGACGAACTGGAAGATCCGGCACGCACGCAGGCTGGCCAGGCGCTCGGCCGGTCCCGCGGCGGGCTGACCACCAAGGTCCACCTGGCCTGCGACGGCCGGGGCCTGCCCCTGGCCGTCGTCGTCACCCCGGGCAACGTCAACGACTCCACCGTCTTCGACGAGGTCCTGAACGCCGTGCGGGTGCCCCGGGCAGGCGTCGGCCGGCCGCGCCGCAGGCCCGACGCAGTCATCGCCGACAAAGCGTATTCGTCACGGGCGATCCGCCGGATGCTGCGAAGCCGGGGCATCCGGGCAGTGATCCCGGAGAGGGACGACCAGAAGGCCAACCGCGTGCGGCGCGGACAGGCCGGAGGCAGACCGCCGGCCTTCGACCGCGACCTCTACAAGGCCCGCAACGTCGTCGAACGCTGCTTCAACCGACTCAAGCAGTTCCGCGCCATCGCCACCCGCTTCGACAAACTCGCCACCCGCTACCGGGCCGGACTCCACCTCGCAGCACTCATCCTCTGGCTCCGCGAAACACGGGATGATCAGTCGCCGATAAACCATAGGTAGCTGCCTGACGTCTTCGAACAGGATTGCAGCAGCCTTTCAAGGTCAAGGACGGCCGCCGTCTGAGACGGTCCCGAACACTGCTTCAACAAGGCTGGCACCTCCCGCAGCGCAGCTTGTGCCTGTTGCTCGTTGAACAACGTGTCCCCATAAGGATCCACACGCGCAAGGTTGCCTTGATGGGTCTCGTCCATGCCGAGCAGGACGTCGGTCAGCTCGTCGCCATGCGCGTACGACCCACGGATCAAAGTCCCCCTGGACCGATCCCAGTCCAGCACAGGCCGGTCGGCATGCAGTTCTATCTCGACACCCACGGTGAATTCCCTTCGAGTGGCTGCACCGAGCAGCCAAATTGCTGGTGGTCAGTGAAGCAGAGGCAGCCAGCGACCGTGGATCATTTGTCAGACAGTTCCTAGGCCTGTGTGATGTCGTGATCATCTTGCCGATCCGGGTCCGTCTGGAGGGCGGATCCGGTAGGAATGACGATCGTGACGCGCAGGCAACTCGCCGACGAGCAGTGGAGGTTGATCGAGCCGTTCCTGCCGATAGGCGAGTACGGCCCGTACCCCGAGCGGCTGCGGGATCAGTTCGAGGGGGTGATCTGGCGGTTCAGGACCAGCGCGCAGTGGCGTGAGAGGCCGGGCGAGTTCGGGCCGTGGCCGACCGTCTACGGGCGTTTTCGGGTCTGGCGGAATGCCGGTGTCTTCACCGCCCTGCTGGAGGGCCTGATTGCTGAGGCCGCTCGCCGGGGCAGGACGGACTTGTCCCTGGTCAGCGTGGACTCCACCACCGTCCGCGCCCATCACGATGCCGCCGGGATGCTCGTCGGCCAGGACGTCCTGGAGGCTCTCGAGGAGGCCGCCGCCGAGCAGGAGCAGGCCCGGCACAAGGGGGTGGCAAGGCGGAACACAACGGGCAGCGTGGCGGAAACGGGACGGAGCGGGAAGAACGCCGGCGCGTCCGTCGGCGGCACCGGTTCCGCCTGAAGGAGGCCCTGCTCGGCCGGTCCCGTGGCGGGCCGACCAGCAAGATCCACCTCGCCGCCGACCGCAGGCGCCGACCGCTGGCGTTCGTCCTGACCGCCGGGCAGGCCGCGGACAGCCCGCAGTTCGTCCCCGTGCTGAACAAGGTCCGCGTGCGCCTGCCGGTCGGCCAGCCCCAGACCCGGCCGGGGGCGGTCGCCGCGGACAAGGCCTACTCGTCCCGCGCCAACCGCGCCTACCTGCAAAAACGCCATATCAAGGCGGTCATCCCGGAGAAGAAGGACCAGGCCGCCAACCGCAAGAGGAGAGGCAGCCGAGGCGGGCGGCCGGTCAGCCACGACACCGGTCTCTACAAGGAACGCAACACCGTCGAGTGTCTGATCAACCGGCTGAAGGACTGGCGCGGCATCGCCACCCGATACGACAAGACACCCGAGAGCTACCTCGCCGGCCTCGAACTCCGCGCCTCGATGATCTGGCTCGAGGACCTCCTGCGAGCAGCCGATTGATCACGACATCACACAGGCCCTAGAGGCGAACCAAGATCATTCTCAAGTAATCACAAGGCCCCAGGCCAACCACCCGAACGATCAAACCGAACACGCCACCACGCCACGCCAAACACGCTCGGACGCGACCACTCCTCCTGCCCCGACTCCCAGTAAAAGGAAGGGACACCAGAACAGAGCAGCCCAACCACCTGAAGATCACTGCTCCGTCACAGCGGCGTGCCGAGGGCCTGCCGGTTCAGTCGTCGGCCGGGGCCCTGTCGGACGAACGGCGCGAGCAGCTGGAGGAGATCGACGCGTCCTGGTGCCCGAGCTGGCCGGTGACGTGGCAGCGGTGCTTCCACCTGGTGCGGATGCACGTGGACGCCGGTGAGGCGCTGCCCACCGGGGCGGGCGAGGTCCTGCGCCAGGGCGAGGATCTCGGCCGGTGGGTGCAGTCGGTCCGGCTGGGGTGGGACCAGCTCACGACCGTGCAGCAGTGGATGTGCGAGCAGGTCCTCGGAATCGTGCCCGCCAGCGAGGACGAAAAGCCGCCCCCGCGCCGTACACAGGCCGACAAGTGGGCAATGAACTATGAGGCCGCCCGGCAGTTCTTCGAGCGTGAGGGGCACCTGCGGGTGCCTCGGAAGCACGTCGAACGGATCGTCGTCGGCGAGGACCAGGAGGAGCGGGAGCTCCGGCTCGGGGCGTGGATCGGCAACCAGCGCAGCCGCGCCGCGACGCTGTCCCCGGAGCGGATGGAGCAGCTGTCCGCCATCGGCATGCGCTGGACGTGATGGCCATCGTCACCGCGGCCGCTGCCCTCACGGCCGGTTGCAAGCGGGTGCGCCGTAGCCGAGCTGTTCATCGTGGGACCTGGTAGTAGTGGTCCGGGCCCAGGGACAGCGCGAACACCGTGTTGTATCGGTGGCGGATATCGCTCACGCTCGCCGTTGGGGGCTCGTTCATGAGTCGGTAGACGGCAGCTGGCTGTTCGGGCGCGGTGATCGGCAAGTCTGGTCGATCCCAGGTGAGAGTGTGCCCAGCATGGCTCAGTCCGCCACCGTCCTCGCGGACGTTGGCGCGGGTGAACGGAATACTGGACAAGGGCCGCTCCCCGGCAGCGAAGACCCTTGTGATGGTCTCGGCTGGTGGCAGCGGGGAACTGTAGTAGGCCGTCAGACGCATTCGGCAGGAAACCCGGTAGGTAGGCTTCACCGGATTGAAGAGGTCCCAGCCAGCCATTCCGCGGTCATAGTGGTCTTCTAGAACTAGTAGACGCAGCACTAGTAGGGCTTGGTCAGGTTCGTATCCGTTTGGGTATGTCGTGGTGGCAGGTGGGGCAGGCGCCGGTCCAGGTGGCGAGGAGTGTCTGCAGTTCCCGGACGGCCTGGTAGAGACTCAGGCCTGCGCCGCGTCTTTTGGGTCTCGGGCCAGTCGTTGCAGGGTGCAGAAGGCGTGGGCGGCGGAGACGAGGGTGACGTGATGGTGCCAGCCACCCCAGGTGCGTCCTTCGAAGTGGGCCAGGCCCAGGGCCTGTTTCATCTCCCGGTAGTCGTGCTCGATGCGCCAGCGGAGCTTGGCCAGCCGCACGAGCGTGGCCAGCGGCATCCCGGAGGGCAGGCTGGACAGCCAGAACTGCACCGGCTCGCTCTCGTCGGCCGGCCACTCGACCAGCAGCCAGCGTTCGGGCAGCTCGGGCCCGTCGCTGGTCGCGCGGACGCCGCGTCCGGCGGGGCGGACTCTGAGGGCGACGAACCGGGAGTACATACGTTTCAAGCCGCTGATCCCTTTGCCCGGCCGGGAGCCCTCCCGCCAGGAAACCGGCCTGGCCGCCGTCCGGCCGGCTGTGATGACCAGGTCTTTCACGGTCTGCGGTGCATCGGGATACTGCATTTTCGGCGGCCGCCCGGTGCCCGTGTAGGCGGGCTGGACGGGCCGGGCGTCGGCCGGATGGGCGGTGTGACGGGAGGAGATGCCCACCGCGTAGGGCAGGCCGCGTTCCTCCAGCCCGTGGCGGAAGGCGGCGGCATCACCGTATCCGGCGTCCGCGACGACCAGCGGGACATCGACGCCCCACGAGAGGGTCTCGTCGATCATGTCCAGGGCCAGCTGCCACTTCTCCACATGTCCCACCTGTTCGGGGATGCCGCAGCGGGTGCGGCGGGCGACCTTGGCCGGATCGGCCTCCGGGGAGGCCGGGTCCCAGGAGGCCGGCACGAACAGCCGCCAGTCGATCGCGGCCGAGGCACGGTCGGTGGCCAGGTGAAGCGAGACCCCCACCTGGCAGTTGGTGACCTTGCCCGCGGTGCCGGTGTACTGCCGCGACACACACGCCGAGGCGTCCCCGTCCTTGAGGAAACCGGTGTCGTCCACGATCAACGCTTCCGGGCCGATCGCCTCGTGCATCCTCCAGGCCAGCCGGGCCCGCACATGCGCCGCATCCCATGGGCTGGAGGTGATGAAGTGGGCCAGTGCCTGCCGGTTGCCGTCCTCGCCGAGGCGGGCCGCCATCGGCTCCACCGACTTACGTCTGCCGTCCAACAGCAGCCCGCGCACATACGCCTGCCCCCACCGCCGCTGATCCGCACGGAAGAACCCGTCGAACAACTCCGCCGCGAACGCCTCCAGATCCTCCCGGACCCCGGCCATCTCCTCAGGTGTCACACCAAGACAACGGCACCGACCAACAAGCAGACACGCCACTCATGAGTGAACCTGACCAAGCCCTACTAGGGGTGTGCTCTGTGCGTAGGCTTGGGCGATGGTCCGCAGCCGGTCCTCGGCATCCTGTCGGGCCTGCATGGCCGTCTCACTGGTTGCGAGTCGCCGGGCTTTTCGGCGGCTGGTCGACCCAAGGAGCGTCCACGCAGGGGCCACGGCCTTGCACGCGGCGAGGAAGGGCCACGTCACAGCGCGTAGCGCGCGGCTCTTTACCGAGTGGCGGCTCAGGAGGATCGCTCCTTGGGTCGTGTACTGGCTGGCATGAGCCTGGCTTGGAACAGCGAGGCTGCAGTTGTGGCGGCGGACTGGATGGCCAGCCACAGGGTGGCCTCCCATGGGCCAGCGGGGGAGTCGACGAGGCGTCCGACAGTCATCGTGGCCCACACACAGGTACCGATGGTGATCGCCAAATGGTTGCCTCGGATGCCGACCAGTCTCATGCCGACCCACAGGGAAAGGGGCTGGAGGACGATGGCTACCGCGTTGGCGACCAGGTAGTAGGGCACTCCCGCGAGAGGGTTGCGTGCGCTGTCGGTTTCGGTGGCGCTGTCGATAAGCGAGTACATGCCACGTAGCAGCCACCACGTCACGAGCGTCGCTGCGGTAGTCACGGGCACCGTTTTTGCGGCCCGCACCAGGTACGTCATGAGTACGAGCCTCTTCCTGCTGGCTGATTGCTGCTATCCATACTTCTACTCAACTCGCTCACGCGCTCCGGGGCGCCACAGCATAGGGCGCCCCGGAGTTCATGACTGGCTGTTACTTCGTGGACAACATCGACACCTACAGCGACTGCGGATCATCTGGTACCGACGCCGGGCACTTCGACTTCGCGTTCTACCCCAACCCAGCTGCGACAGGTCCCGGTCTGGGCCCGTTCGAGGCTAAGGGAGACCTGCACCAGATCGGCGGTGGACAGGGCGGCCATTTCTGGTACACACACACCCGCGACACCGCTCATCTCGGCGGTCCCGGCGGGCGGATGACCATTGACGGCACCTGGACCCTCGACCGCAATGTCGAGTGGACCCGCGTCTACGCACACATGCCGGACACTGGGACCCACACCCAGCAGGCCCACTACGTGATCGAAGGAGTCGAGGGCGGCGACCGAAGCCGGTACATCAACACCCGCTTCGGTGAGAACACCTGGGTGGAACTGGGCGTGTACCGCTTCACCGGCACCCCGCGGGTGCATCTGACGAACACCACCGCCGACGGCACCGCGGACGAAGACGTCGCCTGGGACGCCGTGGCCTTCCAGCCATTGTCGGCCAAGCCGAAGCACATGGTCGTCGCCATGGGTGACTCCTACACCTCCGGTGAGGGATCGGGGAACTACTCTCCCGAGTCTGACCGGGGTCACGGGAAGAGCAGCTGGAATGCGTGCCGGCGTGGCGTTAACTCCTGGCCCCGCAAGGTGAAACTGCCTGGTCAGAGCAGCAGCATCGGCGCACTCTCGGACAACAGCAGCGCCACCGTCGACTTCCAGGACGTCAGTTGCTCAGGCGCGCACACCTGGCAGGTGACCTCGGGAGACCCCACATCTTGGGGAAGGATCGGCAACTACCGGGAGAAGAGCCAAATCGACTCCGGCGTCCTCAGCGACGACACCACACTGGTCATGCTGACCATCGGCGGAAACGACGGCGACAACTTCACCAATGCCGTCACCAACTGCTACATCATCGGAGTGTGCGACCCAGACGACTACAAGGGCAAGGTCGACACGGCGGTCACGGCCACCGGGGCAGTCATCGGCGAGATTGCGACTGCCGCCCAGAAGGCGCAAATCGTGCTCATGGGCTACCCCCATCTGGTCAGCGACGAGCGGTGCACCGCAGTCAACTCCGCTCTGAACGAGCTGGCCGACTACGTGCGGGACAAGCAGAAGGCCAAGGTCGAGGAGCTGAAGAAGGCCGGGATCAAGGTGGAGTTCGCCGATGCGATCCCCGCGTTCCAGGGCCACGGGCTCTGTGATGACGACGAGTGGATCAACGGTGTCGTCGCCGGCCCGAACGGCGACGGCGACTTCCACGACGGCGACCCGGCCAACCAGGCTCCCTGCTTGCCCTGGCCCGGGGAGAACATCTGTGCCAGCCTCGAATCGTTCCACCCGAAGAACGCCGGCACTACGGGCTGCGCCGGGGTCATGAACCAGAAGTTGGCCGATATCGGATACAAAGGCAGCTAGTGGGATCTGACACAACCGGCGGCACGGTGGTCACGAGGCGGGCGAACAGCCTCGTGACCACCGGCTGCCTGACCGCATTGGTCGCACTGATCATCCTCTTCGGTACCATTGCCTCCTGGTTGTGGTACCGGCACTGGCACGACGAAAACGTCAACAGCGAGCGCAGGGACAAGGCGTTCGCATCCATCCTGGAAGAGGCCCGCGACACGGCGGACGACACGGCCCGCGCGCTCGACACGACCGACACTACCGACGTCGACATACTCACCGAGGTGATATGGCGGCGCACCGAAGCCCCCGTAATTACCTACGACGCGTCCCGCCGTGAGTTCACCGCCATAGCCGCGAAATCCGTCGTGTACGACGAGAAGGTCCTTCTCCCCGGTGGCGGTCCCGTCAAGGTGACCCGGTGTTTTGTCTTCACCTACACCCATGGTCCCGGCCGTGCGTGGAAGTCGAAGGTTTCCGAGCGAGACGACGGTGTATGCCGTCCGGGCACCCAGATCGGCAGCCGAGTCCGTCTGGCGCTGACGCGTATCTCAAGCATGTATGCCGAGGACTTGACGCGCACGGAAGTACAGAGTTCCCTCAACCCCACCAGACGACGTTCCTTCAACGTGAAGAAGGTGGTGCGTGAAGGGGATACGATAACGGTTTCCATCATTATCTCAAGCTCGGAGGCAACAGTCGACCAGTGCTATCGCTTCACCCGACCTGTCCCCGGTGACGGCGTCCGAAGTTCCGCCGCAGCGGTTCCAACATCTTCCTGCTGACGCGCCTGTCAGCCACCGAGAGCCCGAGCACGGACTCGTTCAGCGTGCTGCGACATGCATCGTGAATCGGACTTCGGCGGAGCCGCGTGTTTCGGTCACCCTCCAGTATGGGCTCCGGCTTCGACAGCTCGGCAATTGACACGATGACTCCCGGGCTCTGGGCGGAAGGAGGGTGTGCCGCTTGGAAAGTCATCGCTGCTGGTCAAGCCGCATATCGGTACTCGTTGATCGCTCCGCCGAGGATGCGGGTGCGTAGGAGTTTGCCGGGATGGCCGTGCTGGCGTTCGGCGGCGGGTTCCTCGCTCACGTCGGGCGGGAGTTGGTCCCGGGCCTGGTGAGGCCGGTGCCCGTTGTAGTGATCTTGGTACCGGCCGAGGACGCGACGCGCATGGGCCTCGTTCACGATCAGCACGTGGTCCAGGGCTTCCCGGCGGATCGTGCCGATCACGCGCTCGCAGTGGGCGTTCATTCGCGGCGCCCGGGGCGCGCTGAGCAGCACGTCCACGTCCTCCGACTGGAAGACGGCGTCGAAGGCCTCGGTGTACTTGGTGTCGCGGTCGCGCAGCATGAAACGCAGAGGCTCCATCCGTGTGCCGACGTCAGCGGC
The DNA here is from genome assembly GCF_055564355.1 of Streptomyces sp. NPDC029152. Lineage (NCBI taxonomy): Bacteria > Bacillati > Actinomycetota > Actinomycetes > Kitasatosporales > Streptomycetaceae > Streptomyces > Streptomyces sp. NPDC029152. Next base: position 42,329 of record NZ_JBVHWR010000030.1, on the reverse strand, counting down.
GAGGTTGCGCGCCTGCTGCACCGACCACTGGCTGGTCGGGTGGGTGGTAACGCCGGTCGGGTGCAGGCGTCGTGTGCTGCATGGCAGATTTCCTCTCGTACAGGGATGAGGCAGGCCGGGGTGGGAGTTCAGGGCCGGGAGTTAGGACAGTGCAGGCGTCGTGGACGGCGCGGGGGTGAGCGACGTGGCGGCCTCCCAGGCGAATTGGTCCGGGTCGGTGAAGGGGCCGGCGATGCTGCCGAGGACGATGCGGTGCGAGCCGGTGCCGTCGGCGGGGACGCCAAGGTCTTTGGCCAGGCCGCGGCGCTTGTACAGCGCCAGCTTGACGGGACTGGAGGCGTCGGAGGCGAACTCGGCGTACTTGCCGCCGAAGCTCCTGGCCACGGTCAGGCCCCGGCCGACGTAGAACTGCTTGCTGGCCTTCACGTCCTCGACGCCGAGCAGGAGGACGATCTCGTCGATCTCGCGGGTGGCCGGGCCGGTGTCCCTCTTCGCCGGGGTCGCGACCTTCCAGATCGTCCCGTCCGGGGTCTGGATGACGCCGCCGTAGCCCCACAGCGACTTCGCCGCGGGCTTGAGCACCGTGGCGCCGGCGTCCACGGCGGCGGCGAGGAAGCTGTCGACGGTGGCCGGCTGGGACACCGTGAGCGCCAGGGTGAAGCCACGGAATCCGGTGGAGTGTGCCTCGGACGCCCGCAGGTGTATGTGCGTGTCCACTCCGAAGGCGGTGTAGAAGCGGCGGGCGGTCTCGGGGTCGGCCACCTCGAGGGTGACGGATGCGATGGACGTGGTGGATGCGGTGGTTGCCATGACCATCACGCCAGGGGCTGCTCGGCGGCCGGGACTTCTCGATTCCTGACCGGTCTCGTCACCTGCTTCGCCACACACGCCGGCATACCTTCCACCGTGACCGCAGGCCCCGCATCACCGGCCGTACCTGCGGCATAGGCACGGTCGGTCGCCGCATCCGCAGCGAGGCGCCGGAAGACTCCGGGCGGCATGCCGACCAGCTCGGTGAAGCGGGTGGTGAACGTGCCCAGCGACGCGCAGCCGACCACGAAGCAGACCTCGGTGACGCTGAGATCGCCACGTCGCAGCAGCGCCGTCGCGCGCTCGATGCGACGCGTCATCAGGTACGAGTACGGCGACTCGCCGTAGGCCGCCCGGAACTGCCGACTGAGGTGCCCGGCAGACATGTTCACACCGCGGGCGAGCACCTCCACATTCAGCGGCTGCGCGTACTCCCTATCGATCCGGTCGCGGACGCGGCGCAGCCGCGCCAGATCGGTCAGGCGCTGCGCCTCAACGCGTGCACGCCGCCACTCGGGCTGACACATGGGAAAACTCCCCTTTCTTCCTCTTCCATCGACACCTGCGAGCGCTTGGGGCGCCTGTCTTTGCAGGCGCCCCAAGCGCTCGGTGATGAGGACCGGCCCGCCGGAGCCGCCCAGCCGGTCGAGCAACTACCGGACAACAGCGGGACACACTCTGAGCCCCGGTCCGGTTCAACGAGGATGCGGACGCGGCCCTCAGCGAAGCTCCTGGATGCGGACCAGGTTGCCTGCGGGGTCGCGGAAGGCACAGTCACGGATGCCGTACGGCTGCTCGGTCGGCTCCTGGACGACCTCGGTGTCACCGGCCTGCACCTTCTCGAACGTGGCATCGAGGTCCGGGGTGGCCAGCAGGATCCAGCCGTAGGTGCCCTTGGCCATCATCTCGGCGATGGTGCGGCGCTCGTCCTCGGTGACCCCAGGGTCGGCAGCCGGCGGCGCCAGAAGGAGGGACGTGTCAGGCTGCCCGGCCGGGCCGACCGTGATCCACCGCATCCTGCCCTGTCCGACGTCGCTGCGGACCTCGAAGCCGAGGACGTCGCGGTAGAAGACGAGCGACGCGTCCGGATCGTCGTGCGGCAGGAAGCTCGCGTGAATGGTGATATCCATGACGCGCAGGCTAGGCGCGCCTCCGTGACTCGCGCTTCTCGATTCCTGATCGATCCGGACACGCTCCGACGTTCACCGCCACTGTCGCGGGAAACGTTCCGCATGACGCTCCAGGCCCGGCGCGGGCAAGGACACCACCAAGATCCGCGCCCGCACCGACAACCTCACCAAACTCAAGACCAGCTACACCTACGACTCCCAGGACCGCCTCACCTACGCCCTGGAAGCCGACGCCGTGGGCACGCGGAAGGCGTCGTGGCTGTACTGCTTCGACAAGGCCGGCAACCTCACCAGCCAAGACAGCACCAAGAACACCTGCCCCGGCGCCAAGACCTACACGTACGACGACGCCAGCGAGCTGACCGGAAAGAACGGCTCCACCACCGGCTGGTCCTACGACAAGCTCGGCAACGAAACCGCTGGTGCGAGCGGCACCGCCCGCACGAACGAAGCCTGGACCGACTACAGCCAACTCGCCGGCATCACCGCGAGCGGCAAGACCTACGACCTGGTCCACGCCGGCACCAGCAACGCCGAACGAACCAAGCTCGGTTCGACCTGGTTCCACCACACCGCCCTCGGCCTCGCCTCCACCACCACCAACGGCGTCGACACCGGATTCATCCGCGAACCGGCGGGCACCCTGAACTCCATGACGACTGGGGGGAAGTCCTACTACTACCTCACCGACGCCACCGGCAACGTCCTCGGCCTCGCCGACGACACCGGCAAGCGCACCCACACCTACGCCTACGGACCCACCGGCGCGCCGCGGACCACGCCGACCGAGACCGTCCCCCAGCCGTACCGGTACGCGGGTGCCTACGCCGACCCGACCGGCCTGTACAAGATGGGCCACCGCTACTACGACCCCACCCTCGGCCGCTTCACCCAGCCCGACCCCTCCGGCCAGGAGAAGAACACCTACCTGTATGCAGGTGGTGACCCGGTCAACAACAGCGATCCCACGGGTCTTGGATTCCTGGATAGCGTAGAGGACGGTCTGGACACCGTGGCCGGTGCTCTGGATGCGGCCAATGACTGGGTGGGGGCAGCCACAGGGTGCATCGGCGCCGTCGGACTTGCAGCGGAAACCGGCACTATCACGTATGCCGCTGCCGTCGGCGGTACGGTCGGAGCCGCACCCGGGGCCGCTATAGGTGCTGGTGTCGCAGTTGTAACCAGCTGTGCGGTCGGAGCAGTCGCGGGCTACAACAACACGGAAATCATTGGATACGGGTGGCACGCTAGCTGAGTAGAAGGAATATGTCGGGCCGGGGAACAGGCCCCGGCCCGACAGTTCTGCTCGGATCAACTGAGACGGCACTACAGTCAGGTGTAATCGAAAGGCGAATAGATGGGCGAGGCAGTAAGGAAAACGTTAATATTTTCTGCGATTGCGATCGTAGTGGGGCTGGGAGGATGTTTTGCCGGATTCTCCTCGGATGAAACACCATCGATCGTGTTCGGCGTGGTTGCTGTAGCAGGTGGAGTGATTTTGGCGATCCTTTCCGTACTGGCTCACCGAAAGACCCGCTCCTAAGAGCCTGCCGGAGAACAACATGTGGGTGGACAGCATGCTGACCTGCGAACCCAGATTGCAAAACCCACAGGTTAATTCCCGGCAGCCCCTAAGGGTTGTCCCGCAATGGTTCGGGAGCCCGTGACCCTGTCATCCTGCAGGTTGGCAGCGGGGCTGTGGGAACAGTTGAATGCCCTCGTGACGGACTGGACGCAGGTGGTCGATGCTCACGGGGCGGTTGGGCGCGTGCCACTGCTCCTGGATCAGGTGGAGCGAGAGGAAGTTCCGGAGGCGTGGGACGAGCTGTGGGACCGTCTCTGCCTCCACGGTGAGACGGTCTCCGCGGCGAGCTTCGCAGCTCTCCCGCGCTTGGCAGCTCTAGCTCCCGCGTGTGCCCAGGCACTCGAATTGGCCAGTGCCATCGCGCGTGGCACGTTGCGGCACCCCGACGGTGAAGCTCTGCTCGCGGGCTTTCCGAACGAGGTCGGCCGGTTGCGGGAACTCGTGGACCAGCGGCTTCGGACGCGTCCGGCCGACTACAACCGGCTCTTCGGTGATCTGCTCGCCCTTGCAGGGCAGTACCACTGGAGCGCCTCCATGGGGGACTTCACCGACGACTTCTATGCCGTGTCTTGCCCCGACTGCGAAGCGGAGGTGACCATCGCCGTCGGCGACTACGGCTGCTACGCGGCCATCCGAGACTGGGATCAGGGCGACACAGAGCGGCGGCCGCTGCGGCCCGCCCCGGCCGAGGAGCTTCGCGACCCGGGCCGATGGATGCACGCCACAGCCGTCCGGGACGGGCAGCAGCGGCTCGCCGAGGGGATCAGATACGTCTTTGGCCGGGCAGAGTGCCCGGCTTGCGCCAGTGTGTTCAACATTGCGGAAGCGCACACGACCGCAAACCTTCCTCCAGCCCTTGAAACGTCCTGAACAGGGAGAGACGCTTCGGCCACTTGCGATGATCTTGAAATGGCTGGCGTCATCACGGCTTCGGATCCCGCGTGGATACCCCCGTTCAGCGGGCTGAGCCCAAGGCAATTCAGCAAGCTGATCACCGCCCTCCGGCGCGAGGGCGCCGACCCCGTCCGCAGAGGCCGGCCGTGGAGCCTGCCGCTGGAGGACCGGGTGCTGCTGGTCGCCGCCTACTGGCGCACCAACCTCACCCTGCGCCAACTGGCACCGCTGTTCGGGGTGTCCAAGTCTGCGACCGACCGCATCATCGACCACCTCGGACCAGCGCTCGCACCCCAGCAGCGCAAGCGGTTCCGCACGGACACCGTCCTGATCGTGGACGGCACCCTGGCCCCCACCCGCGACCACAGCATCGCCGAGCAGTCCAAGAACTACCGGTACTCCACCAACCACCAGGTCGTCATCGACGCCGACACCCGGCTCGTCGTCGCCGTCGGCCGACCGGTGCCCGGCAACCGCAACGACTGCAAGGCGTGGGAGCTGTCTGGCGCGAAAGACGCCGTCGGCCGCGCCACGGTGATCGCCGACGGCGGCTACCGGGGCACCGGCCTGGTCATCCCGCACCGCCGCGCCCCCGGCCAGGCTGGCCTTCCGGCCTGGAAAGAGGAGCACAACCGCTCACACCGCAAGGTCCGCGCCCGCATCGAGCACGCCTTCGCCCGCATGAAGACCTGGAAGATCCTCCGCGACTGCCGTCTCAAAGGTGACGGCGTCCACCACGCCGTGCTCGGCATCGCCCGCCTCCACAACCTCACCCTTGCCGGGTGACCGGGGAACGAGCTGGTCAACCAGCATGCCGTAGATCATTTACGGGACAACGCTTAGTTCCCGGAACGCCGGTGGTGTGCGCGAGTTCGGGCAACTTCGGGCAGGCCGTCGCCTACGCGGGACGCGCCCGCGGGGTGCCGGTCGTGGTGTTCGTGCCCGAGACGGTCAATCCCGCCAAGCGCGAGCGGATGGAGACCTTCGGCGCCCGCGTCATCGCGGCGGGGGCGGACAGCCTGGCGGCGCGGAAGGCCGCGGCCGCCCACGCCGAACGTCATCCTGACCATCTCTACTTGCAAGATGGCCTCCAGGCGGCGATCGCCGAGGGCGCCGGGACGATCGGGGCCGAGCTGACTCGTGGAGCGCCGGGCGGTCCTGGCTTCGACGCCGTCGTGCTCCCGGTCGGCGACGGCGCACTGATCAACGGTGTGGCGTGCTGGATGAAGGAGCACGCACCCGGCACCCGCATCGTGGGGGTGAACGCGGAAGGCGCCCCCACGATGCGGGAAAGCCTGCGCGCCGGCCGCGCAGTCCGCCTCGAACACGTCCGCACCTTCGCCGACGGCATCGCGATGCGCACCCTGCTGGAGACCTCGGTGCGGCGGGCCCGCGCACTGGTGGACGAGATCGTCCTGGTATCCGACCACGCCATCGCCGCCATGGAGCTGGCGGCGCGCACGCTGGGGATCGTCTTGGAACCGGCGGGGGCGTCGGGCCTGGCGGCGATCGCCGAGGGCGCGATCGCCGGCGACCGGTTGGCGACCGTGCTGACCGGTGCCAACCCGCGCCCCGAAGAGGTCCGCGAGCTGGCCGCCCGGCTCATCAGCCCCGCATAGGCGTCGAGTCCCGCCGGACGCACGGCCTTCTTATCGATCATTTCAGAATGAGGTTCGGAGCCGCCTCAAGCAGATGATGCTGCAGGCGAGTTGGAGTAGTCCGAGGTGGAGGTCGCGGCGGGCGAGGAGGGAGCAGCGGAGCGACACGATCCCACAGATCATCAGGCGCAAGATCATCCGACACCTGCAGAACTCTGCCGCCCACCAGCCCAACTGCCAAGCCCATGAGCCAAAGTCATTCTGAAATGATCAGTCAGGCGGCCGGGCGCGGCTCCCGCGCCCGCAGCCTGCGTGCGAGCAGGCCGAGCAGCACGGCGTTGACCAGCCCGGACAGTGCCACCCCGGTGGAGAAGACCAACGGGCTCAACCAGCCGATCGAGGAGTAGTACTCAACGGGCGACGACACCGCCACCGCGAGGATGCTGAACGGCGCCGTGGCCATGAGCGGCCAGATCCCGGCGAATCCGGGATCCGGCAGCACGAACACGGCGCACAGGAAGAACCCCAGTGCCACCGCGACCACGGCGAGGTATCCACGCGCGAGCCAGTTGTCCACCGCGGGCGCCAGCAAGGCCCGTACCCCCTTCGGAGGGATGCTCGCAGGGTCTGTCATGTCTGTTCTCTTCTGCTCAGCCGGGTCCACGACGTGCGGAGCGGCAGTCGCCGCCCTCGTGGCGAGAGTGGCGAGCACGGCAGCGTTCACGAGGGCACACAGGAGGAGCCACACGGCGAAGACCACGACCGCCGTCACGTCGGCCGCCCCATCGACGTCGGCGCCGGGATCGAGAGGGAGGAACACGCACAGGAAGGAGAAGGGCGCCGTCAGCAGCAGGGGGCTCCCGGCGAAGGCGCTCCCCGGGAAGAGGAACATGACCGTGAAGGAGACGGCGAATACCGCCAGATAACCCCGGGCGAGCCAGTTACCCGAAGCAAGCGCAAGGAGTCGGCGCAGGCGCGGGACGCGGCGGGGGCGGGACGCAGTCGGCATCGGTTGTTTCCTCGGGTCGGTCCGTTGGTGATCTCCACGGTGGACCACGGGGCGCGCCCGGACATGAGTACGGGTACTCACCGGCAGGGCCGCAGAACCCTCATGCGTCCGCGCAAGACCCTCACCCTGCGGTGGTCGGCTCTCAGCAGGTCCGCGAATTCCGTTCGCCGGGTTCCGTCTGTAGCCACGCCGAGCCGGCACCCACGACATGAGTCGGACCAGAACCCGCTCTCGGCCACGAAGCCAAGATCACCCCCACCGACAACTGCCGCGTGTGACTGCACGCGCCGCTGTTTGGCGCTCGACTCCTCGGAGGAGAGCGCCCGTGCTCGAGGCGTTCGGCGGGTAGAAGCCGCAGGCTCGCGACCGGAGTCTCCTGCGCCCGCCCTCGACGTCACGTACGACAAGCCCTCACCGTGGCCGGACAACCCGGTCTGGGTGCTACTGCTCAGACCGGCTGAGTAGCGGAGCGCTGCCCCGCGTCCCGCCCGGGCGGCTTTGATCGACAGCATGAAGTCGAAGATCGTGGTTCCCGTGCTCGGTGTCGCCCTGGTGGCTTTCCTCGGGCTGACGGCCAAGGCGTGCGAGACGATACAAGGTGGGCCCGTGCACAGCACCGAGGAGTTCCGCGACCATGTCCGGGCCACCACCCGGGCCGGCGAGGGTGCCTACCGCGCGCTGTCCCCGGCACCGGCCAAGGAGCCGTACGCCTCCCAGCAGGACAGCTCCTCGTGCGTGGACGACTTCGGCTTCGACGACACCGGCGTCAGCCGGGATGAGCCCATCTTCACCTGGGACCTGGACTTCGCCGCCGACGACGACTACCGCGCGGCACTGGCGTCCCTCCGGACCACCTGGCGCGAGGACGGCCGTACCGTCGAAGAGGTCGACAACGGCATCACCGCCACCCTCGACGACGGCATCCGGGTCACCCTCCACCTCGACTACTACGACGGCGAGCCCGAACTGCGCGCCGAGGGCGCGTGTATGCGCTACCGGTACAACTACGGCGATGCATACGACTACATGTACGACGACAACGGAGACGGGACGATCGACGAATACGAGCGGCCGAACTGAGCGCGCGGGAGCAGCCGCGAGAACCCCGTGTGACGCGACAGTTGCGAGTGCAGAAGCCGCTTGGCTGCTCCTGGTCGGTCTGGCGGTGGTCGGTGTGGTGCCGGTGCTCGCCGGCGGACGCCTACGTCGGTCTCCGACCGGCCTGCTGCAGTGGTTCATGGTTGTCGCGTTGGCACAGGCGCCGTACGGAATGCTCCTGGTCGGCGCGCTGATCCCGCAGACGGGTCTGCGGCCGTCCGCATCGTGATGCTGCAGACGCGGATCATCGGCGTCGGGTCCGCGGTCCGGAGAGGGCGGACGAGCCGTGCTCGGCAGATGGGCGGATCGACAGCTCGTCCGAACCCTGGGCGACCTCAACGTCCTTCCTCGGATCACCGCTCTGCACCGCCGTGCCGAGGGCGCGGGGGCCAGGGAGCTCCTTCTGCAGGAGGCCCGGACCGCGCTGGGGCGTCGTCTCGGCCGCGCTGCGTTGCTGTCCTTCCAGAAGGTGCTTGAGCAGATGGAGGCGGAGCACTGCACCAGCGAAGGCTGTTCCGAGCTCCGCTCCCGGACCCGCGCGGTGGTGACCCATCTCGTCGGGGGCTCGAAGGCCGGCGAGGCGCTCGCTGCCGCGCGACGAGTGGGGGCCGCTGGGTCAGCTCGTCCAGGTCTTGATCTGAGCGGCGACCTCGCGCACCGGAAGCCCCTCCCGGGCGGCGCGGGCCAGCGGGAGCACGGTATCCAGACCGGGGCTCACCGGAAGGCCGCACGCCGACAGGTAGGCCGCGGTGACGGTTGCCGCGAAAAGGAGGTTGCGCATCTCCAGACTCGGGTTTCTCGCCAGTTCGCACAGCAGCGCCGCGGCCTTGTGATGGGGTCCGGGGTAGACCTCGTGGTCAAGGATCTCCGCCCGGTGACGTGCTTCCGCCGCTACGGGAACGCCGTAGTCGACGACCTGGGGATCTCCCGGAATCTGCTGCGCCACTGCCAGAATCCAGGCGAGATCGATGCGGAGGTTCACGCGGCGTCCCTCGGTGCCGTCTCCGCCGACTTGTCCGGGAGCCCGGGGTACCGGTCCTCGCCGACCTCCGCCTCGAACTGCTCCGTGTACGCGGCCAGGAAGGAGGCAGCACCGGCCATGAAAGCGGCCCGAGCCTGGTTCACGTCGGCCTGGATGAGGTCGGCCACGTACCCCTGGAGGCTCAGGCCGCGGCGTTTGGCCCGGGCCTCGGCGGCCGCCCTCACGTCATCGTCAAGCCGGATGTTCGTCTGCTTTGCCATACCCACCACCATAGCTAGCAACTGATACCCACGACTAGCAAATGGCCGTACGACTGGCTCCGACAGAAGCTGCTGATCACCAGACGGTCGGCCCGCTGTCTCGTGGGTCTGGCTTGTGGGAAACCGTCGGTCGAGGCCGTGGACCATGTCGGACGGACTGTGGTCGCTGGTCGAGCTGCTGCTGCCGAAGCCAGGTCCGAGACTGGCCGGGGGAAGGCCGCGGGCGTCGGACCGGCAGGCCCTGTGCGGCATCCTGTTCGCACCGCACACGGGCATCCACGGGGAGTGCCTGCCCCCAAAGTTCGGCTTCGGCTCGGGCGTGACCTGCCGACGGCGCCTGTCGGCCTGGAACGAGGCCGGTGTCCGGGACCGGCTGCACGCACTGCTGGAGAAGCTGCGGCCGAGGGGCCAGCTGAACTGGCGGCGCAGGGAGATCGCCCGGGTCCTCTGTGCGCGGAGGGCGACTGGCGCGGGCCGTGAGGTGGCAACACCCCCCCGCGAAGGGTTTCCAGCACATCCGGTACAAGCCTGCCGCACGACGGAGCCCGTCACCCAAGACGTCGTCCGCGCACGTTGATCGACGACGGCAGGCGGCCTCCCCGGAGGCGCCTGCGCGGCTGACCGCTGCCGCTCGAGGAACAGGGGACGGGCCGTGTGGCGCCGGTCTTCGCGTCCATCGCACTCACGCGATTCCATACCCCCCGGGGGTATGTTATGTTTCCCCGGAGCTCATACCCCCAGGGGGTACCAGGGGGTCCGTACTTGATGCCGCAAAGGGGAAGGCAATGCCAACTGTCAGTCCCAAGCGCTGGTGGGCGCTCGCCGTGCTCGCCACCGCCCAGTTCATGGTGATCATGGACACCTCGATCATCGGGGTCGCGCTCCCCGAGATGCAGAATGACCTCGGGTTCTCCCAGGGCGACTTGCAATGGGTGTTCAACGCCTACGTCATCGCCTTCGGCGGTCTGCTGCTCCTCGGCGGTCGCCTGTCCGACCTGCTTGGCGCGCGCCGGGTGTTCACCGCCGGCTGGGCCGTGCTCATCGGCGGATCGGTCGTCGCCGCAGCCGCGCAGACGGCGTGGGTGGAAGTCGTCGGCCGTGCCGTCCAGGGTGTCGGTGGCGCGCTGATCGCCCCCGCCGCGATGACCCTGCTCATGACGCTGTTCGCCCACGACCCGAAGGAACTCGGCAAGGCCATGGCCCTCTACGGCGCCGCGGCACCGGCCGGCGGCACCGCAGGCGTCTTCCTCGGCGGTGTCTTCACCGAATGGCTCAGCTGGCCCTGGGTCTTCATCATCTATATCCCGATCGGTGTCGCCACACTCGCCGCGACCAAGTTGCTCCCTGCCGTGGCCCCGCGCCGCGGAGCGATCGACGTGCTCGGCGCCGCCGCCGTCACCGCCGGCCTCGCCCTCGCCGTCTTCGCGGTGGTCCGCGCTCCCGAGGTCGGCTGGGGGGCCGCCCAGACCGTGCTCGAACTCGTCGGCGCTGCCACTCTGCTGGCGCTCTTCTTCGTCCTGCAAAAGACCGTCCGACAGCCCCTGATGCCCCTGGGCATCTGGCGCGTGCCGAGGCTCGGCTCGGCCAACCTCGCCATGGCACTGCTGGGCGCCGCGTGGATCCCCATGTGGTACTTCCTCAACCTCTACCTGCAGCAGGTCCTCGGCTACGGCGCATTCGCCTCCGGCGCGGCGCTGCTGCCGATGACCCTGCTCCTCATGGTCTTCATGACCGCCATCACCGCGCGGCTGCTCGCCCGCCTGGGCGCCAAGCCGCTGATCGGCGCCGGACTGCTCGTCCTCGCGGTCGGCCTGCTGTGGCTGTCGGCCGTCGAGCCCAGCGGCTCCTTCCTCGTCGACGTGCTGCCCGCCTCACTGGTCGCCGCGCTCGGCATGTCGCTGGCGTACATCCCGGCGATGATGGCGGCCATGTCCGGCGCCCCGGCCGAGCAGGCGGGCCTGGCCTCCGGCATCGTCAACACCACCTACCAGATCGGCTCGGCACTCGGCCTGGCCGCCCTCACCGCCCTGGCCACCTCCCAGGGCGCCGGCCGACTCGGTGACCTGCCCGCCCTGACCGACGGCTTCAGCGCGGCGTTCACCGCGGCCGCCGCCATCGCCGCCGTCGGCGGGCTCGTCACGCTCCTGGTGATGCGCACCGAGAAGGACGTGGCCGCCGGCGGCGCGGAGCAGCCCAGCGCGCCGGGCGAAAAGGCGACGGTGTGAGCCGTGGGCTGTGAAGCCGCCGAGGAGCGATGTCGCGGCCGGCGGTCCGCCAGATCCCCGTCCCCGGGTCTGGCGGGCCGTCGGTGCCTTCCGCGGCACCGTCACCGTCGCGATCCGGCTCTGGCTCCGCCCGTGAGATGTGTCCTACATCTGGTTGCATCCCAAACGGCTCAGCCGCCACCAGCGTCGTCCCATACACTGCCGAAGGCATGACGGCACTCGCATCCTTCACCTTCGTGCGCCACACAGACGGGCTCCGCTACCACTTCGAACGGAACGGCGAGCACAACGGCCGTCCTGCCTACCGTCGAACGGACGGGAACGTGTGGTGCGTCTGGTCGCCGACCGAGGGCTGGCACTGCAAGACCGCTGATGGCCTCGTCACCGCCCATCCTCTCAACAGCCACGATGACCACCCCGAACCCCCGGCCACAGTCTGGCGCAGCTTCAAGGACGACCGCTCCTACCTCTACGACCTCCGGACCCTCGCCCCCGAAGCATGATCCGCCGGACAGTGCCTAATAGTGCTTCGTTAGGTTCTGTGCTGTCTGCGGCGGTTTCGAGGGTCGGGCAGGGGGCGTCCGCAGGTGGTGCAGGCACCGGTCCAGCACCTCAGCAGGTCCTGAAGAACGTCGAGGACCTGGTAGAGGGTCAGGCCGGTGTGCGGACTTTTGGGTCGAGCCGCCGGAGGGTGAGGAAAGCCTGGGCGGCGGTGACGAGGGTGACGTGGTGGTGCCAGCCGCGCCAGGTCCGGCCCTCGAAATGGTCCAGGCCCAGGCCGTGCTTGAGCTCGCGGTAGTCGTGCTCGATCCGCCAGCGCATCTTCGCCCATCGCACCAGGTCGGTGACCGGTGTGGTGACGGGCAGGTTCGATATCCAGTAGCCCGTCGGAGCATCCTGCCCGTCCGGCCATTCGACCAGCAGGGTCTGGGCGGGCAGGACGCCGTCCCACCGGTTGCGGCCGCCGCCCGCCTCCTGGACTGCGGTCAGGCACTGCTTGCCCGCGGGCCGCACTGTCAGTACCGCGAACCGTGAGGTCATCATGCCTTTGCTGCCCTGCCTCCAGGGCACCTCGGTGAACCGGCTGGCACTGGCCTGCGCCGCAAGGGCGGAAACGGCTCGTGGTGGGGTGCGGTAGCGGGGCAGGGTCGGCGGCCCGAGCCCGCCGTAGACGGGCTGGTGCGGCTCGGCATCCTCCGGGTGGGCGACTTCCTTGCCGGTCAGCGCCAGCACGTAGGACAGTCCTCGCTTCTCGAGGCCGAGCCGGAAGGGGGTGCTGACGCCGTAGCCGGCATCGGCAACCACCACCGGCGCCTTCAACCGCCAGTCGGTCAGGCTATCGAGCAGGCCGAGCGCCAGACGCCACTTCTCCTGGTGGACGACGCCGTCGGAGACCCCTGCCCGGCGGCAGCGGTCCGGTGCGTCCGTCCACTCACGCGGCAGATACAACTCCCAGTTCAGCGGACACGACGCGGTATCGGTGGCGGCATGGACGCTGACCGCGACCTGGCAGTTCGCCCGCTTGCCCAACGTCCCGCAGTACTGACGGGCCACACCCACCGACGCCTTGCCGCACTTGGGGAACGACACGTCGTCGACCACCCACACCTCGGACAGCCGCTCGGCGATCCGCTGCCTGACCGGCAGCGGATCCCACGGCGACTGGTTCACGAACTGCTGCAGAGCCTGCATGTTCCCGTCCGGCAGCCGCTCGGCCATGGGCTGGACCGACTTCCGCCGGCCATCGAGCATCAGACCCCGCAGATAACACGCACCCCACCGCCGCTGATCCCGCCGCGGCACCGAGGCGAACACATCGGCAACGAACCCCGCCAACTCACCCCGGAGCCGTTCCACCTCCCCCAACCTCATACCGGAGAGACTGCCCACCACCAGGCGAGATCACCCAACGTAACGAAGCACTACTAGTAGTGCTTCGTTAGGTTCTGCCTTGTCTGCGGCGGCTTCGCGGGTTGGGTAGAGGTTGTCCGCAGGTGGTGCATGCACCGGTCCAGCACCTCAACAGGTCCTGGAGGAGATCGAGGACCTGGTAGAGGGTCAGGCCGGTGTGCGGACTTTTGGGTCGAGCCGCCGGAGGGTGAGGAATGCCTGGGCGGCGGTGACGAGGGTGACGTGGTGGTGCCAGCCGCGCCAGGTGCGACCCTCGAAGTGGTCCAGACCCAGGCCGTGCTTGAGTTCGCGGTAGTCGTGCTCGATCCGCCAGCGCATCTTTGCCCACCGCACCAGGTCGGTGACCGGTGTGGTGGCGGACAGGTTCGAGATCCAGTAGCCGGTCGGAGTGTCCTGGCCGTCCGGCCATTCGACCAGGAGTGTCCGGGTGGGCAGGACGCCGTCCCACCGGTTGCGGCCGCCGCCCGCCTTCTGGGCTGCGGCCAGGGACTGCTTGCCCGCAGGCCGGACCGTCAGTACCGCGAACCGTGAGGTCATCGCGCCCTTGCTGCCCTGGCGCCAGGTCACCTCGGTGAACCGGCCGGCACCGGCCTCGGCTGCGAGGACCGAGACGGCCCGCGGTGGAGTGCGATAGCGGGGCAGCGTCGGCGGACCGAGCCCGCCATAAGCGGGCTGGTGCGGCTCGGCATTCTCCGGGTGAGCGACTTCCTTCCCGGTCAACGCCAGGACATAGGACAGCCCTCGCTCCTGGAGACCGAGCCGGAAGGGCGTGCTGACGCCGTAGCCGGCATCGGCGACCACGACCGGCGCCTTCAGCTGCCACTCGCCGAGCGTGTCGAGCAGGCCGAGCGCCAGACGCCACTTCTCCTGGTGGACGACGTCGTCGGGGACTCCGGCCCTGCGGCAGCGGTCTGGCTCATCCGTCCACTCACGCGGCAGATACAACTCCCAGTCCAGCGGGCAGGACGCGGTGTCGGTGGCGGCATGGACGCTGACCGCGACCTGGCAGTTCGCCCGTTTGCCGACCGCCCCGCAGTACTGCCGGGCCACCCCCACCGACGCGGTGCCGCACTTGGGAAACGACACATCGTCGATCACCCACACCTCAGGCGTGATCGCCTCGGACAGCCGCTCGGCGATCCGCCGCCGCACCGGCAGCGGATCCCACGGCGACTGGTTCACGAACTGCTGCAGGGCCTGCATGTTCCCGTCCGGCAGCCGCTCGGCCATCGGCTGGATCGATTTGCGCCGGCCGTCCAGCATCAGACCCCGCAGACAACACGCGCCCCACCGCCGCTGATCCCGCCGCGGCAACGAGGCGAACACATCGGCAACGAACTCCGATAACTCACCCCGGAGCCGTTCCACCTCCCCCAGCCTCATACCGGAGAGATGCCCACCACCAGGCGAGATCACCCCACGTAACGAAGCACTACTAGGCCGTTTCGTTTGGATCAGCGGGCGGACCAGAGGAAGATGCCTGCGATGTGGAGTCCGGCGAGGTAGATGGTCGCGGTCTTCTCGTAGCGGGTGGCGATGCCGCGCCACTGCTTCAGGCGGTTGATGCACCGTTCGACGGTGTTGCGCTGCCTGTACGCCTCGCGGTCGAAGGCCGGCGGCCTGCCGCCTGCCTGTCCGCGCTGCCGCCGGTTGGCCTGCTGGTCGGCCCGTTCCGGGATCACCGCGCGGATGCCGCGTCTGCGCAGGTGGCCGCGGATCGCGCGGGAGGAGTACGCCTTGTCGGCCAGGACCAGGTCCGGCCTGGTGCGGGGCCGTCCAAGAGGGCGGGGAACACGCAGGCGTGCCATGACGTCCGTGAAGGCGGGTGCACCTCCGGCCTGTCCGGCGGTGAGGACGAATACCAGCGGCCGGCACCGGCCGTCGGCCGCGAGGTGGATCTTCGTGGTCAGTCCGCCGCGGGACCGGCCGATGGCGTGATCGTCCGGCTCGCCGGCCGGGGCCCCCTTTTACGGGCCCCGGCCGCATGCTGGTGGGCCCGCACGATTGTGGAGTCCACCGAGACGGCCCAGCTGACGTCTTCGTCCGCGTCGGCTTGGGCCACCAGGGCGGTGAACACCCGCTCCCACGTGCCGTCGACGGCCCACATCCGCAGCCGGTTGTAGACGCCCCGCCAGTTGCCGTACTTCTCCGGCAGGTGCACCCACTGGGTACCGGTCTGGAACTTGAAAGCGATCGCGTCGATCACCTCACGATGGGCTGGGCTCAGCGGCGTTCGCTTCCCCGAACGGCGGGCCATCGGGCAGCCGAAACCACCGTCATCGACATCATCGAGGCGGCGCGATCGGCCGGGGTCGAGTGGCTCAGCCTGTACGCCTTTTCCACCGAGAACTGGAACCGCCCCGGCGCCGAGGTCGACTACCTGATGCGTCTGGTGCGCCGGGTGGTGCGCAAGCACGCACCGTTGCTCCTCGCCCGCGGCATTCGCTGCCGCTTCCTCGGGGCCGTCGACCCGCGCATCCCCCTGGAGCTGACCCGGGACTTCGACGATCTGGCGAGGCTGACCGCCGACAACCAGAGGATGACGCTCACCGTCGCCTTCGACCACGGGGGACGCCGAGACATCGTCGAGGCCGCCAAGTCGCTGATTCGCAACGGGACACCCGCCGACGATGTGACCGAGCGGCTCTTCGCGGACCACCTGCCGTTTCCCGACGCCCCTGACGTCGACCTCGTCATCCGCACTTCCGGCGAGCAGCGCATCTCCAACTTCATGCTCTGGCAGGTCGCCTACGCCGAGTGGGTCTTCCCCGACGTGCTGTGGCCGGACTTCCGGGCCCCTGACTTCCTCACCTGCCTGCACACCTACCGGCGCCGTGACCGCCGCTTCGGCGGCGTCCCGCCCCAGACGAACGGAGACCCGTCATGACGACTGGAACCACGGGAACAGCCGACGAGACTCCCCTGTTCGCCCCGGAATCGCAGTTCAGCGCCTTCTTCGACGACCCGCGCTGGGCGCTGGCCATGATCCGCGCCACCGTGCTGGAGGCCGCCCACCCGCAGATCGGCGCCGCCCTCGCCGACAACTCCACCTTCGTCGCCCACCCCTGGCGCCGACTGCGCAACACCTTCCTCAGCATGCGGCGCATGTTCGCTGCCGATCCAGCGGTACGTGAACGGGAGGCCGCCCGGCTCAACAGGCTGCACGCCCGCATGAGCGGCTCCGACACCCGCGGCCGTGCCTACGACGCCATGGACCGTGCGACCCGTGCCTGGGTGGTCGCCACCCTCTTCGAGAGCGCCGTCACCATGTGCCGACTGAGCGGTCAGCCGCTCGACCAGGACACCATGGAGCGCATGTACGCCGAGTACCGCGACTTCCTCGCCGCGCTCGACGGTGACGCCGGGGAACTCCCCGAGGACCTGCACGACTTCTGGCGGTACTTCGACAGGGTCGTCGAGGAGGAGCTGGAGAACACCGAGGCAGCCCGCATCATCCTCTACCGGCTCTTCGACCACCTGCCCGCCCCGGCACTGCTCGACGGCGCGCCGACACTGTGGGCGGCCGGCCGGGCCGTCGTCGGTCCGCTCCTCGGCGCGATCACCGTCGCCTCCCTTCCCGAGGCCTATCGGCGCAGGGCCGGCCTGCCCGAGATGCCCGGCGCCCCGACCCTCATGCAGGGCGCCTACCTCGCCGCCGGGCTCACCCGTTTCCTGCCCGAGGGCTGGATCAACGCCGAAACCATCATCGAGGCCCTCTCCCTCTCGCCCGACAGCGACGACCCCCGCGCCCGGACCGTGACCGCGCTGCGCGCCCGCATGAAGCGGGCATCGGCCCTGCTCCGCCTCCTCACGCCACTGAGCGGTGACACGGACCCCGGCCCGGCCCCGGCCACCTCGACGGCGGCAGAAGGCCGGCGCTCGGCGGAGGAGTTCTTCCGTCAGGTGCTGGACCAGACCGGTAACGGCCACCTCGACTGGCCTGACCTCGCCGCGATGGCACGCGAACTGGCCACCCGCCTTGACCTGGACGAACCCGAGGAGACCCGGCTCTATGACGCCTTCTCCGCCTGGTGGCGCGAGCTCCAGGCCGCCCTCGACACGGACGGTGACGGCCGTGTCAGCGCCGACGAGTACGCCGCTGCCGTACCCTCCCTCGCCGGTCCCGCGCTCATCCGCGTCGCAGAGGTGCTCTTCGACGCCACCGACAAGGACGGCAGCGGGACCATCAACGCGGACGAACACCGGGCGCTCTTCCGCACCGCCTTCCACCGCGACCTCACCACCACCGACGGCACCTACGACCGCAGCGCCTTCGTGGGCGACTTCCTTTCCTTCATGTCCGGCCGCCGCCAGAACACCGCGTACGACCCCCTCCTCGCCGACGCCTGACGAAATCGCGCATGTCGGCGGCCGCGGCTGCACGCTCCGTACCCACGTCCGGATTTGTGGCTCAGGTCGTGGCGAAAGGAGCTCGGCTTCGGCTCGGGCATGACCTGCCGGCGGCGCCTGGCGGCCTGGAACGAGGCCGGCGTCTGGGATCAACTGCACGGTGCGGTCAGCTGGTCGGGGGATCAGGTCCAGGCCTGTCTTTCCTGGCCGCGGGGGTCGTCGACCTGGGTCCACTCGGTGTCGATGCGCATGGTGGCCCGGCGGCCGGTGTCGTACCGATCCCAGCCGGGGTCGCCGGTCCGGGCGAACCGGATCCAGGTCTCGTGGACGCGGGTGGCGAGATCCGCGGGGGCCTGGTCGGGGCCGAGCAGTGCGTCGGGGCCGCGGAGTTCGGCCCGGTCGACGAGGTCGAAGACGAAGGGCAGTTCGACCCCGTGGGTGGCGCCGAGTTCTCCGCCCAGGGCGTGCGAGCGCCAAGCGAACTCGTAGGCGTAGGTGGCCGACCGCGAGTGGGTGGCATGGGCGTCGGCCAGAGCACGGCTGCCCACGCCGAACAGGGCGTCGGCCATGATGGCGGAGCGCAGTTCAGCGAAGGGCGCCCCGGGGCGTGAGGCGCGGTAGGTCTCGACGAGCCGCGCCGGGTCGGGGTGCGAGCGTGCGGCGGCCTCGTCGACGTCGGTGGCGGTCGAGGTGGCGTACTTGCCCACCGGGACCAGGTAGAGGTTCCCCTCTTCGGTGTTGGTGCCGACGAGCAGGTCGACACCGGCGGCGCCGCCGGCGGCGACGGACACGGCGGGCTGGGTGTCCAGGACCAGACTGAAGGGGCTGAGGCCGATCAGCGGGTCGCCGTGGGTCCCGGTCCGCAGATCGATGCTCGTGAGCTTGCCGGCCGCCTCGACGAGCCGCTGGTCGGGGATGCCGGCGAAGGCACCGGCCGAGGGCTCGATGCCCAGGGCCTCGCCCGCGGCCCTGGTGACGCGGGCGGCCTGCTCGGGCGTGAACGCGCCCAGGCCGCTGCCGCTCTGCACGATCGCGCGGTGGAACAGCCCGGCGGCCTCGGGGGTGGCGAGGACACCGCCGACGACGGTCGCCCCGGCCGACTGGCCGAAGAGGGTGACGTTGTGCGGGTCGCCGCCGAAGGCTGCGACGTTCTCCCGCACCCAGCGCAGCGCGGCGACGACGTCGAGCAGGCCGCGGTTGGCGGGCGCCCCGGGGAGGTCGAGGAACCCGGTGATGCCGAGCCGGTAGTTGAGGGTGACGAGGACGACGCCGTCGCGGGCGAAGGCGTAGCCGTCGTACAGGGTGGCCCGCGTCGATCCGGCGACGAAGCCGCCGCCGTGGACGAAGACCATGACCGGCAGGTCGGCGGCCCCGGTAGCGGGCGTGAAGACGTTGACGGTGAGGTAGTCCTCGCCGCGGCTCCAGCCGGTGCCGAAGTAGGGGGTCATGTCGATGTCGCCGAGCCTGCGTTCGGCCTGCGGGGCGGTGGGTCCCGGCGCGGTGGCGTCCCGTACGCCCTGCCACGGTGCGTGCGGGCGCGGCGGGGCGAACCG
The DNA here is from genome assembly GCF_055564355.1 of Streptomyces sp. NPDC029152. Lineage (NCBI taxonomy): Bacteria > Bacillati > Actinomycetota > Actinomycetes > Kitasatosporales > Streptomycetaceae > Streptomyces > Streptomyces sp. NPDC029152. The sequence goes on along the minus strand of NZ_JBVHWR010000030.1, from coordinate 22,924 downwards.
GGCGGCGCCGCGGGGCGGGGCGGCGTACGGGATGTTCTGGAAGGTGAGGGTGCGGCCCCGGCGCAGGCCGCGAACGGTGCCCTGCGTGGTGGTCACGACGGGGGCGGCGTGCTGGTTCATCTCGTGTGTCCTTCTCGTCTTTCCTTCCGCGGGCCTCAGACCTGCTCGGTGTACGTGGAGAAGGGCGCCCAGCCCTTGACGGCGAACTTGCCGCCTGCACGGACGACTTCGGCGGCGCCGTGACCGCCGAGGTGCGCGGGGAAGACGAGGGCGTTGCTGTCGGCCGCCGAGCCCAGGAGCTTGTGACGGGTGGCGCGGGCTTCGGCGGGGTCCTCGCAGAAGCAACTGTTGGCGTCGGGCTCGTGGATCTGGATCGGGCTGTGCATCAGGTCGCCGACGAAGAGGGCGCGGTCGGAGCCGGACTCCAACCGCAGCACCGATGAGCCGGGGGTGTGGCCGGGGGCGAGGTCGAGACGCAGGTTGGCGTCGATGCGGTGGCTGCCCTCCCACAGCAGGGTGAGGCCGGCCGCGTGCACGGGGGCGACGCTGTCCTCGAAGACGTTCTGGTTGCCGCGGCCGAGTAGTGTCTTGATCTCGTTGTCGGGGTTCCAGTAATCGAAGTCCGCCTTCGCCATGAGGTAGGTGGCGTTGGGGAACGTCGGTACCCATGTCCGGCCGTCGAGGTAGGTGTTCCAGCCGACGTGGTCGACGTGCAGGTGGGTGTTGATCACGATGTCGACGTCCTCGGGGCGCACCCCGGCGCGAGCGAGATTGCCCAGGAAGTCGGTGTCCAGGCGGCTCCACACCGGCGCGTACGGCCTGTCCTTGTGATTGCCGACGCCGGTGTCGACCAGGATGGTCCTGCCCTCGCTGCGCAGGACCCAGGTCTGGATGGCGGTGTTGACGATGCGGGTCTCGGCGTCCAGGAAGTCCGGCACCAGCCAGGAGCGGTGCGTGTCCCACGCCCGGGCCGGGCTCTCCGGGACGAACGCCTCGGGCGTCATGCCGACGGGGCCGTAGTACTCCCGGACTCGGGTCACGGTGACGTCGCCCAGGGTGATGGTGTCCACGCGTTCTCTCCAGTTCGATCGATTCCGCGTGCTCGGGCCGCAGGCGCGGGCTGGACGCGGATGAGCATCTGCTCATGACGGATACGGGGTGCTGCGCCCCTGCCGGGGCCGTGCACCGGTGGCGCCGTGACCGCGGTCGCGGCGTCTTCTGCTCGGGTCGATCCCACCGCCGAGGCTGGTTGCGGACAGCGGACAGCGGACAGCGGACAGCGGACAGCGGCCCCTGGAGGCCTCGCCGGTGGAAACGGGCCGTACGGTACGCGTCCGTTCGTGGACGACCCTGCTCAGCCATGGTGCGTCTTGCCGGGCGCGGCGCGGTATGCGTCACGTGACTGCACCTGGACAGCGCGGTCCCCGCACGCGCGATCAGGTGGCGGTCGAGGCGGTCCCCCTCGCATGCCCTCCCGAAGGGGATCGAGCAGTCATGAGCACTGCTCCCGGGTGCGACTGCGCCCGCCTTGGGGCAGTTCTCGGCCTGCGGGCCGGAACTGTTGCGGCGGCGGACGCAGCCGTCTCAGGTGCGGGTGCCCGACAGGGAGACCTCGATCAGATCGCGGAGCTGTGACCGGGCGGTGATGCCCAGTTTGGGGAAGACCCGGTAGAGGTGGGAGCCGACCGTGCGGGGCGAGAGGAAGAGGTTCTCTCCGATCTCGCGGTTCGTCAGGCCGCGGGCGGCGAGTCGGACGATCTGCTGCTGCTGAGGGCTCAGTTCGGTGAAGGCACTGGGCACCACGCTGCCAACGGCTTCGATGCCGGCGGCTCGGAGTTCCGCCTTCGCCCGCTCGATCCAGGGCCGCGCGCCGAGTCGTTGGAAGGTGTCGAGTGCCGTGATCAGCAGCGGGCGGGCGTCGGCGACGCGCCGCTGTCTCCTGAGCCATTCGCCGTACTCCAGCCGAGTCTGCGCCCGTTCGAACGGCCATTGCTCGCCCGTGTCGTCCGCCAGTGCGGCCTGGAAGCACCGTTCTGCGTGCTCCGGCTCGGCGAGCAGAGCGCGGCCCCGGTCGAGTAGTGCGGCGATCCGTGCAGACATGCCTGTGCCCAGGCGCCGCGCCGATCGCTCCAGCAGTTCGGCGGCGTCCTCCCGTCGGCCTCGGCGGACGGCCGCCGAGGCGAGATCGGCCAGGACCGTGTAGGAGACGTGGTAGTGAACCGGGCCGCCGTCGTCGGTGAAGGCGGAGCGGAACTGCGCGTACGCGGTGTCGTAGTCGCCCTCGGCCACTGCCGCCAGGCCCAGGGCCCGGCGTGCGAAGACCGCGACGGAGCGGCTCTCCAGCGGGTCGACGAGGACCAGCGCCCGCTCGGCAACCCGTCGCGCTTCGGCCGGCTCACCGAGCAGCGCGAGCACCGTGGCGTCGAGCACATGCGCACACGCCTCGGCATGGTCCAGCCCTCCCACTGACGCCACCGCCAAGATCTCGGCGGCCACCGAACGGGCCTCAGCCCACCGCCCCTGCTCCAGATAGGCCCAGCCGACGGCACATCCCAGACCGTCCGGCAGCGAGCCGCGGGCCTGCCACCGGTCGAACGCCTCGTCGAAGGTCTTGGCAGCCAGGGCGGTCTGGTCCAAGATCCACGCCACGATGGCGAGCGCGGTGAGACTGTCGGCGTCGTCCTTGGTCTCAGCAATCAGTCCCGGCAGCGCCGGGACGAGGGCGGCTCCCGCACCGTGAGGGTCGGAGACGGCCGGCACCCAGGCGCGCAGGACACCCCTGGCGGTGGAGTCCGGCACAGTGGTGAACAGGCTTTCGATCTGTTGTCGCTGGGACTCCTCGCCCGAGTAGTAGCGGACCACCGCCGCCGCGGCGAGCGCCTCCAGCAGGCGGGGCGACCGGGTGGCCGCGGCCTCCTCGGCGATGCGCGACAGCAGGGCGAAGGCCGCCGCATGGTGCCGACGCAGGGTCATGAGTGACCCGGTGGCCAACGACGCCCTGCTGATCAACGCCGGATCGTCACTGCGCCCCCGGACCTCGGCGGCGAGGCGTTCCACCCAGCCGAGCTGACCGGTGAAGACGGCCGTGACGGCGGCCTCGGTCAGCAGCCGAGCCTGGCCCGCGGGGCTCGGGCTCAGCTCCGCGGCGCGCTCCAAAGCGGCGGCAGCGGCCGCGTAGCCGCCCCGGCGCCGGGCCCGGTCGGCCGTCTGCCGCAGGGCGGCCGACACGTCTGCGTCGGGACGTGTGGTCGCGGCGGCGAGGTGCCAGGCACGGCGGTCGGGCTCCCCGCTCAGCAGCTCGGCGAGAGCCAGATGCGCTTGCCTGCGTTCCTCGAAGGACGCCGCATGGTAGACGGCCGAGCGGATGAGCGGGTGACGAAAGGAGATCCGGGAGCCGTCTTGGCGTACGAGGCCGGCCTGCTCCGCGGGCGCCCACGTCTTGTCGTCGGCCTGGGGGAGCCCCCGATGGGCAGCGGGCGTGTCCGCCGCATCACCGGCTGCGAGCAGCAGGAGGGGGCGGCGAGTTGCTTCCGGCAGGCACTGTGCGTGCTGCGCGAAGATCCGCTCCAACCGGTCGGTGACGGGCAGCGGGCCCTCCACGCTGCCGCCCTCGGGCCGCCGGGACGCGGTGGCACGGGCGAGTTCCACCAGGGCCAGCGGATTTCCGGCCGCCTCCTGCAGAATTCGCACTCGGGTCCGACCAACCGGTGGCGTCGGCTGTCGGTCGAGCAACCGGTTGGCTGCCTCACCGCTCAGAGGACCGATGTCGAGACGCTCGAATCCCTTGTCGAGCCCGGGCAGCGCGGCCGCGGCGCGCACACCCACCAGCAGCGTGACGGGTTCGCTGTCCATGCGCCGGGCCACGAAGGAGAGGACGTCCAACGACGCGCGGTCGATCCACTGGGCATCATCGACCACCACGAGCAGCGGCGCCGGTTCCGCCAGCTCCGACAGCAAGGTGAGAACCGCGAGACCGACGAGCATGCCGTCAGGGGCCTCGGCGCATTCGCCCAGACCCAGGGCCGCCCGGAGCGCGGAGTGTTGCCGCGGTGGCAGGCTGTCCAGTTCGCCGAGTACCGAGCGGAGCATCTGATGAAGGCCTGCGAACCCAAGGTGTGCCTCGGACTCGCTGCCGACCGCTCGCAGTACCCGGCTGCCCTCGCGCTGCGCGCGGTCGGCCGCGAAGTCGAGCAGCACGCTCTTGCCGGCCCCGGGTTCGCCCGTGAGGATCAACACCTCGCTGTGACACCGGTCAGCGGCGACGCGCCGCACGATTTCTGCGGTCTCGGATTCTCGGCCCACCATCGTCAGGTCGAGATCGCGTGCCGAGCCGTGGTTCCCTTGAGGCATTCCACCATTTTCCATGGATGCGCCAGGATTGAAGATCGCTCCGACACCGAGGCCGTGTCCCCTGTGTACCGAGCGGTACTCATGGTCACGTCATGGTGTGAAACTGGGCAGGACGAGGGCCGAATGGGCCGGTCGTCCCTCCCCGGAAGGGATGGCACGGAGTGTGCGCAGCCTGTCGTTGCGTTCGGCCAAGGCTTGCGGCGTGGTCGGAAAGAGGGTGGCGCCACCGTTGCCGACAAGGGCCTGATTCATGGTCACGAAGTCACGGGTGGAGTCCTCGTAGGCGGCGAAGCTCGCGGCGTTGCCCCAGTTGGCCAGGGAACCGGCGAGCATGTACGCGCCGACGAGGGCGAGGCTGGTCCCCTGTCCGGTGAGAAAGGACGGCGCCCACGCGGCGTCGCCCACCAGCGCGACCCTGCCGTTGGACCACCGGGGCATGCGGATCTGGCTGACCGCGTCGAAGAACACGTCGTCCGCGTGATGCAGGGCGGCCAGCATGCCCGGGACCTCCCATCCGGCGTCGGCGAAGACCGCGGTGATCAGGTCACGCTGGGCTCGCAGATCCGGGAACGCCTCGAACGGCGGGTGAGGCTGGGCGAAGTTGAGGAAGGCATGCACTTCGTCGTCGTCCACGGCGTAGAGGGCTGCGGCCCTGCCCGGAGAGTTCCACATCACGGCCTCGTGCGAGAGTCCGAGGGTGTTGCGCATGGTGAACACGGCGAAGCAGTAGCCGAGGTAGTGATGGAACCGGTCTTCGGGGCCGAACAGCATCTCCCGGGTACGCGAGTGCATGCCGTCCGCGCCGAAGACCAGGTCGAAGGTACGCCTGCCGCCCCCGCGGAAGGTGACGTCCACTCCGTGGCCGGACTGGCTCAGGGTGTCGATGGAATCGTCGAAGACGAACTCCACGTCGTCACGGACCGCGGTGTACAGAGCGTCGGTGAGGTCCCCGCGCCGCACTTCCAGATCCCGTCCGGTTACACCGCCGGTGACGCTGTGCGGGTGGAGCGATGCGACCTCGCTGCCGTCCCCTTCGAAGAAGGTGAGTCGACGCAGGTCGATGTGCGCCTCACGCAGCTGGGGCAGGATCCCCATTCTCCGGACGACTTCCAGCGCGGTGCCGCGCACATCGATGGGGTAGCCACCGCGGCGCGGCGCGCTTGCCTTCTCCACCACCGTGACCGCGTATCCGTAGCGGTTCAGCCAGAACGCGAGGACTGGGCCGGCGATACTGGCCCCGGATATGAGGACCGTGGGCCTGAGGGTGGTAGTACGAGTACCCGTCAGGTGGCCGGTGAACGTCATTCCTTGACTCCTTTGCTCATGGTTCGGACGACAAGTAGGGACAGCAGCGCGACGACGCCGGCGACGAGGAAGCCGGTGGTGAAGGCCGATTCGGCCGGGACCTCGGACTCCGAGGGGGTGCCTGCGGTGAGGAGCGCGCCGCCGAGCATCCCGCCCACGGCGGAGCCCAGCACGCGCGTCACCAGGACCAGACTGGTGGCGATGCCGGTGTCGCCTTCATCGGCGGAAGAGGCGATGCTCGTCACCATGGCTGTGACGCACAGGCCGCTGGCGAGCGCGATCAGTGCCTTGCCGGCGGCGATGTGCCAGACCTCGGAGTGCGCGGCCGACAGCGCAAGCAGGGCGGTGGCCATCAGGACGGCCGCGGTGGCGACCACGGCACGCGAGCCGAAGCGCCGTTCCCCGATTCCGCCGAGCGGTCCGGCCAGCGTCGCCGCGACGGCGCCGGGCAGGAGGACGAAACCGATCTCGGTGGCGCCGAGTTCGAAACCGTATCCGTCGCCGGACACGGCGAGCAGCTGCGGAACGAGATACACCCCCATGGCGGTGCCGAGGCATATCACGAACGTCACCACACCTGACTTCCAGATCACTGGCCTTGCCAGCATGCGCAGATCGACCATCGGCGCGGCCGAGCGACGTTCAACGGCCGTCCATCCGGCCACGAGAGCGGCCAGCACCGCGATGAGGGCGACGAACACGAGTGGCTGCGAGCCTGCCTCCGGCGCCAGCGCGAACACGAACAGGAGGGTGACCAGGATCCCGCTCAGGAGAAGCAGGCCGGACCAGTCGATCCCGGCGTCGTCCTGCCGGCCCGGCGGATCGGAGGGCATCAGCCTGTTCACCAGCACGGTGAACCCGATGACCGCGAAGGTCGGCACCGCGAACATCCAGTGCCGGGAGAACGCTTCGGCCACTGGCCCGGCCGACAGCAGGCCCACCATGGAGCCGCCTACGAACATTCCGCTGACCAGCCCGATGGCGGCCTTCGACGCTCCTGAGGGGAGGTGTTTGCGCACCACGATGAACGACAGGGGCAGCGCGCCCACCATCGCCCCCTGAAGAATCTGGCCGGCGACGAGCACGGGCAGGTTGGGCGCCAGGGCGGACACCAGGCCGCCGACCGACACCACCGCCATCAGCCGGATCAGGACCCGCTTCCCGCCGTAGCGGTCGCCGAGCTTGCCCGCGAGCGGTGTGATGAGCGTGCCGGTGATGGCGAGCACGATGTTGAGGAGCGCCCCTTCGGACGGACTCATGTCCAGCTCGCGTTGCAGGAGCGGGAGTGTCGGCGCCACGACCGATTCCAGGGCGCCGGTGGAGACCGCCAGCATGCCGAGGGCTACGACAGCGGCCTTCCCCATACGGACCGGAGGGGCGAGGGTTGTGATCATGCGCGTCCTTTCTCTTGGGACCGAGCGAGCAAGGGGGCCGGCCGCATGCGTGGCGCTTCCGCCCGGCCTGGCCGTCGTCGGCTCCGTCGGGGAAACCAGGTGGCGGGCCGTCGCCCCCGCACACCCGTCGCTCCCGTCGCCGTGCACGAGCACGAGGGTCATGCGGTCACCGCCGGCGATGTCCCCGGCGCTGAGATCACCCGCTCGTACGGTCGAGTCGGCTGATTCGGCGGGTCCGCGTTCTTCCTGGGGCGGCGCCGTCGCGGGCAACCTCGGCGGTGCCAAGTCTGGATTCTCGACTTACTTGATCGGTTGAACGGGGGTACGGGTTGGAGGTGTCACCGGTGGTCCGGGGCGACGAGGTACAGAGTGCGGGGACGGCTGGGGGCCAGGCGTCATACCCAGGAGCCGACCGGGATGTGCTACTGCGGTAGGGGGTGGAGGAGAGGCGGGATCTGCTCTCGTGGTCGACGGCCACGACGGGGTACGGGTCCGCGTGTTGTGGTGGTTCCAGTCGGCGACGCGTACCCGGGTCCGGCGGGGCGGGGCCACGGTGTTGTTCAAGCCACTGACGGTCCACCGCACGTGAGCCGAGGCGTCCACCACCTCGCGCGGCCCGGGCAGGCATCCCACGCGCCAGCCGGGGGTGAACAGGCGGCGGCGCGGACCGGCCGGTGGCACACCGCCCGCCTTCGACCGCGAGGCCTACGAGCAACGCAACACTGTCGAGCGGTGCATCAATCGCTGGAAGCAGTGGCGCGGCATTGCCACCCCCTGCGAGAAGACCGCCACCGTCTACTTCGCGGCCGGACTTCACATCGCGGGCATCTTCCTCCGGCCCGCCCGACAGTCCGGTCCGGGCCGGTGACCTGCGTGTCGTTCAGTGGCCTATGCCGTCCAGTTCGGCCACATCCTCGGCTGAGAGGGAGAGGCCGGCGCCTGCGATGTTCTCGCGTAGGTGAGCGGTGGAGGAAGTGCCGGGGATGAGCAGGATGTTCGACGAGCGCTGCATCAGCCATGCCAGCGCGACCGACACAGGCGAGGCCTCCATCCGGTTCGCGACTTGCGAGAGGGCCTCGGACTGTAGCGGTGTGAAGCCTCCCAAGGGAAAGAACGGCACGTAGGCGATGCCATCGGCGGTGAGGTGATCTACGAGGTCGTCGTCGTGGCGGTGGGCGAGGTTGTACATGTTCTGCACGCACACGATCGGGGCGATGCTGCGCGCCTCAGCGACCTGCTTCCCGGTGACGTTGCTGACGCCGAGGTGACGGATCAGTCCCTCTTGCTGGAGGTCCGCGAGCGTCTCGAATGCTTCGGCCATCGAGCCGGGCTGAGGGCCCTGAGTGTCGCCCATGCGCAGGTTGACCAGGTCGAGGGTATCGACGCCCAGGGAACCGAGGTTCTCGTGGACCTGCTTGCGCAGGTCTTCGGGGCGCCGGGCCGTGGGCCAGCCGCCCTGCGCGTCGCGGGTCGCACCCACCTTGGTGGCGATGAACAGCGGCTCCGGGTAAGGATGCAGCGCTTCACCGATCAGCTCGTTCGTGAAGCGTGGTCCGTAGGCGTCGCTGGTGTCGATGTGGGTGATCCCGAGGCTGTCCGCCTCGCGCAGCACGGCCACAGCACCGTTGGTGCAGCGCGTCACCGATATGGGCGGTCGGCCCCACGGGCGGCGGATGAGGGCGGCGGCTTCCGCCGCTCTGCGGGCGCTACCACCTGCGCCGCAGCGCCGCCCACGCCGGCAGGGTCACCGCGAGCAGGGCCAGACCCATGCCGGCGGCCGCGAAGGAGCCGTACAGCAGCGGGGGCGCATAGGGGGCCTCGCCGGTCATGCCGCGCATCATGGGGATCAGTGTGGCCGCGGCGATCGCGGACCCGATGACCAGGCCCGCCACGGAGACCAGCAGGCTCTCCCAGCCGAGCATCATCAGGACCTGGCGCCGGGTGGAGCCGACCAGGCGCAGGGCGCCCAGTTCGCGGCGGCGGTCCAGGACCGTCATCACCAGGGTGTTGGCGGCGGCGATGGCGGCGAAGCCGCCGAGGATCGCGGCCATGGTGTTGTTCATCCAGGCGCCCAGCTGCGCGTCCAGGTTCTTCTCGGTCGCGTAGCTGGAGGCATCGGTCACCTTGCCCAGGGCGCTGAGCGACCTCTCCGATCCGCCGCGTATCAGCAGCGTGCTGTCGAGGCCCGAGGTGACGTGGCCGGCGAGGGACGCCCGGTCCATGGTGACCGTGCCGAGGCCGAGGCCGCGGCCGTAGACCGCGACGACCTCGGGGCGGGCCTCGGTGCCGTCCGGGAGGTAGAGCGGCAGCCGGTCGCCGACGCCGATGTCCGCCGAGTTCGCCAGGGTCTTGTCGATGGCGATGCGGTCCTCGCCGAGCCCGCTGAGGCTGCCTTCGCGTACGTCCAGGTCCTGGACCGCTTCAAGTTCGGCACTCGAGCCGCTGACGCCCTGGGTCACCGCGCCCTGGAGCGACTTGAACTCGCCGGAACCGATCGGCACCAGCACCTGGGTGTTCAGCAGGCCGACGGCCGCCTCGACGCCCGGTGTTCGGGCGGCACGCGCCACCGCGTCCACGGGGAGCCCGGCCGGGTCCGTGACCACGTGGTCCGCGGTGATACCCGCACGCAACTGCTTGTCGGCGGCCCGGTTTTCGCTCGTGTGCATGAAGACGAGGGTCGAGGCGAAGGCCATGGCGAGCACGATCGGGGTGATCGCGGAAGCGAGACGGCGGGCGTTGGTACGGGAGTTGGCGGCCGCGAGCTGGGCGGCCGGGCCCGCGCCGCGAAGCGGGAGGCCGAAGATCCCCGCGCACAGCCGCGCCACCAGCGGGCCGAGCAGCGCGACGGCGAGCATGAAGAGCATGACGACGCCGAGCGCGGCCCCGGCCGCGTCGTCCCCCGAAGAGCTGGCGGAGACGCCGGTGAGGACCCCACCACCGACGAGGGCGCCGACACCCAGAGCCGTACGGATCGGGCCGGGCCGCAGCCGCTCCACCGAAGCCTCGGCGAGAGCCTGTCGCGGCTTGATCCTGGCGGGCCGGCGACCGGCCACCCATCCGGCGCCGAGCGCGGTGAGCAGTCCGATGCCGACGGCGGCGAGGAGGGGCAGCGCGGATACGCGCAGGTCCATGGCCCGCGGGATGGCACCGTGGTCCTGCAGCTGCCCGAACCACCAGTGCGCGAGCCCGATACCGGGCAGGCAGCCGAGCAGTCCGGCGAGCGGCGCGATGAGCAGCGCCTCGGAGGCGACCGCCCGTCGAACCTGCCGCGGGGTCGCGCCGACGGCACGCAGCAGCGCGAACTCGCGGGCTCTCTGGGACACGGACAGGGCCACGGTCCCGGCCGCGGTGAAGACCGCGACGATGGTGGCGATGCCGCCGAAGGAACCGCCGATTGCGAAGAGTGTGTCCTTGGCGTATCCCAGGCCGGGGCCCTCGACGGCGCCACGGTCGTCGCCGACGTGCACCTGGGCGCCGGAACCGGCGAGTGCCTTCTTCACCGAGTCGGCGAGCGCTTCGGTGTCGGCGCCCTCCTGCGCCAGCACGGCGATGGCGTCGGCCTTGCCAGGGTGCCCGGCCAGCACGGGCGCCTGGGAGTCGGCGAACCAGGCCAGGGGACCGGCGCCGCGGGCGGTGTCCGCGGTTCCGGCCTGGGCGACGCCGGCGACACGAAAGGCCTGCTCACCTGCGGCGGTCTGCAGTACGACGGTGCCGCCGACCGCGACCTTCGCGGCGCGGGCCGTACTGGCGTCGAGCACAACCTCCCCTCCGCGGGGCGCGGCACCCGCGGTCAGCGCGGTACCGGTGAAGATGTGGGACCCCCATCCGTGCGCGGTGAGCAGACCACTGGGGAGGGGCGGTTCGCCTTCGCGCGCCACGCGCACCGGGAAGGTGAAGTCCGGAACCGCGGTGGCCGCACCCGGTGCCTTCGCCGCCTTGGCCGCCAGCCCCGCGTCGAGCCGGGCGACGTCAGGCAGCGGGACGGCCTCCCGCTCCCGGTCCTCGCCGCTGCCGGTGACGACATACTCGTACTGGTCTGCCGCCGCGACGACCGGCGCCTTCACATACCGCTCCGCCGGCACTGACGCGCGCAGGCTGGTCTCCAACAGAATTCCGCAGGCCGCGACGATCAGTGCGGACATCAAGAGTGCGAGGAAGGTCCCCGCGAAGGACGCGGGCTTGAAGCGGACGGCCTCACGGGCGAGTCCGTTGGGGCGCCTCATGCCGCGGCACCTGCCATCGTGCCCGTGCGGGAGGTGAGCACGGCCATGCGTAGCGCGATCTGTTCCGCCGAACTCCCGTCGAGGTGGTCGGCGAAGGCGCCGTCGGCGAGGAACAGCACACGGTCCGCCCAGGCTGCCGCGACCGGATCGTGGGTGACCATGACGACGGTGGCGCCGAGGGTATCCACCGCGTTCCGCAGCAGGCCGAGGACCTCGGCGGCGGTACCGGTGTCGAGGGCGCCGGTCGGCTCGTCCGCGAAGATCACGTCCGGGCTGGTGACCAGGGCGCGGGCGACGGCCACGCGCTGCTGCTGGCCGCCGGACAGCTCCCCGGGCCGGCGCCGGGCCTTGTCGGCAAGCCCGACCTGCGCAAGGACCTCAGCCGCCCGGCGGCGGTCCTGGCGCTGTCCGGCCAGTCGCACGGGCAGTAGGACGTTCTGTTCCACGGTCAGCGAGGGCAGCAGGTTGAACGCCTGGAAGACGAAGCCGAGGCGGCTGCGGCGCAGCTCGGTGAGCTCGTCCTCGCTCATGCCGGTGATTTCCGTACCGCCCAGGGCCACCGACCCCGACGTGGGCCTGTCGAGTCCGGCGGCGCACTGCAGGAAAGTGGATTTGCCGGACCCGGACGGGCCCATGACCGCAGTGAACGTCCGCCGGGCGAGCGCCAGGTCGACACCCGCGAGGGCTTGCACTGCCCCCGCGCCACGGCCGTACTGCCGCTGGACACCGCGCAGTTCTACGGCGAGACCGGGTGTGGTGGTGGCCGGCGTCTCCGGTCGGTCGTCCGCCTTCTGCCGCTTGGCACTGCGTAGCCTCATGTTCCGCCCTTTCGCGGTCTTCTCGTTCCGATGGAACAGAGAGTGCGGGGACGGCTGCGCGTCGGGCGTCATACCCGGGAGCCAACGTGGAGGTGCTACCCCGGTAGGGGGTGGAAGGGCGGGGGCACCGGCCTACTCACCCGGGGTGACCAGGCCGGATTCGTAGGCGAAGACGACCGCCTGGGCGCGGTCGCGCAGGTCGAGTTTGGTGAGGACACGGCTGACGTGCGTCTTCACCGTCTGTTCCGCCAGGACCAGTGTCTGCGCGATCTCGGTGTTGGACTGGCCGCGGGCGACGAGAGTGAGGACCTCGGTCTCGCGATCCGTCAGCGCCTTCAGCCGCAGCGCCGGCTTGCCCCGGGCGGTAGGGCGCTGGCGGGCGAAGTCGGCGATGAGCCGGCGTGTGACGGACGGGGCGAGCAGCGCGTCGCCCGAGGCTACGACACGGACCGCGGCGATCAGGTCGGCCGGCGGGGCGTCCTTCAGCAGGAAGCCACTCGCGCCCGCCCGCAACGCCTCGTAGACGTAGTCGTCGACGTCGAAGGTGGTGAGCATCAGCACGCGTGGCCGGTGGGTGGTCATGCCCGGCGAGGACGCGAGGAGGCGACGGGCGGCTTCGAGGCCGTCCATCTCGGGCATGCGGACGTCCATCAGCACGACGTCCGGACGGGTGCGGCGGCTCAGCTCGACACCTTGCACGCCGTCGGGGGCTTCGCCCACCACGTCGATGTCGCTCTGCGCGGCCAGCAGCGCGGCGAAACCAGCCCGCACCATGGCCTGGTCATCGACGATGATGACGCGTGTCCTCACGTGAAGTTTCCTCTCCTAGCAGGCAGTTGTGCGGCGACCCGGAAACCGCCGTCCGGCAGCGGCCCCACGTCGAGGGTGCCGCCGATGATGCGAACCCGCTCACGCATCCCGACCAGACCATGCCCGGTCCCGCCCTCCTCCAGCGGTCCGGCAGGCGCTTCGGGCGGCGGACCGTTGACGACGAGCACGGTGAGCTGGTCCCCGGCCTGCGACACCGATACCCGGGTAGGGGCACCAGGTGCGTGCCGTACGACGTTCGCCAGTGCCTCCTGGACGATGCGGTATGCGGACAACCCCACCGCCTCGGGCACCTCGGCGTCGCAGTCGGTGAACGTCACCGGCGTGCCCGATCTTGCCGTCGCCTCCACCAGCTGTCCGATCCGAGTCAGGTCCGGCTGGGGTGCGAGCTCGCCGTGTGCTTCCTCATTCCGCAGCACACCGAGAAGCCGTCGCATCTCACTCAACGACTCACGCGCGGTAGCCGCGATCGACGTAAGCTCCTCCTGCGCATCCGGCGGCAGCCGCTCCAGACGATACGCCGCAGTGTCCGCCTGCACCGTGATCACGGACATGTGGTGCGCCACCACATCATGCAGCTCACGGGCGATGCGAGCGCGTTCCTCCAGCAGCGTCCGACGCTCACGCTCCGCCTCACTGATCGTCTCCTGCTCGGCTAGCCTGCGCTGCACCTCGTGACGCTCACGGAGCACACCGCCCAGCAGAAGAGTGACGCCACCAAGAATAGTGAGCAGAAGACTCTTCGCGTCCATGCCGTGCGGCGCCGCGAACCCCAGCCCGACGTTCGCGCCCGCCGTCGCCAGCCACACCAGCAGCAGCGTCCGGCGCGACTCACGCAGGCCCAGAGCCAGGCACAGACCGACGTACCCCACGATCTCCATGGGCGGGAACGGCCACAGGAGCCGCTCCTCGAAGTCCACACCGAGCAGAACCACCGCCCCCGCCACATCCGCCGCGAAGATCATAAACCAGGCACGCAACGGTCGTACGACGGCCAGTAACAGCGGCGCCGCCTGCGCAACAGCCAGTGCACTCGCTACGGCACCGTTCAGGCCGTAATCAGCGGTGAGGACCACGATGGTCGTGGGCAGCAGGGCGACACACAGCACGAACGCCACACCCCCCGGCAACAGCCGCACCCACCGACGCGACGCTCCCGCGAGCAGCGCACGGGGACGTTCCTTCACTGAAGTCAAGGGACCACCTTCCTACATGCGACGAGAGGGATTCGGAGGACGCGTAGCCATCAGGCGGATCCCACGCAACCGTAGTCAACTGTCACCAGTCGCGTGGCCGCGTCGCTGCCGCTGGGCGGCGGTCAGGCGGCGAAGAAGGCCGCCACGTCGGACGCACAGACGTGGCAGGATCCGGCAACTCCTTGCCGAGCGGGTCGTCCGTCCGTGATGACGAGGGGAAGGTAGAAGGGCGGCGACAGGCGGGGCATCACACCCAGGAGCCAAGCCGGCGGTGCTACCCCGGTAGGGGGCGGGTGACAACGGCACGGTGTGTGCCGCCATCTCATGGCGTTGATTCTCACGGAGACACATGCACATCTGGTCGACGTGAACCCGTCCTTTTTGTGCCCCGGTTCGCCTCGGCACCGCGAGAAGCCGCCGCCTCGACCCCTTACAGCGGAGCGTCCGTCTGCGCGGGTGCCGGGGCGGAGAAGGCGGCGAACGCGGCGTCCAGCAGGTCGCCGAGGTCTTCCTGGCCGCCGTTCGCGCTCCACTGCCCGAGGACGATCCACAGGCATTCGAGCGCTGCTGCGGCGCGCACGTTGGCGATGACCGGTGATCCGTCGGCCGGGGAGGCCGTCTCCCGCAGCCGGGCGACGATCTCGGGTCGCCATGCGGTCTGCTTTTCGCGGAGCCGTGCGCACAGGGCCGGGGTCTGGTCGACGAGACCGAGAATCGTCACGAGGTGCTGGACATCGCGTACGAGGAAGGTAACGGCTGATTCCAGGGCGTTGCGCAGCCTGCTCCAGTCGTCCTCGTTGGCTCGGTCGGCGTCGAGCGCGTCCGTGATGACGTCACCGACGGGGTCGAAGACGAACAGGACCACGTCCTCCTTTGTTCCGAAGTAGCGCAGGAAGGTGCTCCGCGACACTCCGGCAGCCTCGGCCAGGTCGGCGAAGGTGACCTGGTTGAAGCCAGTAAGGCAGAACCGGTTGAACGCCACGCGGGCCAGCTCTGCCCGTACCGCGTGGCGGCCGATCTCACGGGTACCGACGGGTGTTGCACTCATGGAGCCAAGTGTACTTCGCCATACACGTTTGCCTTTATGCGCCTCGATATCTAACCTGATACTCAGTGTCAGTCGCGATGCTGAGATTCGCGATGCTTTCCAGTCGGCGCCGGTCACGCGCCGGTCTTCATGCGAAGTGGAGCCACCCCATGAGCTACGACGACCTCTCCGCCCTGACGATCGATGTCTCGGACGGGGTCGCGACGGTGAGAATCGACCACCCGCCGCTCAATCTGATGGACGCGGTCCTACTGCCGTCCCTGCGGGCGTTCGTCGCGCGGGCGCGCGACGACGCCGACGTCCGCGTCATCGTCTTCGAGAGCGCCGACCCGGAGTTCTTCATCGCGCACGGTGACATGGCGTACCTCACCGATCCGGACGCACTGCCCGCAGCCACCCGCGCCGCGATCGCGGCCGCACCGGAGGCGACCATTCCCGAGGGGCTGAACATCCTCCAGGCGCTGAGCGAGGAGGTCCGCTCGCTGCCGCAGGTCACCATCGGCAAGCTCGCGGGTTTCGCGCGTGGCGCGGGCAACGAGTTCTTCATGTACCTGGACATGCGCTTTGCGGCGATCGGCAAGTCAGGACAGGGGCAGCCGGAGTCCTTGATGGGGATCCTCCCCGGGGGCGGCGGCACGGTGAACATGACGCGCCTGGCGGGCCGGGCCCGCGCGCTGGAGCTGATCCTCGGCGCCGAACTCGTGGACGCGGAACTCGCGGAACGCTACGGCCTGATCAACCGTGCGCTGCCCGCCGGGGAACTAGATGCTTTCGTCGGCACCCTGGCCCGACGCATCGCCGGCTTGCTACCGGAGGTCGTCTCCATCACCAAGGCCGCGGTCGACGCGATCGCTCCTCCGATTCCTCACAGGGCGTATGCCGTGGAGAACGAGGGGCTGTACGCGGCGTTCGGCGACGACGTCACCGAACTTGCCCACAAGCTCGTCGCCGCCGGTATCCAGACCCGTCAGGGTGAACGGGACCACGAGCGCATCGCCAACAGCATCTGAGAGGTCGTTTTAACCTGGATTACCCATGTATCCAGCGGTTTTCAGGCCCTCGGGTTGTGGTGCTCGTGCTGCTGGAGATGCGGAGTGAGTCTTGCTGGTCAGGTGGGGTGACAGGTGAGGCGGGAAGTGACTTGTGCCTGTCTCATCCCAGGACGCCCGGCCTTCGCGGACGCGTGCTTCCGTTGGTGTCGCTGTGCGCCTGGGCGCACTCGGTCCGCGGCAGTACGCCGGAAGCATGCCGACGCGACGCCCGTATCCGAGTGATCTGTCTGATGCCCGCTGGGAGTTGATCGAGCCAGTGCTCTCGGCCTGGCGCTTCGAGCGCCGCGGCAGGGCCCTGGACTTCGGCCGGCCGCCGGAACACGACCTGCGCGACATCATGGACGCGATCTTGTACGTGGACCGCACCGGGGTTCAGTGGCGCTACCTCCCGCACGACTTCCCGCACTGGAACACCGTCTACGGCTACTTCGCCAAGTGGGCGGACGAGGGTGTGTTCGCCCAGCTCAACGGCCTGCTCCGGCAGCTCCTACGGGAGAAGGAAGGACGGGACGCCGAGCCGTCGGCCTGCGTGATCGACGCCCAGAGCGTCAAGACCTCCACCAGCGTGCCCGCCGCCGGCCAGGGCATCGACGCCGGGAAGAAGATCGTGGGCAGGAAGCGGAACATCGTCACCGACACCCTCGGACTTTTACTTGCCGTGCTGGTCACCGCGGCAAGCGTGCAGGACTCCGCCGCCGGCGCCCGGCTCCTGGACCAGGTCGCCGCCGACCATCCCGGCATCCGCAAGGTCTGGGTCGACGGCGGCTACCGCCAGCACCTCGTCGAACATGCCGCCACCCTCGGCATCGACATGGAGATCACCGCTCGAAAAAGTCTGGGACCAGGGGTTTCACTCCGGTCCCGAAGCGGTGGGCGGTCGAGCGCGCCTACGGCTGGCTCATGCTGCACCGCCGCCTGGCCCGCGACTACGAAACCCTGCCCACCCGCTCCGAAGCCGTGATCCACATTGCCATGACCGACCTCATGGCCCGCCGCCTCACCGGCGAAAACACCATCTCCTGGCGCGACCCGACAGCACAGACCAAATAGCCGATTCCGGGATGAAACATCGGGCGAAAACGACCTCTTAGCCGGAATGCGGACGATGGCTTCTCAGGATTCCTAGTCCTCGGGCGCGGGCTCGGGCTCGGGGTCGGGGTTGGCGTGCCAGGTGATGGTGACCTGGCCGTTGCCGCCTGCCGTGCCGGTCTGTGCATTGGGCTTGGGGCTGTGGCCATCTGTCTCCGTCACGGCCTTCCTGCCTCCGTCGCCCCCGGTGGCGCCCTTGCCGCCGTCACCGCCCTTGCCGGGGCCCTCCTTCGTGGCCCGCCCCGCACCGCCGTTGCCACCGGTGCCCGCGGCGCCGGCATACGTGTACGTTCCCGGCTGCCCGGGAGCCCCGGCGGCTCCGGGCTGGCCGGGCTCACTCCGGTTCAGATTCCGTTGTACGGATGCGACCTTGCTGCCGGCGTAACCGCAGCCCGCAGGGCCCGTCTCGGTACCGGTCTGGCCGCCGGCCCCGGCCCTGCCGCCATCGCCGCCGCCTGCATAGAAGTTGGGGGCGTTGCCGCCGGGGCCGCCGTTGCCGCCGTTGCCGCCGTTGCCCCCGTCGGCGCCACCGGAAGCAACGGCCAGGCTCATGTACTGCGGCTGGGTGTCCATGTTCGCAGGACGCAGCAGGCTGGTCCGGCCCTCCAACGTCGACGCTTCGGCCGACCCGACCACCACCTCGTACGTCTGTCCCTCCTGCAGGCCGGTCAATCGGCATTCGACGAAGGTCCCGGCGGTTCCGGCAGCTCCGCCACCGCCCCCGGCTCCGCCGCCCCCGCCGCCGTTCGTGGTGCCGTCACCACCGGCTCCGCCGTAACCGCCGTTACCGCCGTGGCCTCCGGCGCCCCACACCTTGACGGTTGCCTCGGTGACACCCTTGGGCACCGTGATCGTGTGCTTTCCGGGCTGGGTGGCGGTGAACACGTTGTCATCGGCGTGGGCGGCGGGAGCAAGCGTGGCCGTGCCGATGGCGCTTGCGGCCAGTACGGTCAAGGTTGCTGCGGCCCGGGCCAGCCGATGCGATTTCGGGTTCGAGTCTGGTTGAGTGTCGGCCGAGGCGGGAGTAGCGCAGGGCAGTTTTGAGAGGCTCAAGGGAACAACTCTTCCGTTCAAGGTCAGGGCAGATGTGACGGTCCGGCCGTCCGCTTTCCGCTTGCTCAACGATCATGTGTGAGCCCGGAAACGGCCTGGTCACGTAGTCCCCTGACCACGAGGATCTATCACCCCAACCGATACGACCTGTTCGCCTGGGCAGCCACTGGGGCCGCTCCTGCTGACTCTCACTGCACTGCACGCGAGGCTTCTCATCGTGATGTCAGCCGGAGCAGGGACTGGTCGTCTCTTGCTCGGCACGTGGATGAGACACCGCCGGCGCTCTTTGCGACCGCCGGGGGGGTGCGTGTGGTCCGGCATGAGGTGCAGTTGCGGCGTCAGACGGCGTCGTCGGCATGCTGCGGGCCGAGCCGGCCGTATTCGGGCCGCTCGCCTCCGACCCAACGGTCTCCCGCCTCATCGACACCCTCGCCGGCTACGGGGAGAAGGCCCTGTCAGGCCATCCGTGCCGCGCGGGCCGAAGCCCGCCATCAGCGGGGCCCGCTCCGGCGAGGCATGGGCATGGCGGCTCGACGACCTGGCGCCCTCGCTCGAAGAGGTCCGGACCGTACGCAGGCCCCAGGGCTAGAGCAAGGCGGAGGCCTACGTCGAGCTGGCCAGCCTGTCCGGGTTGTCCCGGACCACCCTGCGCCGCTGGCTCACCGAGCGGCACGCGCTCATGGAGCGTGTGCAGGACTCCACCACGGCACTGGGGGTCTCCCTGCACCCCAACCACCGCGGCGAGCACCTCGTCCCGCCCGGGACTCCCCTGGAGTCGCGCGGTCTCTACCGTGCCTGGACCCGGGCCGTCGAGCAGACCAACGCCCAGATGGCCGGCGAACCCTCGTGAGTTCCCCTGCCCACCCGCATGGAACAACTCCGCCGCGGCGTCAGCCCGAAAGCCTCCCCGGCGCCCCGGCAGCCCGATGCCGAACAGGCGGTCGTGCTCCTGGACGACGTCGCCGCGTGCGGCCGGGCCCTCGCCGCGGCGCGCCGTTCCGGCGAGCCGGACACCACCGAGGAACTCGAAGCGCGGCTGTCCTGTCGCAAGGCCCTGCGGGCGGCGTGGGCCGAGGGGATCGAGCACGCCATGCAGCTGTCCGCGCTCGTCGAGGCGGGCCTGGCCGACACCGCCGACCTGACGGCCGCCGGGTGGGAGCCCGCCCTGCTCGACGCGATCGAGCGGGCCGCCGGATGGGGACGCCCCTCCACGGTCAAACCAGAGTTCCGGAGTGTGAAAAGGCCCCCTGGAATTCGCCTCAGCCAGGAGGGGGGCCAGTGAGCAGATCTTCCGCGCGGCTCTCGCCGTCCGGCTAAGCCACCGTCAGACAGCTGGCGGCCCCGAGGAGTCAGGCGTCGCGGAAGGCGGGGATGTTGCCGGAACCGACGGCGTCTGTCCGAAGGAGTCTGTACTCGCCGGCGCCGAAGGGACGGGTCTGTCCGTCTCGAAGACGGAAGGATCCTTCTCCAAGACCAGGTAGAGCGTGGTGACAACTCCCAAGCCGACGAGAAGCGCCGTGCCCAGCTTGGGGTTCTGGTAGGCGACGTAGACGCCCAGGCCACCGAGAGCCAGGACGACGATGAGAGCCAGGGTCATCGATGACCACCTTCCGAAAGGCGGACGACGATCTTGCTGGACGATCGATGAGAGTAGGTTTGCCCGTTTTCAAGCATTCCATAGCTCGACTGATCTGCCCTCAGCCCTTTAGAGGTCCTAACAGAGTGCTTGGACGCGCCGGTGCAGGATGAGGCAGACCGCCAACTGCAGGAAAGCGTCGTGGATGTCGTCCCGGCGCTCCCAACGCATCTTCAGATGCCGGAAACCGTGCAGCCACGACAGTCCGCGCTCGACCACCCATCGGTGGATGCCCAGGCCCGAGCCGTGCATCTGCCCGCGGCGGGCGATTGAGCGGGGTGATACCCAGGGTGCGGACCTTACGGCGGTTAGCGGTCGTGGTCGTAGCCGCGATCCGCATACAGCCGCCACGGCCAAAACCGGGGGCGCCCGCAGAGGCCGCGGACCGCGGGGACCGCCTTGAGCAGCGGCATGAGCTGGGTGACGTCGTTGCGGTTGCCGCCAGTGAGCGAGACAGCCAAAGGGAGGCCGCGCGCGTCGGCGATCAGGTGGTGCTTCGAGCCCGGCCGGGCGCGGTCGACCGGACTCGGCCCGGTTTTGGGCCGCCCGCAGCCGACGAAGCCCACATCGCCCACCTGCACCGGCGCCACCTCGACGCCACCCACCAAGCCCTGACCGACCTGATCCGGCAGCTCACCGACCTCTCGCGAGACGGCCACCGGCGCCACGCGATGCGCAATCACCTGACCCCTGGACCTGCTGCGCCAGGACCTCACCACACTGGCCTCGACCATCGACACGCGACGCCGCACCTGCACCGAACTACGCACCCGCCTGAACACCGGCCTCCCATTCGGTCAGGACCCCGCCACCGCCCACGACCTGGAAGGCCTCAAGCGGCGCTACGCCGACACCCAGACCGAATGCGCCCTGCCCGTCACCCTCGGCCGCACCTTCGACCAGGTCCGCACCCCCCGCCCCCACACGCAACCGCCCCCAGCACTCCGCCGACCCTGCAACACGCCCCTCCCGCCGCACCACCCCCTCCACACAGGCCACCACTGCGGCGCTTCACCCAGGCCCTGCCGCTGGCAGGACGGCAGGTGCTTGACCGAGCCGCCCCGGCAGGTCTGCTCTCAGGAGGTGTGCCGTCCGTTGACGGCCTCGCCCACAGCTCCGACCCCCGCGCTGGAACGGCACTGCCTATTCGGGGCCGGCGCAGGACCAGCACGGAGTTCGGACGGTTGTCGGCAGTAGTGTCAGAGGTCGAGACAGCTCGTAGCGGGCACCTCGGCGGGCAGGCCGGGGGCAGTGGGATCGACGAGGGCCGTGACGTCACCGGCCGCCTGGGTCAGGCAGGTGATGGCCGCAACCGGGTCGGGGACGGCGCTGGCGGGGGTGGCGAGGGCTCCGAGGAGAGCGAAGGCCCCGACAGAGACAGTGGCA
The DNA here is from genome assembly GCF_055564355.1 of Streptomyces sp. NPDC029152. NCBI lineage: Bacteria > Bacillati > Actinomycetota > Actinomycetes > Kitasatosporales > Streptomycetaceae > Streptomyces > Streptomyces sp. NPDC029152. The sequence goes on along the minus strand of NZ_JBVHWR010000030.1, from coordinate 1,546 downwards.
GCTACGCGCTTTGTGGTGTTCATGCACTGCCTAACGATCTTCTCAAGAGCAGGCAACTGCACAGCACAACGAGTGCCGCCAGGCCGTCGGCAGGGCGGTCCAAGCAGGTCTCTTCGAACCGTTACGCCCACTCCACTCCCAGCTCCCGCAGCACGGCGAGTTGCTCGGCGGTGAGCTTGTCGCGTCTGGCGCGGGTGTTCGATACCCATACGCCCAGGCGCACTGGTACCGGCTCGGCCTCGCCATCGACCACGAGCTCCACGACCGCGCCGCGCGGGACGGGCCGCTGGGCGCCCTCCCGCTCCACCCACTGCGCCAGGGCGGCCAAGCCATGCTGGAACGCCCGCTGCGCCTTGGGCGGACCTTTCGCCGCGCCCCTGGTCGTCGGGGCAGGAGTCAGCGTCCGAGCGGGCTGTACGCCCAGCGCGGCTAGCCGTTCCTGCTGCTCGGTGGACAGGAGTCTCCAGTCGCGGCGTTGTCGTTTCAGCCAGCGTCCGAGGTCGTCGCCGTCGAACGTCACGCCGGGTGCGATGTCGGGCAGGAGCTCGCCGGGTTCGTCGGCGGCGAGGTGGGCGAGGTGGCGGTAGTGGCGTTGCCAGTCCAATGGCCAGGGGCAGTTCCAGTCGGGGTCGATCGCGGTCAGCTGCTGCGCCCGCCGCGCTGCGCGTTCGGGGTTCTTGCCGAGGCCGCCCTTCCTGCGGAGGTTGGCCAGGTGCTGCCCGATGGGTACGGGACCGCCGCCGGCGGGGGCGTCCCACACCGCATCCTGCCGCGGGGCGAGGTGCCCGGTGGCCCGCCGGTAGGACCGCAGCGCGGCGAGCTTGTTCTCCCACGCTTCTTCGCCCGGCTCCCACACCATCCCGGTCTCCGGGGCGTCGAGCAGGGTTTTGCGCCGGTCCTCCAGCTCCTCGGCCCGCAGCGCCTTGCGCTGCTGGTGGACCCATCGCCCTAGCGGAAAGGCCTTCGTGACGCCGACCTCGGTCTCCGTGTCGTAGGGGACGGCGTGCAGGCCGGTGATCTCGTTCTCGGCTCGCCACCGGAGCAGGGCCTGGTAGCCCTCTAGCCAGACCAGGGACTCCGGCCGGTACACCCGTGTGCGCAGGAACGCCGCGATGGTCGCGGCGTCGCGCGGGCTTGAGAAGTGCAACAGGGCCGCTTCGGCGGCGGACTGCGCGTCGTCGTCCTCCTGGCCCTCGCCGCCGGCCCCGACGATCCGCCCCTCTTCGTCACGCCGGACGTGGACCTTGCGCTTGCCGCTCGTGAGGGCGCGGGAGGCCAGCTGTTCGACCAGACGTTCGTCATGCGAGCGCAGGCCCTGGAGGACCGCTACCAGGGGACGGAACGAGGCGCTGGCGACCATGTCCTGCGGGTCCTCGCCGGGCTCCAGGAACACCGGCACGATGATCCTGGCGACCTTGGTGGACCCGTCCTTGTTGAGCCGGAGGGCCCGGCCGATGTTCTGGACGATCTCGACCTGGGAGCCGCGGGTGTCGGCGAAGCAGATCGAGTCGACTCCCCGTTCGCCGGTGATGTCCACGCCTTCCCC
>NZ_JBVHWR010000029.1:0-58213 GCF_055564355.1 Streptomyces sp. NPDC029152 | reverse complement strand
CGAACGCCTCGGCGTCTCCCAGATGCACGTCTCCCGGCTGATCTCCCGCCTGCTGGCCCGCCTGCGCGAAGGCATGCTCACCACCCAGTGAACGGCGGCCGTCAGGCCTCCAGCCGCTCCCGCAGCGTCGCCGCGAACTCCTCGGCACGCGCCAGCTTCGTCCTCAGGTCCGCCACTCGCTGCCGGGCCGCCTCCTCGAAGCGGCGCACCCGGTCGAGGAGTTCCGCGCGTTCGGCGGCGGAGACGTCGCCGGCGTCGAGCCGGTCGGTGGCCGCCAGCAGCTCGCGCATCTCGTCCAGGGTGAAGCCGAGCGGCTTCATGCGGCGGATCACCATCAGGCGGGACACGTCGCCCTCGGTGTAGAGGCGGAAACCGCCCTGGGAACGGGCCGAGGGGACCACGAGACCGGTCTCCTCGTAGTGCCGGATGGTGCGCAGGGACAGCTCGGTGCGAGTGGCCACCTCGCCGATCTGCATGTGCTTGCCGTTCACGCCGGCGCTCCTGACGGTGCTCGTCGTCACTGCTGCCGCGTCCCCGGCGGCCAGCCGATCCCTACCCTAACGTTAGGGTAGGGTTGCCGGGGTGGTGAGGGTCGGCCGAGGGCGTCCCCTGCCCGTGTGCGCGTACGTCCCCGCACCGGCCGCCGCCCTGCCGGGGCCGGTGCCGTCCCCGGTGACGACGCCCGGACCCGCGGGTCCGCCGCCCTCGCACTCCTTCGTACGCCCCGCCCTGCCGCAGGGGTGTGCCCGAGCACGACAGGCAGCCGCTCCTTGTTCTCTTCCGTACTCTCCCCCGCCGCGCGGCCGCGCGGTCCGCGCCCGGACTGGCTGCGCGATCCGAAGGTCTGGCGCACCGAGGTGCTGGCCGGGCTGGTGGTCGCGCTCGCGCTGATCCCGGAGGCGATCTCGTTCTCGGTCATCGCCGGTGTCGACCCCGCGATCGGTCTGTTCGCGTCCTTCACCATGGCCGTCACCATCGCCGTGGTGGGCGGCCGGCGGGCGATGATCTCCGCCGCCACCGGTGCCGTGGCGCTCGTCATCGCTCCCCTGAACCGCGAGCACGGCCTCGGGTACCTCGTCGCCGCGGTGATCCTGGCCGGTGTCTTCCAGGTCGTCCTGGGGGTGCTCGGGGTGGCGAAGCTGATGCGGTTCGTGCCCCGCTCGGTCATGGTCGGCTTCGTCAACTCCCTCGCGATCCTCATCTTCGTGGCGCAGGTCCCCGAGATGACCGGGGTGCCGTGGCCGGTGTACCCGCTGATCGCCGCCGGGCTGGCGTTGATGGTGTTCTTCCCCCGGATCACCCGGGTGATCCCGGCACCGCTGGTCTCCATCACCGTCCTCACCGTCGTCACGGTCGCGGCCGGCATCGCGGTGCCGACCGTCGGCGACAAGGGCGAGCTGCCGTCCTCCCTCCCGGTGCCGGGCCTGCCCGACGTGCCCTTCACCCTCGACACCCTGACCACGATCGCGCCCTACGCCTTCGCCATGGCCCTGGTCGGCCTGATGGAGTCGCTGATGACGGCCCAGCTGGTCGACGACATCACCGACACCCGCTCCTCCAAGACGCGGGAGTCCGTCGGGCAGGGCATCGCCAACATCGTCACCGGGTTCCTCGGCGGCATGGGCGGCTGCGCCATGATCGGCCAGACGATGATCAACGTGAAGGTGTCCGGTGCGCGGACCCGGCTGTCCACCTTCCTCGCCGGCTCGTTCCTGATGGTGCTGTGCATCGTCTTCGGCCCGGTGGTCTCCGACATTCCCATGGCGGCGCTGGTCGCCGTGATGGTGATGGTGTCGTTCACGACCTTCGACTGGCACTCCGTCGCGCCGAGGACCCTCCGGCGCATGCCCGCCGGGGAGATCACCGTCATGGTGGTCACCGTGGTGGTCGTGGTCGCCACGCACAACCTCGCCATCGGTGTCGTCACCGGTTCCGTCACCGCCATGGTCGTCTTCGCCCGGCGGGTCGCCCACCTGGCCGAGGTCACCTCCGTCACGGACCCCGACGGCACCACGGCGGTCTACCGGGTCACGGGCGAGCTGTTCTTCGCCTCCTCCAACGGCCTCGTCCACCGCTTCGACTACGCCGGCGACCCCGGCCGGATCGTCGTCGACCTGTCCGCCGCGCACGTCTGGGACGCCTCCTCGGTCGCCGCGCTGGACGCGATCACCACCAAGTACGCGCAGCGCGGCAAGACCGTCGAGATCACCGGGCTGAACGAGTCCAGCGCCCACCTCCACGGCAGGCTCAGCGGTGAACTCGCCGGCGGTCACTGACCGGCCGGCCCGACGCACCCCGGCCGCTCGCACCACCTGCCCGAATAGCCGGTAGCCCGCGCGGATTCACCGCCGCCGGTATTCCCTGGTGGAGGGGGACGGCACCGCCCGCGCGCCGCGGCGGTCCCGCCCGTCGACACCATCGAACGAGCCGAGCGAAGGGTCACCGCCCATGAGCCACCACCTGAAGGCGATCACGCGCGAGGAGCACCTGCGCTTCGTCGCGACCCGGCCTTCCGTGAGCCATCTGCAGCTCCCCTCGTGGGGAGAGGTGAAGCCGGACTGGCAGGCGGAGAGCCTGGGCTGGTTCGACGACGGCGGCGACATGGTGGGGGCCGCGCTGGTGCTGCTGCGCCCGCTGCCGAGGCTGCGGCGCTGCCTGGCCTACCTTCCCGAGGGCCCGGTGATCGACTGGAACGCGGCGGAGCTGGACCGGTGGCTGGAGCCGATGCTCGCCCATCTGAAGGAGCGGGGCGCCTTCTCCGTGAGGATGGGCCCGCCCGTGGTCGCCCGGCGCTGGAGCGCCGAGACGGTCAAGGCGGCGATCGCCGATCCGCGGGCCCGGCGGCTGCGGGACGTGGAGGCCACGGTGGAGGAGCCGGGCGCCCGCGAGATCGCCGAGCGGCTGCGCCGGTCGGGCTGGCGGCGGGCCGAGTCCGGGGGCGAGGACGGTTTCGCCGCCGGGCAGCCGCGCCACGTGTGCCAGGTGCCGCTCGCCGGGCGGTCGCTGGAACAGATCCAGAACGGCCTCAACCAGCAGTGGCGCCGCAACATCAAGAAGGCGGAGAAGGCCGGCGTCAAGGTCGTCCAGGGCGACTACGACGACCTGCGCGCCTTCCACGAGCTCTACGTCGAGACCGCCGAGCGGGACAGGTTCGTCCCGCGCCCGCTCGCCTACTTCCAGCGGATGTGGACCGCCCTGACGGCCGAGGACCCCGACCGGATGCGTCTCTACCTCGCCCACCACGACGGTGAGGTGCTCGCCGCGGCCACGATGCTGACGGTCGGCGACCACGTCTGGTACTCCTACGGCGCCTCCACCGCCCGCCGGCGCGAGGCCCAGCCCAGCACCGCCCTCCAGTGGCGCATGATGTGCGACGCCCACGAACGCGGGGCTCGGGTGTACGACTTCCGCGGCATCACCGACACCCTGGACGAGGACGACCACCTGCTGGGTCTGCTCCGGTTCAAGGTCGGTGCCGGCGGTGAGGCCGTCGAGTACCTCGGGGAGTGGGACCACCCGCTCAACAAGGTGCTGCACAAGGCGCTCCAGCTGTACCTGTCCCGGCGCTGACGGACCGGCCCGGGGCGGGCGGCCGGCTTCTCCCGGACCGGGACGTGCCGGCGGCTCTCACGGGTGAAGGGTGCCCGGCACCCGGGTCGTCGTGAAGGCGCCGACGGTGACCCCGACGGCCTCACCACCCGGCTCGGCGCGCAGCCGGGCGGTCGTGGCGCGGGACATGCCGATGCCGTGGACCGAATCGCCCGGCGGGCCGGCGGCAGGGCGATCCTGCCGGTGCCGACGTCCGGTTCGAGCGCGCTCCCCTCCCCCGCCGGCCCGGCCGGCAGGTCGACCGCGGGGCCGGCCGCGTCCGGCCGGAACACGTCCGCCGACGACTCCTCGTACCGTGCGGCGGCGTCCTCCCCGACGTACCCGTCCTCGTCCGGCACGCCGGGACCGTGCCTCCGGTCAGGCCGCGGGCGTCCGTGATCTTCCGCCGCGCGCCAGGAGGGCGTAGAGCAGTGCGGCGACGGCCATGCCGGCGGGAAGGGCGAGGTCGATGCCGCCGAGGGCTCGGGCGATCGGTCCGGTGTAGAGGGTGTTGACGCACAGGGCGGACACGGCGACGCCTCCCACCAGGGCCGAGGCACCCGCCGGACGCACTCCGGCGGTGTACCAGAAGGGACCGCCCGCCGACTCGTCCATCAGGGCGGGGCCGTCGTAGCGGTTGCGGCGCAGCAGGATGTCGGTGGCGTAGACGGCCATGGCGGGGCCGAGGAGGACGACGGTGAGCTGGAGGACGTTGCTGACGGTGTCGAGGAAGTCGGAGACCAACAGGCCGTACAGGGTGAGGGAGACGGCGGCCGTGCCGTCCGCGAGGACGCTGCGGGTGCGGGGGATGCGGAGGCCGACGGCCTGGAGGGCGAGGCCCGCGCTGTAGGCGGTCAGGGCGTTGATGGCGATGGTGCCGAGGACGAGGGCGAGCAGGAAGACCGGCTCGAACCAGCCGGGCAGGATGGTGCCGAGCCCGGCCTGCGGGTCGGTCATGTCGACGGCGGTCGCGGCGAAGGCGCCGAGGGAGCAGACGACGATGCTGGGCAGGATGCCGCCGAGTGCGGTCCAGCCGATGATCGAGCCGGCGGACGTCGTCCGGGGCAGGTAGCGGGAGAAGTCGGCGCTGGTGGTGTAGGAGAGCGGGCCGGAGCCGACGAGGGTGACCCCGGCGACGAGCACCGTCCACAGGTCCATGCCGGTGAGCGGCTCGGCCGGTACGTAGGAGAAGTCGGTGTCCCCGAACACGTAGAACGCGACGACGGCGAACACCGCGGTGAGCGCCAGCGTGATCGGGAGGTACAGCTTCATGATCATGGCGTGGCCGTAGACGCCGATGACCAGGGTGAGCGCGGCGATGACGACGATGACGGCGGCCTTGACGCCGGTGCCGGCCGTGACACCGGTCTTCTCCACGAGGGCGAAGGCGGCGGTCGCGGCGGCGGCCAGGTTGAGGGCGAAGTAGCAGACGGAGATCAGCCAGCCGACGACGGCGTTGTTCACGCGGTTGCCGCGCACGCCGTACATCGCCCTTGTGATCACCTCGCTCGGCGCGCCGGCGGCCGGGCCGGATATCGAGAGCAGGCCGGTGAAGAGCCAGAACAGGTTGCCCACCACGATGACCGCGAGGGCCTGCCACAGGGTCAGGCCCATGAGGATCAGGGCGCCGCCGATCACGAGGCTCAGGTAGTTGACGTTCGCTGCGGCCCAGACGGAGAACAACTGCCGCGGGTGGCCGTGGCGTTCGCTGTCGGGGATGTGGTCGATGCCGTGGGCCTCGACACGGACGGCCCGCTCCGACCCGGGCGCCCCCTCCTTCCGGCGCGGGGCGGGAGTGCCGGACTTCGGGTCGGGAATCGTGGACGCCATAGGGCTCCTCCGGGTGCTGGTAACCCACCTGCTTGATTGTTGGTCGCACACTCAATAGCATCGATTCCATGCCGTCAAGCGTCCCGAACAAGCGAATCCGCAAAACTCCTGCCGCCAGACGTGCGGAAATCGTTGCAGCAGCCGCCGATGTCGCTCTGACCGAAGGACTTGAGTGCATCACCCTGCGGCGGATCGCCGAGGAGCTCGACGTCCGCCCGGGACTGATCAGCCACTACTTCCCGGCGGTGGAGGATCTGGTGGCCGAGGCCTACGGCGACGCCGCCGGCGGCGAGCTCGACGCACTTCTCCCGGCCGACCGGGCCGGCGCCACACCGACGCGGCACCTGGCGCGCTTCTTCGCCCGGACGGACGGGGAGGCGTTCGACGACATCAGCCGGCTCTGGCTCAACGCCCGGCACCTCAGCCGCTACCGGCCCGCGCTGCGCGCCCGGGTCGCCGTCCAGGAGGCGGCCTGGCGGGACCGGCTCGAGGCGCTCATCCGCGACGGCGTCGAGCTGGGCGAGTTCCGCACCGAGGACCCCGCGGTGACCGCCGCCCAGATCCTGGTCGTCCTCGACGGCCTCGGCATGCTCGTCAACAGCGCCGACACCGGCGACGACCCGCCCGCGGTGCGGCGCATGCCCGTCACCACCGCTGAACGCGAACTCGGTCTTCCCACCGGCACGTTGGCACCCGCCGACGTCCACTGACCCGCCCCGACCAAGGAGCCTTCGTGCGCACCTCCCTCATCCTGCTCTCGGCCCGTCTGCTGGACCCGGTCACCGGCGGGTTCCTGCCGCAGACCGCGCTGGCCGCCGCCGGCGGGCGCATCACCGCCCTCGGTGACGACCGGGAGGTCCGCGCCCTCGCGGACGCCTCGACCACGGTGATCGACCTCAAGGGCGCCGTCGTCACACCGGGCCTGGTCGACGGGCACATCCACCCCGTCAGCGGCGCCGAGACGACCCACGGCCTCGACCTGTCCGGCTGCACCGACCTGGAGCAGGTGCGCGAGGCGCTGGCCGGCGCGGTGCGGGACCTCGCCCCCGGCGCGTGGCTCCAGGGCTGGGGGCTCGACCCCAACGTCTTCGCGGAGCACCCGGTCGACACGGCTCCCTTCGACGCCGTGCTCGACGGTGTGCCCGCGTTCCTGCTGCTGTTCGACGCGCACTCCGCGCTGGCCAGCCGGCGCGCGCTGGAGCTCGCCGGGGTGGACGGACCGCGCGGCTTCGCGCAGGCCACCGCCGAGGTGGTGTGCGACGCGGACGGCAGGCCCACCGGGCTGCTCCTGGAGGACGCCGCCTGCGAGCTCGTGGAGCGCCTGCTGCCCCGGCCCACGCGCGAGGAGCGTCGCGACCGGCTCGCCGCCGCCCTGCGCGCCATGGCCGCCACCGGCCTGACCGGCGGCCACGTCATGGACGCCAACGGCGACAGCCTCGCGCTCTTCGCCGAGCTCGACGCGGCCGGGCACCTGCCGGTGCGGCTGCGGGTGGCGCCCTGGTGCCAGCCCGGCACCGACGCCGACGGGGTGCGCGCGCTCGTCGAGGGACAGGGCGCGGGCGGCAGGCTCTGGCGGACCGCGGGCGTCAAGATCTTCATGGACGGCACCGTGGACAACGGCACCGCCTGGCTGGAGCAGCCGGACTGCCACGGCGAGTCCCGGCACGCGTTCTGGCCGGACCCGCAGGAGTACACCCGCGTCGTCGGCGAGCTGCACCGGGCCGGGGTGCCCACGGCCACCCACGCCATCGGTGACGCGGCCGTGCGCCATGTCCTCGACGCCGTCGAGAAGGCCCGGGCGGGCGGCGGGCACGGGGTACGGCACCGGGTCGAGCACATCGAGACCGTCCCCGACGACACCGTGCGCCGGTTCGCCGAGCTCGGTGTGGTCGCCTCCATGCAGCCCACCCACTGCTGCGACTTCACCCGGGCCGACCACACCGACAACTGGTCGCGCCGCCTGGGCGAGGAGCGGGCCTCGCGCGCGTGGCGCTGCCGGGACCTGCACGACGCCGGCGCCGTCGTCGTCCTCGGCTCCGACTGGCCCATCGCCCCCTACCCGCCGCTGGGTGTGATGGCGGGCGCCCGCCACCGCCGGCCCACCCGCGACCTGACCGGGGCGCCGCACAATCCCGAGCAGGCGCTCACCGCGCTGGAGGCGCTGCGGGGCATGACCGTCAACGCGGCCTACGCGGCGGGCGAGGAGCACGAGGCCGGGGGGATCGCCGTCGGCCACCGCGCCGACCTGACCGTCCTGGCCGCCGATCCGCTGACCGTCGCGGCCACCGAACTGGCCGACGTGCCGGTGCTGCTGACCGTCCTCGACGGCCACCCGACCCACCGCGCCGCGATTCTGTGACGCCGTCCGGGGTTGGGCCCCGGCGCGGTGCGGGCAGGGGTTCGTCGTCCGGGTGGGGTGAACAGGAGGTGGGCGGTTGTCACGGCTGCTGGTGGTGCAGAACGCCCGGAGCGGCGGGCCGGGCCGGTTCGGTGACTGGCTGACCGCGGAGGGGCTGGCTCTGGACGTGGTGCACGCGTACGCCGGGGCACCGCTCCCCCGGCGTCCGGAGCACTCGGGTGTCGTGGTCCTGGGCGGCGGTCTCCTGCCCGACGACGACCTGCGCGCCCCCTGGCTGGCGTCCACGCGCGCGCTGGTCGCCGAGGCACTGGAGCGGAACGTCCCCGTGTTCGGGATCTGTCTCGGCGGGCAGCTGCTCGCGCACGTCGCGGGCGGCACGGTGCGGGGGCACCACGGCGAGCCGGAGTTCGGCAGCACGGCGCTGCGTCTGCGCCCCGAGGCCGGGGGCGATCCGCTGTTCCGCGGGCTGCCGGACCGGGTGAGCGCGATCGAGCACCATGTGGACGCCGTCACCGCCCTGCCGCCGGGGGCGTCCTGGCTGATGGAGAGCGAGCGGTGCCCGTACCAGGCGTTCCGGGTCGGCGACCGGGCGTGGGGAGTGCAGTTCCACCCGGAGGCGGACGCGGACCGGGTGCGGTCGTGGGACCCGGAGCGGATCCGGGCCCTGGGTCTGGACCCCGCGGACCTGTACCGCCGGGCCGGACACGACGAACCGGCGGCCACGACGGTCTGGCACGAGGTCGCCCGGCGCTTCGCCGCGGTCGTCGGGGAGTGAGACGGGGCCCTCGGGCACGGGACGCGGCGAAGAACCCCCGCAGCACGGTCGCCGACGCCGGTGCCCCCGTTCCGGGCGCAGCACACGCGTCACGCCCCCGCGTCCCGCTCCGGAGCCCCACCCGCGAGGGCCACGAGCGCGACGGCCTCCGGGAGGAACGCGAGCGCTCCGTCGGCGGCGCACCAGCCCCGCACGGCGGCCGCGGAGCAGCAACTGCGGGAGAAACAGCGGGAGTCGAAGCGGACCTGGCGGGAACGGCGCGGGGGCCGGCCGACTGCCCGCGCCGGTGGTCCGGCCGCACCGCCCGGGGCCGGGGTGCGGGGCGCCGGGTGTCTGCGTTCCGAACACCCGCGCGACGTACCGGTGTCGGACCAGGCGTCCCGCGAGCCACTGAAGGAGTCGATGTGCCGATGACGCGTATCACGGTGCCCGTCCGACGTGGTATACCGGCCCGGCAGCAAACAGGCGAACAACAGGCGCCGTCGTCCGTACCATTTGGGTGTCGACGCAGCCGTCAGCATCACCGGGCACCCCGCTGCCCGGAGCCGAACGGACATGGGCCCCCATGTCCCACGACTGATGTCCCGTAGTCCTCCCGTGCCTTCACGGCCGCGAATCGAGGAGAGTCAACACCATGTCCGAAAACACACCGCAGACCGCCACCGAACTCGCGTCGCAGTACAGCGTTCAGGTGACGAGCGACCTGGAGCGCAACGTCAAGGAGCAGGAGCGCATCAGCGGGGAGATCGCCGACCTCCAGCAGCAGCTCGCCGCACTGCAGCACGACCACGCGCTGCTGCTGAACGTGCAGCAGGCGCTCGGCATCACCACGCCACCGGCCCGGCCGGCCACCGACACGGCGCCGGTGCCCGCTCCCCGTGACAGTTCCGCCACCGAGACGGCCGCCGCGGGCAAGCGCGCGGGGAGCGGGAAGGCCGCCGCGCCCAAGCGCGCGGCCACGAGGCCCGCCACCAAGTCGGCCTCCAAGCCGGCCTCGAAGTCACCCGCGAAGGCGGGCACCAAGTCGCCCGCGAAGGCGGCCAGGAAGCCGGTGGCGAAGAAGTCGCCGGACCGGGCCGCCCCGTCCCCGGCCGCCACCTCGTCCGGGTCGCCCTCCGCGCCTTCGAAGCCCGCCCAGCCCACCCTGGTCGAGCTGGTCCGCAAGCACCTGAGCGAGCAGAAGGAGCCGCGCTCCGCCGCCGAGGTCACCACGGCGCTCGGCCAGGCCCACTCCGACCGCACCTTCAAGACCACGGTCGTGCGCACCACGCTCGAGGGGCTGGTCGCCAAGAACCAGGCCCAGCGCACCAAGCAGGGCACCTCCGTCTACTACACCGTCTCCGACGCGCCGGGGCCGGAGCAGGGTGACGCCGGGGCGCAGCCGCGGTCCGACCGGGCCGGCGACTGACCCGGTTCCCGGGCGCCGCGGCCGCGCCGGAGCGCCGTTCCTCCCGGGCGGGCCGGGCACCCCCGGCGCCCGCTCCGGCGGTGCCGCGGCGCGCGGCCGGGGCGAAACGGGGCGAGGATCGGTGGATGGGTGTTGTCCTGCCGGTGCTCTTCGCACTCGTCGCCGCGTTCAGCAACGCGCTGGCCACCGTGTTGCAACGGCGGGCCGCGCTGAGCGTGCCGCAGTCCCAGGGGTTCCGTCCGAGCCTCGTCGTCGACCTGTTGCGGCGGCCGGTGTGGCTCGGCGGCATGCTGGCCGTCGTCGTCGCCGGTGTGGGGCAGGCGGCCGCCCTGGCGACCGGGCCGATGTCGCTCGTCCAGCCGTTGTTCGTGCTGGAACTCCCGCTGGCGCTGCTGCTGGCCTCGCTGCTCACCCGCCACCGCCTGCCCGGCGTCCTGTGGCTCGCCGTGGGCGGCGTGGTCGTCGGCCTGGGGCTGGCGCTGGCGTCGGCAGCGCCGGGCGGCGGCAGCGACGACGTCTCCATGGATCGCTGGGCGCCCGCGCTGGGGGCCTGCGCCGGTGCGGCCCTCCTGCTGGCCGCGGCCGGGCTCAGGCGGCCCGTCGGCAAGGCCCGCGCCGGCTGCCTCGGCGCGGCCACCGCGGTCTGCTACGCCCTGACCGCCGGGCTGATGAAGGACTCCATGCGCGTCCTGGGCACGGACGGCGTGGCCGGTTTCCTGACCGTGTGGCAGACGTACGCGTTCGCCGCGGCCGGTGTGTGCGCCGTGCTCCTGCTGGAGCACGCCATGCAGGGCGGCCCCCTGGTCGCCTCCCAGCCGGCCCTCACCCTGGGGGACGCGACGGTGAGCCTTCTGCTCGGCGTCGTCCTGTACCGGGAGGACGTGCGCACCGGCTGGTGGGTGCTGCCCCAGCTGGCCGGCGTCGCCCTGATCGTCGCCGGCGTCCTCGTCCTGGCCCGGCGCGGGGTGGACCTGCGGACCGGGCGGTGAGTCACGGCCCGGCGCCGGCGGCCTCGGATCACCGGCAGAACCCGTAGGGCCGTTCCAGCCGGCGGCACAATACCACGTGCACGCTGCCGGGGAGCTCGCTGAGCCGTTCGACGGCCGCCCGGTCACCGGCGGAGGGCGCGATGCCCGCCGCGGTCAGGAGGGCGAGCAGGTCCGGGCGGCGGAGGTCGACGGGGTCGATGCGGCAGGGGACGCGTTCGGCGGGGCCGGGCGGCTAGGGCAGGAAGTCGCCCCCGGTCTCGCGGGAGCGTGTCAGGCCGGCGGCAGTCGGGGCGGTCGTCGTGTGCATGCCGTGATCCTCCACTCGACGGGGCGCCGTTCCCGACGGCATGAGACCCCCCGGGCGGCGACGTCGGTCGCGGGCCGCCGCGACGACCGCACGGTGGATGCGACCGGCCTCTCGTCGCACGAACCGGCCCGCCGGGGCTCGCCGGCCGCCGGGCGCTGCTCCGTACGAGTGGTGCGTTCGCGGACGCGGTCGTACGGTCGGTACGGGGAAGGCGGAGGCAAGCGACCCCCCGAGACGGCCGGGAGCAGACATGGGCAGGAACCCGACGAGGGCAGCGGTCACGCTCTGTGCCGCCGCCGCGCTCGCAGTACCCCTGGGCGCCGCTTCGGCCGCCCCGCCGGCGGAGCAGGCCGTGAAGCGGCAGGCCCAGGACCCCGTGCTGGTCGACTGCTCGATGCGGGGCGACGTGCGGCCCGCGGCGTTCGTGCTGGCCTGCGGGGACGGCAACAGCCGTCTGACGTCGCTGCACTGGGCCCGCTGGGGCGCGGCCTCGGCGGCCGGGCGGGGGTACAACGCGGTCAACGACTGCAAGCCCTACTGCGCGGTCGGCACGTTCCGCTCGTATCCGGTGACCGTGCGGCTCGACCGGCCGCAGGCCCGGGAGCAGGACTCGGGTGAGCAGCACTACACCCGGATCACCCTGACCTACACCGACGGCAGGCCGGACGGGTTCCCGCGCGTGGTGACCTACCCCCTGCCGGGCTGACGGGAGGAGTCAGTCCGGGAGCACGAGCCGGCAGGTGTCGCCCGGCCGGAGCTGAAGGGTCCGGTCCGGCAGCCGGACGTCGATCGGCTGCCGGTCGGAGTCCGGGACGGCGATCTCCAGGTGGCCGTGCTCCAGCCGGAGCCGTACGCCCCAGTGGCCCTGGTAGCGGATGGAGAATCCGTACGACGACAGCTCCGGCAGGGGTACCGGGTCCAGCCAGAGGGCGCCGTCGCGGGTCTCCAGTCCGGTCAGGCAGCGCTGGACCAGGTCGAGGGTGCCCGCCATGGCACCGAGGTGGATTCCCTCGCCGGTGGTGCCGCCCTGCAGGTCGGCGACATCGCCCTTGAGCGCCTCCTGGCAGAAGGCCCACGCCTCGGCGCGGCGGGCGCGGGCCAGGATCCAGCCGTGGACGAGTCCGCTGAGGGTGGAGCCGTGGCTGGTGCGGGCCAGGTAGTGGTCGACGGTGCGCCGCCAGGTGTCGTCCTCCAGGCCGTAGCCCAGCCGGTCGAAGAGCGCGTGGAGCTCGGCCGGGGAGAAGAGGTAGCCGAGCATCAGGACGTCGGCCTGTTTCGACGCCCGGTAGTTGTTGACGCTGTCGTCCTCGGCCTCCAGGATGCGGTCCAGCCGCCGGATGTCGTCGTAGCGCTCGCGGTAGCCCGCCCAGTCGAGTTCGGCGAGTTCGCCGTAGCCCTCGAACTGGCTGACGACCCCCTCGTGGAAGGGCACGTGGAGGGTGCGGGAGACGTCCTCCCACCGGTCGAGTTCGCCGCCCTCCAGGCCGGTGCGCTCCACGAGTTCGCGCCGGCGGGGCTCGGGCAGGGAGCGCACCGTCTCCAGGGCGCGGGCGAGCACCCAGGAGGCGGTGACGTTGGTGTAGGTGTTGTCGTCGAGGCCCGGTTCCACGGCGCCGGGGTAGGCGTCGTGGTATTCGTCGGGGCCGACGACGCCCCGGATGCGGTGCCGCCCCAGGTGGTCGTCCCAGGTGGCGGAGTCCGCCCAGAAGCGCGCGATCTGCAGCAGCATCTCGGCGCCCTCGGTGTGCAGGAACTCGGCGTCGCCGGTGGCCTCGCAGTACCGCCACACGTTGTACGCGATCGCCGAGCCCACGTGGTGCTGGAGGTGCGAGTGGTCCGGCAGCCAGCGGCCCGAGCGGGGGTTGAGGTGCAGTCGCTGGGTCTCCTCGCGGCCGTCGCTGCCGCTCTGCCACGGGTAGAGGGCGCCGCGCCTGCCGATGGCGCGGGCCGCCGTGCGGGCGCGCTCCAGACGGCGGTGCCGGTACTGCAGCAGAGCGCGGGACACCTCGGGGAAGTGCAGGTCGAGGTAGGGCAGGATGAACAGCTCGTCCCAGAAGACGTGCCCCCGGTAGGCCTCCCCGTGCAGCCCGCGGGCGGGTACGCCCACGTCGAGGCCGGCGGTGTGCGGGGAGAGGGTCTGCAGTACGTGGAAGAGGTGCAGCCGCAGGATGGCGCCCGCCTCGCCGGGGACCTCGAGCTGGGCGCGGCGCCACAGCCGGCCCCAGGCCGTGCGGTGGCCGGCCAGCAGCTCGTCGAAGCCGGGGGCGTCGGCCACCCGGTCCACGGCGGCCCGCACGGGGTCGCTGATTGCGGGGTCGCGCGAGGTGTGCAGGGCCACGACCTTGTCGACGGTGGCGGTGCGGCCCGGCTCCAGGCGCAGGGTGGTGCGCTGGGTGACCCGCAGGTGCTCCCGGCCCGGGGTGACCGGCGTGCCGGCCGACGTCCGGGCGGCCATGCCGATCCGGATGTCCGAGGTCCGGGTACGGCAGCGCAGCCACACGGTGCCGTCGTCGGCGCCGCCGGTGTGGACGTGGGTCAGGTGACGGCCGTCGAGGTCCCGGTAGCGCGGGACGCCCGAGTTGGTGACGTCGCCGTCGAGGGCCGATTCCACGTCGAGGTCCGTGCCGGCGCCCTCCACCGTGAACTCCGTGCGCAGGGCGGCGAGGTGGGGGTCGGCCATGTGCACCAGACGCAGCTGGCGCACGGTCAGCACGCGTCCGTCGCCGAGTGCGAAGCGGGTGCGGCGCTCCAGCACCCCGGAGTCCAGGTGCACGGTCTGCCGGTGGTCCTGCACCGGGGCGGTGTCCGGCGTGAGCCAGCCCCCTCCGGCGGCCCGGAAGGACAGGGGCAGCCAGTTGGGGAGGTTGACCATGTCCTCGTTCTCCACCGTGCGTCCGGCGACGGTGGAGGTGAGCCGGTTGTAGCAGCCGGCCGCGTAGGTGCCCGGATAGTGCACGTCGTCCGCGGCGCACTCGGGCAGGGCGCCGCGGGTGGCGAAGTAGCCGTTGCCCAGCGTGCACAGGGACTCCCGCAGCCGTTCCTCGGCAGGGTCGTAGTGGACGTAGTCCCAGGTGGAGGCGGTCGCGGTCACGGGTTTCCCTTCGCTGGGCGGTGCGGTGCGGCGGGTCAGCCGTCCCAGGACCAGTCGGCGACCTCGGGCAGGTCGACGCCGTGTTCCCGGATCCAGTCGTGGTGGCGCAGCCGGGTGTCCTCCATGTGCTGCCGCACGGCCGCCGCGCGCACGGCGAGGCCGGGGACCCGGTCGATGACGTCCATGACCAGGCGGTAGCGGTCCATGTCGTTGCCGAGGACCATGTCGAAGGGCGTGGTGGTGGTGCCGATCTCCTTGTAGCCGCGCACGTGCAGGTGCGCGTGGCCGGTGCGGCGGTAGGCGAGGCGGTGGATGAGCCAGGGGTACCCGTGGTACGCGAAGATCACGGGCTTGTCGGCGGTGAACAGGCCGTCGTACTCGAAGTCGCTCATGCCGTGCGGGTGTTCCTCGCTCGGCAGCAGTCGGGCGATGTCGACGACGTTGACCACGCGCACCGCGAGGTCGGGCAGATGGCGGCGGATGAGCTGGGCGGCGGCCAGGACCTCCTGGGTGGGCACGTCGCCGGCGCAGGCGAGCACCACGTCCGGTTCGCGGGTGCCGTCCTCGGTGCCGGCCCAGTCCCAGATGCCGGCGCCGCGCGCGCAGTGGACGCGGGCCTGGTCCATGGTCAGCCAGTCGAAGCAGGGCTGTTTGCCGGCGACGACGACGTTGACGTAGTCCCTGCTGCGCAGGGCGTGGTCGGCGACGGACAGCAGGGTGTTGGCGTCCGGCGGCAGGTAGACCCGTACGGCTTCGGGGCTCTTGTTGAGGATGTGGTCGACGAAGCCGGGGTCCTGGTGGGAGAAGCCGTTGTGGTCCTGGCGCCACACGTGGGAGGTGAGCAGGTAGTTGAGGGAGGCGATGGGGGCGCGCCAGGGCAGGCGGCGGGTGACGCGCAGCCATTTGACGTGCTGGTTGACCATCGAGTCGACGATGTGGACGAACGCCTCGTAGCAGGAGAACAGTCCGTGCCGGCCGGTGAGGAGGTAGCCCTCCAGCCAGCCCTGGCAGGTGTGTTCGGACAGGATCTCCATCACCCGGCCGTGCCGGTCGAGGTCCTCGTCGACGGGCAGGGTCCGTTCCTGCCATGCCTTGCCGCTGGCGGTGTAGACGGCCTGGAGGCGGTTGGAGGCGGTCTCGTCGGGGCCGACGAGGCGGAAGTCGCGCCGGTCGGCGGTGGCGGCCATGACGTCCGCGAGCAGGTCGCCGAGGACCCGGGTCGGCTCGTGCATGCTCGCGCCGGGCTTGTCGACGGCGACGGCGTACGTCTCCAGGGGCGGCAGGGGCAGGTCGCGCAGCAGCAGTCCGCCGTTGGCGTAGGGCGTGGCGCCCAGGCGGCGCGGGCCCTCGGGGACGGCGGCCAGGACGGCGGGGCGCGGGGCCCCGTGCTCGTCGAACAGTTCCTCGGGCCGGTAGGAGCGCAGCCACCGCTCCAGTTGGCGCAGGTGCTCCGGGTCCGTGCGGACGGCGGACAGCGGGACCTGGTGGGCGCGCCAGGTGTTCTCCACGGGCAGGCCGTCGACCTCGGCGGGGCCGGTCCAGCCCTTGGGGGTGCGCAGGACGATCACCGGCCAGCGGGGGCGGCCGCCGGCGCCGTCCTCGCGGGCGGCGCGCTGGATCGCGGCGATGCGGTCGAGGCAGGTGTCCATGGCGTGGGCCATCGCCCGGTGGACGGCGGCGGGGTCGTCGCCGGTGACGTGGACGGGGTCGTGACCGTAGCCGCGCAGGAGTTCGTCGAGTTCGGCCTCGGGGAGGCGGGCCAGGACCGTCGGATTGGCGATCTTGTAGCCGTTGAGGTGGAGGATCGGCAGGACGGCGCCGTCGTTCACCGGGTCGAGGAACTTGTTGGAGTGCCAGGACGTCGCCAGCGGTCCCGTCTCCGCCTCGCCGTCGCCGATGACGCAGGCGACCACCAGGCCGGGGTGGTCGAAGGCGGCGCCGTAGGCGTGTGCGAGCGAGTAGCCGAGCTCGCCGCCCTCGTGGATGGAGCCCGGGGTCTCGGGGGCGACGTGGCTCGGCACACCGCCGGGGAACGAGAACTGCTTGAAGAGCCGGGCCATGCCGTCCGCGTCCCGGGTGACGTCCGGATAGGTCTCGGTGTACGACCCCTCCAGCCAGGAGTTGGCGAGGACCGCGGGTCCGCCGTGGCCGGGTCCCCAGACGCACAGGGCGTCCAGACCGCGGGCCTTGATCACCCGGTTGAGGTGGGTGTGGACGAGGTTGAGGCCCGGTGAGGTGCCCCAGTGGCCGAGCAGGCGCGGCTTGACGTGCTCCGGGCGCAGCGGCTCGGTCAGCAACGGGTTCGCCATCAAGTAGATCTGACCGACGGTGAGGTAGTTCGCGGCGCGCCAGTGGGCGTCCAGGGCGGCGAGTTCCTCGTCCGGGAGCGTGGGGGGCGCCTGCTGCGTGTCGGCGGACATCTGGGGTCCTTTCCGTGTCGGGACAGCGGTCGGGCCGGGGCGGGTGCGGTTCCGGGCGGCGCGGTGGTGTCCTGCAATCCCAACCCCGTGCGGACCGGGTGGGTACCCGACAGGGCCGTTCGGGTCACATCGGGTTCCCGAACGGGGGCGGACGGCACGAGGGGCGCGGGGACCGGCGCGGGTGGCGCCGGCCGACTGCGGTGGGGCACCGCGCCCGGGTCCCCGGCACGCGGACGCCCGGTGAACGCAGGGCGCGGCGCGTGGCGCGCACAGCGCGGCCGCCACCGGCGCCGACTCCGGTGGCGGCCGCGCTTCCGCGTCGTTTACCCCGGCTTCACGCCCGCACGCCGGGGGTGTGCGCGGGGGCTCCGGGAGCTGAGGGCGGGCGCGGAGCACCGGGGAGGCGCGCGACCGCTCACCCCCGGCGTGAATTTTGCATGCCGTGCATCTTTGCATACCATGCAACTTATGTCGGAGAAGGGTGCCGCGAGGGGCGGTCTGCGGGAGCGGAAGAAGCGGGCCACGCGCGCCGCCCTCGCCGAGGCCGCGGTACGGCTCGCCGCCGAGCACGGGGCGGACAAGGTCACCGTCGAGGCGATCAGCGCGGCGGCCGGCGTGTCCGTGCGGACCTTCTTCAACTACTTCGACACGCGCGAGGACGCCTTCGTCGTCATCGACGCGGACGCGGGCGCGCGGATGCGGCGCGCCGTCCTCGACGCACCGGCCGGCCTCTCCCCGCTGGAGGCCCTGCGCGAGGCCATGGCCGCGGAACTGGCCGAGGCCGAGCAACAGCACGAACTGTGGCGGCTGCACGCCGAAGTGCTGCACGCCTCGCCGCACCTCCTGGCGCGCGGCGTCGGGGCGCACATGGCGGCGGAGGCCGATCTGGCCGATGCCATCGCCGCACGCCTGCGCGGCGCCCCGGGCGAGGGGGAACGGCCCGCGGATCCCGGCCTCTACCCGCGGCTGCTGGCCGCGGTGGCGACCGCCGCGGTGCGGACCAGCGTGGACCACTGGTCGGCCCACCAGCAGGAGGCCGCCTTCCTGGACGTGTTCCACGAGGTGTTCACCCTCCTCGCCGCCGGCCTCCCGGCGCCTCCCGCGTGACCACCGCGCAGGACGATCGCGACACCCACCCCATCCTCACTTGAAAGAGTTGCCGTGACCGCACCTCAGGCGCCCGACGACGCGCCTCCCCCATCCATGACCCACCGGCAGACACTCCAGGCCATGTCCGGTCTGATGGCCGGCATGTTCGTCGCGATCCTGGCCGGCACCGTCGTCTCGAACGCGCTGCCCACGATCATCGCCGACCTGGGCGCCAGCCAGTCCTCCTACACCTGGGTCGTCACGGCGGAACTGCTGGCCATGACGGCGACGGTCCCGCTGTGGGGCAAGCTGTCCGACCTCTTCAACAAGAAGCTGCTGCTCCAGCTCTCACTGTCCATGTTCGTCGTCGGCTCGCTGCTGGCCGGCTTCTCCCACGGCGTCGGTCTGCTGATCTTCAGCCGGGTCGTGCAGGGCATCGGCGCGGGCGGTCTGACGGCCCTCGCACAGGTCGTGATGGCCTCCGTCATCCCGCCCCGCCAGCTGGGCAAGTACGCCGGCGTCTTCGGCGCCGTCTTCGCCGTGGGCACCGTGGCCGGGCCGCTGGTCGGCGGTGTGCTGGTCGACACCTCGTGGCTGGGCTGGCGCTGGTGCTTCTTCATCGGCGTGCCGTTCGCGCTGCTGGCCATCGCGCTGCTGCAGCGCACGCTGCGGCTGCCGACCACGCGGCGCGAGGTGCGGATCGACTGGCTCGGCGCCTTCCTGATCGTCGCCGGTGTCTGCGCGCTGCTCATCTGGGTGTCGCTGGCCGGCAACGAGTTCGACTGGGCCTCGTGGCAGACCGGCGCCCTCACGGGCGGCGGTGTGCTGCTGCTGATCGCCGCGGTCTTCGTCGAGGCGCGTACCGCCGAACCGGTCATCCCGCTCGACATCTTCCGCAACCGCACGGTGACGCTGACGACCGTCGCCAGCCTCCTGGTCGGTGTCGCCATGTTCGGCGGGACCGTCTTCCTCTCCCAGTACTTCCAGGTCTCCCTGGGCAAGTCGCCGACCGTCGCCGGTCTGATGAGCCTGCCCATGATCCTCGGCCTGCTGGTGTCGTCCACCGTCGCCGGCCAGGTGATCAGCCGGACCGGCAGGTGGAAGCGGTACCTGGTGGCGGGCGCGGTCGTCATGGCCGTCGGCCTGGCGCTGCTGTCCACGATCGACGCCAGGACGAACTTCGCTCTGCTCAGCCTCTACATGGCGATCCTGGGCGTCGGCGTCGGCATGCTGATGCAGAACCTGGTGCTGGCCGCGCAGAACGACGTGCCGGCCACCGAGCTGGGCGCCGCGACCTCCGTGCTGTCCTTCTTCCGCAGCATGGGCGGCACCATCGGCGTCAGCGTCCTCGGCGCGATCCTCGCCAACAAGGTCACCAGCGAGATGACCAAGGGCCTCGAGGACGCGGGCATCGCCGTGCCGGCCGGTGAGAGCTCCGGCGAGAGCAGCGTCCCGGACATGGCCACGCTGCCCGCCCCGATGCGGTCGGTCGTCGAGCACGCCTACGGTGTCGCCACCGCGGACCTGTTCCTCATCGCCACGCCGTTCGCCGTGCTCGCGCTGGTCGCCGTCGTGTTCCTGAAGGAGAAGCCGCTGAAGACCACCAGCGGCATGGAACGCCTCGCCGAGGAGTCCGGCGAGGCCGCCGCGGCGCCGGCCGGCAAGGGACCGGCGGCGCCGGTCGCCTGAGCCGCCGACGCCACCGCCTCGCGGAGCCGCTAGCCCCTTCGGGCGGGCGGCTCCGTCGCGCGCGGAAGCGGACGTCGGCCCGGCCACGGACCGGCGCAGGCACAGCGACGGCCCGGCGCAGGCCTGGCACGCGCAGCAGCGCGGCGGCGGGCTCGGGGCCGGCGACGACGACCGCGCCGGCGTGCAGGACCCGGTCGCCGGCGACGATCCGCCGGCCCTCCTTGCCGGTGCGGCACAGCTCGGTGACGGGTGTCCCGGTGAGCGCGAGTGGCCTCGGGTCCCGCCGGGCCCCGCGCCCGGTCGCGGGCGGCTGCTACGCTGGAGACGACGTTGATCGCGTATCGAGAGGTCCCGGACATGGTGGGTGACGACGACATCTGCGGGTGATACCCCGCACCGATCGGCCACAGCGGGCGCGCAGGAGCGCCATGGCGGTGGCCGCCTTCGTCGTTCCCCTTCCCCTGTCTGTCCCGGGCGGGCGTGTCCCTTCCCCCGCCCCTCTCCTCAGCGAGGTCGTCCATGTCCGACGCCGCCATCCTCTGCTCGAACCTCTCCTTCGCCTGGCCCGACGACACCCCCGTCTTCCAGGACCTGTCGTTCACCGTGGGCCCGGGCCGTACGGGCCTGGTGGCCCCCAACGGCTCCG
The DNA here is from genome assembly GCF_055564355.1 of Streptomyces sp. NPDC029152. Taxonomy (NCBI): domain Bacteria; kingdom Bacillati; phylum Actinomycetota; class Actinomycetes; order Kitasatosporales; family Streptomycetaceae; genus Streptomyces; species Streptomyces sp. NPDC029152. Next base: position 38,022 of record NZ_JBVHWR010000029.1, on the reverse strand, counting down.
GCAAGAGCACCCTGCTCAAGCTGATCGCCGGTGAGCTGCGCCCCGTCGCGGGTTCCGTGTCCGCCACCGGCACCGTCGGCTACCTGCCGCAGACCCTGCCCCTGACCGGTGATCTCACCGTGGCGGAGGTGCTGGAGGTCGCCGCCGTCATCCGGGCCATCGACGCCGTCGAGTCCGGGGACGTGGCCGAGGAGCACTTCACGACCATCGGCGACGACTGGGACATCGAGGAACGCACCCGTGCCCAGCTCGACCGTCTCGGCCTCGGCGACCTCGCCCTGGACCGGAGCCTCGGCACGCTCAGCGGCGGTCAGATCGTCTCCCTCGGCCTCGCCGCACAACTGCTGAAGCGGCCCGACGTACTGCTGCTCGACGAGCCCACCAACAACCTCGACCTGGACGCCCGGCACAAGCTCTACGACGTCCTGTCGGACTACAAGGGCTGTCTGCTGCTGGTCAGTCACGACCGGGCCCTGCTCGACCGCATGGAGCGCATCGCCGAACTCGACCGGGGCGACCTGCGCTTCTACGGCGGCGACTTCTCCGCGTACGAGGAGGCGGTGCGGGCCGAGCAGGAGGTCGCCGAGAAGAACGTCCGCAACGCCGAGCAGGAACTCAAGCGCGAGAAGCGGGAGATGCAGCAGGCCCGCGAACGCGCCGAGCGCCGGGCGAGCAACGCCGCCCGCAACCTCAAGAACGCCGGGCTGCCGCGCATCTTCGCGGGCACCATGAAGCGCGGCGCGCAGGAGTCCGCGGGCCGGGCGGGGCAGACGCACGCCGACCGGGTCGGCGACGCGAAGGCCCGGCTGGACGAGGCGGGGCGCGCGCTCCGCGACGACCAGCGCGTCGTCCTCGACCTGCCGGACACCGACGTGCCCGCCGGGCGCACCCTCTTCCTCGGGGAACGGCTGCGGGTCCGGCTCGGCGACCGCGAGGTGTTCGCCGGCGAGGGTGTCGACCTGACCGTCCGGGGCCCCGAGCGCATCGCGCTGACCGGTCCCAACGGCGCCGGCAAGAGCACGCTGCTGCGTCTGCTGAGCGGCGACCTGGAACCGGAGAGCGGCACGGTCAGGCGGGCCGACGGGCGCGTCGCCCACCTGTCGCAGCGGCTCGACCTGCTGGACGCGGACCGCACGGTCGCCGAGAACTTCGCCGCGTACGCTCCTCGGCGGCCCGAGGCCGAGCGGATGAACCTGCTCGCCCGCTTCCTGTTCCGGGGCGCCCGCGCCCACCTGCCCGTCGGCGTGCTGTCCGGCGGCGAGCGGCTGCGGGCCACCCTGGCGTGCGTCCTGTGCGCCGAGCCCGCCCCGCACCTGCTGCTCCTGGACGAGCCGACCAACAACCTCGATCTGGTCAGCGCGGAGCAGTTGCGGGGCGCGCTGAACTCCTACCGGGGAGCCTTCGTGGTGGTCAGCCACGACGAGAGGTTCCTGAGCGAGATCGGCGTCGGCCGGTGGCTGCGGCTGGCCGACGGCGCGCTGACGGAGACGGCGGCGCCCGAGGTGTGATCCGCGGCGACGGCTGTTGCGCCCGCCGGGTGCCGGACGGCAGGCTTCGGGGTGTGGCCACTTTGCTGATCGTGCATCACACCCCGTCGCCGAACTGCCAGGCGATGCTCGAAGCCGTCGTCTCCGGGGCGACCGCGCCGGAGATCGAGGGCGTCCGGGTCGTCCGGCGGGCGGCACTGGCGGCCACGGCCGTCGACGTGCTGGAGGCGGACGGGTACCTGCTGGGCACCCCGGCCAACCTCGGCTACATGTCCGGCGCCCTGAAGCACTTCTTCGACCAGGTCTACTACCCGTGCCTAGACGGGACGCGGGGCCGGCCCTTCGGCTACTACGTGCACGGCGGCGGCGACACCACGGGCGCGGTGCGCGGCATCGAGTCGGTGACGACCGGCCTCGGCTGGCAGCTCGCCGCCCCGGCGGTGACGGTGGCCGGCGAGCCCGCCAAGGCGGACCTGGAGTCCTGCTGGGAACTGGGGGCCGCGCTCGCCGCCGGGCTGACGGCCTGACCGGCCGGAGAACACCGCGGGCACCGTTCCCCCACCGGTCACCTCCCCGTCACCGGCAGGGCCCCGTGGCGACCGGAACCACGATCAAGATCATCAGGTGTATCCCGTCGTCATGTCTTCGACTTGAGGAGCACCCGCATGACCAGGCACCCCCTCGGCCGGCCGGCCGCCTGCGCCCTCGCCGCGGCCGTCACCTTCCTGTCGGCGGTTCCGGCCGCGGCGCACGGTGACGACGCGCTGCCGACCGTACGGCCGCGGGCCGAGACGGCTCCGCTGTACGACGACGAGGCCGGCGGGAACGCCGACGCGGACGACCCGGCCATCTGGCGCAACCCGGCCGACCCCGACCGCAGCCTCGTCGTCGCGACGGCGAAGGAGGGCGGACTGCGCGTCTACGACCTGGACGCCCGTCTCGTGCAGTCGGTGGCGGCACCCCCCGCCCCCGGCCCCGACGACGCGCCCGGCCGCTTCAACAACGTCGACCTGGTGCACGGCGTGCGCCTCGGCGCCGGGCGGGCGGACCTCGCGGTCACCACCGACCGCGGCAGCGACCGCCTGCGGGTCTACCGCATCGACCCGTCCTCCCCCGGACGTCCCCTGACGGACGTCACCGACCCGGCCGCCGAGCCGGTGTTCTCCACCGGTCAGGCCGAGATCAACGACCAGCGCACCGCGTACGGCCTGGCCACCTGGACCGACAAGGCCACCCAGCGCTCCTACGCGCTGGTCAGCCAACGCGAACGCACCCGGCTCGCCCTGCTGGAACTCACCCCGACGGCGTCCGGACGCGTCGGCTACCGTCCGGTGCGCACCCTGGACCTGCCCGCGTCCTTCCGCCTGCCGAACGGCAGGAACTGGTCGCCCTGCTCCGAACCCGGTGAACTGCCCCAGGTGGAGGGCATGGTCGTCGACCCGGCCGACGGCACGCTGTACGCCGGGCAGGAGGACGTCGGCATCTGGCGCCTGCGCGCCGACCTCACCGGCACGCCCCGGCTGGTGGACAAGGTGAGTGAGTACGGGGTCCCGGCCACGTACGACGAGGCCGCCGACGAGTGCGTCGCCGGCACCGACCCCGGGTACGGCGGCAGCCGGCTGGCCGCGGACGTGGAGGGACTGACGCTCCTGGAGGAGTCCGACGGCGACGGGTACCTGCTGGCCTCCAGCCAGGGCGACAACACCTTCGCCGCGTACGACCGCGAACAGGAGGACCACAACGAGTACGAGGGCGGGTTCCGCGTCGGCGCCGCCTCGGCCCTGCTGGACGGCTCCGAGGAGTGCGACGGAGCGGCGGTGCTGAACCAGCCGCTGGGCAGCCGCTACCCCGACGGCCTGCTCGTCGTGCAGGACGGCCACGACACTCCTGGTGACGGCGACCGTGACGCCACCGGCTTCAAGTTCGTCGACCTGGGCGACGTCAAGGACGCGCTCGACGACTGACCGGTGCCGTTCGGTCCCGGCCGGCGTCGGGACCGAACGGCACCGGCGCGGGGGCGTCACCGGGCACGCCGCCCGGTGCGGAGCAGCGGCAGGCACCCGGCGGCGAAGAGGACGCCTCCGGCCGCCGCGGGCCGGAGCCCGAGGCTCGAGCCCGTCTCGGCGAGCCCTCCCCGGGTACCCTGCGGCTCGCCCTCGGAACCGGCGGCCCGCGCGGCGCCGACCGCGTCCGTCCCCCGCGTCCTGCCGGGCGCGGCCGCGGCGCCGCCCGCGTCATCCGGCGCCCCGGCGGGCGTGGTGGCGGCCCCGGGCTCGGCGGTGCGGGAGGCGGCGGGCCGGCCCTGGTCCGCGGGCCGGTTCGCGGGACCGGACGCCCTCCCGTCCTGGCCGTCGTCCGCGGGTGCCGGTGCGGCGCCGGTCCGCCCGGCCGGGGTCCGGTGGTCCGCCCGCCGCCGTCGCCGCCCGGCCGTGCCGGGATCTCCCGGCCGTCTCCGTCGTCCGGGGCCCCTGATGCCCCGGGGGTCCCGGGGTTCTCCGGGGTCCCGGGCGGCTGCTCCTGCGGGGCCGCGCTCCCGCCGGGTTCCGGGGCGGGGGTGTGTCCGGGCCGCAGGACCGGCCGCTGTTGACGCAGTCGACCGTCTCCCGCATCAGGTCCTCGTCGAAGACGTTGACGAAGTCGCTGTGGTCCCGCCGCCGTCGACGGCGGCGACGATGCGCGCGATCGTCTCCGTCCGCCGCTTCTCCAACGGGCCGAGGATCGCGCCCTCGTCCACGTCACCGTCGTCGGTGGTGCGTGCCGCTTCCCGGAGTTGCCGGTGGGCCGTGGCGATCCGCTCGTCCAGGCGGGCGAGTTCGCCGTCGACGTCCGGCCTGGCCCGTTCGGGGACCGTCGTCAGCCGCTCGCTCGGGTCGGGGCGGTCGATCGTGGCCGCGACGCCGGAACCGCCCAGGGGAACGGCGGGGGCCCTCCCGGCCCCGGTGGCGAAGGCGAACACGCCGGCGGCGGCCGGACCACCGCCGCCCCGCATCAGCGCGTCCGCGGAGAAGGTCGCGCGCCGTGCCCCGGTCGGGCGTCTGCGCCCGTTGTGTTCCACGGCGTACTCCTGCGTCATGCGGTGCGGCGGTCCCGGGCGTGAAGCGCCCCCGGCTCCCTACGGGGCCGGGGGCACCGGCGTTCAACCGCCTCGCGGATTCCCGGGAGTCCCTCACCTCACGGGCGCAGGATCAGCCGGATCGGGTCGCCCTCCTTCCTCTCCAGCCGGGCGACCGCCTCGGCGGCCTCGGCCAGGGGCAGGACCCCGCTGACGGACCCGGAGAAGTCCAGCCGTCCGCCCTGGATCAGCCGCAGCAGCTGGGGCAGGGCCACCGGCATGTCGGAACCGTAGTGGCCGAGGATCCGCTGCTGGAGGTAGCTGAAACGGGTGCCGTCCGTGACGCTGAGCGGCTTGTCGGTCAGGCCCACCAGCACCAGCCGGCCCTTGGGCGCGAGGACGGAGAGCGCCTGTTCGCGCACGGCCGGCACACCCGCGAAGTCGAAGGCGGCGGCGAGCCCCGCCCCGCCGGTCACCGCCCCGACGGCCTCGCGCAGGCCCGGGTCGGCGGAGTCCAGGGCGAGGTCGGCCCCGGCGGCCAGCGCACGCTCGCGCGCCACCGGGTTCGGGTCGACGGCGACGACCGGGCAGGCACCGACGGCACGCAGCAGCCGCACGGCGTGCACGCCGAGCCCGCCGGCGCCCCACACGCCGACCGCCTCGGCGGGGCGGACTTCACCGGTCCCGGTGATCGCGCCCCACGGGGTGGACACGGCGTCGGGGATGATCGCGCCCTGGTCGAAGGGGATGGCGTCGGGCAGCGGGGTCAGGGCGGTCGCGGCGGACAGCGCGTACTCGGCCCAGCCGCCGTCGTAGTCGACGCCCCGGGTGTAGGTGACGCCGTCGCGGACCTCGCCGGCGTGCAGCACGACCCGCTGCCCCGGCGCCCAGGCGGTGACGCCCTCACCGACCTCGTCGATCGTGCCGGCCACCTCGTGGCCGAGGGTGACGGTGTCGCCCCGGAGGAGCATCGGTGTGAGCGTGCCGTCGATGAGGTGGACGTCGGAGAGGCACACTCCGGCGGCCTCGACCTTGACGAGGACCTCGCCCGGTCCGGGCTGCGGCCGGGGCACCTCCTCCAGCCGCAGGGTGCGGCTCGGGACGTGCAGGCGGGCGGCGAGCATCTGCGCCATGACATGACCTCCTCGGTGCGGCGGCGGCCCCGGACGGCCCCATCGGCTCATCGCAGGTCGCCTTGCGTTAACCGTACATCCAACGCAAGTCGAATTGCTTTAGGGTGGTGCCATGACCTCTCCGGAACCCGCCGCCCCGCCGCTGCGCCGCCGCGGGGAGCGGATGCGGCAGGCCGTGCTCGCCGCCACGGTGGAACTGCTGTCCAGCCAGGGTCTGGCGGGGGCGACCGTCGGTGCCGTCGCCCGCGCGGCCGGGGTGCACGAGACCTCGGTCTACCGCCGCTGGGGCACCCGCGAGAACCTGGTCCTGGACGCGTTGACCACACAACTGGACTCCGCGCTGCCGGTCCCGGACACCGGGCGCGTACGCGACGACCTGCTCGCCTTCTTCTCGTCGCTGGCCGGGCTGCTCGGCACCGCCCAGGGCCATGCCCTGCTCCGGATCGGCGTCGAGCGCGACGACACCCTCGACGACCGTCGCGGGCCCTACTGGAGCGACCGCCTCGACCGCGCCGTCGTGATGGTCCGGCGCGGCGTCGAGCGGGGCGAGCTGGCGGCGGACATCGACCCGGGCCTGCTGATCGAGGCGGTGAGCGGCCCCCTGTTCGTCCGGGCCCTGCTCAGCGGGGCGCCGCTGGACGACGCGCTCGTACGGGGGCTGGTGGACCTGGCGCTGGACGGATCCCGGGCCCGTCCCGCGTGAGGGGCGTGCGCCGCGGGGTTCTGTTAGGCGGCCACGAGAGGGGAACCCGGGCCCCGTCGTGACCGTCGTGCGCCACCGCGCCCGTACCGAGGGAGTCGCCGGTATGCAGTCACTGATCAAGGGCCTGGTCGCCGGCGCGGCGGGGACCGTCGCGCTGAACCTCACCACGTACGGCGACATGCTGCTGCGCGGCCGGGGATCCAGCGACATGCCGGCCGAGGTCGCGGACCGGGTCGCCGACCGGGTCGGGCTGGTGCTCGGCGACGAGGAGACGAAGCCCCACCGCGAACAGGCCGTCGGTGCCCTGCTCGGCTACGCCACCGGTCTCGGGGTCGGCGCGGCCTACGGGGTGCTGCGCCGCCGGCGCGGACCGCTGCCGGACTGGGTGGCCGGGCCGGTGCTCGGCGCCGCGGCCATGGTCGGCAGCGACGTGCCGGCCGCCGCGCTCGGCGTGACCGACCCGAAGCAGTGGGACCGGACCTCGTGGGTGTCGGACATCGTGCCGCACGTCGTGTACGGCTTCACGACGGCGTCGGTGTACCAGGCCCTGCACTGAGGGAACGACCGGTGGACCCGGCAGACCCCGTGGGCGTGGACAGCGGCGGGCCGCCCGCCCCCGTCACCGGGGCGTCCGGCGGCGGGCCGCGGCCGGCGGGGTCCTGCCGGACCGCGGCAGGCCCGTCGTGCACCGCGGACCGGCGGAACCGGGGACGACACCGGGCGACGGCTCCCGGCGGGACGCCCGGGGAACCCCTTGCCGGTGGCTCTCGCGCGGTGGAACGATGCTCCCGGCACCGGCTCACCCCATCGGAGGGACCCTCGTGACCGACGGACAGCAACGGCCTCCGGCCGCCGACGTGTTCGACGCGCTCGGCGCCGAGTACGAGAAGGCGTTCGCCGGGTCGCGGGCGCACCGCCGCTCGCTGGAGTGGCTGCTCGAGCGGCTCGCGCCGGGCAGCCGGGTGCTGGACGTGGGCAGCGGGACCGGGCGGCCCACGGCCGAGACCCTCGCGGGCGCCGGTCACCGGGTCGTGGGCATCGACGTCTCCCCCGTCATGGTGGACCTGGCGACCCGGCAGGTGCCGGCCGCCTCCTTCCGGTGCGCCGACATCCGCGACGTACCGCTCGCGGACGGTTCGTTCGACGCGGTCTGCGTGTACTTCGCGCTGCTCCAGCTGGACCGGCGGGAGCAGGCGGACGTCGTCCGGCGCCTCGCGCGGGCGCTGGCCCCGGCGGGGCACATGGTCCTGGCCACCGTTCCGCTGGACGTGGAGGGCGTCGACGCCACCTTCATGGGACAGCCCGTGCGCGTGACCAGCTTCACCGCGCCGGACCTCGTCGCCGTGGCCGAGGGGGCGGGGCTGGAGGTCCTGGAGCAGAAGGAGCTGCTGTTCACCCCGGCCCACCCGGACGCCGGACCCGAACCGCACCTCTTCCTGCACTGCCGGCGCCGGAACGCCGCGGCGCCCGGCGCCTGAGCCCCCGCCACCGGCGACTCCTCGCGCCACCCCGCGGTGGGCGCGGGCCCGCCCGTGCCCGGACGGGGTAACTGCGGGCGCGCGCGCCGGGACCCGCGGCCAGAGTGGACTGCATGACAGAACCTGGCGAGCGACGGCGCGGCACCACGTCCACCACCACGCGCGAGCGTGGCGTGCGGGGCGCCCGACAAGCCGCCCAGCGCGCCGCGGACGCCCTGTCCGAGCTGATCCGGCACCGTCTGGAGGGAGTCTCCGCGGTGTGCCGGAGCGAGGGCGGCGGCTGGATCGTCGACGTGGACGTGCTGGAGGTGGCACGGATCCCGGACACCACCAGTCTGCTCGCCACCTACGAGGTCGAGCTGGACGCGGCGGGCGAGCTGCTGCAGTACCGCCGGACCGCCCGCTACCGGCGCGGTGCCCAGGACCAGTGACCGGGCCGTCGGCCCCGCCCCCTCGGAAGGACCACCGCATGATCACCTATGACGACGAGGTCGTCTGCGCGCCCCGCGCCGGAACGCTCTACGACGTCCTGGAACTCATCCTCGACCGCGGCATGGTGATCGACGTCTTCGTGCGCGTCTCCCTGGTCGGCATCGAGATCCTCAAGGTGGACGCCCGCATCGTGGTCGCGAGCGTCGACACCTATCTGCGGTTCGCGGAGGCCTGCAACCGCCTGGACCTGGAGCACGACGTGCGGTCCAAGACCGTCCCCGAGCTGTTCGGCGGGCCGGTCGCCAAGACCGTCGGCAGGGCGGCGGCCAAGCGGGGCACGCGCTCCCTGACCGACAAGGTGCGGGACATCCTCACGCCCGAGGAACCCGGGCCGGCGGAGGAAGAGGAGGAGGGGCCCCTCCCCCGCCGCGCCGGTTCCTCCGGCCGCGAGCGCGAGACGCAGCGGCCCCGGAGCCGTCCGGCGGGGCACTCCCGCGGTGACGACGACCGCCCGCGCAGCCGCCCGCGCCGGCGCACGGGAGCGGAGGAGGAATGACCGTGTCCGCAACAGCCGCCACCACCCCCACCACCGTCACGGAGGCCGGGGCGGCCCTGTACGTCTACGGCATCGCCCCCGCAGGGGTCCGCACCCCCGGCGCCCTCGGGGTCGGCGGCGCGCCGGTACGGCTGCTCACCGAGTCCGGCCTGTGCGCGGCGGTCTCGGCCACGCCCGCGCGGCTGCGGCCCCGGCGCCGCGACCTGATGGCCCATCAGGCGGTGCTGGACGAACTGGCCGCGCAGGGACCCCTGTTGCCCATGCGGTTCGCGGTCCTCAGCCCCCGTCCGGACGTCCTGCTCTCCCAGCTGCGCTCCGACGCCGCCCACCTGACACGGCAGCTCGACGGCGTCCGGGGGTGCGTCGAGCTCAACGTCAAGGGAACGGTCGTACCCGGCTGCTTCGCCGATCTGGTGCGCCGGGACGAGAAACTGCGGGCCCTGGCGCTGCGGACGCGGCGCCGGCCGGACTACGAGGCCAACGTCCGGCTCGGCGAGGTGCTCGCCCGGGCCGTCCGCCGCGAGGCACGGCGCGCGGCCCAGGGGGTCCTCGACCGGCTGGCCCCGCTCGCCGTGCGCACGGTGGGAGGCCCGACCGACGACGAGCAGGTGCTGAGCGCGTCGTTCCTGCTGCGCTCCGCCGACGAGCGCCGGTTCCGGCAGGCGGTGGACGCGTGCGCCCGGGACCACGGGGACCGTCTGGCGCTCAGCGTGACCGGGCCCCTGCCCTGCTACAGCTTCGTCGACCCGTCTCCCGCGCCGGCCGGGCGGTGACGCGGTGGGCATCGTGAGCGGTCTCCTGCTGCTGCCCCTGGCCCCGGTGCGGGGCACGGCGTGGATCGCCGACCACCTGCTCCAGGAAGCCAGGCGCCAGGCCCACGACCCGCGCGCCGTCCAGGCCCGACTGGCCGCGCTCAACCGGGCCCTGGACGAGGGCGCCATCGACGAGGCGGCCTTCGAACGGGAGGAGGAGCGCCTGCTCACCCTCCTCGACCGCCCGGTCCGGCCCACCGGCCGCACCACCACGGATCCAGCGCACGGAAGGCACGTATGAGCGACAACAAGGCGGCCCTGGCGGCGGCCATGGCGGGCGGATACCTCCTCGGCCGCACGCGGAAGGCCAAACTGGCCTTCGCGGTCGGCTCCTACCTGGCGGGCCGGCGCCTCGGCCTCTCCCCCGGCCAGGTGCTGTCCCAGGGGCTGGGCGGGCTCCAGTTGGCACCGCAGTTCCAGCAGCTGTCCGAGCAGGTGCGCGGCGAGCTGCTGACCGCCGGACGCACGGCCGTCACCGCCGCGGCGAACCGCAGGCTCACCGGCCTCGCCGACACCCTCCGCGACCGCACCGACGCACTCACCGGCGTGGGCCGGCGGGACGACGGAGGCCAGGAACGGGACGACGGGTACGCCGGGAACGACGGGTACGACGACGCGGTGGACGAGGCCGACTACTTCGACGACGAGGAACGGGAAGAGGACCGCGAGCCCGCCCCCGCGCCACCGCGGAAGGCCGCCCCGCGCCCGGCCGCGTCCGGCGGGCGGGCGCCGGCGAAGAATGCGGCCACGAAGAAGACGGCCACGAAGAAGGCCACCGCCAAGAAGGCCGTACCGCCGGGGAGCCGGCGAGGAGGTGGCCGGAAATGAGCCCCACCGGACAGAGGAACGGCGCACCGTCCCCCCTGGGCGACGTGAAGGACGCTCTCGGCGGTTACCTCTCCGCCACCGGGCACAGCCTCGCGGGCAGGGCGAGTGAGCGGATCGGAGGTCTGACCGACCGCCTGACCGCCTCCGCGGGCGGGGGCTCGGGCTCGGGCTCGGGCTCGGGCGGGGCTCGGGCGGGCGGGGGCGCGGGTCCCGGGGCAGCGTCAAGGCGACGCACATCATGGAGACCGTCGACATCGGCGTCCCCCTGCGCACCGTCTACGACCAGTGGACCCGGATCCAGGACTTCAGCTCCTTCACCAAGGGCGTCCGCAGCGTCAGCCCCACCGACGAGGTCACCTCCGACTGGAACGTCAAGGTGGGCCCGTCGAGCCGCAGTTGGAAGGCGACCGTGCAGGAGCAGGTCCCCGACGAACGGATCGTGTGGACCTCCGAGGGAGCCAAGGGCAGTACACGCGGCGCGGTCAGCTTCCACGAGCTGGCGCCCCGGCTGACCCGTGTCGTCGTGGTCGTCGAGTACTACCCGGCGGGCTTCTTCGAGAAGACCGGCAACCTCTGGCGCGCCCAGGGACGCCGGCTGCGGCTGGACCTGAAGCACTTCGCGCGGCACGTGACCCTCATGGACGGCGAGGAGGCGGAGGGCTGGCGCGGTGAGATCCGCGACGGCGAGGTGGTCCGGAGCCACGAGGAAGCGCTGGAGGAGGAGAACGCCGACGGCGCCGAGGACGAGAACACGGACGAGGCGGCCGGGGACGACGAGTACGGGCCGGACGAGGAGGACGAGGGCGAGGAGGAGGACGAGGACGGCGAGGACGACGAGTACGAGGACGAACCCGATGAGGACGACGAACGAGCCCGTCCGCGTCGCTGACCGCTCGGGGAGTACGCAGTGACAGACGTCGACCACGGATACACGGGGCCGGACACGCAACCCTACGCCCCCGTCACCGGCAACCTCGCGGACCTGCTGGAGCGGGTCCTCGACAAGGGCATCGTCATCGCCGGTGACATCAAGATCGACCTGCTCGACATCGAGCTGCTCACCATCCGGCTGCGGCTGTTCATCGCCTCGGTGGACACCGCGAAGAAGGCGGGCATCGACTGGTGGGAGACCGACCCGGCGCTGTCGTCGCGGGCCGCGCGGGACGCGCTCGCCGAGGAGAACGCGCGGTTGCGGTCCCGGCTCGACGCGCTGGAGGAGGCCGTCGAGGAGACGGCGGGAGCCGTCCGGTGAGCGGGCGCCCGGCCGGATCCGCGGACCCCGGACTCGTCTGCGCGTTCGCCGTCACCCGCACCCCGCCGGACGCCGCCGAACTGGCCGCGTCGACCGGTCACGAGGAGGGTGGCCCGCTGCGCGTGCTGCGCACGGCCGGTCTGTGCCTGCTCGTCCAGGACGTTCCCGCGGCACTGTTCGACGACGGGGCACTGGCCGAGCGGCTGGGCCGGCCCGAGGACCTGGAACGGTGCGCCCGCGCCCACCACCGGGGCGTCGAGGCCGCGGGCGGGCGGGGCCGCTCCGTCGTTCCGCTGCCGATGGCGACCCTGTACCGGGGCGACCGGAGCGCGCGGGAGGCGATCGCCTCCCGCGCGGCGGCGCTGGGCGTGCTGCTCGACCGCCTCCAGGGCCGTACGGAATGGGCGGTGAAGGTGCACGCGGCCGAACCCGCGCCGCGGACCTCCCCCGGTACCGGCGACGGCGCGGGCGGACGCGCCTACCTGAGCCGGGCCAGCGCACGGCGGCGCGAGGGGCAGGACGCGCACGCGAAGGCCCTGGCCGAGGCGGAGGCCGTCGACGCGGAACTGCGGCGGTACGCCGTCGCGGCGACCCGGCACCGCCCGCAGAGCGAGCGGCTGACGGGCCGGCGCACCCCGCAACTGCTGAACTGCGCCTATCTCGTGGAGGAGGCGGAGGGCTCGGCCTTCACCCGGGCGCTGGCCGGGCTCGCCACGGACCGTCCCTACCCCGCCGTCGAGGTCAGCGCCTCGGGCCCGTGGATCCCTTACTCCTTCGCCCGCTGGGACGAGGAACCGGACCGGGCCGGGCGGGAGCGCGCGGAGCGGGGGGCCCGCCCGTGACCGCCGCGGACCCCCGTACGCCGGGCCCGGCGCCCGTGCCCTGGGACGGGCCCGAGCCGTACGCTCCGGTCGGGTTGCCCCTGGTCGACCTGCTGGACCGCGTGCTGGCGACCGGTGTCGTCGTCAGCGGGGACCTGGTCCTGGCCGTCGCCGACGTGCCGCTGGTGCGGATCTCCCTGCACGCCCTGCTGTCGTCGGTGAGCGAACGCGTGCCCGCACCGTGGCCGGACAGCGGACCACTGTGACCGCGCCCCGCACCCACGCCCTCGACCTGGATCCCGAGCGCGTCACGAACGACCTGGCCGCCCTGGTGCTCACCGTCGTCGAGCTGCTGCGGCAGCTCATGGAGCGCCAGGCCGTGCGCCGCTTCGACGAGGGCACGCTGAGCGCGGAGCAGGAGGACCGGCTCGGCACCGCGCTCATGCTGCTCGACCGGCGCATGGACGACCTGTGCGCGCAGCACGGCCTGAGCCGCGCCGACCTCAACCTCGACCTGGGGCCGCTGGGCCCGCTGCTCGCGGACCCCGAGCCGTAGCACCACGTACCCCGCGAGGCGCGTACACCCGCCACGATCGATCGTTATGATGTCGCCGAATCGATCAAACGAACATCTGTGGGTGGGGAGTCCTCATGCGGGAGCCGGTCGATGTCAGGCGCCAGCGGATCCTGGCGGCGGTGCAGGCGCGCGGCACCGCGCGGGTGCGCGACCTCGCCGACGAGTTGCAGGTCTCGGTGGTGACGGTCCGCCGGGACGTGGAGGAGCTGACCCGGGAGGGCAGGCTGCGCCGCGGACACGGCGTCGTCCGCTCGACGCTGCCCGCCCCCGAGGTGCCGGCCGGCGGCCTCGCCGACGGCGACCGGGTCGCCGTGGTCGTGCCGGAGCGGCACTCGTACCTGACCGAGACGCTGCACGGCGCCCGCACGGTGCTGGAGGAGGCCGGCGTACGCCTCGCGCTGCACATCGCACCCCAGGCCGCCGGCGCCGAACGCCCGCTGGCCGAACGGGCCCTGGAGGACGGCGCCCGGGGCCTGCTGCTCGCGCCCCGGTGGAGCAGCCTGGCCGCCGAGGAGGCCGACCACGGGTGGCTGGCCGCGCTGGAGGTGCCGACGGTGCTGATGGAGCGGCGGCCGCGGCGCGGCAGCGCGCCGCACGTGCTGGACTCGGTGTGCTCGGACCACTGGTACGGGGCGCACCTGGCCGTGGAGCACCTGGTGGGGCTCGGTCACCGGCGCATCGTGTTCGCGACCCGGGACGACAGTCCGACGGCGCGCACCCTGCGGGCGGCGTTCGCCGAGATCGCCGGGGCGCATCCGCTGGTGGAGCGGTGGGCGTGGGCGCTGAGCGCACCCGGGTCGGGGCAGGAGGGGCCCTACTCCGCGGACGAGACGGCCGAGCTGCCGGCGCTGCTGCGCGGGACGGGGGCGACCGCACTCGTGCTGCACGGCGACGTGGACGCGCTGATGATCGTGCAGCGGCTGGCGGACGAGGGGGTGCGGGTGCCGGAGGACTGCTCGGTCGTGGCGTACGACGACGTGGTCGCGGGTCTCGCCACGCCTCCGCTGACGGCCGTGTCGCCGCCCCGCGCGGAGGTCGGCCGGGTGGCCGCCGAGCTGCTGCTCGAGCGTCTGCGGGAGGCCGGGGGCCGGCCCGCGCGGCGCGTCGAGCTGCTGCCGCGGCTGATGGTGCGCGGCTCGACCCGGCGGGCGGACGCGGCGGACGGCGAGCCCGGATGAGCGTTTGAGCGTTTTATTTTCTTCTGATCGATCTATTGACCGTTTGCATCGGGCGGTTCAGGATTCCGGGTGTCCCGACCAGACGTGTCCGCGGGGCGGACACGCAGGAGCCGCGGGAGGCCCCATGCCCGGACGACCCAGCCGTCGTTCCGTGCTCGCCGCGATGACCGCCGTACCCCTGACAGGAGCCGTGAGCGCCTGCAGCGGGGGGAACGGGGCCTCGTCGGCCCGCACGAGCACCACCACGCGCATCACCTTCTGGTCCGCCCTGCGCGGCAGCCAGGAGGTGGTCGACGCCTTCAACCGCACGCACCGCACCGTCCAGGTGGAGTTCCAGCAGATTCCCTCCGGCGGGCAGGGCGGTTACGCCAAGCTGAGCAACGCCGCCCGGGCCGGCAACGCACCCGACGTCGCCACCATCGAGTACCCGCAGGTCCCGGGGTACGCCATCGACGGAGTCGCCCGCGACATCACCGACCTGGTGAGCGACCGCCTGCGCCGCAGGCTGCTGCCGCAGGCCCTCGGACTGACCACCTTCGAGGGCCGGGTGTTCAGCGTGCCGCTGGACGTCGAGCCCATGGTGATGCACTACCGCGCCGACCTGTTCGACCACTACGGGCTCCGGGCCGCCCGTACCTGGGACGAGTTCGCCGAGCAGGCCGCGACCGTGCGCCGCCAGGCGCCGGACCGGCGGCTCGTGCTGTTCCCGACCGACGGCATGACCCAGTTCGCCGCGTACGCCTGGCAGGCGGGCGCCCGGTGGTTCGACACCTCGAAGGGCGCCTGGAACGTCTCCCTCGCCGACGCGCCGTCCCGGCGGGTCGCGGCCTACTGGCAGCGGCTGATCGACCGGGACGACGTCTTCGTGAACGCCGTCGAGAGCAGGCAGGCCGACGCGCAGCTCGGCAACGGACTGGTGCTCACCCGCCTCACCGGCGCCTGGGACGCCGGCGCGCAGATGAACGCGCGGCCGGGGCAGAAGGGCCAGTGGCGGATCGCGCCGCTGCCGCAGTGGGACACCGGCAGCCCTTCCGTCGGCACGCACGGCGGCTCGACCTTCGCGATCACCAAGGACAGCCGCCGTCCCGAGGCCGCCATGGAGTTCATCGAGTGGCAGGTCTCCCACCCCGACGCCCTGCGCGCCCGCCTGTCCAGCGGCACCAGCAGCCAGTACCCGGCCGCACCCGGCCTGGTCGCCGTGGGCCGCGAGGCGTTCGACCGGTCGTACTACGGCGGGCAGGACATCTACGGCCTGTTCCGGCAGGAGGCCGAGCGGATCGGCGAGAACTGGCTGTGGGGTCCGCGGATGAGCGCCACCCAGAAGGTCATGCAGGACTCCTTCGCCCGCGTCGGCGCCGGTCAGGGCTCCCTGGTCGAGTCCCTGCGCACGGCACAGGAGGGCACCATGCCCGACCTCAAGGCCCTCGGCCTGTCCACCACCCAGCACAGCACCTGAGCCGACGAGAGGCAGGTGACACCCCATGACCACGACCACCACGCCACGGGTGCCGGCCGGCACCGCGCGCGCCGGCGGCCCGGCGCCCTCCGCCGCCGCCGCCGGCGCGCGGGCCCGCAGAGCGGCGAAGCGCCGGCGACTGGCCGCCTGCGGCGTCCTCATGACACCGTTCTTCGCCCTGCTGATCACCGTCTTCCTGATCCCCGTCGGCACGGCCGTCTACCTCAGCTTCTTCAGCGACGACCAGCCCGGCCTCGGTTTCGGCCCCGAGCGCACCGTCTTCGTCGGGCTGCGCTCCTACGCGGCCGTGCTCACCGACCCGACCTTCCTCGGCGGGCTCGCCACCGTCGCGCTGTACTGCCTGGTCTACATCCCGCTCATGGTCGTCGGCGCGCTCGCCCTCGCCCTGCTGCTGGACTCGGGCGTGGTGCGGCTGCGCGCCTTCGCCCAGATGGGCCTGTTCCTGCCGCACGCCGTGCCCGGCATCATCGCCGCCCTGATCTGGCTGTACCTGTACACGCCGGGCATCAGCCCGGTGATCGAGCTGTTCGCCCGGGCCGACGTCACCATCGACTTCCTCGGCATCCACACGGTGATCCCGTCCATCGTGAACATCGCCCTGTGGAGCAACCTCGGCTACAACACGGTGGTCTTCTACGCCGCCCTGCAGGCCGTGCCGCGCGAGGTGATCGAGGCGTCGGTGGTCGACGGCGCCGGGCCCGTGCGCACCGCGCTCCAGGTCAAGACGCCGCTGGTGCGGGCCTCGATCGTCATGGTCGCGATCTTCACCCTGATCTGGGCGCTGCAGCTGTTCACCGAGCCGATGCTGCTCAGCCAGTCCTCCCCGATGATCAGCTCCCGGTTCTCGCCGAGCATGTACATCTACGACGCGGCCTTCACCCGCAACAACTACGGCCTCGCGGCGGCCGCCTCGGTCGTCCTGCTCGTCTGCACCATCGCCCTGTCCTACGGCGTCACCCGCTTCACCAGCCGCGCCGACGCCGCCGAGGAGACCCGATGAGCGCCACCGACAGCTCCCTGCTCCGCCCGGGAGTGCTGGGCCGGGCGACGGCCAACGTGGTCGTCGCGGTCTCCGTCCTCTACACGCTGCTGCCCGTGGCCTGGCTGGTGCTGGCCTCCGCCAAGAACCGGGACGCGCTGTTCCGCAGCGACCTGCTGTCCCTGGGCGACTTCTCCTTCGGGCGCAACCTCGGCGACCTGTTCACCATGGACGGCGGGCTGTACGGCCGCTGGTACGCCAACAGCCTGCTGTACGCGGTGCTCGGCGCGGCCCTCGGCGCGCTGCTGAGCGTCGCCTGCGGCTACGCCTTCGACAAGTACCGCTTCCGGCACAAGGAGAAGCTGTTCGGTCTGGTGCTGGCGGCGGTCATGGTGCCGCAGACGGTCCTCGCGCTGCCGCTGTACCTGATGGCCTCCGAGGTGGGCCTGGTCAACACCTTCTGGGCGGTGTTCGTCCCGGTGCTGTTCAACCCCTTCGGCGTCTACCTCGGCCGCGTCTTCAGCCGGGGCTACGTGCCCGACGAGGTGCTGGAGGCGGCACGGGTGGACGGCGCGGGCGAGCTGACCACGTATGTGCGCGTGGCGCTCAGGATGCTCGGCCCCGGGCTGGTCACCGTGTTCCTCTTCCAGCTCACCGCGATCTGGAACAACTTCTTCCTGCCCATGGTGATGCTGTCCGACCAGGACCTGTATCCCGTCAGCCTCGGCCTCTACCAGTGGAACAGCTCGGCGTCCGTCTCACCGGAGTACTACCCGGTGGTCATCATGGGATCGCTGCTCGCCGTGCTGCCGCTCGTCCTCGCCTTCGTGCTGCTCCAGCGTTTCTGGCGCAGCGGCCTGACCGCCGGAGCCGTCAAGTGACCCACCCGCACGCCCCCGACGCCCCCGGTCCCGGGTTCCGGCCCCGTGCCGTCGTGGCCATGTCCCGGGACGCCGCCGCGGCCGTCCTCGACCCCCACTCGCTCGGTGCCTTCCGCGAGGTCTGCGACCTGGCCCCGCTGCCCGCGCTGGACGACCTGTCCACGCCGCGCGCCAAGTCGCTGCTGGCCGACGCGGACCTGCTGATCACCGGCTGGGGCTGCCCGCCGCTGGACGCCGGGGTGCTGCGGGCCGCACCGCGGCTGCGGGCCGTGGTGCACACCGCGGGCACCGTCCGCGGGCACGTCACGGACGCGTGCTGGGAACGCGGCATCGAGGTCTCCTCGGCCGCCGCCGCCAACGCCCTGCCCGTGGCCGAGTACACCCTCGGCATGATCCTGCTCACCGGCAAACGGGTCCTGGAGCGGGCCCGCGACTACCGGCTGACCCGCTCACGCGGCAACTGGCTGCGCACCCCGCGTTCCGTCGGCAACTACCGGCGCACGGTCGGCATCCTGTCGGCTTCGCTGATCGGCCGCCGGGTCGTCGAGCTGCTGCGCCCGCACGACATCGACGTCCTGCTGCACGACCCCTACGTCAGCGACGCGGACGCCGCGGAACTCGGTGTCGAACGGGTCGGCCCGGCGGAGCTGTTCGCACGCTCGGACACCGTCAGCGTGCACACGCCGCTGCTGCCCGAGACCCGTGGCCTGGTCAGCCGCGCCCTCATCGACTCCATGCCGGCCGGAGCCGTGCTGATCAACACCGCGCGCGGCGCGGTCGTCGACCAGGACGCGCTGACGGACGCCGTCCTCGCGGGCCGGATCCGGGCCGTGCTGGACGTCACCGACCCCGAGGTGCTGGCGCCGGACCACCCGCTGTGGGACTGCGAGAACGCGCTGATCACCCCGCACCTCGCCGGTTCCGAGGGCAACGAGTGGCGCCGCCTGGCCGACCTCGCCCTCGCCGAGACGGCCCGCTGGGCGTCCGGCGCCGGTTTCCTCCACCCCGTACGACGCGAAAGGCTGGCGTTCCTGGCATGAGCATCCCGTTCGAACTGCCCACCGAGGACCGTGCGCTGAGTCCGTACACCGGTTACACCCGCGCCCACTGGGAGGCCGTCGCGGACGGGCTGCTGTGGGCCGCGTGGCGTTGGAGCACGCCGGGCTGCGCGCTGCTCGACCTGCCGGGCAGGCCGTCGGGCTCCGGGGTGCGCTCGGACGGCCTGGAGGGCTTCGCGCGGACGTTCCTCGCCGCCGCCTTCCGGGTCGCGGGCGCCGACGGCGACGATCCGCACGGCTGGCTGGAGCGCTACGCGCGCGGCCTGGCCTCGGGCACCCTGACGCCCGGCCGCGAGGACACCGAGTCCTGGCCGCTGATCCTCGACCACGACGTGCAGGGCCAGCCGATGGTCGAGTCGGCGTCGGTGGCGCTCGGCCTCAGGCTGACCGCGCCGTGGCTGTGGAAGGACCTCGACGCCGGGGTGCAGGACCGGGTCGAGGAGTGGCTGCGCGGGGCGCTGCGGCACGTCCCTGCGCCGAACAACTGGTACCTGTTCCCCTACACGGTCGCCGGGTTCCTGGAGTCGGTCGGCCGCGGCGACGCGGAGACGGCGGCGGCCCGGCAGCGGGCCCTGGAGCTGCTGGAGGGCTGGTACCGGGGCGAGGGCTGGTACGCCGACGGCGACGGCCGCGCCTTCGACCACTACAACGGCTGGGCGCTGCACCTGTACCCGGTGCTCGACGCCCACCTCGGCGGCGACGGCGGCCTCACCGCGCGGTACGGCGAGCGGCTGCGCGCGCACCTGGAGGGTCTCGGGCTGATGTTCGGCGCGGACGGGGCGCCGCTGCACTACGGCCGCTCGCTGGCGTACCGCTTCGCCGCCTCCTCCGCCGTGGGCCTCGGCGCGCTGACCGGGCACACGCCGCTGTCGCCGGGCGCCTCGCGGCGGCTGGCCAGCGGCAGCCTGCGGTACTTCCTGGACCGCGGGGCGCTGACCGACGACGGGCTGCTCGGCCTGGGCTGGCACGGTCCGCACGAGGCGACGCTGCAGCACTACTCGGGCCCGGCCTCCCCGTACTGGGCGTCCAAGGCGTTCGTGTCGCTCCTCGCGCCCGCCGGCCACCCGCTGTGGACGGCCACCGAGGAGGCCGCGCCGGTGGAGGAGGCCGACCGGGTGCTGGCCCTGTCCGCGCCCGGGCTGCTGCTGCAGGCGACGCGCGAGGACGGGATCGTCCGGCTGCACAATCACGGCAGCGACCACGTCCGGCCGCACGAGGGCGAGTCGGCCGCCGAGGACGACCCGCACTACGGCCGGCAGGCGTACTCGACGCGGACCGGTCCGACGGCGCCCGGCAACGTCGCGGACAACCACCTGTCGGTGGAGGTGAACGGCCGGCGCAGTGTGCGCCGCCGGATCCGTCCCCTCGGCGCGGGGCACGGCGAGGGCTGGGGGTGGGCGGCGTCCTGGCACCGGCCCGTCTTCGCCGGCGGTCCGCCGATGGTGCCCGGGCTGCGGGTGGAGAGCGTGACCGTGGCCCGGGGGCCGTACGAGCTGCGGGTGCACCGGGTGGTCGGCGCCCCGGCGGGGACGCGGCTGACGCACACGGGGTGGGCCGTCGGCCCCGACGAGCCGCTGGTATCCGTGCTGCACGGCCTGCACGGCTGGGGCGCCGAGCCGGAGACGGTCCGCGCGCCGCAGGGCACGGCCTACGCGCCGTGGGCGCGGATGCCCCGGCTGTCCGGCGAGGCGGGCGGCACCTCGCTGCACGTCTGCCTGGCCGCGCTCACCGGTGAACCCGGCCCCGGGTCACCGGCGGACGCGGTCACGGAGGTCGTGGCCGACGGCGGCGGTGTCGAGGTGGTCTGGAGGGACGGCGGTGCGCGTACCCGGGTCTCGTTCGAGCCCCTGCGGGTCACGCACGGGTGAGTCACGGCATCCGGGAGGCCCCCGGCCGGCGTTCCGCCGGCCGGGGGCCTCCCTCGTGCGCCCGCCTCCGGTGGCGCGCGGCCGCGGGGGTGGGGACGCTGGTACGGCCACCGACGAGAAGGAGTCCTCCGTGCGCGAGGTGCCCCGCGTCGTGCACGGGCCGCCCGGCCGTGTCCGTGCCGTGCGCCGCCCCGGCGGGGCCCGCCGGAGCCCGCGACGCGCACCGTCCGGACGGGGCGGCGGCCGGGCGCACCGAGGGCGGCGGAGCGGTCGTCGCGTCCCGGCGGGCGGGGCTCCGGCGTCCTGCCGTCATCACGCATGTCTTGAGTCCCGGTGATCGGGTACGCGGTCACGGCCCACCACGGCAGTCGGTACTCGAAGACGACCGGCCGCGTGCAGCGGCCCGCCCAGAACGGAGACAAGGCTGATGAGCGAGGCCAACCCCATCAAGCGGGTAGCCCACAAGGTCACCGACACCCTGCGGGGAGAGGGCGGCGGACCGGCGGACGGGGTGCCCGGCAAGCCCGGCCCCGAGTCGCCGCCGGTCGCCGAACCCACCGCCCCCCGCGACCCGCTGCCCCCGAAGCCGGACCAGAGCGGTCCGGACACGGTGTCGCCGACCGGGCAGCCGACCGGTGCCGACCAGGCCCGGGTCGCCCAGTCCGGGAGCTACCTGACGAACGCGCAGGGCACACGGCTGTACGACACGGACCACTCGCTGAAGGCCGGGCCGCGCGGGCCGGTGCTGCTGCAGGACCACCACCTGCGCGAGAAGGTCATGCACTTCGACCACGAGCGCATCCCGGAGCGCGTGGTCCACGCCCGGGGCGCGGGCGCGCACGGCGTGTTCCAGAGCTACGGCACCGCGGCCTCGGTGACCAAGGCGGGCTTCCTCGCGGCGGACGTGGAGACGCCGGTGTTCACCCGCTTCTCCACGGTGGTCGGCTCGCGCGGCTCCGCGGACACCGTGCGGGACACGCGCGGTTTCGCGACGAAGTTCTACACCAGCGAGGGCGTCTTCGACCTGGTCGGCAACAACATCCCGGTCTTCTTCATCCAGGACGCCATCAAGTTCCCGGACGTCGTGCACGCCGCGAAGCCGCACCCGGACCGGGAGATCCCGCAGGCGCAGAGCGCGCACGACACGTTCTGGGACTTCGTGTCGCTGCACACCGAGGCGACCCACCACACCATCTTCTTCATGGGCGACCGCGGCATCCCGCGGTCCTACCGGATGATGGAGGGCTTCGGCGTCCACACCTTCCGGCTGGTCAACGCGGCCGGTGAGACGACGCTGGCGAAGTTCCACTGGAAGCCCAAGCTGGGTGTGCACTCCCTGGTGTGGGACGAGGCGCAGATCATCAACGGCGTCGACCCGGACTTCCACCGCCGGGACCTGGCCGACGCGATCGAGGCGGGCGCGTACCCGCAGTGGGAGCTGGGCATCCAGACGTTCCCGGACACCCCGGAGCAGACCTTCGAGGGCATCGACCTGTTGGACCCGACGAACCTCGTGCCCGAGGAGCTGGCGCCGGTGCAGCCGGTCGGCCTGCTGACGCTGAACCGCAACCCGTCCAACTTCTTCGCGGAAACGGAGCAGGTCGCCTTCCACGTCGGTCACCTGGTGCCGGGCATCGACGTCACCGACGACCCGCTGCTGGCCGGACGGCTGTTCTCCTACCTGGACACGCAGATCACGCGCCTGGGCGGCCCCAACTTCCCGCAGCTGCCGATCAACCGGCCGCACGCGCCGGTCAACGACATGCTGCGGGACGGGATGCACCAGACGGCGGTGCACCGGGGTGTCGCGCCCTACCGGCCCAACTCCCTCGACGGCGGCTGTCCGTTCACCGCCGGAGCGGACATGGGCGCGTACGTCGAGGCGCCGGTCACGATCCCGCAGGCCTCGAAGGTCCGGGAGGCGCCGGAGACCTTCGCGGACCACTTCAGCCAGCCGCGCCGGTTCTGGCTGAGCATGAGCCCGGTGGAGCGCGAACACATCATCGGCGCGTACACCTTCGAACTGGGCAAGTGCTACGAGCAGTCCATCAGGGAGCGGACGCTGCAGGTGCTGGCCAACATCGACCCCGAGCTGTGCGCGGGCGTCGCCGAGGGCCTCGGCCTGCCCGCCCCCGCGCCCACCGTGCCGCTGGCCGACGTCGAGCCGAGCCCGGCGCTGTCCCAGGTCGGCAGGACCTGGCCGGTCGAGGGCCGCGTCGTCGGCATCGTGACCAGCGGCGCCGACCTGGAGGGCGTGACGGCCGTGCGGGAGGCGGTGCTGAACGCCGGGATGGTGCCGCTCGTGGTGGCGCCGACCGGCGGCACCCTCGGCTCGGGCGACGGGGCGGTGACGGTGCAGCGCAGCTACGTCACCGCGCGCTCCGTGGAGTTCGACGCCGTCCTGGTGGCGGGGACGCCCGCGATGGGCGGCGACGCGTACACGCCGCGGGACTACAAGGCGGCTCCGGCGCCCACCGGGCCGGGGACGATCGACCCGCGGGTGAGCCTGCTGCTGTCGGAGGCGTTCCGGCACGGCAAGGCGATCGGGGTCTGGGCGGGCGGCGAGGCCGCGCTCGACGCGTCGGGTGTGCCCGCCGACGCCCCCGGCGTGGTCGTCGCCGACTCCGGCACGGCGGCGCTGGAGCAGGTGACGCGGCTGCTGGGCTCGCACCGGGTGTGGGAACGCTTCACCACGCCCCGGGGCTGATCCGTACGGGCGCGGGGCCGGTCGCCGGTGTCGGCGGCCGGCCCCGCGGCACGTTCAGCACAGGACGCGCAGCGCCCCGGGAAGCACCCTGGCCGTCACGGGGACGACGGCCTCCACCTCGCCGTCGGCGCCGTAGGGTACGGCCCGGTCGGCCTCGACCCGGACCTCCTTCCCGCGCAGGACGTGCACCTGGGGGCGGTGGACGTGGGCGCCGGTGGCGAGTTCGTTCATCAGGGCGAAGAACAGCCGCCGGGGCGCGTGGTGGATCATCACGACCTCCAGCAGGCCGTCGTCGACCCGGGCGGCTGGGGCGATGAGGCGGTTGGAGCCGTAGTAGCCGGAGTTGGCGGCCACCACCGTGTAACCGGTGAAGGCGTGCTCCCGTCCGTCGACGGTGACCCGGTAGCGGGTGGGCCGCCAGGTGGTGATGGCGCGCAGGGCTCCCACGTAGTAGGAGGCGGTGCCGCGCAGCAGGCGCGCGTGGTTGGCGTGGCGGTTGGCGAGCGCGTCGACCCCCGCGTAGAGGCTGCCGAGCACGACGGTGCGGTCGTGGACGGCGGAGGTGACCTCGATGGTGTCGACGGGGCGCGGCTCGCCGCGCAGCAGCAGCTCGGCGAGGGCCTCGGGCTCGGCGGGCAGGCCCAGGGCACGGGCGAAGTCGTTGCCGCGGCCGGCCGGGACGAGGCCGAGGACCGTCCCGGTGCCGCTGAGGGCGCCGCCGATGCCGCCGGCCATGCCGTCCCCGCCGACGGCGAGCACCACCCGGCCCCGCCGTCCGGCCTGCCGGGCGACGTCCCGGGCGTGCGCGAGGCTGCGGCTGTACTCGGTCTCCAGTCCGGCGCCCGCCTCCCGCAGCAGCCGGGCCACCCCGAGCAGCGCGGCGGCGGAGGTGGCGCCGCCGGCGGTGGGGTTGACGACGGCGGTGAACTGTCGCATCGATGTGCCTCCGGGCTGACGGGTGGTGCCGGACTGTTGTCTCACGGGGCGCGTCCCACGGGCCGTGCGGGCCCGGCCCGTGGGAGCGGTGGGCGGGCGGGCCCGGCCGGCCGGGCTCAGTCGGCGGGCAGCAGGACGCCCGGGTTGAGCAGTCCGGCCGGGTCCAGACGCCGTTTGACGGCGCGCAGGGCCTCGATGCCGAGGGGACCGGCCTCCCGGAGGTACCAGTCGCGGTGGTCGGTGCCGACCGCGTGGTGGTGGGTGATGGTGCCGCCGGCGGCGAGGATCGCCTCGTTGGCGGCGTGCTTGGCCCGGGTCCAGTGCGCCACGGCGTCGTCGCCCCGGGCGCAGACGACGGTGAAGTACAGGGAGGCGCCGTTCTCGTAGACGTGCGAGATGTGGCACATGACCAGCGGCGGGGTGCCGGCCTCGGTGAGCGTCGTGGTGAGCGCGTCGCGGACGGCCGCGTACAGCCCGGGGATCCGGGACCAGTAGGCCGCCGTCTCCAGGGTCTCGGCGAGCGCCCCGGCGTCCAGCAGGGAGTCGCGCAGGTAGGGCGCGGAGTACCGGCCGTGCGCCCACCGCTCCCCCGGTTCGTCGCCGGCGAACACGCCGCCGCACTCGGCGAGCACGGCCGCCGCCGCCTCGCGGCGGTGCGCGGTGTCCTGCTCGGTGCCCTCGAAACCGACGATCGCGAGGCATCCGGCGTCCGGCTCGGCGAGGGAGGCGCCGATGGCGTCGGGCTGGGCCAGGCCGATCAGGGTCTCGGTCTCGTCGGACAGCCGCAGCACCGTCGGGCGCGGGCCGTCCTGGGCGAGCCGGCGCAGGGCGGCGGCGCCCCCGTCGAAGGAGGCGAAGCGCCAGCCCTCGTAGCGGCGGACGTCCGGCACCGGCCGGACGCGCACGGTCACGGAGGTGATGACGCCGAACGCGCCTTCCGAGCCCAGCACGAGCTGGCGCAGGTCGGGGCCGGCCGCCGAGCGGGGGGCGCGGCCCGTGTCCAGGGTGCCCTCGGGGGTGGCGAGGGTCAGGCCCAGCACCATGTCGTCGAAGCGTCCGTACCCGGCGGAGGCCTGGCCGCTGGAGCGGGTCGCGGCGAAGCCGCCGACGGTCGCCCACTCGTAGGACTGGGGGAAGTGGCCGAGGGTGTAGCCGTGTTCCGCGAGGAGGGCCTCGGCCTCGGGGGCGCGCAGGCCGGGTTGCAGCGTGGCGGTGCGGGAGACCGGGTCGAGGTCGAGCAGGCGGTTCATGTGCCGCAGGTCCAGGGCGACGAAGGGGCCCGGCCGGGCGGGGGCGAGGCCGCCGACCACGGAGGTGCCGCCGCCGAACGGGACGAGCGCCAGGCCGTGTTCGGCGCAGGCCCGCAGGACCGCGAGCACCTCGTCGTGGCTGCCGGGCAGGACGACGGCGGCCGGGGTGTCGCGGACGTCGCCCCGCCGCATGCGCAGCAGGTCGGGCGTGGACTTGCCGCGGGTGTGCCGGACGCGCGACACGGTGTCCGTGCGCACGCGGTCCGCGCGGTCGCCGACGGCGGCGAGCAGCGCGTGGCGGGCCGGGCCGTCCAGTGCGGCGGGGAGGCCGATCTCCTCCAGGCGGACGGGGGCGGTGCCGTTCCCCTCGACGCCGAGCAGATCGCGCAGCAGCCCGGTCACGGTGTCGGGCAGCGGCGTCGCCCGGGCCGGGTCGCCCCAGCCGTTCCACAGCATGTCCATTGCCTGTCGTCCTCACCGGTCGTTGCGGGATGCCGCCCGCGCGGCCCCACTGGCGTTACACTGTTACACATGGCGCCCAATCGTCACAACCACGCGAGCCGGCCGAACTCCTCGGACAACGACACGGTGCTCGACGCCGTACGCGACTGCGTCCTGGCCGTCGGCGTCCGCCGCACGACCATGACCGACGTGGCCCGCCGCGCCGGTGTCTCCCGGATGACGCTCTACCGGCGGTGGCCGGACGTGCGGTCCCTGGTCGGCGACCTGATGACCCGGGAGTGGATCGCCGTCGCCACGGGGGCCGTCCCCGAGCCCCGGCCCGGGCTGGACACGCGCTCGCGCCTCGTCGAGGGGCTGGTCACGGGGGTGGAGGCGTTCCGCGACCATCCGCTCTTCCGCAAGATCGTCGACGTCGATCCCGAGCTGCTGCTGCCCTACGTGCTGGACCGTCGCGGGGCGAGCCAGGAGGCCCTGCTGGAGCTGCTGGCCGCCGCGCTGCGGGAGGGGCACGCCGACGGCTCGGTGCGCGCGGCGCACCCCGAGCGGCAGGCGCGGTCCGTGCTGCTGGTCGTGCAGTCCTACGCCCTGTCCCTGCGGACCATGACCGACGAGGACGACCCCGACCTGACCGGCGCGGCCTTCCTCGCGGAGCTGCGGACCATCCTCGAGAGGACCCTCACCCCATGAACCCCACCAGCGGTCCCGCCGCCGGCGCCTCCCTGTCCGCCGCCCGGCGCTCGCGGGAACTGGCCGAGGCCGTCGGCGGCCCGGTCGTCGACGTCCTGGTCGTCGGACTCGGCGCGACCGGCGCCGGCGCGGCCCTGGACGCCGCGGCCCGGGGCCTGGGCGTCGTCGCCGTGGACGCCCACGACCTGGCCTTCGGCACCTCCCGGTGGAGCTCGAAGCTCATCCACGGCGGCCTGCGCTACCTCGCCTCCGCCCAGCTCGACGTCGCCCACGAGAGCGCGGTGGAGCGCGGCGTGCTGATGGAGCGCACCGCCCCGCACCTGGTGCGGGCCCAGCCGTTCGTGCTGCCGCTGACGCCCCTGGTCCCCCGTTCCCGGGCCACGCTGGCCTGGGCGGGGTTCCGGGCCGGCGACACCCTGCGACTGGCGGCGCGCACGGCCCGGGCCACGCTCCCCGCGCCGCGCCGGCTGTCCGCCGTGGAGACCCGCCACCTCGCCCCGGCGCTGCGCCCCGCCGGGCTGCGCGGCGGCCTGCTGTCCTGGGACGGGCGGCTCACCGACGACGCCCGGCTGGTGACCGCCCTGGCCCGCACCGCCGCCGCGCACGGTGCCCGGATCCTGACCCGGGTGCGGGCGCTGGAGCTCACGGCGTCCGGCGCCCGGGTACGGGACGAGCTCACCGGCGAGACGGGGGAGATCCGCGCCCGCGCGGTGGTCAACGCCTCCGGGGTGTGGGCCGGCGGCCTCGTGGACGGCATCCGGGTCCGGCCCTCCCGCGGCACCCACCTGGTGCTGCGTTCGGAGACCCTCGGCCCGCTGCCCGCGGGACTGCACGTCCCGATCCCCGGGGAGACCAACCGCTTCGTCCTCGTCCTGCCCCAGGGCGACGGCCGGGTCTACGTCGGGCTGACCGACGAGCCCGTGGACGGCCCGGTCCCGGACGTCCCCGAGGTGCCGGAGACCGACGTCGGCTTCCTGCTCGACGTGCTCGGCTCGGTCCTGGACGTGCCCGTGCACCGCGAGGACGTGGTCGGCGCCTTCGCGGGTCTGCGCCCCCTGCTGGACACCACCCCGCAGGACCGTCCCGGCGCCGGGGCCCGGACCGCGGACGTCTCCCGCCGGCACGCCGTGCTCACCTCGCCGGAGGGCGTGATCACCGTCGTCGGCGGCAAGCTCACCACGTACCGGCGCATGGCCGAGGACGCCGTGGACGCCGCCGTCACCGCCCGGCGCCTCGCCGCCGGGCCCTCCACCACGGCCGCGCTGCCGCTGGTCGGCGCCGCCGCGCCGCACGTCCTCGCCGCGCTGCGGGCACCGCGCCGCCTGGTGCGTCTCTACGGCACGGAGGCACCGGCCGTGCAGGCCCTGGCCGACCTGGACCCCCGGCTCGGCGAGCGCGTGCTGCCCGGCCACCCCGTCACCGGGGCGGAGCTGGTGTGGGCCCTGCGGCACGAAGGAGCCCTCGACGAGGCCGATCTGCTCGACCGGCGCACCCGCATCGGCCTGGTGCCCGCGGACCGGGCCGCGGCGCTGGCCGCCGTACGCGACCTCGTCGGCGGGACCGCGATCCGGCGGGACTGAGCGGGCCGCGGCTCCGCGGGCGCGCCCCGGCCCGGACCCGTGCCCCGTCCCCGGCCCGGGTCCGGGCCCGGGCCGGGGCCCGGGCGCGGAACAGGCGGCCACGGGGCGCGTGGCCGCCTGTGCCCGTGACGAGGCGGGCGACAAGCCGCGTCAGGTCCCCGGCCGCCCGTCCTGGACGGCCTCGCGGACCTCGGCCTCGAGCTTGTTCCGGGACTGTCCCTCCTCCTTGACGTACTCCGTCATCGCGGTCTGCGCGTCCCGGTCCAGGTCGCGCCATGCCCGTACGGCGGTCTCGTACGTGTGCGACTGCCGTCGGGTCCACTGTTGCTGCGTAGGAGGCCCGTACGAGTCGCGCAGCTCCTCGACCCGGTGGTGTGCCTGGTCGGCCGCGCGGCGCTTCTGCACGAGCTCCTCGAATGTGTGAGCCACCACATCTCGACGGTAGTCAGAGGACGGCCATCGCGCGCGTCGAGCCGCCGGGACCGGCCCGAACCCCTTCTCCGGTCTGCGCAAGTGGCCCCCACGGGCCCCGAAGAGCCTTAACATCGAGGCCACCGACGACGGCCGGGCATATGCGGGAAGTGAGGGAAGCGTGGCGGACATCGAGGGAGCGGCAGTACCCGAGCGGCTGCTGATCACCCGTACCACCACGGGCGGTGACGTCAGCGTCGTCAGCCTCGCCGGAGAGGTCGACCTCGACGGCAGCGACCAGCTCCGCGACGTCCTGCTGTCCTGCGTGCAGACGGCGCCGGGCACCGTGGTCGACCTCTCGGAGGTCGCCTTCCTGGACTCCAGCGGCATCAACGTGCTGATATCCGCCCACCAGGCCGCCGAGGCCCGCGGCGTCTTCTTCCGGCTCGCCGCGCCCCGGCAGGCCGTCCTGCGCGTCCTGCAGCTCGTCGGGGTCGACACGCTCATCGCCTGTCACCCCACCGTCGAGCAGGCCCTGGCCGGCTGAGGGCCGCGCGCCCGGGCCTCGGCGCGGGCGGGTCACCGCAGGGGCAGACGCGCGAAGACGGTCTTGCCGGTCGCGTGCGGCCTGGTGATGACCTCGTCGCACAGGCGCGTCACGATCTCCAGGCCGTGGCGGCCGACGCGCAGGGGATCGCCCGGCAGGAACGTGGGGAAGCCCTCCCCCGTGTCCCGCACCGCGATCTCCACGCCGTCCCCCACCAGTGTCAGCGCCAGCCGGCACGGGCCGGGCGCGTGCCGGACCGCGTTCGTCACCAGTTCGCTGACGACCAGGCGGGCGGCGTCCAGGAAGGTGTCGGCCGTCTTCACACCGGCCTCGCCGAGCCGCGCGACGAAGCCCTGGACGACATCGCGGGCGGCGGGGATCATCGCCGATCCGCCCCTGAACTCCGCCACGGCGGACACGGCAGGGGCGTCTGCGGCATCGGGTCCGTGCGCCGGAGTCATAGGGAGCCTCACCGTCCGGTCCGGGGCCCAGGAGGGGAAGCGAAGGCCCGCGCTGATTCACGATACGCACCGAACCGGTGCCGCCCCCTCCTTTGCCCCAACTTCCTCCGGACACACCCTTTTTCCGGGCGGGCCGCGGTCCGTGGCGGGACACGAACGGCGTTGCCCCGGACCGCGAGGGGAAGCAGCGTTGGCCGCGTGACTGCCGGGTCGGCCATGGGCCGTGCACAGGTCAGGGTCCCGGCACCTGCGTGAGCGCGCGGCGGGCCCGAGGCCCGCCCCCTTCTCCGCGTCCTCGTTCCAGGTGTCCGCACACCGGGCGCCGCGCCGCCGAACCCGAGACCCGGGGACCTTCCCCCGTGCCTGACGACCAGTGGCACCCGCGCTCCCCCGAGCCGTCGGCCACGACCGTGCAGCCGGCCCCACCGCCGTCCTCCCCCGTGACCGGCGGCTGTCCGCCGGGTTCCTCGCCGCGGCCCTCGGGCTGGAGGTCGGCGCCCCGTTCCGCCCCTTCCTGCCCCTCGACCCCGACAACGGCGTGACCCTCGACCACTACGAGACGCGGGACGAGCCGATCCAGCCGCAGCACTACGCGTTCCTCGTGCCCGAGGAACGGTTCGACGGCACGACCGACCGCCCGGACGCGGTCGGCGTCACGTGCTACGCGGATCCCGGCACACCGAACCCGGCCGGATCGACCGGCTGTTCGGCGGCAGGGCACGTACTTCGACGATCCGGCCGGCCACAACCTGGAGATCATGACCCGGCCGTACGCCCGGCCCCGACGGTTCCGCGCCGGGCGCCGGCCGCCGATCGTGCGCCACCCGCACGGGCGCACCCGGGTACCGGACCTTCCCGGTGGGGTGTGCCGGACGGGGCCGGTCCGGTCCGGCACCGACGACGGCATCGCCCCGCCGCCCGTCTCCCGCCCGGCCGGCCGCAGGAGTTCCGGCGGGGCGGGGCCCGCCCCGCCGGGCGCCCCTCGCCTCCGGCGGCCCGGCAGTGTAGACATGGGCACATGGTCCGACTGATGGGGCGATCGGGAGAGCGGTCACCCCGTCGTCCCATCGGTTCGCTCGCCCGGCAGCGAGACGCGGACCGGTCGCGGCGGGCAGCGGCGGCGGGGCGGCGGGGCCGGTCCGCGGCGCTGCGGGCGGCGCTGTCCGGGCGCAGTGTCGCCGGACAGGTCTTCGTCCTGAACGTGGTCATCGTGCTGCTGCTCGTGGTGGTGGCGGCGGTCTCGCTGGTGCTCCAGGTGCAGCACGACAGCACGGTGGAGGCGCGTAACCGGTCGGTCGCCGTGGCCGCGACGTTCGCGAACTCCCCCGGCATGGTCGAGGCGCTGCGCAGCCCCCACCCCACGGCGGTGCTCCAGCCCCGGGCCGAGGCCGTGCGCAAGGAGACGGGCGTGGACTTCGTCGTCGTCCTGAACACCGACGGGGTCCGCTACACCCATCCCGTGCCCGACCGCATCGGCAAGCGGTTCGTGGGGAACATCGCCCCCGCGCTGGCCGGGCGGACCGTGGTCGAGGAGATCGACGGCACCATAGGCCGGCTGGTCCAGGCCGTGGTGCCGGTCGAGGAACCGGGCGGGAAGGTCGTCGGCCTGGTCTCGGCCGGCATCACGACGGAGAACGCGGGCGGCGTCGCCGACCGGCAGCTGCCGATGGTGCTGATCGCCGCGGGCGTGGGACTCGCCCTGGCGACGGCGGGCACGGCGCTGGTCAGCCGGCGGCTGCTGCGGCAGACGCACGGCCTGGGCCCGCACGAGATGACCCGGATGTACGAACACCACGACGCGGTCCTGCACTCCGTCCGGGAGGGCGTGCTCATCGTCGGCGGGGAGGGCCGGCTGCTGCTCGCGAACGACGAGGCGCACCGCCTGCTCGACCTGCCCGCGGACGCCGAGGGCCGGCACGTCCTGGACCTCGGCCTGCCCGCCGACACGGCACGGCTGCTGGACTCCGGACGGGCCGCCACGGACGAGGTGCACCTGGTCAAGGACCGGCTGCTGGCGATCAACCTGCGGCCCACGGACGAGCGGGGCGGCCCGCCCGGCAGCGTCGCCACCCTGCGCGACTCCACGGAGCTGCGGGCCCTGTCCGGCCGTGCCGAGACCGCCCGGGAACGGCTGGACCTGCTGTACGACGCCGGGGTGGGCATCGGCACCGGCCTGGACGTCACCCGGACCGCGGAGGAGCTGACGGAGCTGGCCGCTCCCCGGTTCGCGGACTACGCCACCGTGGACCTGTTCGACGCGGTGCTGAGCGGCGGCCGGCCGGAGGCGGTGACCCCGCTGCGCCGCACCGCGCTCAGCGGCGCCGGCGAGGACGTGCCGCTCTACCCGGTGGGACGGCAGATCCGCTTCGTGGCCTCCTCCCCGCAGGGCCGGGCCCTGGCCACCGGCCGCCCGGTCCTGGAACCGGACCTCCGTCACGCCGAGGGGTGGCACGCGCAGGACCCCGAACGCACCGCCCGGGTGCTGGAGTACGGCATCCACTCGCTGATCACCGTGCCCCTGCGCGCGGGCGCCCTGGTGCTCGGACTGGTCAGCTTCTGGCGCTGCCGGCGGCCCGCGCCGTTCGACGGGGACGACCTGGCTCTCGCCGAGGAACTGGTCGCGCGCGCCGCGGTCTCCATCGACAACGCGCGCCGCTACACGCGCGAGCACGGCATGGCGGTGACGCTCCAGCGGAGTCTGCTGCCCCGCAGGATGCCCGAGCAGAACGCCCTGGACGTCGCCCACCGTTACCTGCCCGCGCAGGCGGGGGTGGGCGGGGACTGGTTCGACGTGCTGCCGCTCTCCGGGGCCCGGGTCGCGCTCGTGGTGGGCGACGTCGTCGGCCACGGACTGCACGCCGCGGCCACCATGGGCCGGCTGCGGACGGCGGTGCACAACTTCTCCACGCTGGATCTGCCGCCCGACGAGCTGCTCACCCTCCTCGACGAGCTGGTCGCCCGCATCGACCAGGACGAGGCCGCCGAGGACGACAGCGCCCCGGTCACCGGCGCGACCTGCCTCTACGCGGTCTACGACCCGGTCGCCGGCACCTGTGTGATCGCCCGGGCCGGTCATCCGCCGCCCGCCCTGGTGCGCCCGGACGGCGGCGTGGAGTTCCCCGAGGTGCCCGCCGGTCCCCCGCTGGGCCTGGGCGGTCTGCCGTTCGAGACCACCGAGCTGCACCTGGCGGAGGGCAGCCGGATCGTGCTGTACACCGACGGGCTCGTGGAGGACCGGGAGCACGACATCGACGTCGGTCTCGAACAGCTGCGCAGGGCGCTGGAGGCCGCGGGCGAGTCGCCGGAGGACACCTGCCGGACCGTCCTCGACGCCCGGCTCCCGGACCGGCCGGGCGACGACATCGCCCTGCTCGTGGCAAGGACCCGCGTGCTGGGTCCGGACCGGGTCGCCGAGTGGCGGGTGCCGAACGACCCGGCCGCGGTCGGCGAGGTGCGTGCGCAGGTCACGCGGCGGCTGGCGGAGTGGGGGCTGGACGAGCTGGCGTTCACGACGGAGCTGATCCTGAGCGAGCTGGTCACCAACGCGATCCGGTACGGCGGTGAGACCGTCCACGTGCGGGTGCTGCGCGACCGCAGCCTGATCTGCGAGGTGTTCGACAGCAGCAGCACCTCGCCGCACCTGCGCTACGCGGCGATGACCGACGAGGGCGGGCGCGGTCTGTTCCTCGTGGCGCAGCTCGCCGAGCGGTGGGGCACCCGCTACACGCCGGACGGCAAGATCATCTGGGCGGAGCAGCCGGTGCCCTGACGGGGCCGGCGCCGTCCGTCGTTCCGAACACCAGGAGAACCCGTGAACCACCCGTCCCCCGATCCGGCGCGCCCCCGGGGTGTGCTGCGTCGCGCCCTGCTCGCCCTGACCTCCGCGTCGCCGGCGACGGCGTCGCCCCCGCTGCGACCGTCGCGCGGGGCGCCCGGGCGCCCCGCGGGGCTCGGCGACCCGGCGAAGAAGGAGATCGCCATGCGCCTGGTGTCGAGCGCCGAGAACTCCTCGCTCGACTGGAGGGCCCAGTACGCGTACATCGAGGACATCGGTGACGGCCGCGGTTACACCGCGGGCATCATCGGCTTCTGCTCCGGCACCGGCGACATGCTCGACCTGGTGGAGCTCTACACCGACCGCAGACCGGGCAACGCTCTCGCCCGGTACCTGCCCGCGCTGCGCGCGGTCGACGGCACCGACTCGCACGCGGGTCTGGACCCGGACTTCCCCGAGGACTGGCGCCGGGCGGCCCGCGACCGGGAGTTCTGCCGGGCGCAGGACGACGAACGCGACCGCGTGTACTTCGGCCCGGCCGTCCGGCGGGCCACGGAGGACGGGCTCCGGACGCTCGGGCAGTTCGCGTACTACGACGCGATCGTGATGCACGGCGGCGGCGACGACCGCGCCGGCTTCCCCGCGATCCGCGAGCGGGCCCTGCGCCACGCCCGGCCCCCGGCCCTCGGCGGCGACGAGGTGACCTACCTGCACGCCTTCCTCGACGCGCGGGCGTGGGCGATGAGGCAGGAGGCGGCGCACAGCGACACCAGCCGGGTCGACACGGCACAGCGTGTCTTCCTGCGCGCGGGCAACCTGGACCTCGATCCGCCGCTGCACTGGCGGGTGTACGGCGACGGCTACCGCATCGACTGATCCCGCCGGGCACCGCGACGGGCCGCGGAAGAGGGCCTCGCGCCCTCTTCCGCGGCCCGCGTGATGCCGCTTCGCCGCCGCCGGCGTCAGTGCCGGAACACGTCCTTGC
Organism: Streptomyces sp. NPDC029152; assembly: GCF_055564355.1. NCBI lineage: Bacteria > Bacillati > Actinomycetota > Actinomycetes > Kitasatosporales > Streptomycetaceae > Streptomyces > Streptomyces sp. NPDC029152. The sequence goes on along the minus strand of NZ_JBVHWR010000029.1, from coordinate 3,649 downwards.
CCTTCTCCTTGGCCTGGCGTGCGTCGCCCTTCGACTGCTCGGCGCGGCCCTCGGCCGTCATCCTCTCGTTGCCGACGGCACGCCCCGCCGCCTCCTTCGCCTTCCCCTTGGCCTGTTCCATCTTGGCCTTGGACTTCTGGTTGCCGGCCACGACTGTTCTCCTCACGGCGTTGGGTTGCGATGTCCTGTCCTGCGGGTCGCCCGTCCCGGCGGTGTCAAACATGGCGGTTCGGAGCCGGGACGGCTCCCCGGGGTGATCGGGGGGCCGCCGGGTACAAGGACGGCGACAGGCAACGACACGGCAGAACCGTCGACCCGGAGGACGTCATGGCCGGAATGCTGGACCGGATCAAGCAGTTCGCACGCAGCCCGCAGGGCCGCAGGGCGGCGGAGCAGGTGCGCCGCGCGGCCTCGGACCCCCGCCGCCGCGCGCAGGCGCAGGAGATGCTGCGGAAGGTCGGCAAGCGCCGCTGAGGCCGCTTCCTCAGCCCCGCCCCGCGTGGGCGTGCCGGTGGGACGCCCGGGGCCGACGGCGGCCGCGGCCGTCGCGGTCCCGGCGCCGGTCGAGGACGGCGACGGTCAGCGCGCCCAGCATGGCGGCGACGCCGGAGCCGACCGACAGGGCCATGGCCTCGTGGTAGTCGCGGTGGGTGGCGTCGAGCGTCAGGTAGAACAGCCCCGGCAGCACGGCGGTGCCCACGGCGGCGCCGAGACGCTGCCCCGTCTGCAGGGCGCCGCCGGCGGCGCCCGCCATCCGCACCGGCACGTCCCGCAGCGTCATCGTGATGTTCGGGGAGATCACGCAGCCGCTGCCGAGCCCGCCCACCAGCAGCGCCGGGGCCGCGAACCAGGCGGCGTGGCCGGAGGGCGCGAGCCACAGCACCAGCGCGGTCGTGCCGAGCCCCGCCATGACGGCGACGAGGCCCCAGACGGTCAGCAGCCGGCCCAGCCGCTCCACCAGCCGGCCCGCGACGGCCGCCGCGGCGGCGGAGCCCACGGCGAACGGGGTCACCGCCAGACCGGACATGAGGGGGGAGAAACCCAGTCCGTTCTGGAAGAAGAGCGCGAACACGAGCCACACTCCGCTGAACCCGACGAAGTACAGGGCTCCCAGGCCCGCGCCGGTGGCGTAGCCGCGGGTCCCGGTGAGCAGCCCCGGGTCCAGCAGCGGCGCCCCGCCCCGGCGGGCGAGGCGGCGTTCCCACCGTGCGAACGCGAGCAGGACCAGCAGCCCCACCGGGAACAGCCACCACGTACGGCGCACCCCGCCCGCTTCGGCGAGCACCAGCGGCAGCATCACGGCGAGGATCCCGGCGCCCAGGAGCACGACGCCCGCCGGGTCCAGGCGTCCCCGGCCGCCGGGAGCGACCCGCGGCAGCAGGCGCAGGCCGAGCAGGAACGCGAGCACGCCGACGGGGACGTTGACGTAGAAGATCCACCGCCAGCCCTGCGGGCCTGCCAGGGCGAGGATCGCACCGCCGACGACCGGTCCCACCGCGCTGGAGACACCCACCGTGGCGCCGAAGAGGCCGAACGCGCGTCCGCGCTCCGCGCCCCGGAAGAGCTGCTGGATCAGCGCCGAGTTCTGCGGCGCGAGGCTGCCCGCGGCGACTCCCTGGGCGAGCCGGGCGGCCACCAGCAGTCCGATGCCGGGTGCGGCCCCCGCCGCGGCGCTGAACACCGTGAAGGCGGCGAGGGCGGCGAGGAAGACGCGGCGCCTGCCGAACGCGTCGCCGATCCGGCCGGCCGTGACCAGGCTCAGGGCGAACGTGAGGGCGTATCCGGACACGACCCACTGCACGGACGCCGCGGAGGCGTGCAGTTCCCGCTGCATGGACGGCAGGGCGACGGCGACGATCGTCACGTCCAGCAGGCTCATGAAACCGGCGACCAGTGTCACCCACAGGGCCCGCCACCGGTTCGGTTCCGGGCGGTCGTCCGGACGGTGCACGCGGGCTCCCCTCACGCGGTGGACGAGGAACGCGTTCGCCGCGCCCCACGCCTGCGTCACCCGTGACCGCGGATCCAAACCCGGGACGCAAAGCCGGACCATGAGATCCCATAAGCCGTCCTTATGGCCTCATAGACCGGACCCGCGTACCGACTTAGGCTTGCCTCAGCTTAGGCTTCCCCGAGAGTCGATCTGTCACCGCTCGAAGGGAACCTGAACATGCCCCGCCCTCTGCGGGTAGCCATCGTCGGATCCGGCCCGGCCGGGATCTACGCCGCCGACGCCCTGCTCAAGTCCGAGGTGGCCGCCGAACCCGGCGTGTCCATCGACATCTTCGAGCGCATGCCCGCCCCGTTCGGGCTCATCCGCTACGGCGTCGCCCCCGACCACCCGCGGATCAAGGGCATCATCACCGCCCTGCACCAGGTGCTCGACAAGCCGCAGATCCGCCTCTTCGGCAATGTGGACTACCCCACCGACATCAGCCTGGACGACCTGCGCACGTTCTACGACGGCGTGATATTCGCCACGGGCGCCACGGCCGACCGGGCGCTGCCCGTACCCGGCATCGACCTCGACGGCTCCTACGGCGCCGCCGACTTCGTGTCCTGGTACGACGGCCACCCGGACGTGCCGCGCACCTGGCCCCTGGAGGCGGAGAAGGTCGCCGTCCTCGGCGTCGGCAACGTGGCCCTCGACGTGGCCCGCATCCTCGCCAAGACGGCCGACGAGCTGCTGCCGACCGAGATCCCGCCGAACGTCTACGAGGGCCTGAAGGCCAACAAGGCCCTGGAGATCCACGTCTTCGGCCGCCGTGGCCCGGCGCAGGCGAAGTTCAGCCCGATGGAGCTGCGGGAGCTGGACCACTCCCCGAACATCGAGGTCATCGTCGACCCCGAGGACATCGACTACGACGACGGCTCGATCGCGACCCGGCGTGGCAACAAGCAGGCCGACATGGTCGCCAAGACCCTGGAGAACTGGGCGATCCGCGACGTCGGCGACCGGCCGCACAAGCTGTTCCTGCACTTCTTCGAGTCGCCCACCGAGATCCTCGGCGAGGACGGCAAGGTCGTCGGCCTGCGCACCGAGCGCACCGCGCTGGACGGCACCGGCAACGTCAAGGGCACCGGCGAGTTCAAGGACTGGGACGTCCAGGCGGTCTACCGGGCCGTCGGCTACCTGTCCGACCAGCTCCCCAAGCTGCCCTGGGACCTCGACTCGGGCACGGTCCCGGACGAGGGCGGGCGCGTCGTCCAGGAGTCCGGCGAGCACCTGCAGTCGACGTACGTCACCGGCTGGATCCGGCGCGGCCCGGTCGGCCTGATCGGCCACACCAAGGGCGACGCCAACGAGACGGTGTCCAACCTGCTGGACGACTACGCGAACGGCCGGCTGCACACGCCCGCCGCGCCCGGCCCGGAGGCCGTGGACGCCTTCCTCGCCGAGCGGAACGTCCGCTTCACCACGTGGGACGGCTGGTACCGGCTCGACGCCGCGGAGAAGGCGCTGGGCGAGCCGCAGGGCCGTGAGCGCGTGAAGCTCGTCGAGCGCGAGGACATGCTCAGGGAGAGCGGCGCCTGAGCCCCGGACGGCCCGGGCGCGGGGGGGGGGGGGGGGGGGGGGGGGGGGGGGGGGGGGGGGGGGGGGGGGGGGGGGGGGGGGGGGGGGGGGGGGAGGGGGGGGTGGTAGTCTGGT
>NZ_JBVHWR010000028.1:20944-61687 GCF_055564355.1 Streptomyces sp. NPDC029152 | reverse complement strand
TGCGTTTCCGACTCTATCAGATCCTTTTCCGATCCGATTTCCTCGGTGCTTTCCAGGTTCCCGCTTCCGCGTTTCCCTTTCCGGCGGTTCCGACTTTATCAGAAGTTCTGAGCCGGATTTCCCGCCCTCCGGGGCGACTCCGAGCCACGAAGTGGTTGGGGTGCCCGCCCGAGCGGAGTTGTAAACGTACTGGAGCGGGGCGCCCCGATGCAAATCGCGACGCCCCGCTCCTGGTTCGCTCGGCCCGGGGGCCGACGGCCCGTCAGACCTCCACGACCACCGGGAGGATCATCGGCCGGCGCCGGTACTTGTCCGAGACCCACTTGCCGAGGGTCCTGCGCACCAGTTGCTGGAGCTGGTGGGGTTCGACGACCCCGTCCTGCGCCGAGCGCTCCAAGGCCTCCGTGATCCGGGGCAGGACGTCGGCGAAGGCCGAGTCCTCGATGCCCGAGCCGCGCGCCTGGACGTGCGGTCCGCCGGTGATCTTGCCGGTGGACGAGTCGATGACCACGAAGACCGAGATGATGCCCTCGTCTCCGAGGATCTTGCGGTCCTTGAGGGCCGGTTCGCCGACGTCGCCGACGGAGAGGCCGTCGACGTACACGTACCCCGCCTGGACCTTGCCGGAGATCTTCGCTTTGCCCTCGACGAGGTCGACGACGACGCCGTCCTCGGCGATGACGATGCGGTCGTGCGGGACGCCGGTGAGGGCGCCCAGTTCGGCATTGGCCCGCAGGTGGCGCCATTCGCCGTGGACCGGCATCAGGTTCTTCGGACGGCAGATGTTGTAGAAGTACAGCAGCTCGCCGGCCGAGGCGTGGCCCGAGACGTGGACCTTGGCGTTGCCCTTGTGGACGACGTTGGCGCCCCAGCGGGTCAGGCCGTTGATCACGCGGTAGACCGCGTTCTCGTTGCCCGGGATGAGGGACGACGCCAGGATGACCGTGTCGCCCTCGACGATGCGGATCTGGTGGTCCCGGTTGGCCATGCGGGACAGGGCGGCCATCGGTTCGCCCTGCGAGCCCGTGCAGACCAGGACGACTTCGTTGTCCGGCAGGTCGTCGAGCGTCTTGACGTCCACCACCAGGCCCGGCGGGATCTTCAGGTAGCCGAGGTCCCTCGCGATGCCCATGTTGCGGACCATGGACCGGCCCACGAAGGCGACCCGGCGTCCGTACTCGTACGCGGCGTCCAGGATCTGCTGGATGCGGTGCACGTGGCTGGCGAAGCTCGCCACGATGATGCGCTTGCGCGCGCCGGCGAAGACCTGTCGCAGGACGTTGGAGATGTCGCGCTCGGGCGGGACGAAGCCCGGGACCTCGGCGTTCGTCGAGTCGGCGAGGAGGAGGTCGATGCCCTCCTCGCTCAGGCGCGCGAAGGCGTGCAGGTCCGTGAGGCGGTTGTCCAGCGGGAGCTGGTCCATCTTGAAGTCGCCGGTGTGGACGACCATGCCCGCGGGAGTGCGGATGGCGACGGCCAGCGCGTCCGGGATGGAGTGGTTCACCGCGACGAACTCGCAGTCGAACGGGCCGACGCGTTCGCGGTTCCCCTCCGTCACCTCGAGGGTGTAGGGGCGGATGCGGTGCTCCTGGAGCTTGGCCTCGATCAGGGCGAGGGTCAGCTTGGAGCCGATGAGCGGGATGTCCGGCTTCTCGCGGAGGAGGAAGGGGACGCCGCCGATGTGGTCCTCGTGGCCGTGGGTCAGGACGATGCCCTCGATGTCGTCGAGGCGGTCCCGGATGGACGTGAAGTCCGGCAGGATCAGATCGATTCCGGGCTGCTCCTCCTCGGGGAAGAGCACTCCGCAGTCGACGATCAGCAGGCGGCCGCCGTACTCGAAGACCGTCATGTTGCGGCCGATCTCGCCGAGGCCTCCCAGCGGGGTGACCCGGAGGCCGCCTGCGGGGAGCGCCGGGGGCCGGCCCAGTTCAGGATGCGGATGACTCAAAAGACTCTCCTCAACCACACGCGCCACGTACCGGTGGGCACGTGGCGCGCGTGACGTTCGTGCAGAAGCAGTTGTCGTGGTGGGGTGCAGGCACCGGTGGCCTGCGTATTCAGTTGTGAAGTCGTTGTGGCACCTGGCGGTGCGGTGGTGCGAAGTCCGTTGTCAGAGCTGTACCCCGCCGGCAGCAAGATCGATCTTGAGCTGCTCGGTCTCCTCCGCCGTGAGCTCGACCATGGGCGCGCGCAGGGGGCCCGCGGGCAGTCCCTGGAGGGTGAGCGCGGCCTTGGTGGTCATGACGCCCTGGGTGCGGAACATGCCGGTGAAGACCGGGAGCAGCTTCTGGTGGATCTCCAGTGCCTTCTGCACGTCACCCGCGACGAAGGCGTCCACCATGGCGCGCAGCTCGGGGGTGACGACGTGGCCGACGACCGAGACGAAGCCGACCGCGCCGACCGAGAGCAGCGGGAGGTTCAGCATGTCGTCGCCGGAGTACCAGGCGAGACCGGAGCGCGCGATGGCCCAGCTCGCGCGGCCCAGGTCGCCCTTGGCGTCCTTGTTGGCGATGATCCGCGGGTGCTCCGCGAGGCGGACGAGCGTCTCGGTGTTGATCGGGACGCCGCTGCGGCCGGGGATGTCATAGAGCATGACCGGCAGCTCGGTGGCATCGGCGATGGCCGTGAAGTGGCGGTACAGGCCCTCCTGCGGGGGCTTGTTGTAGTACGGCGTGACGAGCAGCAGGCCGTGGGCGCCGACGCGCTCGGCGGCGCGGGCCAGCTCGATGCTGTGCTGGGTGTTGTTCGTGCCGACTCCGGCGACGACGTGGGCCCGGTCGCCGACGGCCTCCAGGACGGCTCGTACGAGGTCCGCTTTCTCCGCGTCGCTGGTGGTGGGGGACTCGCCGGTGGTGCCGTTGATGATCAGGCCGTCGTTGCCTGCGTCCACCAGGTGGGCGGCGAGCCGCTGCGCGCCGTCGAGGTCGAGTGCGCCGTCCGCCGCGAAGGGCGTGACCATGGCGGTGAGGACCCGCCCGAAGGGGGTCTGCGGAGTGGAGGTCGGAGCCATGGGTTACACGCTACTCGTTGCTCAGGGCGGGGTCTGCCCTCGGGGGAGGCGGCAGATCGACACGGAGGTGGAGCCCGGCACTGCCTGCTCGGGGGTTCAGGCAGTGCCGGGTCCCTTTGATCAGGCTAGATGAACTTCTCCAAACGCCGCAATCGGGACACTTCGGGCGGCTGATGCGCACATCTGTGCCCGGCCGGGCGATCGGGACGCGTCACGGTGCCACGCGGCCGTTCGCGTTGAAGGCGGCGTAGGTGAGCGGCATGAGCCGCGCCCACTCCTCTTCCATCCTCTCGCCCACCATCTCGATCTCCCGCTGCGGGAAGGAGGGCACCTTCGCCAGCTCGTGCTGGGTGCGCAGGCCGAGGAAGTGCATCAGCGAGCGCGCGTTGCAGGTGGCGTACATCGAGGAGTACAGGCCGACGGGGAGCACCGAGCGGGCCACCTCGCGGGCGATGCCGGCGGCGAGCATCTCCTGGTACGTCCGGTAGGCCTGGAGGTAGGAGTCCTCCATCGACCGGCTCACCAGCTCGTGCTGCTCGGCGGTGCCCTCGACGAAGACGTACTTGCCCGGGCGGCCCTGCTGGACCAGCTTGCGCTCGGCGCCCGGCACGTAGAAGACCGGCTGGAGCTCCCGGTAGCGGCCCGACTCCTCGTTGTAGGACCAGCCGACGCGGTGCCGCATGAACTCGCGGAAGACGAAGATCGGGGCGCTGATGAAGAAGGTCATCGAGTTGTGCTCGAACGGGCTGCCGTGCCGGTCCCGCATCAGGTAGTTGATCAGGCCCTTCGAACGCTCCGGGTCCTTCTTCAGCTCGTCCAGGGACTGCTCCCCGACGGTCGAGACGCGGGCGGCGAACAGCACGTCGGAGTCGGTCGCACTGCTCTTGACCAGCTCGACGGTGATGTCGCTGCGGAGTTCGATCTTGAAATCGTCGGCGGGGGTGTCGGTCACGGGTGGAGGGCCTTCCCATTGTGTCGCTTGGCGAGGCCACTCTACGGCCCGCCGAACGGGGCGCTCGGCGTCGCGTCACGATGAAGTCGGTGAAACTGGGCACCTGCGGGGGCGTTCGTTCGTCTGTATGAGTAACAGCGATTCGCTTGATCCCTGAAGGGAGACGCACCTCCGATGATCCGCCGGCGTGAACCCGTGCCGTTCGCCTTCGTCGCCGAAGCCGACAGGTTCCGCAGCAATGTCACTCCCCCGCCCCGCGAGCGGGCGTCCATCGGTCAGCTGGCCGGGCGCTGGCTGCTGGGGCTCACCGTGGTCGCCGGGCTCGTGGGGTCCCTGATGATCGGGATGCCCGCGTTGTCGGCCGACCAGCCCTCATCACAGCAGCAGCAGTCACAGGCGTCCGACGGGCGCTGAGGCGGCATACGGCCGGTCCTGACTCCGTCCGGGGCCCCGAAGGTGGTGACCGGGCACACAGATCGGTAGCCTCACCGGGCACAGCACACGCCATGGAACGAGTGAGGACCAGCCGTGCCCCTGTCCTTCCTGACGGCCGACCGCGCCTTCGACGCGGCCGAGGACGTCCCGCTGCCGTACGACGATCGCGACCAGTGGCGTCGGCCCTACCGGCCGGGGCCCTGGCGAGTGGGAGCGGCGGCGCTGGCGCTGCTGCTCGCCTCGTTCGTGCTGTTCGCGGCGGTCGTCATCGCGGTGACGGACGCGCCGTCCTCGGCCGCCGCGGTCTTCGGCGTCGCCCTCGTCATGATCGTCTGCGCCCTGCGGCTGCTGCGCATGGGCGTGTGGGTGAGCGCGCGCGGCGTGCGCCAGGTGGGGTTCTTCACCACCCGCACGGTGGCCTGGCAGCAGGTCGCCGGCGTGCGGACGGCGCAGCAGCCGGTCCGGTGGCTCGGTCTGCCGCGCACGGTGCAGGGCCAGGCGCTGCTCCTCGCCCGGCAGGGCCGGGCGGGCGACGCCGTGCCCGCGCTGATGACCAGCCACAACGCGGACTTCCTCGCCCGGCCGGAGGCCTTCGACCGGGCCGCCGACACCGTGGAGGCGTGGGCCGACGAGTACCGGCGGGGCTGAGCCGGAGCACGGAACGCCGGTGGCCCGGTCCGCGTCCGCGGACCGGGCCACCGGCGTTCGGGGCCTCTCAGGCCGCCTCGACCTGTCTGTGGTCGTGCAGGGCGATCGCCCGCTGCATCGCCTTGCGGGCGCGCGGGGTGTCGCGGGCGTCCTGGTAGGCGACGGCGAGCCGGAACCAGCTGCGCCAGTCGTCGGGAGCCGCTTCCGTCTCGGCCTTGCGGCGGGCGAAGACCTCGTCGGCCGAGTCGCGGTCGATGCGGCCGCTGGGGGTGCGCTTCAGCTCGTCGACGGGCAGCCCGCCCTCGGCGTCGAGTTCGGCGGCGAGCTGGTTGGCACGGCGGACGAACTGGGTGTTCTTCCACAGGAACCACAGGCCGATCACCGGCAGCACCAGCACCGCCACGCCGAGGGTGACGGTGAGGGGGGTGCCAGCCTCGATGAGCATCACACCGCGGCTGCCGACCAGGACGAAGTAGAAGACCAGGACGGCGGCCGTGAGGGCGTAGGAGATCTTCGCGCGCATGGCTCAGCCCAGGTCCAGGAAGTGTTCCAGGCCGAAGGTGAGGCCCGGAGTGGCCACCACGCGCCGGGCGCCGAGCAGGATGCCCGGCATGAAGCTGCTGTGGTGCAGCGAGTCGTGCCGGACGGTGAGGGTCTCGCCCTCGCCGCCGAGCAGGACCTCCTGGTGCGCGAGCAGGCCGCGCAGGCGGACCGCGTGCACCGGGACGCCGTCCACGTCCGCGCCGCGGGCACCGTCGAGGGCGGTGGCAGTGGCGTCGGGCGCCGGAGCGACGCCTGCCTTCTGCCGTGCCTCGGCGATGAGCTGCGCGGTGCGCGTGGCGGTGCCGCTGGGGGCGTCCACCTTGTTCGGGTGGTGCAGCTCGACGACCTCGACGGACTCGAAGTACGGCGCCGCGATCTGCGCGAACTTCATGGTGAGCACGGCCCCGATGGAGAAGTTGGGCGCGATGAGCACGCCCGTCCCCGGGGAGGCGTCGAGCCGGTCCCTCAGCCGCGCGAGGCGCTCGTCGGTCCAGCCCGTGGTGCCGACGACGGCGTGGATGCCGTGTCCTACGCAGAACTCGAGGTTCTCCATGACCGACGCCGGGGTGGTCAGCTCGACCGCGACCTGGGCGCCGCTGTCGGTCAGCGCGTCCAGCGAGTCGCCGCGGCCCAGGGCGGCGACCAGTTCCATGTCCTCGGCGGCCTCGACCGCCCGCACCGCCTCGGAGCCGATACGGCCCCTGGCGCCGAGGACGGCCACGCGCAGCTTGCTCATGTCTTCTGTCTTCCTTACCGGAGGGGTTAGGCGACGGCGTCGTGCAGCCGGGACGCCTGCTTGTCCTTCAGCGGGCCGATGACCGACAGGGACGGCCGGCGGCCCAGGACGTCGCGGGCGACCGCGCGGACGTCGTCCGGCGTGACCGAGGCTATCCGGGCCAGCATGTCGTCGACGGACATCTGCTCGCCCCAGCACAGCTCGCTCTTGCCGATACGGTTCATCAGCGCGCCCGTGTCCTCCAGGCCGAGGACGGTGGAGCCCTGGAGCTGGCCGACGGCGCGGCCGATCTCCTCGTCGGACAACCCGTTCTCGGCGACGTGGTCGAGTTCGTCGCGGCAGATCTTCAGCACGTCGTGGACCTGGGAGGGCCTGCAGCCCGCGTACACGCCGAAGAGGCCGCAGTCGGCGAAGCCCGAGGTGTACGAGTACACGCTGTAGGCCAGGCCGCGCTTCTCGCGGACCTCCTGGAACAGGCGGGAGGACATGCCGCCGCCGAGGGCGGTGTTGAGGACGCCCAGGGCCCAGCGGCGCTCGTCGGTGCGGGCCAGGCCCGGCATGCCGAGGATGACGTGCGCCTGCTCGGTCTTGCGGCCGATCAGTTCCACGCGGCCCGCGGTGCGCAGGGTGCGCCGGCCCTCGCGCGGGGCGATGGGCACGGCCACGGGGTCCTTGAAGGCCCCGGCCTTCTCGAAGGCTGCGCGGACCTGGCGCACGACCTTGTTGTGGTCGATGTTGCCGGCGGCGGCGACCACCAGGTGGGTCGGGTCGTAGTGCTTCCTGTAGAAGCGGCGGATGCGGTCGGCGGTGAGGGCGTTGACCGTGTCGACCGTGCCGAGGACCGGGCGGCCGAGGGCGTTGTCGCCGAACATCGTGTGCGCGAACAGGTCGTGCACGCAGTCGCCGGGGTCGTCCTCGGTCATCGCGATCTCTTCGAGGATGGCGCCGCGCTCGACGTCGACGTCCTCCTCGCGGATCAGGGAGCCGGTCAGCATGTCACAGACGACGTCGATGGCGAGCGGCAGGTCGGTGTCGAGCACCCGCGCGTAGTAGCACGTGTACTCCTTGGCCGTGAACGCGTTCATCTCGCCGCCGACCGCGTCGATGGCGGAGGAGATGTCCAGGGCGGACCTGCGGGACGTGCCCTTGAAGAGCAGGTGCTCCAGGTAGTGGGTGGCGCCGTTCAGGGCCGGGGTCTCGTCGCGGGATCCGACGTGCGCCCAGATGCCGAAGGTCGCCGAGCGGACCGAGGGCAGGGTCTCGGTGACGATGCGCAGGCCGCCCGGGAGAGTGGTCTTGCGGACCGTGCCGATGCCGTTCGCGCCCTTGATCAGCGTTTGGGTACGGGCGACGGCCCGCGCCTCCGAGGAGGTGCGGGCCGTCGCCCTGGAGCCACGGGACGTCACTGGTCGGCGTCGTCCTTCTTGGTCTCGTCGCCTTCCTCGCCCTCGATCACGGGGATCAGGGAGAGCTTGCCGCGGGAGTCGATCTCGGCGATCTCGACCTGGACCTTCTGGCCCACGCCGAGCACGTCCTCGACGTTCTCCACGCGCTTGCCGCCGGCGAGCTTGCGGATCTGCGAGATGTGCAGCAGGCCGTCCTTGCCGGGCAGCAGGGAGACGAACGCGCCGAAGGTCGTCGTCTTCACGACGGTGCCCAGGTAGCGCTCGCCGACCTCGGGCATCGTCGGGTTGGCGATGCCGTTGATCGTGGTGCGGGCGGCCTCGGCGGCCGGGCCGTCGGCGGCACCGATGTAGATCGTGCCGTCGTCCTCGATCGTGATCTCGGCGCCCGTGTCCTCCTGGATCTGGTTGATCATCTTGCCCTTGGGGCCGATGACCTCACCGATCTTGTCGACGGGGATCTTCACGGTGATGATCCGCGGCGCGTTCGGGGACATCTCGTCCGGCGTGTCGATCGCTTCCATCATCACGTCGAGGATGTGGAGGCGGGCGTCACGGGCCTGCTTGAGGGCGGCGGCCAGGACGGAGGCCGGGATGCCGTCCAGCTTGGTGTCGAGCTGGAGGGCGGTCACGAAGTCCTTCGTGCCGGCGACCTTGAAGTCCATGTCGCCGAAGGCGTCCTCCGCACCGAGGATGTCGGTGAGGGCGACGTAGTGCGTCTCGCCGTTGATCTCCTGGGAGATCAGGCCCATGGCGATACCGGCGACGGGGGCCTTCAGCGGCACGCCGGCGTTCAGCAGCGACATGGTGGAGGCGCAGACCGAGCCCATGGACGTCGAGCCGTTGGAGCCGAGGGCCTCGGACACCTGGCGGATCGCGTAGGGGAACTCCTCGCGCGTCGGCAGCACCGGCACGATGGCGCGCTCGGCGAGGGCGCCGTGGCCGATCTCGCGGCGCTTCGGGGAGCCGACGCGGCCGGTCTCGCCGACGGAGTACGGCGGGAAGTTGTAGTTGTGCATGTAGCGCTTGCGGGTCACCGGGGAGAGGGTGTCCAGCTGCTGCTCCATGCGGAGCATGTTCAGGGTGGTGACGCCCAGGATCTGGGTCTCGCCACGCTCGAACAGGGCGGAGCCGTGGACCCGCGGGATGGCCTCGACCTCGGCGGCGAGGGTGCGGATGTCGGTGACACCGCGGCCGTCGATGCGGGTCTTCTCCTTGATGACGCGCTCGCGGACCAGGGACTTGGTCAGCGCGCGGTACGCGGCGGAGATCTCCTTCTCGCGGCCCTCGAACTCCGGCAGGAGCTTCTCGGCGGCGAGCGCCTTGACGCGGTCCAGCTCGGCCTCGCGCTCCTGCTTGCCGGCGATGGTGAGCGCCTGGGCCAGCTCGGGCTTGACCGCGGCGGTCAGCGCCTCCAGGACGTCGTCCTGGTAGTCGAGGAAGATCGGGAACTCGCCGGTCGGCTTGGCGGCCTTGGCGGCGAGGTCGGACTGGGCGCGGCACAGCACCTTGATGAAGGGCTTCGCGGCCTCCAGACCGGCGGCGACGACCTCCTCGGTGGGCGCCTCGGCGCCGCCCTCGACCAGCTTGATGGTCTTCTCGGTGGCCTCGGCCTCGACCATCATGATCGCGACGTCGCCGTCCTCCAGGACGCGGCCCGCGACGACCATGTCGAAGACGGCGTCCTCGAGCTCGGTGTGCGTCGGGAACGCGACCCACTGGCCGCGGATCAGCGCGACGCGGACGCCGCCGATCGGGCCGGAGAAGGGCAGACCGGCCAGCTGCGTCGACGCGGAGGCGGCGTTGATCGCCACGACGTCGTACAGGTGGTCGGGGTTGAGCGCCATGACCGTGGCGACGACCTGGATCTCGTTGCGCAGGCCCTTCTTGAAGGAGGGGCGCAGCGGACGGTCGATGAGGCGGCAGGTGAGGACGGCGTCCTCGGACGGCCGGCCCTCGCGGCGGAAGAAGCTGCCGGGGATCTTGCCGGCGGCGTACATCCGCTCCTCGACGTCCACCGTGAGCGGGAAGAAGTCGAGCTGGTCCTTGGGGTTCTTGGAGGCGCTGGTGGCCGACAGCACCATGGTGTCGTCGTCCAGGTAGGCCACGGCGGAGCCGGCGGCCTGCTTGGCCAGGCGGCCCGTCTCGAAGCGGATGGTGCGGGTGCCGAACGCGCCGTTGTCGATCACGGCTTCGGCGTAGTGGGTCTCGTTCTCCACTAGTGTTTTCTCCTCGTCTTCGTCCCTCCTCGCCCGTGTGGCGGGGGGACGGTGGCGGAGAAGCGCTCCGTCCTGTGCGGGCCGGTCTTCGATCGAAGCACCCGGGGCTCTTTCCCCGGGGGCCACTACCGAGGACCGGCGGCGGCGAGGCGCGCTTCTCCTCGTTTCGTTCGGTGTGTGTGCTGTGCCCCGCCCGATACGGCTGGTACCCAGCACACGGTGTCGTACGTCCTGTGTCGTGCTACCACACTACAAAGCGGGGGTGACACCGCGCACGTACAGCAAAGGGAGCGGCCCCCGAACGATGGGAACCGCTCCCTCCACGGCGTCTTACTTGGCGCCCGCCGCACCGCGGCGGATGCCGAGGCGCTCGACCAGCGCACGGAAGCGCTGGATGTCCTTCTTGGCGAGGTACTGCAGCAGCCGGCGGCGCTGACCGACCAGGATCAGCAGGCCGCGGCGCGAGTGGTGGTCGTGCTTGTGCGTCTTGAGGTGCTCGGTCAGGTCGGAGATCCGACGGGACAGCAGAGCGACCTGGACCTCGGGGGAGCCGGTGTCGCCCTCCTTGGTACCGAACTCGGAGATGATCTGCTTCTTGACGGCGGCGTCGAGCGACACGCGTACTCCTCTTTGGTCTGTGACTGGCCTTCGAGTGCCCCCGGTCTGCGTCTCGGGGGATCTTCCGTGACTCGGAAGGCGGGGATCCGCTGGGCGCGGCCTCCAGGGCGCTGGGCTCCGGGGGCGCGTACACGAACGGCCGTCACACAGCGTACCAGCCTGGCCGGACACCCCTGGCCGCGGGCTCGGCGGCCGCGCCGTCACTCCTGCCGGTACGTACATCGGCAAACCGCTGAGCTGGGAGAACCCCGGGAAGTAGGGTGGCCGCGCATCCCGTTGGCACCGCAGGAAGGACCGATCCCCGATGGCCGACACCGGGAACTCCCAGAACGCCGAGAACGACGGACCGAAGACGCGCAAGGAGCGGGAGAGGGACGAGCTGTACGCCCTCGACATCTCCGGCGTCGAATGGCACAGCGCGCCCGGCACCGAGGAGCACGAGGAGCGGGTCGAGATCGCCTACCTGCCCGCCGGCGCCGTGGCCATGCGGTCGTCGCTCGACCCGGACACCGTGCTGCGGTACACGGAGGCGGAGTGGCGGGCCTTCGTGCTGGGTGCGCGGGACGGGGAGTTCGACCTGGAGCCGGCGCCGGAGGGCGGGGCGGGGTGAGACGGGAGGGGCCTCAGGGTTTCCTCACGGCGTCGCCGCCGATGCCCAGGGCGAGGTAGATCCACTGTTTCCCGGTGCCGCCGGGGCCGTTCGCGGCCCTGGCACCGAAGAAGATCCGCCCGTTCTGGACGAGGATGTCGTTGGTGTCCGGCGTCGTGAGCAGCTCTCCTTCGAGCGGCACGCCGAAGTAGAGGTACGGGGTCTCCTCACCCGTGCCGGGATCCAGCTCGACCAGCGCGTTCGGCGCGATGTGGTCGTTGCTGAGGCGCAGGGCGAGGAGCCGGTCGCCGCTCATCCGCACGGGGTAGAGCAGTGAGCCGGGGCCGGAGTCGAACTTCGTCGTGGTGTCGCCGGTCGCCAGGTCGAAGCCGATGACCCAGTTGGAGGTCTGCTTCTCCGTCTGGTCCTTGCTGCGCAGGAAGGCCTGGCCGGCGCCGACCGTGATGGTCGGGCAGTAGTCCACGACGAGGTAGTCGCCGTAGAAGCACTCGCCGACGTAGGTGCCGTTGCCCAGCCGGATCGTGGAGCGGAACTTCCCCTTGTCGTCCAGCGAGATCAGTTCGGTGATGTCGATCTCCCCGCCGGCCACGGCGACGACGGCCGGTTCGGTGGACGGCACGCTGAGGTCACGGATCCCCTCGGGGGCCGAGTACGACCAGAGGGTGCGGCCCGTGGCCGGGTCGGTCCTGCGCACGTGGTAGGTGACGTCCTGCCAGTACGCGGCGGCCGGGCTCTCGTCGGCGCTCCAGCACTGTTCACGGATGAGAAGCGCGCGCCCGCCGGCGGCGCCCATGTCCTGGCAGCGGCCGGCGACCGTGGTGCTCCAGCGCTTCGTCCCCCGGTCCATGTCGTACCCGACGGAGCCACCGCCCCAGGTCACGGCCACGAGGCCGTGGACGAGGGTCACGCTCGGCCGGTCCTGGACGTCGACGTCGTCCGCGGTCTCCCGGGACGGTCCCGCTTCCGAGGTGGGGAAGTCGTGCTCCCAGACCTTGCGGCCGTCGTCGAGGTCGATGAAGGCGACGTGGTCGCAGAGGGCGTCCTCCCTGTCGCCCTCCCGGAAGAGGACGGCCGTGCGGTTGTCGCCGCTCACATGGCGGGTGTAGCCGCAGATCGGGCCGCCGAGCCTGAGTTTCCACGCCTCGTCGCCGAGCTCGGCGTCGGTGCCGATGCGGTAGCCGGCGACCGTCCGCGCGATGCCCTTGGCGAAGATCTCGTCGGTGGCCCACGTGCCCGGCATCTCGACGTGCTCGCCGGGGTTCATGTCGTCCACGGAGAACCGGAAGGCCATCTCGCCGGTGGTGCTCGCGGGGCGCTTCTCGACGGTTTCGCGGACGTCGAGCCTCCCTTGCCCCTGGGCGGACCCCGGTTCGGCGGAGTTCCGGCCGGCCCCGTCCTCGCCGCCCCACATCAGCCAGCCACCCGTGCCGACGGCCGCCGCGAGGACGACCGCGAGCAGTCCCGTCAGCACCCGGCGGCGGACGTTGCGGCGCGACGGCGAGGGCGGGGCCTGAGGGACGGTCTGCGGCTGCATGGAGGGGGGTGGACCGAAGCTCACTCGAGAGTGCCTTTCGCTGGGGAGGATGACGAGCCCGCCGCGCCGGCCGGGCTCGGACTCACGCCGTGACCGCTCCGTCCCGTCGCCATGACGGTGAGGGCGGAGCGGGCGGCGGTGCGGGACGTGCGCGCCCCTGCCGGGTCCCGGGCGTCAGCCCGTCATCGACCGCACGGTCGCGTACACGTCGAAGACGGCGAGTGCCAGCGGCACCAGCGTCAGCAGGACGAAGCCCTCGGCGATCTCCAGGAAGCGGCCCCAGAAGGGCGTGAGTCCGCTGCGCGAGGCCACCAGACCGAGGGTGGTGATCAGCGCGGCGGCCAGGGCGACGGCGGCGACCAGCCAGATCGTACGGACGTCGAGGTCGGTCCGGTCCCCCGCCAGCGCGTCCTGGAACAGGGCGTGCGGCGGGTCGAGCGCCAGACCGAGCCCGAGGGCGACCAGGGAGCCCAGCCCCGCGGCCAGGAGAGGGGCGACCTGCGCGGTGTAGCGGAACAGCTGCGCGCGCATCAGCAGGGCGATTCCCGTGGCCAGTGCCAGCAGTTGGGCCCAGAGGCCGTCGGAGAAGCCGAGCGTCAGGGCGGAGCCGACCGCGAGCAGTGCGCAGCCGCCCACGAGGCCGACGAGGAGTTCGTGGCCGCGCCGGGCCTGGGCCTCGATGCGTTCGGCGTCCACCGGTCCGGGGGGTTCGGGGTCGGTGCCGTATCCGCCGCGCGGAGCGGTGTCCGGCGCCTCGAACCCGATGGGAAGACGGGCGAAGCGCATGGACATGCCGGGCAGGAAGGCCAGGGCCCCGACGGCGACGGGCGCGCACAGAGCAGCGATCTCGGCCGGCTCCCAGTTCCTGAGGAGCGCCGCGAACGTGGCGATCAGAGTGACCCCGGAGGCGGTCGCGAAGGCGACGAACGGGCCGTCACCGCGCGGGGAGCACAGGGCGAGGATCACCGAGGCCACCAGCACGGCCGCGGCGGCGAGCAGGAACTGGAGCTTGCCGATGCCCTGCCCTTCGGAGAGCGAGAGCAGACCGGAGCCCGCCACGCCCACGTTGGGCAGCGCGCCGAGGCCCAGCGCGACGGCCGCGGCCCGGTCGTCGTAGACGCGGGCGCGGACACAGCCGAGGACGACGAGGAGGACCCCGGCGATGCCCGCGAGGATGCCGGGCAGGCTGTGCATGTCGTGTCGCGGGTCGGCGCTCCAGGCGACGAACGCGAGCAGTGCGGGGAGCACGCCGCCGCCGACGAGGCCGGCGGCACGCGTGAGGTCGCCGTGCCACAGGGAGCGGTCGCGGGTGACCGCGGACGCGACCGCTTCGGAGACGTCGTCGAAGACAGCCGGCGGCAGCGATTCGGCGAAGGGGCGCAGGGTGAGGAGTTCGCCGTCGACGATGCGCTGCGCCGCGAAGGAGCGGGCGCTGTCGAGCACGGTGCCGTCGCGCCGGACGAGGTGGTAACCGACGGGTGCGCCCTCGGCGGCGGTCTGCCGGGAGAGCCGGAGGATCTCCGGGCAGAGGTCGGCGACCGGTACGTCGTCGGGCAGCGCCACGTCGATCCGGCTGTCGGGCGCGACGATGGTGACCCGGCAGAAGCCGAGGCCCGTCACCGCCCCCGAAGGGGCTGCCTGGCCCGGTCCGCCCGTGCCGGCGGCCGCTGTGGAGGCCGTCATGCTCACCTGCTGCTCCCCCTCGGTGCTGCTGTGTCTGCGGTGTGAAGGTCCTGCGCCTCTTTCCCGGCGTCCGTCGCAGGACGGGGCGGTGCGGGGCGGAAGGAGGTCCGTCCGTCCTGGCCCGGTCCCCGGGGGCCGGACCACATCTCACGGAATGCCCCGTACGTCCGCCCGGGTTCGTATGTGCTCACGCGAACATCCGGCACCCTACCGCCCGCCGGTGTGTGATGAGATCAGTAGGATCGCGCGGCGGCCCTCGTCCGCCTGACACGGGGTGGCGGACGGAAATCCGGCGGGCCGACAAGGGGATTGGTGAGCAGTGAGCCAGATCGTCGTGAAGCGTCCGCCGCGGGCGCTGCCGCCGGAGGTCCCGACGGGCGAGGTCGTCGTGCAGCCGCCGCCCGAGCTGCCCCGAGGGCATCAGGAGAGCGTCCTGATGCAGTTGCTGCCGACGCTCGGCATGGGCGGTTCGGTCGTCTTCTTCTTCACCAGCGGGCAGCCGTTCATGCGCATCATGGGCATGGTGATGATCGCGTCGACGATCGCCATGTCGATCGCGATGGTGGTCCGCTTCCGCCGCGGTTCCCAGGGCCAGCTCGCCGATCTGCGCCGGGACTACCTGGGTTACCTGTCGCAGACCCGCCGGACCACCGTGGCGACGGCGAAGGCGCAGCGTGACGCCCAGTACTATCTCCACCCCTCCCCCGAGCAGCTGTGGGCGCTGGTCGCCGAGGGCAGCCGCGTGTGGGAACGGCGGTCCGCCGACGAGGACTTCGCGCAGGTCCGCATCGGTCTCGGCCCCCAGTCCCTGGCCACCCCGCTGATCGCTCCCGAGACCGGTCCGGTCGACCAGCTGGAGCCGCTCACGGCGGGCGCGATGCAGCGGTTCGTGGCGGCCCACAGCACCTTGGACGACCTGCCGATGGCGGTCTCCCTGCGCGCCTTCTACCACGTCACGCTCGGCGGCGAACCGGATTCCGTGCGGTCCTCGGCCCGGGCGCTGACCGGTGCGCTGGCCTCCCTGCACTCCCCCGAGGACCTGATCGTGGCGGTCGCGGCGAGCCGGGACGCGGTGCGGCACTGGGAATGGACCAAGTGGCTCCCGCACGTACAGCTCCCCGGGGTCGCGGACGGCGCCGGCTCCCGCCGCCTGATCGGTTGCGACCCCCGTGAGCTCGAGGACCTCCTGGCCCCGCGGCTGACCGGACGCCCGCGCTTCCACCCGAGCGCGGCGCCCCTTCCGGACACCCCGCACATCGTCGTCGTCCTCGACGGCGTCTCCCTCCCCCCGGACTCCATGCTGGCCGGCCCGGAGGGCCTGCAGGGGGTGACGGTCGTCGAGCTGACCGAGGGCGAACCGTCCGGAGCCCGCGGTGACCTCTCCGTCCTGGTGCAGCCGCGTTCGCTGCGTCTGGAGTCGGCGCACGGCGTCGTCTACGAGGGCACGCCCGACGCCCTGTCGTACGAGTCCGCGGAGGCGCTGGCCCGGCAGTTGGCGCCCCTGCGCATGGCGTCGGGCGGCGACGACGACGAACCGCTGCTGGCGAACCTGGAGTTCACCGATCTGCTCAACCTGGGCGACGCCGCCTCGATCGACACCCGGCGCACCTGGCGGCCGCGCTCCCAGGCGGAGCGGCTGCGGGTGCCGATCGGTGTCGGCGAGGACGGCCGGCCGGTGATGCTCGACATCAAGGAGGCGGCGCAGGAGGGCATGGGACCGCACGGTCTGTGCGTAGGCGCGACGGGTTCCGGCAAGTCGGAGCTGCTGCGCACGCTGGTGCTGGGTCTGGCGGTCACCCATTCCTCCGAGACGCTGAACTTCGTCCTCGCGGACTTCAAGGGCGGCGCCACCTTCGCGGGCATGGCGCAGATGCCGCACGTGGCGGCCGTGATCACCAACCTGGCGGACGACCTCACGCTCGTCGACCGCATGGGCGACTCCATCCGCGGTGAGCTCAACCGCCGCCAGGAGATGCTGCGCGACGCGGGCAACTACGCCAACATCCACGACTACGAGAAGGCGCGGGCGGCGGGTGCTCCGCTCCAGCCCATCCCGTCGCTGCTGCTGGTCATCGACGAGTTCAGCGAGCTGCTGACCGCGAAGCCGGACTTCATCGACATGTTCGTGCAGATCGGCCGCATCGGCCGGTCGCTGGGCGTGCACCTGCTGCTGGCCTCGCAGCGGCTGGAGGAGGGCCGGCTGCGCGGTCTGGAGACCTACCTGTCCTACCGCATCGGTCTTCGCACCTTCTCGGCCGCCGAGTCACGGGCGGCGCTCGGTGTGCCGGACGCGTACGAGCTGCCGAACGTGCCCGGTTCCGGCTTCCTGAAGTTCGGCACCGACGAGATGGTCCGGTTCAAGGCCGCGTACGTCTCCGGCGTCTACCGTTCCGGCTCGCAGCGTGCCGGTGCCGGCGACGGCCTGCTCCCGCAGGACCGCCGGCCGGTTCTGTTCACGGCGGCGGAGGTGCCGGTGCGGTACGTGCCGGCGCCGCGGCAGGGCGAGGGCCCGGGGGACGGCGCCGGCGAGGTGGACGACGCGCTCGCGGACACCGTGCTGGACGTCGTCGTGCGCCGGCTCGAGGCCCAGGGCCCGGCCGCCCACCAGGTGTGGCTGCCGCCCCTGGACAGCCCTCCGTCGCTGGACTCGCTGCTGCCGGGGCTCACCACCGTGGAGGGCCGGGGTCTGACCCAGCCCGGTTACGAGGGCGCCGGACGGCTCGTGGTCCCCGTCGGCATCGTCGACAAGCCCTACGAGCAGCGCCGCGACCCGCTGTGGGTGGACTTCTCGGGTGCCGCCGGCCACATGCAGATCCTGGGCGGCCCGCAGTCCGGCAAGTCGACGCTGCTGCGTTCGCTGATCTGCTCCTTCGCGCTCACGCACACGCCGCACGAAGTGCAGTTCTACGGGCTGGACTTCGGCGGTGGCGGCATGGCCGCGGTGGCCGGGCTGCCGCACGTGGGCGGCATCGCCTCGCGTCTGGACCCGGAGAAGGTCCGGCGTACCGTCGCGGAGGTCTACGGCGTCCTGAACCGCCGCGAGGAGTACTTCCGGTCCTCGGGCATCTCCTCCATCGCCGAGTTCCGGACCCGGCGGGCCCGCGGCGACATCTCGGTCACCGACCAGCCGTGGGGGGACGTCTTCCTGGTCATCGACGGCTGGGCCAACTTCCGTACCGAGTACGAGGCACTCGATCAGGTGATCCTCGACATCGCCGCCCGCGGTCTCGGCTACGGCGTCCACCTGGTTCTCTCCGCCTCCCGCTCGATGGAGGTGCGCTCCGCGCTCAAGGACAGCCTGCTGAACCGGCTGGAGCTGCGGCTGGGCGACACGATGGACTCCGAACTGGACCGGAAGGTCGCCGCGAACGTCCCCACCGGGGTGCCCGGGCGCGGACAGGCGCCGCAGAAGCTGCACTTCATGGCGGCGGTGCCGCGCATCGACGGCCTGGCGTCCGACACGGACCTGGCGGACGCCACGGCCGCGTTGTCGGCCGAGGTGTCCCGGCACTGGCAGGCGCCGGGCGCGCCCGTGGTGCGGCTGCTGCCGCGCGAGTTCCCGGCGGAGCAGCTGCCCCCGGGCGACCGTTTCCCGCGGCGGGGCGTCGCCTTCGCGCTCGACGAGGACAACCTGGAGCCGGTCTTCGTCGACTTCGACCAGGATCCGTTCTTCCTGGTCTTCGGCGAGAGCGAGTCCGGCAAGTCGAACCTGCTCCGGCTGTTGATCAAGCAGCTCACGACGCGTTACTCCGGCGACGAGTGCAAGCTGTTCGTCGTGGACAACCGGCGCTCCCTGCTGGGCGTGACGCCGGACACGCACCTCGCCGAGTACATCCCGATGTCCAACGCCATGGAGCACCACATGGTGGCCCTGGCGGACCTGATGAAGCGCCGCACCCCGACCGCCGACGTGACCGCGCAGCAGCTCCGGGAGCGCAGCTGGTGGCGGGGGCCGACGGTGTTCGTGGTCATCGACGACTTCGACCTCGTCTCCACGTCGAGCGGTAATCCGCTCAGCGGCCTGACAGAGCTGTTGCCGTTCGCCAGGGACGTGGGCGTGCGCTTCATCATCGCGCGCTCCACCGCCGGCGCCAGCCGTGCCTCGTACGAGGCGTTCATGCAGCGCATCAAGGAGCTGGGGGCCCAGGGCGTCGTCCTGGCGGGCGACCCGACCGAGGGCGACGTCCTGGGCGGCGTGCGGCCGAGGCCGATGCCGACGGGACGGGGCGTGTTCGTCTCGCGCCGCCGGGGACGGCCGCTGGTGCAGACGGGACTCGTGGCGGAGGAGACGTACTGACGGGGGTCGCCCTCGGGCCCTTCGCGGATCCACGGTCCCTCCACGGCACCCGAGTTGTTAGTGTGACGCGCGCATTCCAAGCACGTCGGACGGGGGTAAGGAAGTCATGACGGAGTCTGTCGGAGAGCAGTACGGCGGTGGGCCCGGGCCGGTCGGCATGCAGCTGAACCAGTACCCGGCCGATCGGGGAGGATCCGGGCCCGTTCCCGGAGGCCAGAAGGACCTCGCGTCCAGTCCGGCGCAGAAGAAGGCCGCCGCCAAGGCCATCGAGGACCACATCGAGCCCGATACCCGCAAGGCGGGTGACTGGGCCGACGAGGACACCAACGCCGCGGTCAAGGCCTTCGCCGCCAAGGACGGTGACGGGTGGGTCACCTCGGGGGCCCTGAAGAAGGCGCACAAGACGTGGGGTGAGCAGGTCCAGAACCTGATGACGCGCCTGTCCTCCGAGAAGGAGGCCTTGCGCAGCACCAACATCCTTTTCCAGAACACCGACTTCGGCGTCGGACTGGGCATGCGCCAGTCGTCGAACCTCGACGGCTACTGAGCCCACCGGCCGCCACGCCATCGATCAGTCACGGTAACGCGCACAACGGGGAACCATGCCGACGTATCACGAGATCATGACAACCGACCTGGCCACCCTCACCACGGCGGCCGACGGCTGGGACGACATGGCCGAGGAGTTCAGCAAGCAGGAGAAGGCCTACAAACGGGATGTGCACGGCATATCCATGGGCCAGACCTGGCTGGGCCTGAGCGCGGACGCGGCCAACCGCCGGTTCGACATCACGCTCAAGGAGTACCAGAGCGCCCAGACCGAGGCGAAGGCCATCGCCTCCCTGCTGCGCGACGCGCACACCCAGTTCGTCGACCTGAAGGGAAAGCTCACGTCGGCGCGCCAGGAGGCCGTCGAGGCGGGGATGAAGGTGTCGGACCAGGGCGTGGTCTCCTACGACACCGCCGGCATGGACGCCGGCACCCGCAACGCGTACCACCACGATCCCGACTTCCAGGACAGCGTGCGCAAGGCCGTGAGCTCCTGGCAGAGCCGAATAGACCAGCTCGTCAAGAACGTCACGGACGCCGACAAGGGCGTGCAGATAGCCTTCGACGCCGTCGTCGTCGACTCGGACGTCTCCGACGGCACCCTCAACGGCTTCAACGGCCAGGCGCAGGGTGACATCGAGAAGTACGAGGCCGAGAACGCCGAGGACATCGCGACCCGGCTCGCGGACGGCAAGAAGGTCTCGGACGCCGAACTCGCGGAGCTGCAGCGGGCGTTCCGGGACAATTCCGGCGACAAGGCGTTCAGTCAGACCCTGCTGAAGGGGCTCGGCACGGACGGCACCATCAAGCTGACCAACGAGCTGAACCAGCTCGCCTACGACGACGACAAGAAGCACAAGGCCCAGTACCTGGAGCTGCAGGGCGGCCTCTCCGACACCGTCGCCGGAGCCACCCAGGTGCCCGGATCGGTCAAGGACGCGCCTCCGGGATCGCAGAAGTTCAAGGACTGGCTCGCCGGCGACGACGGCAGGTTCTACCGGCAGTGGATGGAGAGCCTCGACAAGTCGGGCACCAAGAACTTCGGATCGAACACCCAGCCGCTCTACGGCTACCAGTCCTTCGTCGGTCTGATGCAGCACGGCAGCACCAAGTACGACGACCAGTTCCTGTACCAGCTGGGCGACGACCTGATAGCGGCCGAGAAGAAGTCCCCCGGCATCTTCACCGAGTGGGGGGCCGGCCACGACGGTGTCCGTGCGGACGCGATCGACGGTCTCCTGGGCGTCATGAGCAAGAACCCCGACGCCGCCACCGCCTTCTTCGATCCCGCGGGGAACGGTTCGGGGTCCGACCACGTGGGCAACGACCATCTGAAGTACCTCCTCGACGACCGTGAGTGGCCCCGGCACAGCACGGCCGCCGGCCCGACCGTCGTCACCATGGACGACCCCCTCAGCCGGGCAGGGCTGGGGGCGGCCCTGGAGGCCGCGGCCACCGGGCACGTGCCGCTGAAGTCCGGCGAGGACCCGTGGCCCGAGATGAAGCACAGCGAGGCCCAGGCGCGGGTGATGCACTCGATCGTGAAGGAACTGGCACCGATCGCCGGCACGGACGACGGCATTCCCGCGAACCTGCGTCAGCCGGTGGCCAACGCCCTGGGCGAGTACGGATCGGACACGCACAAGATCCTCGCCGGCGTCGACATCGACTACATACGTGCGGGCGGCGGCGAGGGCTACTTCGACGAGAACGGGTCCACCCACCTGGCCACCGACGCCAAGTCCCTCGTCGAGACGTTGCGCGGCCTTTCGGAGGACCCCGAGGCGTACTCGACCCTGCAGAAGGCCGAACTCCGCCACGTCAGCAACGAGCTGGGCACTCTGCCCGAGGGTGCCGCTCGTGGTGACCTGGACGAGGAGATGGAGAATCTGGGAAGTGGTCTGGGCGCCTACTCCGCCATCAAGGAAGACGTGCTCAACGACGAGCGCATGGACACGTACGCCGACGTCGACTGGAAGATGAAGGCCGCGTACCACTTCGTCGGCGGCGCGGTCACTCCGCTGTACACCACGGTGGGTGCCACCACCATCGCCTTCGGCGATGCCCTTCAGCGTGGCGTGGACACGTTGACCTGGGACCTCGGCAACTCCATGAAGGCGGAGGCGGACGCCAAGGCCAATTCGGAGATCGCGGACAAGTACCTCAACGACAATCAGCAGGCGGCCTACATCGTCGAAGGCTGGGCGCAGGGGCGGTCCGACATCGAAGCGGACAGCCCGGAAAGCAGGAAGTTCATCACGAACGTTCTTCAGGGCCGTGACCGAGGAGCCGAAACCGCGGGCAAGTACCTGACGGACACAACGAACTGACAACCTCCAGGGCGGAACAGCCTTTCGGCGAGCCGAAGACGCTGTCGCAGCGTGCCGCCCTGTGCACGACCGGGTCGATCCAGGGAAGATACTGTGACCAAGAAACGGCGTATCGGCGCCAAGACCTCATTGATCGTTCTGCTCCTCCTGGTCGTCGCGGCAGGGCTTGGCGTCTGGTTCTACACCGTCGGCTCGCAGGATGACGAAGGAACGTGTCAGCGGCTCTTGAAGCACGAGCGCACGCCTGCGGCTCTCGGTCACGCCTACCAGCCCGACCTGACCTGCGCAGAACTCGGTGAGGCCATCGAGCGCGCCACGACCGGCGAGCGACCGGGGCGTCACTCACTGGCTCAGGCCCAGGCCATGAAGGACATACTGGTGGCACTCGCCGACATCGCCGACGAAGGCCACTCGTCGTGGGATCGACAGATCACCGCACCGGTCTCCCTCGCTCTGGCGGACTACTCCTCGGACACCTACGAGATCATGGCTCCCGGCAGCGTCGACCACCTTCGCCATGAACTCCCCTCCGAAAAGGCATGGGAAGACGACGAAGGCGCGCACATGGCCATTTCCGCAAGCTCCCTCTTCCGCGTCATGACGTCCCTGTCCGCCGACCCGGAATCCTATGTGCGCCTACGCGATTCACTGACCGGACGCGTCGCCCGGGAACTTCCCGGAGCGCCTCAGGAAAAGACCGAGGAAGCCCTGTCCCCTTACCCCACCACAACCTCCTGGGTGATCGGCAGCATGGACGCTGTGGCGGTCGCCGCACGGGAGGAAATGGGTCAGCAGAAATCAGCCGAGTGGGACAAGAGCGTCTTCACCCGTCTGACGGAACGTCCCGAGGACGTCCCTTCGTTCGACGACGATCCGGCCGGTTTCATCACCGGGTCCTGGCGGGCGACGTTGCCTCAGCAGGCTCCCGACGACCTGATCGAGACCCTCGGAGCGCAGAGCGTCGAAATGACCCGGGCCTGGGCCACGGCTCTGGGAACGAACGACACCACGGAGAATTCCCTGGTGCGCGATGCACGGAAGAGCGCCTTCTCGGCCCAGCGTTCGGCGCTGCGCGACTTCCGCAACTCGTGAGCAGCATCGCCGCACGAACCGCCTTCCCTGTCGACCGAGGACACCACACGTGACACACGCACGACACCGGCTCGCCGTGACGGCGGTTCTGGCCGCAGCGGCCCTGCTGACCGGGTGCCAGAACGGGGGCGGCGCGGATCCGCTGAGTCTGAGCGGCCTCACCGAGACCGCCGACGCGGTGCCCGACGACGGAACGGACGCCTGCCCGCTTCCCTACGACCTGGACGAGGCGGCGAAGGACGCGGGCGTGGAGGCAGCGGCCGGGCCGGGGTCCGTCGAGGAGGACGGCAAGCCGGTCGCCACCGCGGAGGGCGGCAAGCGTGCCAGGGCCGGAGAACCGCTCGCCGTCAACCCCGGCGTACTGATCAGTTGCACCTTCCACATCGGCCAGGAGGACGTGCAGGTGCACACCATCGCGACCCGCGAGCGGAACGCGATCTACACCTTGTCGCCGGTCGTCTCCTCACTGGCCTCCCTGTCCGCCGACGACACGATCGGCTACGTCAAGAAGGCCGCCGCCGCCGAGACGGGGAAGGTCGTCGTCACCGGCGACGGAAGTGTCGCCTCCGTACGGCTGAAGCTCGACGGGGAAGGAGACGCCGCACTGCTGGTCGGCACCGCGAAGACCCAGGCCGCGCTCCTGGCCCCGAAGCGGCTGAGCGAACTGACCGAGGCACTGGCGAAGCAGGTGCAGTAGGTCCGGGGAATCAGTCGGGCCATCCGGCAGACGGGGCCTCGTGGGCGTGCCGGACGCCGCCGCGGTCGGAAATGCCGGGGCACTGGACGTGGCGGCGAGATGCAAGGAAACAGGGTGGACACCTCCCGCGCGTGTCCACCCTGTTCGTATTCCGTGCGCGCCCTACATGAAGTAGCTGGCGCCCTTCAGGTCGCCGCCGCGGTAGTCACCGCCGGCGAGACCGACCCGCTGGCCGATGCTGACCAGGGCCTGGTGGATGCCGGACGCGTGACGGTCCCACTCCTTGGTCTTCTTGGTGAACTCCTCGTACGCCTCACCGCCCCAGCCCGCGGCCGCGTCCAGCACGGCCTTCTTGAGTGCCTCGAGGTCCTCCTCGAGCTTCTTGGCCTGGTCACCGAGTTCGGTGGCGAGCGCGTCCATGGTGCCGTAGGTGACGGCGAGTTCGTCGTAGTGGACTCCGGACATGTCTTCCTCGTTTCGTTGAAAGCCAGCAGGTCGTCTTCGGACGCTCGCGTCAGTAGCTGTTGAGGGCCGAGGTCTTTCCACCGAGGTCGTCCACCGAGATCTTGGTGACGTCGGCCTCGATCTGGTCCTCGAGCTTCTGCTTGTCGGTCTTGTTCAGCTGGATGCCCTCGAGGAACTCGTCCAGCATCCGGCCGATCGAGGCCATGTGGCCGTTGATCTCCGTCTGCTTCTTGTCGAAGGCGATGGCGCCCTGACCCGTCCAGTGCTTCTCGATCATGTCGATCGTTCCCTGGAGGCGGGCGAGAGACTGCCTGATCGAGTCGTACCGGTCGATGACGTTCGTCTGGAGCTTCTGTACCTGGGCCTCGTAGAGCTTGCGGCCGTCAGCCATGTCGGCAGTCCCTTTCGTGAGTGCGGTGGTCCGTCGTCGCGTCCGTCACCGCGTGCTGGTGGGGTCGTTGATGCTGGGGGTGTCTCTAGGCGCCTCGTCGTGAGCGGATCACCGCGAAGGCGCCGCCGCCGATCACGAGCACCGCCGCAGCGGCTCCGAGGACCACCCACAGGGTGGTGTCGCCGGAGTCGTCCGCTTCGGCGGCAGCGGCTGAGGTCTTGTCGTCCGACGCGCTCTGCGAGGACCGGGAGGGCTGGGGTGAGGGTGACCCGGAGGGGGACAGGGCATCGCCGGATTCGTCCAGGACCCCAGCGCCGTTCTCATTCGCAAGAGGATCGGTGGCCGGCGCCCCGGGCTTGAAGTCCTTGTCCATCAGCACCCTGCGGGGGCGGATCAGACCGTAGCCGAGATACGTGCTCGGGTCGTTCCTCGCCCAGTCACGGCCGGCGGTGTCGATGAGGCTGCCGAGCACCTGGTTGGCCGTCCAGTCGGGGTGAGCGGACCAGACCAGGGCGGCGGAGGCGGAGGCGATGGCGGTGGCGGCGCTGGTTCCCCCCTGATCGCAGTACGAGCGGAAGCTGGCGTCACACCAGCCAGGGATGTTCAATCCCGGAGCCGCCAGATCGACGTAGTTTCCGTGTTGCGAGAACTTCGCAACTTTGCCGGTGGCGTCTGCGGCGGCGATGCCGACTACATACGGATAGGCAGCGGGGTAGCCGATGAAGTTCTTCGTTTCGGCGTCGTTGCCCGTGCCTGCAAATATCAACTTGCCCTTGTCATGAGCATATTTCACCGCTTCCCGCACACCTGGAAAGTCGATGCTGCCCCCGAAGGACATATTGATGATCTTGACGTCACTGTCAGCGATGGCCCGTATGACAGATGCCAGCTCAGGTGCTTTTTCTCGGTCCGTCTTGTTGTCGAGACCCGTCAGCGCGATCCGATATGGCACAAGCTTGACGTCAGGCGCCAGCCCCCTCAAGGATCCACCGGATCCGCTGCCTGCGAGTAGCTCGGCCATGGTTGTGCCATGGCCCTCATAGTCTTCGGTGGCCTTGTAGGCGAGGGAATCCGGGACTTCGTCGACGAGCACCTTCCCCTTCAGTGAAGGTGTCTCAGGGTTCACCCCAGTATCGACAACGGCTACCTTGACACCCTCTCCGGTACTCACCTTCCACATCTCATCGGCTTTCATCGCCGAGAGGTACCACTGCTTCGCCTGGGCGTCCGCAGCCACTGCTTGCGGCACCAGACTTGTTGATGCGAAGAGCACGGTGCCAAGTACTGAACAGACGCCTGCAATCCGCCTCCTGTTTCGTCCCACAAGAGGTGCAGCCCGCCCAGTTCGTCGGCTGAAACTTGACAACATGCTTGTATCTAACCTCGCTTCGGTCCGGTCAGTCGGTCGTGGCCGGGTTGCCACGCTGCTCATCGCGGCGTGGACGGTCCTTGCCGGACCGTTGCTTTTGCGCTCCGCCACGTGGCGCGACGGGGCGCCCAGGAACCTGCCCGCTGTTCCCCGCGCTGGGGGACACCCTCCCCTTCGCCGCTCCGACGACGCCGTCGGAGTTGGCAGCGGGTAGGCGAGACCCCTGTCCTGCGCCAGGAGCCGCAGGCGGTGCTCCAATGACTCCACGCTGCCCGAGCTTCTGCCCAGGCGTACGCGGGCTCGAGGCCCCTTCTCCACCGATGACGGTGCCCCGAGGCACCCTGGGACTACTGCCACCAGGCACAGCACCAGTGACGGGTCGACCGCCGACGACACCGTCGGGGGTGCGCCCAGTACCGCCACGGCCGACAGGAGTGACCCGCGTCCCTCCGACGGGACCGCGAGGGACACCTCCGGCCTGACCGGCCACCGGCCCCCCGGGCTTCGGCATCCCGCCGACCACGCCACGTCCCACGGGACCTGTTCCGCGACCACCTGCCTGGCCAGGCATAGCGGTGCGTGCCGCTTGCCCCAGAGGGCCTGTTCCGCGGCTTCCCACCGGCCCTGGCGAGGTGACACGTGGGCTTTGGCCCAACGGACCAGTGCCTGCACGTGGTGCCGAACCGGGGCCTGTCACATCTCCTGGACGTCCCCGCGTCGACGAAGGAACCTTGGCCGCCTGCGCACCAGCGGGTCCCGTGGTCCGCGGAACGGGCCCACGCACGGTACGCGGAATCGTGTTCGGAGTCATGTGTGGGGCGGGCCCTGTTTGAGCAATGGGGCCGTTCGTTGATGGTGCCGGGCCGTTGACCGGTTTCACCGCCTCCTGCGGCGGCAACGTACCGACACTGTCGATTGTGGTACCGATCGGCCGCGAGGAAAACTCATCGACATTCTTGGGTCCAGCCGTCAGCTGGTTGTCCGGGTTCCCCCGCTCCCCATGAGGAGGCGCTGGGCTTCCACCAGTCGTGCTCGGCTCACCGATCGGCGCCAGCGTCGGCCGGGTTCCGCCTGCCTTGAACGGATCTCCGTAAGAAGGCGCCGGCGCCGGCACCCCCGCATTCGGCATCTTCGGGAGCACCGGTTCGTCGGTGCTGCCCATCACCCCCGCCGACACCGTGTAGAACGACGCCAGACGGTACATCTGGTTGATGGCCTCCTGGCGGTCCTTCTCCGCCTTGACCGCCGCCACGTACTCGTCGTTGGTCTCGACCTTGTCCGCCTCGTCGAAGTCCTTCGGCGGTTTGGGGTCGGTGCGGGTGTCACGGTGGGGCATGGCCTTCTTGACCGAGGCGAGGCCCGAGCCGGCGGCCAGCACCTGGGTGCCGATGGTGTCGGCGTAGTCGGCGATGCCCTGAGCGCTCTTGATCAGGCCGTCGCCCCAGTCGGAGAAGGTCTTGTGCGCCTCGCCCTGCCAATCGATCTTCCCGAGGTTGCCCTTGAGTTCGTCCGCCGCCTTCTTGATGGCGTCCCGGGCGTCGACGAGGGCGGTGCCCGCGGTCTCCAGGAGCTCCGGGTTGGCGGACTCGACGATGTCGAGGATCTGGTTGAGGCCGTAGCCCTCGAAGTTCGTGGAGCCGAAATGGACGCCCCTGGACGGGCCGAAGGGCACGAACTTGGTCACCGTCATGACCGCGTCGAGCGCACCGATCTGCGCCTGGGCGTCCTTCTGCTCTTCCAGGTGCGGCCCCGGCTTGTTCTTGTCGCTCATGACCATCCCGCGTCGGTCTTGTCGGGGTGATTCTGCCGCTTGAGACGTTCGTCCAGCATCTCTTCGCGCGTCTGGTTGACCTCGGTCCGGATCTGATGGAACCGGTAGCGCTGCTCTTCCTCGAGGTTGTCGAAGGTGACGTCCACGCCGTGCACGGCGATCTGCATGGCCTCCAGCTGGAGCCCCAGCGACTTGGAGAGTGCGGTGATCCGCTCGTGGACGCGCTCGTACTCGAGGTGGAGTTGCTTGCCCTCGGGGAAGGCGCCGCTGCCGAAAGCGGACTCCGGCAGGCTGTGGGACCCGACCTTGGACGGACCGCCCGCCGACTCCTCGAAGGCCTTGAGCAGATCGTCCACGCGCTTCTTGAACGCCGACAGCGCCATCACGCCGCGACGGACGTCTGCGGCTCCGCCCATCTCTGCAGCAACCACTGTGCTATCCCTCCCCGTTTCCCCGTACTGCGGCCCGCCCGGCTCGAGGTGCCGAACGGACCTCGGCGCCGGAGCGATCACGAACGCCACGGGACCACTCTAGTAACAGACACCGACAGCCCCAACCACCTTGTGCAACAGGCCTGCTGCAACTGGCGCCCGCTCCCGCCGTCTTCACTCGCTCGACACAGTTCCCACCAGGACGCCGACGCCCCTCGGCGTCACCGGAGTCCCTTGGCCCGGCCCCGTCCGCCCGCGTCCCGGACCGCCACCGCCGCTCCGCCGAGGCCCATCACCAGGACCACCGCACCGACCGCGACGTAGGTCGCGAGGCGGGCGTTCCTCTCGTCGGCCGTTTCGCCGAGCGGGAGCTCGGCCGCGACCGGCGCCTCGGCCCTGGACAGCCCCTCCTGGGGGCGGGGGGACTCGACCGGGTGCTCGTCCTCCGTGAGGGCGCGGACCGGGTCCACCACTCCCCAGCCGACGAGGCGGTCGTGACCGGCGATGGTGCGTTCCGCGGTCTGTTCGATCTGGGCGGTGATCTGACGCCCGCTCCAGTCGCCGTGCTTGGCCTTGAGGAGTGCGGCGATGCCCGCGACGTACGGGGCGGAGAAGCTCGTGCCGTTGTCGGAGCAGTGGCCGCCGCTGGGCACGGTGGAGATCATGTCGACGCCCGGTGCCGCGACGTCGACGAAGTCGCCGGACTGGGAGAAGGACGCCCGTTCGTTGTTGCGGTCGGACGCCGCGACGGCGAGGACGCCCTCGTAGGAGGCGGGGTAGGTCTTCTTGACGTTGCCGCCGAGCCCGTCGTTGCCCGCGGAGGCGACGACGACGATGTCCTTGGCCAAGGCGTCGTTGACGGCCGCTTCCAGTTCCGGGTCGGGTTCGGCGGCGCCCGCGGTGTCCTGGGAGATGTTGATGACGTCCGCGCCGGCCGTGACGGCGTAGCGGATCGACGCGGCGAGGGTGTCGGTGTCGCCGTTGCCCTCCGCGTCGTTCTGCTGGATCGGGATGATCGTCGCCTCGGGTGCCAGGCCCACGAAGCCGGTCTTGCCGTCGGGCCGGGCGGCGATGATGCCGGCGACCTTGGTCCCGTGACCGACGGTGTCGGTGGTGCCGTTCTCGTTGCCCCGGTCGATGGGGTCGCCGTTCTCGTCCTTGAGGTTCCTGGGCAGGAAGTTGCGGCCGCTCCTGACGTCCACCGCGTTCTTCAGCTGCGGGTTCTTCACGTCGACGCCGGTGTCGATGACGGCCACCCGTACGCCCTTGCCCTTGGACTCGCTCCAGAGTTCGTCGAGCTGGACGCGCTGGAGGGACCAAGGGCGGCCCGGATAGACGTCGTTGGGGTATTCACACTGGTCGGAGAAGGGCTCCTCCGCGGCGGCGGTGGGCGCGAGGGCCAGGGGTCCCGCCGTCAGCAGGACCGTGGCGGCTGCCGTCGGAAGGAGGCGCAGGCACAGGGGTCGCATGGTGGTGACGTCCCTCCGCTAGGAACCCTGCGGCTGGCGTGCCGCGGCCGTGGACAGGCGAGGGCCTGTGGGGAGGAAGGCGGACCAGGCGGCGGGGATCGGCGCGGGGTCCACGTCGGCGTAGCCCAGGCGCGTCTGGGCCTGCTGGGCCTCCTGCTCCAACTGCTTCCGCTCCTCCGCCGACATGCCGATGCCCGCGTCGTCGGTGGCGCTGTCCGCGTTGGACTGCAGGACGTAGCGCAGGCCGGTGTCGGTGACCAGGAAGACGGGGCCCGCCTTCGTCTCCGTGCCCTTGAACTGGCGGTAGAGCTGGCCGGAGCCCGGCGTGACGTAGGCGCTGGAGGAACCGGTGGGGAGGTCGGCCGGGAAGTCGGCGCCGGCCCAGGTGCCGAGGGTGGTGGCGCCCTTGCCGTCGACGTCGCGCAGCACGTTGCAGACCGTGTTGCGTCCGCCCTTGGCGTCGGACGTCTCGTTGACCGCCCGGGGAGTGCCGCTCGGCCACTTGTACTCGGTGCCGAAGGGCTTGCCCGGGACGATCGCTCCGGGGCTCACCTCCAGGGCCTGGCCGGCCTGCCCGACCTGCGCCAGGTCCTTGCTGTACAGCAGCAGTTGGGCGACGAAGGCGGATACCGGCGCGACCCGGCCGGGCAGTACGACGTAGTACTGCTCCTCGTTGTTGTCGAAGGCCTTGAGCACGGTGCCGACCTTGTCGGCCGACGCGTCGAGCTGGCCGGGGGCGTTCGCGGGGGCCCCGGGGGTGCCCTTGATCTTCGGGAAGGTGACCGGGTCGCCCTGGTGGAGGGTGGCCAGCCACTCGCGGGACACCCGTTGGGGCAGACGACCGGAGCCGACGACGGTGCGCAGCAGCAGTTCGAGGTCGGAGCCGGTGTCCTGCTTGTCGACCTGGTACGCGGTTCCGCCCGCGTCCACGATGAAGCGCTTGCCGTCGGGGTCCACGACGTAGAGGAGTTCGCCGCCGGACAGCTTCTGCTTGCCCTCGGTCAGCTTCTTCTCCCGGTCGGCGAGGACCAGCGCGGCCTTCTGGATGGACCGGCCGCCCGCGCTGGGGCGTTCGCAGACGACCCACCGCTTGGCGGCGCCGGCCTCCTCGGCGGAGGGCAGCCGGTCGGGGGCGTACGGAATGCCGACGGTGACACCGTGCCGGATCCTGCCGCTGTCGAGGAGCGACTCGCTGACGGTGACGACGTCGCCCTTGTTGGGGGCGAGGAGGAGTTTCGCCGACGCCATGTTGAGCACCGGGTGGAGCTGGACCTCGTCGCCGGTCTTCAGGACGACGTACCGGGTGGTCGACTTGCTGGCGATGATCACCTTCTCGTTCGGGGTGTCCCAGCCCTTGGGCGCGGTGGGCTTGAACATCCCCCAGGCGCCGAACACGGCCATGACGATCACACCGATGACGAGTCCGGGCACGACGCCCCGCAGGGGGCGCGGCGCACCCTCCTCCGAGCCGTGCGGGAACGACTGGACGAAGGCCGCGAGCAGGCGGCGCTTCGCGAAGGTGTAGGCGTTGAGCTGATCCCGCCGAGATGCCATTGGTGCGTTTCTCTCCCCGTGTCCCGCCGTACTCACCCGAGTTCCGCCCGGCCGGCGCCGGGGAGCGTCGTCCCCCGCCCGCCGGCCTCGGACGCCGCCCCTACTATGCCTGGTGTGAGGGGTGGCCTGTGGAGCGGGTAGGGTGCGTGGGCCCTTCGGGAGTGGGCACGGTGGCGGGGATTCCAGCGAGTTGTGAGTGAATTGGGGGGATGGAGTGATGGCTTCCGGGACGCGCACCTCGGGGCGTGACCGGACCCGGGCACGCGGTTCCGTCCAGCCGGGGCCGCGAGGCGCGCGACAGCCGTCCGCGCGAGGCGGCCTCCATCTCAAGGTGCGTACGGGCCGGCCGGGTTCGTTCCGGCTGCAACGGATCGTGCTTCTGGAGCTCGCGGCCGCCCTCCTCCTCACGGGATGGGCGATCGGCACCCTGGCCCTGGTGCCCGCCGCCGTCCTCGCGGTCGTCCTCGTCCTGCTGGCCCTCGTGCGCCGCAGGGGCCGCTCCCTGCCGGAGTGGCTGGCCACGGCACGGGCCCTGCGCGCCCGGCAGAAGCGCGCCGCGGACCTGGTGATCCCGGCGGGCACCGAGCCGGCGCTGGCCCCGGCCGTGGAGTGCGATCCGAGCCTGCGCACGTACGCCTACGGCGGGCGGGAGCGGCGGCCCGTGGGCATCGTCGGTGACGGCACGTTCGTCACCGCCGTGGTGCAGGTGGAGGCCGACGCCACCGCCCTGCGCGCCGAGCGGAGCCGGCGGCCCCTGCCGCTGGCGCTGGTGCGGGACGCCCTCGAAGTGGACGGGATCCGCCTGGAGTCGGCACAGATCGTGCTGCACACGCAGCCCGCGCCCGCGCTGCACCTGCCGCGGCAGTCGGTGGCCGTCAGCAATTACGCGCCGTTGCAGGAGCAGACCGGCGCTCCGGCGGTACGGATCACCTGGATCGCCCTGAAGGTCGCCCCCGAGCTGTGTCCCGAGGCCGTCGCGGCTCGCGGCGGGGGCCTGCTCGGCGCGCAGAAGTGCGTCGTGCGCGTCGCCGACCATCTCGCCAGCCGGCTGAGCGGGGCCGGGTTCCGTGCCACGGTCCTCGACGAGGAGGAGCTGACGTCGGCGATCGCCACGTCGGCCTGCGCCAATCCGCTGGTGACGGCCGAGGCGGGACGGGCGACCCGGCACGAGCGGCGCACCGAGGAGTCCAACCGGAGCTGGCGCTGCGACAACCGCCGGCACACCACGTACTGGATCCGCAAGTGGCCCGAGCTGGGCGGCGACCGCGGGACGTCGCTGCCCCAGTTCGTCGCGCGGGTCACCGCGGTTCCCGCGCTCGCCACGACGGTCAGTCTCACCCTGTCGCGCGCGGACCGGCAGGAGATGTCCCTGCGCGGCCATCTGCGGGTCACCGGGCGCAGCGCCGAGGAACTGACCGAGGCGCGGCGCGCGCTGGAGAGTTCCGCGCGGGAGGCGGGGGCCGCGCTCATGCGGCTCGACCGCGAGCAACTGCCGGGTGTCCTCGCCACTCTGCCCCTCGGAGGTGTCCGGTGACCGCCACGACGACGGGGGCCGCCGACGGACCGGACGTGCAGGGCGCGCCGGAAGGTGACCGGCCGTCGGCCGGCCGGCGGGCACGCGACCTGCTGCACGCCGGCTTCGGCCTGATCGGCCCGCGCCACGGGCGCCACACCCTGTCCCCGGAGGACCTGGACACGTTGTCGTTGCCCATCGGGGACGACGGCGTGGTCATCGGGGTGGACGCCGAGGGGCAGTCCGCGGTGCTGGGACTGAACCGGCCGACGCCCTACGAGGTGGTGCTCATCGGCGGTCTGTGGACGGCTCAGGTGTTCGCGCTGCGGGCCGCCGCGACCGGCGCGCGGGTGGCTGTGGAGACCGGGCGCGCGCAGGCGTGGACGCAGATGGTCCACGCCATGGGCGGCGGCCAGAACGGACTCGCGGTCTACGACGTGGGCCGGGTGCCTCCGTTGGGGGCCTCGGCCGGCACGCCGGTGCTGGTGGTGCGGGACTGCGGCATGCGGCCGCCGCGCGGCCGTGTGGTCTCCGGCCCCTGGAGGTCGGTGCTGACGCTCCTGCCCTATCTCAGCCCCGTCGCGCCCCGGCTCGTCCGGCAGGCACGGCTCGTGGGAGTGCAGCGGATCTCACCCGCCGAGGCCGGGGAACTGGGCCGTGCGATGGCGCTGCCGAGGAGTGACGTGGACGCGCTGCCGACCCTCGCCGACGGTGTCACCCTCTGGTGTTCCGATCGTGACCGGCAGTACGTGATGACGCAGCCGACCGACGCGGAGATCGGCCTCCTGGGGACGCCGCGCCGGATGGACTGAGCGGGCCCGCGTCGACCGGATCACCCGATCGTGGCGGGCACGGCCGTGAAAGTACTTCCCCTTTGGGTGTTTTGCGGCTTCGGACGCCGGAGCGGACAGGGGGGCGGGACCTGACGAGGTCCGGTCACTCGTGATTAGGCTGGTCCCGGGCGCCACGCCAGAACCCGTGGAGTGGGCGTCGGCGTCCTTCGGAAAGGGCGGGGATCGACGCCTCGTCCCACCCTCGTCACTCTCGGACAACGTCGGACGGAATCGGTCGCCCCAGCACGGCATGAGGGTGCTCGACCACACCAGGAGGAATTGTGAGCAGCGATCGGGACGGGAACCGCGGGGGCTGGGCGACGCCCGGCGATGACCAGCCCGACGCGGAGTCCGCAATCGAGACGACGGGCGAGTTCACCATCGACTACGCGCCGCCCGCCTGGTACACGCAGAACGCGTCCGGTGATTCCGGGCAGGGCGCCGGTCCGTCGAGCGACGCTCCTTCCGCTCCTCGGCCTCCGGCTCCCGCGGCGCCCTACACGCCGCCGCCGCCGTCGATGACGAGTTCGCCGTACGCTCCTCCCGCCCCGTCCACGTCTCCGGGCCCCGGGGTGCCCGGTCTGCCCGTGGGAAGCGGCTTCGAGCCTCAGCGTCCTCCGGCGGCGGCAGAGCCCCGGCCCGGGGCGGAGCCCGAGCAGCCGACGGTGCCCCCGGAGCCGCGCGTCGAGCCCGAGGGCGGCAACGGTGACCTCGAGAGCGGCGCCACCATGCGCTTCTCGGCCGCCGCCCTGAAGCGGGAGTTCGCGGAAC
The DNA here is from genome assembly GCF_055564355.1 of Streptomyces sp. NPDC029152. Classification (NCBI taxonomy): domain Bacteria; kingdom Bacillati; phylum Actinomycetota; class Actinomycetes; order Kitasatosporales; family Streptomycetaceae; genus Streptomyces; species Streptomyces sp. NPDC029152. The sequence continues at coordinate 27,764 of NZ_JBVHWR010000028.1, read as the reverse complement.
TCGCCGCCGCCGGGGCGCGGCAGGGGGAGGCGCCGGAGGAACGGCCGGAGTCCGCTGCCGACGAGGCCGGGGACTCCGCCGGGGCGGAGGGCGGCACCGACGAGGCCGAGGCCCACGGAGCTACCGACGCCGACGCCGCGGACGGCACCACGGCGGAGAGCGGCGGTGCGGACGGCGACGCGGATGGTGCCGTCGCCGAACCCGGGAGCGGCGAGGGCGGCGAGGAGCCGACGGCAGTCGGCGAGGTCTCTCCCGCCGATGCCCCGGAGGCCGCCGACGACGGCGAGCCGGCACCCAGCTCCGAGCCGGCACCCGCCGAACCCGGTCCGGCACCCGCCGCCGAGCCCGGTCCGGCCGCCGCCGGGCCTCAGGACGTCCCGTCCGCCGACGCGCCCCCCGCCGCCCAGGGCCCGGTGCCGCCGCTGCCTCCCTCGTACCCTCCCGCCGCGCCCGCGCCGGCGAGTCAGTGGCCCGCCGGGCCGCAGCCGGCACCCGGTGTGCCGGGGCAGCCGGGCGTTCCGGCGCACCAGCCGCCCTTCCAGCCCCAGGCTCCTCAGCCGGCTCCCGCCGCGTGGGCCGCGCAGGCCGGCTCACCGGTGACGCCGGACCAGGCTTCCGCCCAGGCCGGTTACGGCTTCCCGCCGCAGGGTGCCACTCCCCCGGCCGCGCCCCCGGCTCCGGGACCGCAGCCGGGTGGTGCTCCCGCCGCCGGTTACGGCTTCCCCCAGCCCCAGCCCGGCGCCGTCGCTCCGCAGCCCGGCGCTTCCGTCCCGCAGGGCGGTTACGGCTTCCCCCAGCCGCCCGCCCCCCAGGGGCAGCCGGCCCCCGGTGTGCCGCACCAGGCCCAGCCGCCGGCGCACCCGCAGGCGCACCCCGGTCAGATGCCGCAGCACCAGCAGCCGCCCCACCAGGCCCAGGCACAGCCACAGCCCTATCCCCAGCAGCCGGCCGACCCCCGGCTCGGCACCGCCTGGCCGCAGCCCATACAGCACGACCAGCGGCAGCCCACCAACCCGGGTGCGGCGCCGCTCGGTTACACGGCGGCCGTGGAGCTGTCGTCGGACCGGCTGCTCAACAACAAGAAGCAGAAGGCGAAGAGCAGCCGCCCCGCGTCCGGCGGTTCGCGGTTCAAGCTGGGCGGGAAGAGGGAGGAGGCCGAGCGGCAGCGGAAGCTGGAGCTGATCCGCACCCCGGTGCTCTCCTGCTACCGCATCGCCGTCATCAGCCTCAAGGGCGGCGTCGGCAAGACGACCACGACCACCGCACTGGGCTCCACGCTCGCCACCGAGCGACAGGACAAGATCCTCGCCATCGACGCCAACCCGGACGCCGGTACGCTCGGCCGCCGGGTGCGCCGCGAGACCGGGGCCACCATCCGCGACCTCGTCCAGGCGATCCCGTACCTCAACTCGTACATGGACATCCGGCGGTTCACGTCCCAGGCGCCGTCCGGGCTCGAGATCATCGCCAACGACGTCGACCCGGCCGTGTCCACGACCTTCAACGACGAGGACTACCGGCGCGCGATCGACGTCCTGGGCAGGCAGTACCCGGTCATCCTGACCGACTCCGGCACCGGTCTGCTCTACAGCGCCATGCGCGGGGTGCTCGACCTCGCCGACCAGCTCATCATCATCTCGACGCCGTCCGTGGACGGTGCGAGCAGCGCCAGCACGACGCTGGACTGGCTGTCCGCGCACGGGTACGCCGATCTGGTCTCCCGGTCCATCACCGTCATCTCGGGGGTCCGCGAGACCGGCAAGATGATCAAGGTGGAGGACATCGTCGGCCACTTCCAGACGCGGTGCCGGGGCGTCGTGGTGGTGCCGTTCGACGAGCACCTGGCGGCCGGCGCCGAGGTCGACCTCGACATGATGCGGCCGAAGGTGCGGGAGGCGTACTTCAACCTCGCGGCGATGGTCGCCGAGGACTTCGTCCGCCACCAGCAGTCCCACGGCCTGTGGACGTCCGACGGCAATCCGCCGCCGGTCGCCGCGCCGCCCATGCCGGGCCACGACTTCACGGGCCAGGGGATGCCCGGCGGGCCCGTACCGGGGCAGGGCGTACCCGGACAGCCGCCCTACCCGGGGCAGCCGGGCCCGCATCACCCGGGGCAGCCGGGCGCGGGGCAGTACGCGCCCCAGCCGGGGCACCCTCAGCCCGGGTACCCCCAGCCGGGGCACCCTCAGCCCGGGTACCCCCAGCCGGGGCAGCCGCAGCCGTACGGGCAGCCCGCGCAGCAGCCGGGACAGCCGTACCCCCAGCAGCCCGGGCAGCCGTATCCGCAGCAGCCCGGTCACCCCCAGCACCCGCAGGGCCAGACCCCGCCCCCGCCTCAGCAGTAGCCCCGCGCTCTCCCGGGCCCGCGCCGTCACCCGACGGCGCGGGCCTTCGCGCGTTCGCGGTCAGAACCGGCGGGAACGCACCGCCACACTCTCACCAGCGAGGCGTCAATGGTCTCCACCAATGGGGGCGACCCGGCGGTGAACTCGCCGTTTCCGCAGGCCACATGGGGTTTGACACACCGTTGACGCGCGCAGACTGCCGCTGATAGACACACACTTCATTCCGTCGGCGCCAACCGATCAAGCTCCATGCAAGGCTGCTCACATCCGTTCAAGTCTGTTCGCACCTGTTCAAGCCCGCCCCGTGCGGAACGTCGAGCGGGCGTCCCGCGCGAGTGATGACGCGAGGTCTCCGAACCATGAACACACAAGATCAGCACGGCAGAGGACGTATCGGCTCCCGCCCGAGGAGGACGCGGCTCCTGGCCGCCGCCGGCGCCGCCGCCCTCGTCCTCGCGTCCGGTGCCGTCGCCCCGTCCGCCTCGGCCGGACCGCGGAGCGGCCCGGTACGGGCCGGGGAGGGCGAGCAGGGCGGCAGGGTCCTCACCGTCGCGGTCGCGCAGAGCGTCGACTCGCTCAGCCCGTTCCTCGCGGTGCGGCTGGTCAGCACGAGCATCCACCGGCTGACGTACGAGTACCTGACCGCCTACGACCCCAAGGACAACCACGTCATACCGGGGCTGGCCACCGCGTGGAAGTCCTCTCCCGACAAGCTGACGTGGACGTACACGATCCGCTCCGACGCGAAGTGGTCGGACGGGCAGCGGGTCACCGCCGAGGACGCGGCGTGGACGTTCAACACGATGATGACCGACGACGGCGCCGCCACCGCCAACGGCAGCTTCGTCACCAACTTCGAGAAGGTCACCGCGACCGGTCCCACCCAGCTGGTGATCGAGCTGAAGACGCCGCAGGCCACGATGACCGCGCTCGACGTGCCGATCGTGCCCAAGCACGTGTGGGAGAAGGTCGACGACTTCTCCGAGTTCAACAACGACAAGAGCTTCCCGCTCGTCGGCGACGGACCGTTCGTCCTGACCGACTACAAGCCGGACAGCTACGTGCGGCTGAAGGCCAACAAGGACTACTGGCGGGGCGCGCCGAAGTTCGACGAGCTGGTCTTCCGGTACTACAAGGACCAGGACGCCGCCGTCGCCGCCCTGCGCAAGGGCGAGGTCTCCTTCGTCGCCGGGTCCCCGTCGCTGACCCCCGCCCAGGCCGCCTCGCTCAAGGGCGACAAGAACATCCACGTCAACGACGCGCCCGGCCGTCGCTTCTACGCCCTCGCCACCAACCCGGGCGCGCAGTCCAAGGACGGCACGAAGTTCGGTGACGGCCACCCGTCGCTGCTCGACCAGCGGGTGCGGAACGCGCTGTTCATGGCGGTGGACCGCAAGACGATCGTCGACAAGGTCTTCCAGGGTCACGCGGTCCAGGGCGAGGGCTACATACCGCCGCGCTTCTCCTCGTACTTCTGGAAGCCCTCGGCCGAGCAGGAGCTGGCGTACGACCCCGAGGCGGCCGGACGGCTGCTCGACGAGGCGGGCTACAGGAAGAACGCCGACGGCAAGCGCGTCGGCAAGGACGGCGAACCGCTGAACTACCGCGTCCTGTGCCACGCCACCGACCCCAACGACAAGGCGGTCGGCAAGTACCTCCAGGAGTGGTGGGGCGAGCTCGGCATCGAGACCACCCTCAACTGCCTGGACAACGTGACCGACCCGTGGCTCGCGGGCAAGTACGACCTGGCCTTCGACGGCTGGTCCGTCAACCCGGACCCCGACTTCGTGCTCTCCATCCACACCTGTGCCGCCCGTCCGCAGACCCCCAAGGACACCGGTGCCACGGACAACTTCATCTGCGACAAGACGTACGACGACCTCTACGCCCGGCAGCTCGCCGAGTACGACCCGGCCGAGCGGGCGGAGATCGTCAAGCAGATGCAGTCGCGGCTGTACGACCTGGGCTACATGAACGTCATGGCCTATCCGAACGCCGTCGAGGCCTACCGCACGGACCAGATCGAGTCGATCACCACGATGCCGTCCGAGGCGGGCAACATCTACGGCCAGGACGGCTACTGGAGCTGGTGGTCCGCCGTCCCCGCCGGCTCCGGCGACTCCTCGGACGGTTCCTCGTCGACCGGCGTGGTGACCGGGATCGTCGCGGGCGTCGTCGTCCTCGTCGGTCTCGGCGTGCTGGTCGCGGTGCGCCGCCGGTCCACGGCGGAAGAGCGTGAGTAGGCGGGCCCGCCCATGACCGCGGAAGCGACATCCTCCCCGCTCGGGAAAGCGGCCGCGGCCGGTCCGGTGACGTCCGGGCCGGCCGGGGCGGGGCGCGCGTCACGGGCCGGCGCCAGGGCCGCGTACCTGCGGTACGTGGCCGGCAGGCTGGCCGGTGCCGCCGTCTCGCTGTTCGCCGTGCTCGTCACCAGCTTCTTCCTCTTCCGGCTGATCCCGGGCGACCCGGTGAAGTTCATGACCGGCGGCCGCCCGGTGTCCGCGGAGCAGATCGCCTCCTACCGCCGGGAGTTCGGTCTCGACCTGCCGGTGTGGCAGCAGTTCACGCAGTACTGCGGCAAGGCGCTGACGGGAGACCTGGGGACCTCGTACCAGTTCCACGGCCCCGTCGTCGACAAGATCACCGAGGCGCTGCCGAACACGCTGCTGCTCACCGGCACGGCCTTCGTTCTGTACACGACCCTGGGCATCTTCCTCGGCACCCGCTCCGCGTGGCGGCACGGCCGGCTCGGCGACCGGGTCAACACCGGGCTGGCGCTGACGCTCTACTCCATCCCCTCCTTCTGGCTGGGACTGCTGCTCATCATCGTGCTGTCGGTCGGCGTGGGCCCGATCCCCGGGATGTTCCCGACCGGGGGCATGGAGTCCGGCGGCGAGCAGGGCTTCGCGTACGTCGTCGACGTCGCCCACCACCTCGTCCTGCCGGTGGTGACGCTGGTCGCGGTGGAGTACGGGCAGACGCTGCTGGTCACCCGCTCGGCGCTGCTCGACGAGATGGGCGGCGACTACCTGACCACGGCGCGCGCCAAGGGCCTGCGGGACGACCTCGTGCGGCGCCGGCACGCCGTGCCGAACGCGCTGCTGCCGACCGTGACGCTGATCTTCGTCAACCTCGGCCGGACCGTCGCCGGTGTCATCCTCGTCGAGACGGTCTTCTCCTGGCCGGGGCTCGGCGGGCTGTTCTACCAGGCGCTGAGCGTGCCCGACCTGCCGCTGGTGCAGGGTCTGTTCTTCGTCTTCGCCTCAGCGGTGATCCTGATGAACACCCTGGCCGACCTCCTGTATCCGCTGCTCGACCCGAGGGTGGGCCGATGACCGCCGAGACCGCTCCGCCGCTCGGCCCGCGCACGCTCGCGTGGCAGCGCCGCCGGGCCTCCGCCGCACGCTTCTGGAAGGAGTACCGACGGCACCGCGCGGGCCTGTTCGGGCTCGCCGCGCTGGTGCTGTTCGGGCTGCTGGCGCTGACCGCGCCGCTGACCGTCGGGTCGGACGTGCAGAGCGTGACCGACGCTCCCGGGCAGCCGCTGGAGGGTCCCAGCGGCCGGTTCCCGCTGGGCACCGACCAGTTCGGGCGCAACCTGCTGGGACTGCTGATCTGGGGTGCGCGCGTCTCGCTGCTGGTCGGGCTGCTCGCCGCGGTGCTGTCGGTGGCCATCGGGGCGCTGATCGGCATCACCGCCGGGCACTTCCGCGGCTGGTACGCCACGGTGATCATGCGCGTCACGGACTGGTTCCTGGTGATGCCGACGCTGGTGCTCGCCATCGTGCTGGCGACCGTCATGTCCCGTTCGCTGGGCACGATCGTCCTGGCCATCGGCGTCACCACCTGGCCGACGACCGCGCGGCTGGTGCGGGCCCAGACGCTGGCCGTGGAGTCGCGGCCGTACATCGAACGCGCGAAGGCGCTCGGCGGCGGGCACGGGCACATCATGTCCCGGCACGTGCTGCCGAACGTGATGCCGCTGATCCTCGCCCAGACCACCCTGATCATCTCCTCCGCGATCCTCGCCGAGGCCACCCTGGCGTTCCTGGGGCTCGGGGACCCCTCGGTCGTGTCGTGGGGCGGGCTGTTGCAGGACGCCCGGGAGGCGGGTGCGGTCAGCTCCGGCGACTGGTGGTACCTGGTGCCGCCGGGCGTCGCGATCGCGGTCGTCGCGCTGGCGTTCACGCTGTGCGGGCGTGCGGTCGAGTCCGTCCTCAACCCCAGGCTGGGGGTGTCCCGTTGAGTCTGCTCGACGTCCGGAACCTGGAAGTGACCTACCCGGGCGGCGCGGCCGCCGTGCGCGGGGTCGACCTGAGCCTGGCCGCGGGCGAGAAGCTCGGCATCGCGGGCGAGTCCGGCTGCGGCAAGTCCACGCTGGCGCTGGCGTTCACGCTGTGCGGGCGTGCGGTCGAGTCCGTCCTCAACCCCAGGCTGGGGGTGTCCCGTTGAGTCTGCTCGACGTCCGGAACCTG